>NZ_CAMPPT010000002.1:0-646389 GCF_946902305.1 Clostridium sp. Marseille-Q5894 | reverse complement strand
ACACTGCTATAATGAAGGAAAGAGAAGAAGATATAGTGGAGATGGTGATAAAGATGTATGACAAGTTTAGAAGTAATGAGCCGATATGGTCATTAGCGAATCAGTTAGCGTTAGCGAAGCTTAGAACCGAATCCTTAGAGATGGAGCGCGAAGAAAAGACAGCCAAAAGGATCGAAGAGGGAATCAAACAAGGTATCGAACAAGGGATTGAGATTGGACGAGAAGAAGGAGTTGAAATAGGCAAAAAAGAAACTTTAAAAAAAGAAAAACAAAGATGCATCAAGATATTAAAAAAGCAATATCATCAAGACTGCCAGGAATGGGTAGAAGGATTGAGTGAAAAACAAATAGAATTAATATATGAATATATATTTGAAGAAGATGATTTTGCAGTGTTTAAACAAAAAGTAGATAATACTTATTAAGAAAATTTATAATATTAAAAGGAAATTTCGAAAACTGTGGTATTTTTAATAGAATAAGAAATTTCTTTTTTTTATATAGATACTTTTGTCAAGAAAAATGTGTAAATTATTTTTAGATATTTTTCAGACAATCATTAAACAATTACTACATATGCTTAAATAAGTAAATTAAACAAAAAACAGAAGAAATTGATAATTCTTCTGTTAGTTTTGTTTTTAGTAACCAAAGTCTAAATATTCTTCAGTTGTTACGATTAAAATAGCTTTGCTGGTAACAACACCTTTTTTGTTGTCAAAAGTTTCAATTGGAGTATATTCAACTTTATCACGACGTTGAACTTCTTCATCATAAACATAATCAGCTTGTCTAAAGAAAATGCCATCTTCATCATATTTTGAAATAGTTCCTAATGCTTTTTGATTGTTGTAATGAACTACTGTACCTTCAACTCTTTCAACATATTTATCAAGACTATTCATGATTTTTTCATACATAATGTCGTAAAGCTCACTAGAATCTTGGTCTTTGTATTTATCGCCATGATCATTTTCTGGAGTATATTCTTTGTTGTTTTCTTGACAAAGTTTTGTTAAGAAAAGATCAACGATTTCGATTAATTCAGGATCGTTAGTTCTTTTTGTTGCCTCTTTTAATCTTAGATAAATTCCTAAATGATCAATGCTATAGCCATTTTCAAAGAATTCATATAATAAATAAGCGTTAGCTTCTTTGATATTACCGATGTTAGCATTTGTTTTATATAAAACCTCGTAAAAGTTAATATTACGGATACGATTATGTAGAGATAAAAAGATTTTCTTAGCTTCTTCATATTGTTCTAATTCAACTAATGAACAAGCTCTTTGATAATTGATCCATTGTAATGTGTTAAAATGCCATTTCAAAGGTAAAGATAGTGCATTGTTTGCTGTTTCTACACATTCTTTGTATTTTTTAGCTTCGTATAGAGCTTTTACTTTTAAACGATAGTAACGTTCTTTTTTAGATTCAAATTCTTTTCCTTCAAGATTAGTAAATGGTTTATCATCTAGTAGATTTGGATCTAGTAAATCAAGCATCTCAATTAATTTTTCACAATCTTTTGGTTTTTCTCTTTGCAAATACTTAATTGCTCGATTTACAGATGGTTCCATTGGTGAGTATCTTTCTTGTTTACAGATAGCCAAGATATCATCAAGGACACTAAAGAAAAGTGTTTCATTTTCTTTAATTTCGTTATCATCAATGTTGATGAATTTGTTGTAAAGAGCATAACCATACTGGTTTAAAAATCCTCTTAAGTTTGGGCACAAAGACAAAAATGTTTTTCCAACTTCAATTGCTTCTTCGTTGTTGTCGCTTTTTTTCAATAATTTGATGTAGTCGTTAGCTTGGAAATCATTGAAAGAAGTAGGATCTTCTTTAAATTTTGCATTGTATACCTCTAAGCTTTTTAATTCGTTTTCATTCATAAAATCACCTCTGATTAGTATTATAACATTTTTTTAAACGGTTTTGCAGTAGTTAAGTAATAAATTGTTTTGAAATAGAAATTTATATGTTATAATGGCTAAGATAATAGATGAGGTGAAAGAATGAGTAAACAAGTGTTTAGTATGGATTTTTATGGTAAAAATCTAAGTGTGGAAATTGGAGAATTAGCTAAACAAGCTAATGGATCTGTATTAGTAAGATATAATGATACAGTTATTTTATCTACTGTTGTTGCCGGAAAAGAACCAAAAGATGTTGACTTTTTTCCACTAACAGTGACTTATGAAGAGAAATTATATTCTGTTGGAAAGATTCCAGGAGGATTTTTAAAAAGAGAAGGGCGCCCAAGTGAGCATGGAACATTGACAGCAAGAATGATCGACCGACCAATTAGACCGTTATTTGCGGATGGTTTTAGAAATGAAGTTCAAAGTGTTAATACTGTTTTATCAGTCGATCAAGATGCAACTCCAGAAATGGCTGCGATGTTAGGAGCGTCATTGGCCTTATGTGTTTCTGATATTCCTTTTAATGGGCCGATTGCTGGGGTCAATGTTGGCTTGGTTGATGGTGAATTTATTGTTAACGGAACGCCTGAACAATTAGAAAGATCATTAATTAATTTAGAAGTAGCAGGAACTAAAGATGCCATTAATATGGTTGAAGCAGATGCTAAAGAAGTAAGTGAAGAAGTCATGTTAGAGGCTTTGTTATTTGGTCATGAAAAAATTAAAGAATTGATTGCATTCCAGGAAAAAATCGTGGAAGCTTGTGGAAAAGAAAAATTAGAAATTCCTTTATTTGAATTAGATGTTGATTTAGTTGAAGAAATTTCAAATCGGGCAAAAGCAGAAATGGTGGCTGCTGTTTCGATTCCTGGGAAGTTAGAAAGATATGGAGCAATTGATGAATTAGTTGCTCAAGTGACTGAAGAATATGATAATAGAGAATATGAAAATGAAGAAATAAAAGCTAATGTAATGAAACAAGTCGGAATCATTTTACATGATTTAGAAAAAGATGAGGTTCGTCGTTTAATTACTGAAGAAAAGATTAGACCTGATGGACGTAAGCTTGATGAAATCAGACCGTTGGATTCCCAAGTCGACTTATTACCGAGAGTTCATGGTTCAGCTTTATTTACACGTGGGGAAACACAGGTTTTATCAGTGACAACTTTGGGGGCAATCGGTGAACATCAAAAAATTGATGGTTTAGGACTGGAAGATCAAAAACGTTTTATGCATCATTATAATTTCCCACCATATTCAGTTGGTGAAGTTGGTAGAATGGGGGCGCCAGGTCGTCGTGAAATAGGGCATGGAGCGCTTGGTGAAAGAGCTTTGGCACAGGTTATTCCTGGTGAAGATACTTTCCCATATACGATTAGAGTTGTTTCAGAAGTATTAGAATCTAATGGTTCATCGTCTCAAGCGTCTATCTGTGCTTCGACAATGTCATTAATGGCAGCAGGAGTACCGATCAAGGCTCCAGTTGCTGGTGTTGCCATGGGATTAGTTAAAAAGGGTGATGATTATACAATTTTAACAGATATCCAAGGGATGGAAGATCATTTAGGAGATATGGATTTTAAAGTTGCTGGAACGGAAAAGGGAATATGTGCTTTACAAATGGATATTAAGATAGATGGAATTACTAAAGAAATTTTACAAGAGGCTTTGGCTCAAGCTAAAGTGGCTCGAAAACAAATTATGGCTAATATGTTAGAAGCAATTAGTGAGCCAAGAGCACAGTTGTCACCATATGCGCCAAAAGTTCAGATGATGAAGATTGAACCAGATCAAATTAAATCAGTTATTGGTCAGGGTGGAAAAACAATTAATGAAATTATTGAACAGTCTGATGGCGTTAAAATCGATATTGAGCAGGATGGAACAGTTATTATTTATCATTATGATCAAGAAGCAATCAATAAGGCGATAGCATTAATAGAAAAAATTGTTAAAAAGGCTAAAGTTGGTGAAGTATATGATGGTAAGATCGTTAGAGTTGAAGATAATTATGCTTTTGTAAATTTATTTGATGGAACAGACGGATTCTTACATATTTCTGATTATGCTTATGAAAGAACTAAAAAAATGGGTGAAGTAGTAAAGCTTGGAGATATTATTAAAGTTAAAGTTACTAAGGTTGACGAAAAAGGAAAAGTTAACGTTTCTAGAAAAGCTTTGCTTCCTAAACCTGTAAAAAAAGAAGAAAGTAAAGCAGAATAATGAAAAAAATTATTTTAGCTAGTAGCTCACCTAGAAGAAAAGAGCTTTTAGAATTACATAAAATTGATTTTATAATTGATTATGTAGAAATAGATGAAGTGTTAGATGAAAAGCTAGCACTTCCTTTACGTTTGGAGAAATTAGCCTATCAAAAAGCTTTACCTATATCATTGAAATATCCCAATGATATAGTTGTTGGGGCTGATACAATGGTATGTTTAAAAGAAAAGATGTTAGGAAAGCCGCGTGATCGTAATGAAGCTTTTAAAATGTTAAAACAATTGTCTAATCAGACACAAATCGTTTATTCTGCGGTTGCTATCATAGATAATAATAAAGTTAACACTTATCATGATAGTACTAAAGTGACTTTTAAAGATTTAACAGATCAGGAAATTAATGATTATTTAAATACAAGCGAATGGCAGGGCAAAGCAGGAGCATATGCTATTCAAGGGACCGGAAGAAGTTTAGTGACTGAAATAGATGGAGATATTGAAACTGTCATTGGCTTGCCGGTTAAAATCATTGAAAGCTATTTAAAAAATAGAATTTTATAGAATAAAATTCTATACAATTATGAATAATAATGTTATTATTTTATGGAAACGGTAACATTTTTGTTGTGTTTCAGTAAAAAAAAATTATAATATAATCCATGGAGGGATGTTTATGGCAGACGTAAAAAGAATCGCATTATTATCTGGTGGTGGAGACTGTCCAGGTTTGAATGCAGTTATCAGAGCGGTAACAAAAGCTGCAATTAACGAATACGGGTATGAAGTTATTGGTTATGTTTATGGATACCGCGGTTTATATAACAATGATTACATAGAATTGACAGTTGACAAGGTAGAAAATATTTATAAAGAAGGTGGAACTATTTTATTTAGTTCTAATAAAGATAATTTATTTGATTATCTTGTTGATGATGGAAATGGTGGAAAAGTTAAAAAAGACGTTTCAGATGTTGGCGTTGAAAATTTAAAAAAAGCTGGTGTTGACGTATTAGTTGTTTTAGGTGGTGATGGAACATTGACAAGTGCCCGTGATTTTTCACGAAAAGGTGTTAATGTAATTGGAATTCCTAAAACAATGGATAATGATCTACCAGCAACAGATCTAACATATGGATTTATTAGTGCTTCTTCAGTAGGTACAGAATTTATTGATCGTTTAAATACGACAGCTAAATCTCATCATCGAGTTATTTGTTGTGAGTTAATGGGTCGTGATGCTGGATGGATCGCTTTATATTCAGGAATGGCCGGAAATGCTTCATGTATTTTGATTCCAGAAATTCCTTTTACAATTGATAATATTGTAAAACATGTTGCTAAACGTGATGAAGAAGGATATCCATATACAGTAATTGCTGTTGCTGAAGGTGCTAAATATGCTGATGGTACAAAAGTAATTGGAAAAATTGTTGAAGATAGTCCAGATCCAATTCGTTTAGGTGGTATTGCCGCAAAAGTTGCTGATGATTTGGAAAAGGCAATTCCAAATCATGAAGTACGTTCTGTAAATCCAGGACATATTATTCGTGGCGGAGATATTCAATCATATGATCGTATTTTATCAATTCGTTTTGGAGTCAAAGCATTGGAACTTATCAAAGAAGGTAAGTTTGGTAATGTAGTTACTTTAAAAGGTGAAAATATGTCATATACTTCTTTAGAAGAAGTAATTGGAGATGCAAAATTTGGTAGACAAAAACACGTTGATCCAAATGGTGAATTAGTAAAAGCGGCTAAAGCAATTGGAATTTGTTTTGGAGATGAATAGAGATGGGTGACCATCTCTTTATTTTTTTAAAAATTTTGAATTTTTTAAAATAAATTGGGGATACTATTATTGAGGTGAATTTATGAATAAACCAAAACACGAGCAACAATCTAATAATCAAAATGCAAAAGATCAATTAGGTGATGATAACATTGTTGTATCAGGAAATAAGAAAAATTCTAAAATAAAAGCATAAATAACATGTCTTTGGAATTTTCATGTAAATGAAGATTCTAAAGACTTTTTTGTTATTTAAAATAAATATAGCGATATCTCATAAAAAATAAGGCATTTGATAGCTATAAAGATAAATTACCTTTAGGATTACTTTTTTTCACATATTTGTACGATTTTACCAATATATTTGTTTTGATATATTGATACCAGGAGGTAGAGGTATGTTAAAAAATGCATTTCTAAGTATTAGAAAAAATATTGGTAAAACAATTTTATTATTTGTAATTATGATCGTGATTGCAAATTTAATAATTGCTGGATTATCAATACAAAGTGCATCAAAAAAATCAATGGATCAAATTCGTTCAACACTTGGTAGTGATGTTACTTTGACAACGAATATGAAAAACATGATGAATCAAAGAGAAAAGGGGCAGGCTGTAGATGAAGTTAGGGCAAGCGTTACAATTGCAATGGCTGATCAATTAAAAAATCTACAATATGTGAAGAGTTACAATTACAACATTTCAACTTCAGCTGATAGTGACACTATTGATCCAGTTGAACTTACTGCAGATGAAGAAAATCAAAGTGAAGGTGGTATGCAAGGTAATATGCAAAAACCTGATAACTTTCAAGGAGGATTTGATAGTAATCAGGGTGAGTTTTCAATCAGCGCTAATACAACAATGGAATATATAGATACTTTTAGCGAAGAGAAAAGTACTTTAATCGAGGGGAGATTATTATCAGCAAATGATGCTGGAACTAATAATTGTGTTATTGAAACGACTTTAGCAAGTGATAATGACTTAGATGTAGGTGATACAATAACGTTAACAGCTACAGTTAATGATGAAACGATTAGTCATGACTTAACGATTGTCGGAATTTATGAAGTGAACGATTCACAGCAAATAGGAGGACCTGGTCAAAGTAATCCTTTTAATACAATTTATACAGATTTATCAATTGGTCAACTTTTTTCTGGAAGTGATTCTGATCTAACATCAGCAGTTTATTATTTAGATGATCCAGAAAATTTGGAAGCTTTTCAAGAATTAGCTAAAGAGAAAAGTGATATTGATTTTGAAACTTATAGTTTAGATGCAAATGATCGCTTGTATCAGCAAAATATAAACAGTTTAGAAAATACTCAGTCATTTGCAACAATATTTTTAATTGTTGTTATTGGGGCTGGAAGCGCAATATTATGTTTGATTTTAATTTTAACTATTAGAAATCGATATTATGAAATTGGAGTTTTCTTGTCTCTTGGACAAAGTAAAATCAAAATAATTTTACAACAATTATTGGAAATGCTTCTAGTAGCAGCAGTTGCATTTGTAATTTCTTTAGGAACAGGGAAAATGGTTTCTAATCTTGTTGGGAATATGCTTGAAGCAGGAACTAACGATAATCATGTTCAAATGGAAATACCTGCAGTTGATCAAGAAACAGCAGATAGTAATTTGGATCAAGGAGCAGAAGTTTCAAAGTTTGGAAGAAGAATGTTTAATGATGCTTTTAGCGGGCCGGAGAATACAGAATTAGATGTTTCTTTAACCGTGCCGACAGCAGCTAAATTAGCAGGTATTACTGCTGCTATTTGCTTAGTTTCAATCGTGATTCCATCAGCTTATATACTTAGACTATCACCTAGAGAAATTCTAGTGAAAAAGGAGGGGTAATATGGAAACAATATTAGAATTTGAAGATGTTTCATACCATTATTTGGATGGTTCTAGTAATGTAACGATTTTAGATAAAGCAAATTATAGTTTTCAAAAAGGGAAAATATATGCAATCGTAGGAGCTAGTGGTAGTGGAAAAACGACAACGATTATTTTAGCTGGCGGTTTAGATAAACCCAAAAGCGGCAAGGTCTTTTTCAAAGGGACAGACACTGCAAAAATAGGTCTTAATAAATATCGTCGTAACAATATTTCAATCGTTTTTCAATCATATAATTTGATTCATTATATGAATGCTTATGAAAATGTTGTCAATGCTATTGAAATTGCTGGGGTAAAGATTCCTAACAAAAAAGAATATTGTTTAAAAATTTTAAATGATTTAGGATTATCTAAAGAACAATGCCTTCGTGATATTAGAAAATTATCTGGAGGACAGCAGCAAAGAGTTGCGATTGCTCGTGCAATAGCTAAAGATGTTGATTTGATTTTAGCTGATGAACCTACTGGTAATCTTGATGAAAAAAATTCTCGAGAGATTTTAAAAGCGTTTATTGAATTGGCACATAACAATAATAAATGTGTTATTATTGTTACTCATTCACCTTCATTAGCTAAAAAGTGTGATGTACAGTTGAAAATCAATGATGGGCAAATCGTTGAAATATAAAGTTTTATCAATTCCAGAGCATTAATAAATGCTCTGGTTTTTTATAAACTATTTTAAATTTTGAGTTAAAATATTCTAACTTTTTTATGTGATAGTATTGACATTTTAGTTAGCGGGGTATAACATAAACATAGTTAGATATAACTAACAGAAAAGTGAGGAAGTGGTGATGATGCCTTTAACTATGGCAAATATTGGTGAAGCACAAACTATCAAAAAAGTTGGTGGAAAACAAGAAGTAAAGTTATTTTTAGAATCACTTGGTTTTACAGTGGGCACCACTGTCACTGTTGTAAGTAAGAATCAAGGAAATTTAATTACTAAAATTAAAGAATCAAGAGTTGCGATTAGTCAGGAAATGGCTAATAAGATTATGATTTAAGGGGGATTAATCGGTGAAGACACTAAGAGATGTAAAATGCGGTACAAGTACTAAAGTAGTAAAACTACATGGTGATGGTGCTGTCAAAAGAAGAATCATGGATATGGGAATCACTAAAGGTACAGAAGTATTTGTGCGCAAAGTTGCGCCATTAGGTGATCCAATTGAAGTAAAGGTAAGAGGTTATGAATTATCTTTACGTAAAGCAGATGCTGCCATGATTGAAGTCTTATAGGAGGGTGAAAAAATGTCAATTACAATTGCGTTAGCAGGTAATCCGAATAGTGGAAAGACAACACTATTTAATGCCTTAACTGGTTCTAATCAGTTTGTGGGAAACTGGCCAGGAGTAACGGTAGAGAAAAAAGAGGGGAAATTAAAAGGAAATAAAGATGTTAAATTAATGGACTTGCCAGGAATTTATTCTTTATCACCTTATACATTAGAAGAAGTTGTAGCTCGTAATTATTTAATTCAAGAGCGTCCAGATGCAATTATTAATATCGTAGATGGTACTAACTTAGAAAGAAATCTTTATTTAACAACACAAATCATGGAATTAGGAATTCCGGTTTTGATGGCGATTAATATGATGGATCTTGTTAATAAAAAAGGTGATAAGATCAATATTAGAAAGTTATCTAATGAATTAGGCTGTCAAGTAGTTGAGATTTCAGCTTTAAAAGGAACAGGAATCAAAGAAGCAGCTGATCAGGCAGTAAAATTAGCACGTTCAAAAAATATTAATATGCCAGTTCATAAATTTGATAAAGCAGTTGAAAAGGAATTAGATAATATTGCGATGATGCTTCCAGGAGATATTCCTGAAGAACAAAAACGTTTTTATGCTATTAAATTATTCGAACGTGATGATAAAATTACAGGTTTAATGAGCACAGTTCCTAATGTTGAGGCAACTATCGTTAAAACTGAAAAAGAATTTGATGATGATGCTGAAAGTATTATTACTAATGAAAGATATCAGTTCATTACTTCAATAATTAATGATTGTTATAAAAAAGGAAATAATGAAGAATTATCGATTTCTGATAAAATCGATAGAATTGTTACTAACCGCTGGTTAGCTTTACCGATTTTTGCGGTAATTATGTATATAGTTTATTATGTTTCTGTCAGCACTGTTGGTACATGGGCTACTGATTGGGCTAATGATGGTGTGTTTGGAGATGGATGGAGTTTATTTGGTTTAGCTATTCCATCAATTCCAAGTTTGATTGAAGGATTATTAGAATCGTTAGGAACTGCTGCTTGGCTTAATGGTTTGATCTTAGATGGTATTGTAGCCGGAGTTGGTGCCGTATTAGGATTTGTGCCTCAAATGCTGGTATTATTCTTCTTTTTAGCGATTCTTGAATCATGTGGTTATATGGCACGTGTTGCCTTTATCATGGACCGTATTTTTAGAAAATTCGGTTTATCAGGTAAATCATTTATTCCGATGTTAATTGGTACTGGTTGTGGAGTTCCTGGGGTAATGGCTTCAAGAACGATTGAAAACGATCGTGATCGTAAAATGACGATCATGACTACTACATTTATTCCTTGTGGTGCTAAGTTACCAATTATTGCATTGATTGCTGGAGCGTTATTTAATGGTGCTTCTTGGGTTGCCCCTGCAGCATATTTTATTGGTATTGCCGCAATCATTACTTCTGGTATTATTTTAAAGAAAACAAAACGTTTTGCTGGAGATCCAGCACCATTCGTAATGGAGTTACCTGCTTATCATATGCCTACTCTTTTAAATGTTTTAAGAAGTATGTGGGAAAGAGGATGGTCATTTATTAAAAAAGCTGGTACAATTATCTTATTATCTACTATTTTAGTTTGGTTTACTTCTTATTTTGGATTTGTCGATGGTCAGTTTACAATGCTTGAAGATACTCAATTAGATCATAGTATTTTAGCTTCTATTGGTAATTTAATTGCTTGGATCTTTACACCACTTGGTTGGGGTGATTGGAAGGCTGCAGTTGCTGCAATTACAGGATTAGTAGCTAAAGAAAATGTTGTTGGTACATTTGGTATTCTTTATGGATTTGCTGAAGTTGCCGAAGATGGTGCCGAGATTTGGGGCACATTAGCTTCAAGTTATACTCAAATTGCAGCATTTTCATTCTTGATTTTCAATTTACTTTGTGCTCCATGTTTTGCCGCTATCGGAGCAATAAAAAGAGAAATGAACAATGGTAAATGGACTGCTTTTGCAATTGTTTATCAAACTGTATTTGCTTACTTAGTAGCATTTTCTGTATATCAGATCGGTAATACGATCATTACAGGATCATTTACGATCGCAACGATTATTGCAATTGTAGTAGTGATTGGATTTATCTATTTATTAGTTCGTCCATATAAAGAAAGTAAAAATCTTGATGTTAATTTAGATAACGTAGTTACTCAAAAATAGAGGAGATGTTAATGATGGTATGGCTAAATGAAAATTTATCAACGATTTTAGTGAGTTTAATTATTGTGTTTGCAGTAGTTTTAGCGATACGTTCAATTAGGAAAGATAAAGCTAATGGCAAGTCAAGTTGTGGTGGTAATTGTAATAGCTGTGGCGGCTTGTGTAATAGTAAAAGTAATTTAGTTGATACTTATCATCATGATCATGCTAGGAAGTGTTGATACACTTCCTTTTTTATTTGTAAAAAAGAAGAAAAATTATTACAATAGTTGTATAATGAAATAAATTATATTTTAGGAGGGTTTATGAATAAAAAAGCAATTTTTTTAGATGTTGATGGAACTTTAGTAGCTAATCATCGAGAAATGAGTGAAAAAGTAAAAGAAGGGATAAAAAAGGCTCGTGAAAATGGACACAAAGTCTTTATTTGTACAGGTAGAAATAAAGCTGGTATAAAAAATGAGTTAAATGCAGTTGAATTTGATGGTATTATTGCTAGTGCTGGCAGCTACGTAGAAATCAATAACAAAGTAGTACATAGTGCATATTTTGATAATTCATTAGTTAATAAAATTACAAGTATTTTCGATAAATTTAATATTTATTATAATTATGAATGTACAACAATGACTTTTACGACAGATAAGATGGTTCAGTTATTTGTTGGAGGAATAAATTTTGAAATAGGCAATTCTGAATTTGAACGTTTAAAAGCTCAACAGCATGATAAGTTTAATATCAAAGATATAAATACTTACACTAATCAAGGAGTTCATAAGATTTGTTTTATTTCATTAAATCAAGAAAAACTTGATAATGCTTTAAAACAATTAAAAGATGATGTTAATATAGTAATTCATGAGATGTTTGATGAAACTACGATCAACGGAGAGTTAATTTCAAAGACAGATAATAAAGCTACAGGAATTCAATATGCAATTGATTATCTAAATATTGATATAAAAGATACTATTGCTTTTGGTGATAGTATGAATGATTATGAAATGATTGATTTTGTTGATCATGGTGTGGTTATGGCAAATGGCAATGCAAAACTTAAAGAAATAGCTTCAAGTATATGTAAGAGTGTTGATGAAGATGGAGTTTATGATGGTTTTGTTAATTTAGGAATAATTTAACAGTTATGGATTTAAAAATAGTAATGTAAAAACAGGTGATCATAATGCGTGATAAAGAAAATATTTCAAGCGTTTTTTATAAAATAATAATTGGATTATTTGGAATTATGATTTTAATGATTTTAGGAATGAATATTATATTTTCTCAAGGTATGGATTATGCATGTAAAAATAATGTAACTATGTCTAATGGGGTATTGTTGATTTTAGGAATAATAGGGGTACTAGTCTTGGGGACGATTTATAATATCTTTTTTAGAAGACGTATTAATAAATTATCTAAAAGAGAATGTAATATCTTACTAATTGTTGCCTGTATTATTTTATTAATTATTCAATTATATATAGCTTATAATATTTATTTTTTATCGGGGTGGGATGTTTCTATTTTAAGAAATACTTCAACTGATTTAGCGAATCAGCAGCTTTTAAATTCGCAGTATGTAAATTATGGTTATTTTACAAGATATCCTAATAATGTCTTTTTAACATTTATCTTTACAATAATTAAAGAAGTCGCGATATTTTTAAAAATAGAAAATCTTGATTTTTCACTAGTTGTAATAAGTGTTTTATTGGTGAATATCTCAGCTTGGTTTATTACTAAAAGTGCTGCAATTATTTTTAAAAATAGATATTATTCAGTTTTAACATTGTTTATTTATAGTATTTATATTGCTTTATCACCATGGATAACAATTCCTTATTCAGATAGTTATTCAATTATTTTTACCACAGCAGTTTTATATTTTTATTTAAATCGAAAGAATATGAATGAATATTTAGCCTGGAGTTTAATTTTTATCTTATCATTGATTGGCTATTTAATTAAACCAACCTGTATCATTATTTTAATTGCAATCATGTTAGTGGAATTTTGGAAATTTGTTTTTTATAGTAATAAGCGAAAATTAAGATGTACTAGATTTTTATTAGTATTACTTTCTTGTATGATAGTTTTTTTAACTATTAAAAATTATTCTAATAATTATATTGGTTATGAAGAAAACGAAGCTGATGCTTTTCCACTTACCCATTTTTTGATGATGGGGATGAATCCAGTTACAAAAGGTGTTTATTATGAAGATGATGTGATGTATACAGCTTCGTTTATTGGAAAAGAAGAAAAAATCAAAGCTAATTTAGAAATGGTAAAAAAAAGATTAGAAGATTATGGCATTTCTGGATATTTTAAATTATTAGGTGAGAAGTTGATGACTAATTATAATGATGGTACTTTTGCTTGGAGTGTTGAAGGCGGTTTTTATCTTACTGTTTTAGAAGCACCTAATAATTCTAGTGCTAAAATATTGCGAGATATTTATTATTATGATGGCTTATACTACAAAAGTTATGCAACCTATCAGCAAAGTATTTGGATAACGATTTTATTTTTTATTCTGCTTGCAGTTAAAAGAATTGTTAATACTGATAAAAGGGATATTTATGTAATTGTTCTGGCAATTATTGGAATCACTTTATTTTTACTATTATTTGAAGCAAGAGCCAGATATTTATTTTTATATTCACCATATTATATTTTGTTAGCAGTTATCGGAATTCAAAGTTTTATTGCGTTTATGCATAAAAAACTGAGTTCAAAATAATAAATGTTTATTAAATATAAAGTTTAGCAAAAAAATTTAAAAAACTAGCACTCGGGGGTTGACAGTGCTAAGGTGTTGTATTAAAATAGCTTTAGCACAAAAGAAAGATGAGTGCTAATATAAGAATGGAGATGTAATTATGGCTGAAAAGAAACAATTCAAAGCGGAATCAAAAAGATTATTAGATTTAATGATTAATTCTATTTATACACATAAAGAAATTTTTTTAAGAGAGTTAATTTCTAATGCAAGTGATGCAAGTGATAAATTATATTATAAAGCACTTACTGAAAATATTTCATCAATTAATCGTGATGATTTGAATATCGAAATTGGTTTAGATAAAGATAAACGTGTTTTAACAATTAAAGATCATGGAATCGGGATGGATAAAGATGAATTAGAAACTCATTTAGGTACGATTGCTAATAGTGGATCTTTTGAGTTCAAGAATGAAAATGATCATGATGATATTGATATTATTGGACAATTTGGGGTTGGTTTCTATGCCGCTTTTATGGTTGCTAAAAAAGTAGAAGTAATTTCTAAAAAATATGGTAGTGATCAGGGACATACTTGGGTATCTGAAGTTAGTGATGGTTATGAAATTTTTGAAACAGATGTTAGTGAACATGGAACAACGATCAAATTATATTTAAAAGATAATACTGAAGATGAAAATTATGATGAATATGTAAACCAATATCATATTCGTGATTTAGTAAAGAAATATTCTGATTATGTTCATTATCCAATTAAAATGGATATGACTGTTTCTAAGAAAAAAGAAGATAGTGATGAATATGAAGATGTAATTGAAAATCAAACATTAAATTCTATGGTTCCTTTATGGAAAAGAAATAAAAAAGATATTACAGATGAAGAATACAATGAGTTCTATAAAGATAAATTTAATGATTTCAATGATCCATTGAAAGTAATTCATACTCGTGTTGAAGGTAATGTGTCATATGATTCAATATTATTTATTCCTTCTAAGCCACCGATGAATTATTATTCAAATGAGTATGAAAAAGGACTACAATTATATTCACGCGGTGTCTTTATTATGGATAAAGCTAGTGAATTAGTACCTGAACATTTTAGATTTGTTAAAGGATTAGTAGATTCTGAAGACCTATCATTAAATATCTCACGAGAAATGTTACAGCATGACCGTCAACTAAAGGTGATTGCTGATAAGATTGAAAAGAAGATCCAAAGTGAATTAGAAACAATGCTTAAAAAAGATCGTGAAAAATATGAAGAATTTTTTGATAGCTTTGGTTTACAGTTGAAATTTGGTATTTATAATAGTTATGGAATGTTAAAAGAAAAACTTCAAGATCTATTATTATATTATTCTAGTAAAGAAGAAAAACTTATTACATTGGCTCAATATGTTGAAAATATGCCTGAAGGACAAAAAGAAATTTATTTTGCAAGTGGTGAAACTAGAGAAAAGATTGCTACTTTACCACAAGTGGAGCTAGTTAAAGATAAAGGTTATGATGTCTTATATTTAACTGACAATGTTGATGAGTTCTGTTTCCAAATGATGCGAGATTATAAAGAAAAACCATTTAAATCTGTAGCTCAAGGTGATTTAGATATTGAAACAGAAGAAGAAAAGAAACAATTAGAAAAGACTAATGAAGAAAATAAAGATTTATTGACAGCAATCAAAGATTCATTAGGTGATAAAGTTGTCGATGTTAAAGTATCTTCACGTTTAAAATCACATCCAGTATGCTTAGTATCAAGCGATGGGGTATCATTTGAAATGGAAAAGGTTTTAAATCAAATGCCTGAAGGTAATAATGTTAAAGCAGGAAGAATTTTAGAAATCAATCCAAATCACGATATTTTCAATGCGATGAAAAAGGTTTATGAAAATAACAAAGATAAAGTTGGAGACTATGCAAGTATTTTATATGATCAAGCATTATTGATTGAAGGATTCTCAATTGATAATCCAGTTGAATTCTCAAATAAAATTTGTGATTTAATGATTGAATTAAATAAATAATAAATAGGCTAATAATTAGCCTATTTATGCTATAATAGTAAAAAAAGGGGAATAAAAATGGAATTAGAAAGTGTTATTGAACAACGTCGTAGTATTAGAAAATATAAAAATGAAACTGTTGATTTAGAAAAAATCAAACAAATCATTCAAGCAGGAATCGAAGCACCATCTTGGAAAAACAGTCAGACAGCGCGATATCATGTAATTAGCTCAAAAGAATTATTAGGAACTTTTAAAAACAAATGCTTACCAGAGTTTAATCAAGAAAACTGTAAAGATGCACCTGTTTTGATCGTTACTACTTTTGTTAAAGATCGTTCTGGTTTTGAACGAGATGGTAGTCCTAGCAATGAGTTGGCTAATGGCTGGGGTTGCTATGATTTAGGACTTCATAATCAAAATATGATTTTAAAAGCAACAGAATTAGGATTGGCAACTTTGATCATGGGAATACGTGATGAGAAAAAAATCAGAGAAATGCTAAATATTCCTACAGAAGAAATAATTGTTGCTGTTATTGCATTAGGCATTGGTGATATTGAACCTGATCGTCCGAAACGTAAATCAGTTGCGGAGGTTGCAACATTTTATTAACTATTACTTTTTGTAATAGTTTTTTTATGCATTTCTTTTGCAATTTCTAAGATTATCATTTATACTATAATCGTACCCCCTAGGGAGGGGTAAGGAGGGAAATATGAAACAGAAATATAGTGTTAAAGGAATGACATGTTCTGCTTGTGAAAACCACGTTTATAATAGTGTTTGTAAATTACCAGGGGTCAATAATGTAGAAGTAAATTTATTGACTAATTCGATGAATGTTGATTATGATGAAGGTAAAGTTAGTGATACCCTGATTATTAAGGCTGTAAATGATGGTGGCTATCAAGCGAGTTTGTTTGATGAGAGTTTAGTAGATAATGATGATTTAAGTGATTTAAAAAAACGTCTTATTTATTGTTTTATTGCTTTAGCTTTATTGATGTACGTTTCGATGTCATCGATGTTTAATTATCCAATACCTGCTTTTATTAGAGAAAATAGTTATATTAATTTTGCTTTACAGACTATTTTTTTAATTCCGATTTTAATTTTGAAGAAAGATTATTTTATTAACGGCTTTAAGAATTTGATTCATTTAGATCCAACGATGGATTCATTGATTGCCTTAGGCTCAGGTGCGGCAATTATATATAGTTTATATTCTTTAGTTTTGAGTCTAACTGGTTCAATGATGGAAATGCATTTGGTTCATAATATATATTTAGAATCAGCAGGAATGATCGTTACTTTAATCAGTTTTGGTAAATATTTAGAAGCAAAATCAAAAAAGAAAACAACAGATGCCATAAGTCGATTATTAGAGTTAGCACCTGATGTAGCGTGTCGAGTAAATGATGGAAATGAGGAAATCGTTAAGATTTCTGAGCTCAAAATCAATGATCACGTTTTAGTCAAAGCTAATGAAACGATTCCCGTTGATGGAAAGATCATTCAAGGATTTAGTTCAGTTGATGAATCAATGATCACGGGAGAAAGTTTACCGGTTGAAAAAGAAGTTGCTAGTTTAGTAATTGGAGGAACAAATAATCTTCAGGGAAGTTTTATATATGAGGTAACTAAAACAGTTGAAGATAGTACTTTAGCTAAAATAATCGAGTTAGTTGAAGAAGCCTCTAGTTCCAAAGCACCAATGACAAGAATGATTGATAGAGTAGTAAAATATTTTGTTCCTACAGTAATCATTATTGCAATCATAACATTTATTTATTGGCTGATTGCGGGAATGGGATTGAATTTTGCAATTACCAATGCTATTGCTGTATTAGTTATTTCTTGTCCATGTGCATTAGGTTTAGCGACTCCAGTAGCAATTATGGTTTCTACCGGAGTTGGGGCTACAAATGGGATCTTGATCAAAAGTGCTAGTGTCTTAGAAAATGAGAATAATATTGATGTTGTTGTTTTTGATAAAACTGGGACTTTGACCCAAGGAAAAGCGCAGGTTAGTGATGTTTATAGCAATAGTTTAGCTAATGAAGAAGTAATTAAGATCATCGCATCTTTGGAAAAAGGTTCTAGTCATATTTTAGCTGATGCTTTTATTCAAAAAGCTGAGGAATTAAATATTGAATTGATTGAAACTGATAAGTTTGAATCATTAAGTGGATTAGGGATCAAGGGAACAGTTTTAAATCAAGATTATTTAGTCGGAAATCTTAGAATGATCAAAGAAAATAAGATTGATTTTAGTGATTATCAAGATAAAATAGATAGTTTTGTAGCTCAAGGTAAAACATTAGTTTTTCTAGCTAGTGAAAATAAATTAATTGGTTTAGTGAGTATTTTTGATGAAATAAAACAAACTAGTAAACAGGCAATTGAGCGTTTAAAAGAGATGAAGATCAAAACAGTAATGCTTACTGGTGATTTAAAAACATCAGCTAATGCTATTAATCAACAATTAGGATTAGATGAAGTTATTGCTGAAGTATTACCACAGGATAAAGAAAATGTAATTAAAAAGTTACAAAGTCAGGGTAATAGTGTTATGATGGTAGGCGATGGAATAAATGATGCTCCAGCGTTGGTTCGCAGTGACGTTGGTGTTGCTATTGGTAAAGGTAATGATATTGCTATTGATGCTGCTGATGTTATTTTAATGAAGGATGATATGCGTGATATTGTTTCTTCAATCGAATTGTCAAAAAAGACAATTTTAAATATCAAAGAGAATCTATTTTGGGCTTTTATATATAATATAATTGGAATTCCTATTGCTGCTGGAGTTTTCTATCATTTATTAGGATTACGTTTAGATGCGATGATTGGTTCATTGTGTATGTCACTTTCATCTGTTTGTGTTGTAAGTAATGCCCTTAGATTAAAACGTTTTAAACCATATTATAAAAAGGAGAATAAAAAGATGAAAAAAGAAATTAAGATTGAAGGTATGATGTGTCAAATGTGTAAAAAACATGTTGAAGAAGCTTTAAATAATTTAGCTGATACAAATGCAGTTGTTGATTTGGAAGCTAATAATGCAATTGTTGAAACAACTTTAGATGATTCTGTTTTAAAAGCAGCGGTGGAGAAAGCCGGATATAAGGTAGTGAAAATCAATAATGTCTAATGAAAAAGTATTGTTGCGTTTAAAAACAGCGCGAGGACAAATTGATGCCGTTATTAAAATGATTGAAGATGATCGATATTGTATTGATATTTCTAATCAGTTACTTGCGATACAGTCATTAATTAAAAATGCTAATAACGAAGTTTTATCAAATCATTTAAATCATTGTGTAAAAAATGCTATTAATGAACATGATGCAGATAAAAAAATTGATGAAGTAATCAAATTATTAACTAAATTATAAAAATAGTCTCGTTTAATCAAACGAGACTAGTAATTAAAATCAAGGATTTTTTGATAAAGATCATTTTCTAATAAATCAAAAGATGTTTGAATAATAATCAACTGTTTATCTTGAACAAAAATAATGTTATTATAAAGAGAATCATTAGAAAGTAAATAGCCATTAGCTATTTGCTTTTTCTTTTCATAATTATAAACATTTAAATAATTATTTAAATATTTATTAGCTTTATCATTAGAAGAAAAACAATAATAATTAATTTTTAAAATTTCATCATCATTACTTTCAAAATAACTAGATGCTTCTTTGATCATTAAACTAGAACTTTTAGTATATGTATCACTAGGTTCACTAGAATAGCCTAAATCATTTAAAGTTAAAATATTATCTGTTATAGGAATGTTTTTTCTTTCGATAACATCTAGTGAAAAACCGCTAATAATCATCAAAATAGAAATAATAAAAAGCCAGTTTGATAAAATAAAACGATACTGCTGTATTTTAGCTGGTTTTAAAGCAATCGATTTAACAAGTTTATTTTTAATTTTTTCCGTTTGAAGATAATTGCTAATGGAGCGGACTATCAATGAAATACATAGCATTAGTGGGGCATAATGGATCAAAATAGCACCATTGGTGATAAATTCATTTGGTTCATTGTTTATAAAAACATTGGGAATCAATAAAAAAGATAAAAATAAGCTAATAAAGACAAATAAAATATTATATAATGTTTTATTCTTTTTAAAATAATTGAGTAATAGTTTTTTATCAGTTTCTTTGACCTTTACATCTTTTTTATTTTTAAAAACATATATTTTATGCGTTTTACCAATAAATTTATAACCATGATCAAGATAATTTAATAGCCACTTATCACGCTGTTCACGGTTTTTTTGATGACTATTTTTATTAGGAATAAAAATATCTGTTTTATAATAAAAACGTTCACCATCATGTTTAAAAACGGTAAAGAAATCAGCATTATCACAATTATAACCTTGTTTAGATAAGTCATTGAGCTTAGTTTCCAATAGTTTATATTCACTTGTATCATAATTTGTTAATTTTATTTTCATAGATAACTCCTTTTCTATAGTATAGAGTATCATTTTTTGGTGAAATAATAAAGTAAAACCATGTTAAACATGGTTTTACTTAGAAAAAGCAGATTCTGGCTCTTCACTTATATAAGCGGCTTCTTCAAGCACATAAGCTTCAGCAATATTTTGACAATGATCACCCATACGCTCTAAATTAGCTAAAATATCAACATAGGTAGAATTAACTAAAGTCGATTTTTCAATTTTATTACTAACACGTTTTATATGCCGTTGTTTAGCCTTTTTATTAAAATAATCAAGATCAGATTCTTTTTCATCTACATATTCAATATCTTCTAATTTATGATTATTAAATGCCACTACAGCTCGATTCAGCATATCAATTACCATATCCATCATCGTTTCAAGATCTTTTCTTGCCTCTGATGAAAAATCTTCCTTTTCATCATAGACAGCTTCATAATATTTGACGATATTAATACATAGATCACCAATTCTTTCAAAATCTTTTATTGCTTTCATATTAGCTAAATAATCATTAGAATCATGATCATTTAATGTTTCATGAGAAATTAAAACTAAATAATCAGTTATTTTAGTATCTAAAGTATTGATGGCATTTTCCATCTCATATACACCATCTTTAGCGGTGCTGTTTTTAGTATCAAAATAAGCACGAATTCCTTCGACGGCTTCAATAGTAATATGTCCCATTTCAACGATTTTATTTTTAGCAATTTCTAGAGCATGACTTGGAAATAGATGGACGACGTTTTGATCAAGCTCGCTTAGATCCATATTAATTTCTTTTTTACTGTTTGGTAAAATTCTTTTGATTAGTTTAACGATTGAAGGAATCAAAGGAAAGAAGAATATTGTTGTTACAATGTTAAAAATACCATGAGCTAGTGATAACTGTAATTCTGGCAAAATATGTAATGAACTTGCTAACCATTGGATCAGCATTGTAAAAGGTGTTAAAATCAACATAAATATAATTGAACCAACAACATTAAATAAGACGTGGAAAAAAGCAGCTCTTTTAGCTGGAATAGTTCCTCCAAATGAAGCTAACACCGCAGTTATGGTAGTACCGATGTTACTACCAAATAGAAATGGTAATGCAATCGATAGCCCGATTGCCCCTGAACCATACATTTGTTGAGCAATTGCAATAACTGCAGCCGATGATTGAACAGCTGTAGTTAAAAGAGTGCCACCTAATAATCCTAACCATGGATTTTGTGACAAATAGTTGGCAACTTGGCTAAATTCAGGTACTTTAGAAATATTAGCTAAATTATCGCCCATTAATTCTAGACCATAAAATAAACAGCCAAAGCCAAATATAACTTGTCCCATATATTTAGTCTTTTTGTTCTTTGAAAACATCAAGAAAAAAGCTCCAATAATTATAAAATAAACAGCATATTGAGATATTTTTAAACCAACAAATACAGAAGTTATAACAGTTCCAATATTGGCCCCCATAATTATTCCAATTGATTGTTCAAGGCTCATTAAGCCTGAACGAATCAAACCGATCGCCAATGCAGTAGTTCCCGAACTTGATTGAATTAAACAAGTTACAAAAGCTCCAATCAAGATTCCTTTAAATGGACTAGAAGTATATTTGTCGATAATATTTTTCAATTTATCACCAGAATAGCCTTTTAATCCATCCCCCATATATTCAATTCCAAATAAAAATAGCCCCAGTCCCGCTAATATCAGCGGCCAGTTTATATCTGCTAAAGTCATAAAATCATCCTCCTAAAGACAATAATAATAAAATGTTAAGATTCTGTAAATTATTTGTAAAATAAATTAACAAAATCTTAACAAAACTATTTTACTTAAAATCTTTGACAAATTATGATATGATAGATAACTATGAAAGGGGATGCATTAGATGGGTAGTAGAGGAAGAAAATTTTTATCATATTATCGCCCGTATCTACGATTGTTTTTAGCGGATTTATTCTGTGCCATGATTGCTGCTGGAATAACTCTTGTTTTTCCGATGATCATCCGTTACCTAACAGGAACAGTTCTAGTTGATCATAATTTTGAAATCAGCGTCATTTATAAATTGGGAATATTTATGATCATATTAGTTATCATAGAATATCTATGTAATTATTTTGTTGCTTATCAGGGTCATGTAATGGGTGTTTATATGGAACGTGATCTTAGAAATGAACTTTTTACGCATTATCAAAAGCTGTCTTTTAGTTTTTATGATGAACAAAAGACTGGGCAGTTAATGTCGCGTTTAACTAATGATTTATTTTCTTTGACAGAATTATATCATCATGGACCTGAAGATATTGTCATTTCTCTTATTAAGTTTTTTGGTGCTTTTATCATTTTAGCGAATATTAATCTTCAATTAACTTTGATCGTTTTTGCTTTTATTCCTGTAATGGGTGGTTTTATTTATTATTATAATCGAAAAATGAAAAAAGCATTTAAAATAAATAAGCAAAGAGTAGGTGACATAAATGCCCGAATTGAGGATAACTTATCAGGAATCAGAGTTGTAAAAAGCTTTGGAAATGAAGACTATGAGATAAATAAATTTCATGATGAAAATAGTAATTATGTAAATAGTAAAAGAAATAGTTATTTTTATATGGGAAAATTTCATTCAGGCTTAGGTGCTTTTACAAGTATGATTACGGTTGCAGCAGCAATCTTTGGTTCGATTTTCATTTCTAAAGATATTATTAATGTAGCGGATCTAGTAGCTTTTTTGTTGTATATCAACAATTTGATTGATCCTGTTAAGAAATTCATTAACTTTACGGAACAGTTTCAAGAAGGGATCACTGGTTTTGAGAGATTTATGGAAGTCTTAGAAATAGAACCAGATATAAAAGATAAAAAGGATGCTAGTAATCTAGAAAATGTAAAAGGATCAATAGAATATTGTAATGTAGCTTTTAGATACAATCAAAAGAGTGATTATGTTTTAAAAAATATAAATTTGAAAATCCATCCAGGGGAATATATTGCCTTAGTTGGATCATCAGGTGCTGGTAAAACTACGATTTGTTCTTTGTTACCAAGATTTTATGAGGTCAGTGAGGGAAAAATATTGATCGATGGTCAAAATATTAAAGATATAAAATTAAATTCATTGCGCCAGAACATCGGAATCGTACAGCAGGATGTATATTTATTTGCCGGAACAATATTAGATAATATTCGTTATGGCTGCTTTGAAGCTAGTGATGAAGAAGTTATCGAGGCTGCTAAAAAGGCTAATGCTCATGATTTTATCATGGAACTTCCTGATGGTTATAATACAGATTGTGGACAGCGTGGCGTTAAGTTATCTGGTGGTCAAAAACAGCGATTAAGTATTGCTCGAGTATTTTTGAAAAATCCACCAATTCTGATTTTTGATGAAGCAACGAGTGCTTTAGATAATGAAAGTGAGCATGTTGTTCAAGAATCTTTAGAAGCCTTGGCAAAGAATCGAACTACTTTAGTAATTGCTCATCGTCTTTCAACGATTAAAAATGCTAAAAGGATCTGTGTTTTATCTCATGAGGGAATCGTAGAAGAAGGAACTCATGATGAATTATTAAAGAAAAAGGGACAGTATGCAAGTTTTTATTATTTAGGAAAAAATATGCGATAACTATAGGAATCAACAGTAAGAAATATACTTACTGTTTTTTTATTGTGATAATAGATTATTCTTAAAATTTATCAAAAGTATAAATTAATATGAAAAAAGGACAAAGAAAAATTGTATTTAAAATGATACAATTTAACAGGTGGGATAATTTAGACCATTTTTTAGCATATTACACTTGTTCTATTGTAGAGGGAGATGAAATAGAATAAGTGTTATGCTGTAAGGAGGAGATATTTTAAGATTATTTGCAAATTGATGAACTATTAAGACAAGGAGGGAAAGGAAAATGTTTTATAGTTTAAAAAACATCAAGAAAATCGGGTTAAGCTTGGTGTTAGCTACTAGTATGGTAGCATCTAATTTAACTGTTTTTCATGCTCAAGAACAAGTTTCAAGAAGTGGGCAGTTAACAAATGCTAGATATGAAAGAACTGATGGAAATGATGTATATCTATCATTTGGTGGTGGTGAACAAGCCAAAATTACATTTTTGAAAGATGAGGTATTCCGTTTTAATATGGAACCGGAAGGTGATTTCAAAGATGCTCCAGAGCCAATGGCTCCTACACATACTACTAAGATCGTTGCTAAAGATGAGCAGGAATATATAGATGAATATCAAGAAATTGAACCGGTTGTAAGTCAAGAAGATGATAAAATCATCATTTCTACAGATAAGATTCAATTATTGATTGATAAAGATCTTGCTAAAATGGAATTGAAAAAAGCTAACGGGGAGACGGTTTGGAAAGAAAAGGAATCGTTAAAATATGACGGCACTAAAACAATTCAGACTTTAGAAACAGAAGAAGACGAATACTTTTTTGGTGGAGGAATGCAAAATGGTTATTTCTCTCATAAAAACAGAAAAATAGAAATCGTTAATAAAAGTACTTGGGTAAGTGGTGGTGTTGCTTCACCAAATCCTTTCTATTTTTCAACTAATGGTTATGGTGTGTTAAGACATACTTTCCAGCCTGGAGAATATGATTTTAGCGCTACAGCTACAATGGAACACGAAGAAGATCGTTTCGATGCTTATTATTTTGTAGAAGATAGTTCAAAGGATATCCTTTCTGATTTTGTAGAATTAACTGGTAATCCAATGTTTATGCCTAAATATGCATTCTATCAGGGAAATGCGGATTGCTATAATTTAAACGGGGAAAGTTTATTAAATGAAGGGATTAATCGTGCTGATAAATACAATGAAATGGACATGCCAGTAGGGTGGTTTTTACCAAATGATGGTTATGGCTGTGGATATGGTGGACTTGATAATTTAGAGTCTTTTGTAGGTGAAGCTGCTAAAAGAGGTTTTAAAACAGGTCTATGGACAGAACAAGATTTAGATAAATTAGATAAAGAAGTACAATCAGGAACTCAAATGATCAAAACCGATGTTGCCTGGGTTGGAGAAGGTTATTCATTTGGTCTAAATGCTGTTCGTCAAGCTTTTGAAGGAATTGAAAATAACTCTGACAATCGTGCTTTTGTTTTTACAGTAGATGGTTGGGCAGGAACTCAACGTTATGCTGGACTTTGGTCAGGAGATCAAACTGGTGGTAACTGGGAATATATTCGTTTCCACATTCCTACTTATATTGGTTCTGGATTGAGTGGTAATCCAAATGTTGGGTCTGATTTAGATGGAATTTATGGATCAAACAATATAATTTCGACTCGTGATTTCCAATGGAAAGCATTTACTCCAATTATGATCAATATGGATGGTTGGACAACTGGTGCTGAAAAGAATCCTTGGTATCATGGTGAACCATATACATCAATCAACCGGATGTATTTGAAAATGAAAACTGGATTGATGCCATATTATTATACATATGCTAAAGAAGCTCATGATGATGGTGTGCCAATGGTTCGAGCAATGATGCTGGAATATCCAGATGATCCATATACATGGACAAATCAAACACAATATCAATATATGTGGGGCGAAAACTTATTAGTAGCTCCAGTATATAAAGAGGCTGATAACTCTGCAGAAGTAAGAAATAATATTTATCTTCCAGGTGGTGAAGATCAAGTATGGATTGATTACTTTACAGGAGAACAATATACTGGTGGTAAAGTAATTAATAATTTCAGTGCACCATTATGGAAATTACCATTATTTGTTAAAAATGGTGCTATTTTACCAAAAACACCAGAAAACAACTCACAATTAGAAGTAACTGGTGATGAAGATCGTATTTTTGAAGTCTATCCATCAGGAAATACTGATTTTACAATGTATGATGATGATGGTGAAACACAAGAATATAAAGAAGGTAAAGGAGCAACTACATTAATTACTTCTAAAGCTCCAAAAACAGGAACTGGAACTGCTACAATTACAGTTAATCCTACTAAAGGTTCATTTACAGGAATGAAAACAGCTCGTGGAACACAATTTATTGTTAATGTTCTTAAAGAGCCAACTTCATTATCAGCAACTATCAATAATCAAGAAGTAACTTTAAGAAAGGTAACTACTCAAGAAGAATTTGATAATGCAACGGATAATGTATATTTCTATAATGAAAGACCTAATTTAAATCATTATGCTACTGAAGGTTCTGATTTTGAATCAGTAGAAATTATTACAAATCCAAAAGTACAAGTAAAAATTGCTAAAGATAATCGCGATATTACTAAAGATACTGTAAAATTAACAGTTGAAGGTTTCAATAATACTCAAGAAGATGTTATTAATGAAGCTGATCCTGATTTATCTAATGCTGAAGTACCTGTATTAACAGCAACAGCAGATGATAATTCTATCACTTTAAATTGGGATAGTATGGAAGGACAACAATTTGACTTAGAAATCGATGGTATCGATGGTCAAGGAATGATTTATCATAATGTTTCAGCACCATTTGTTCATGAGTCATTAAATGCTAATGAAGAACATACTTATCGTTTACGTTTGTATAACAGTAAAGGAGTAAGTGAATGGGGAGAATGGCAACGTTTCTCTACAACTGAAGATCGTTATAAAAATGTAATCAGAGATGTTATCGGTACTGCTAGTTCAGAAATTGGTGGTTACTATGCTAGTCAGGCAGTTGATGGAGATTTATCAACATTGTGGTATACTGACTGGAATGATCCAGTAGCAAACAATGGTGATAAGATTTATACTATTGATTTACAAAAAGCTTACAAATTAGATCAACTTGAATATTATAATGACGGTACAGCCCAAATTAAAAATCATGAAATTCAAGTAAGTCGAGATGGTATTAATTATAAAACAGTTGAAGCAAGCACATGGCCAAGAGATCCAAGTGGTACTTTTGATAAGTTTGTTGATTTAAATGGTGAAATTGCTCGTTATGTACGCATCGTCAGTCATGACTTACGTCATAATAGTGCTAATGAATTTAGAGTTTATAAAGTAGATGGAACAGAAGGATTCTCTGAAGCAGATGTAAGCACAGATGGTGCTTTAGGTCAACCAGATTTAACATTCTTAGAAAACTATATGGGTGTTAAAAAAGATGATGATTTGGCAGTGTTTAATCAGGCAGTTACTGGAGATATCAACTACAACAATGAAATTGATGCTTATGATTTAATGTTTGTAACATCAAAAATTGCTAATTTAGAATCTACTGGTAGAAAAGCTGGTGGTGAAATTACTTTTACAACTGATAAAAAATCAGTTAAAGCTGGTGAAGAAGTAGAAGTATCGATTTATGGTAATAACTTAAAAGATATCAATGCGTTTGGATTACGTTATGAAATCGACCCTGAGTTATATGAATTTAGTGGTACAAATCCAGTTGTCGCAAGTGATGAAACTAAAGATATGCATAACTCTTCAAGAACTTTAAGAAATGATAAGGGAGTATATGTAGCATTTAGTAATATTGGAAAATCTGAATCTTTACAAGGTGATATGTTACTTGCAACATTTAAGATGAAGGCTAAAGTAGATACAGAGGTTTCTTTACAACCTGAAAATGCTATTGTTATTTCATCAGGATTTGATGTACGTAGTGCCTTTGGTTTTGAAAAACAGCCAGCTGATATTGAATTATTAGAAGATGCTGTATTTATCGCTGAAGCTTTAGATAAATCAATTTATAGTTCTGAATCAAAAGCTGCTTTAACAAGTGCAATCACTGAAGCACAAAATATCTTAGACAATATAGAAGCTAGTCAAGAAGACGTTAATAATACTTTAATTAGTATAGTAAATGCATTAGGTGGATTAGAAAGAGTAGTTCAACCTAATAGTGAAGTATTGGAAACATTAATTGAAAAAGTAACAAGTGATGATGTTCAAGCTAATATTGAAACTAGAGAATTAGAAAACTTCTTTATCAACTACGTAGATCCAGCAAGAAGCAGTTTACGACCTGGAGCATCTGCTAATACTATTAGTAGACATATCAATGCTTTAATTACTGAATTTATTCAATTACATGATAAAAATGGTACAACAGATTATGCAAATGAAGTATTTTTACAATTTGCAAATGATTTAGTAACAAGTTTAGAAGGTACATACACATCTGAATCACTTGCAGTTTTAAGTAATGCAATTAGTACTAATGATTCTGATACGATTAAAGAAGCAGTTTTAAATTTGAAGAAAATAGATCTTTTAGATAAAAATATTTTATCTGCTGTTATTGAAATCTCTCAATCAGTTAATGAAGGTAAGTTTGATAGTGAAGCTATTGAACAGCTTAAAGCTTCTTTAACTTCTGCAATCGCGATATTAGAAGATACTGCAGCTAGCCAAGAAGCAACTGATAAAGCAGCAGAACAATTATCAAATAATATTATTGGATTATTTGATGAAGAGGTAATGAATCTTATCAAAATAAAAGCTCAACTTACTAACTTAATTAATGAAATAACTAACCTAGATCTAACAATTTATACAGATGATAGTGTTCAAGCACTAACAGCTGCTTTAGAAGAAGCTAATGCAGTACTAGCAAACAGTGAATCAACATTTGAAGAGCTAGATAGCGCATATCAAACTTTATTAGCAGCTAAAAATGGTTTAGTTAAGATCGTAGTTATTGATAAGACAGCATTAAATGAAGCAATTGAAAAAGCTGATCAAATCGATCTATCTTTCTATACTAAAGAAAGTGCTGATAAATTAGAAACAGCATTAAAAGCTGCTAAAGCAGTTATGCTTGATGAGGGAGCAACTCAAGAAATGGTTGATCAAGCATTAGCTGATTTACAAGATGCAATCGATAGTTTAGTTAAATTATCTAATCCACAACAACCTGGTGATGATAATAAAGATAACGAAAATAATGAACCTAGTGGAAATACTAAACCAAGTGGTGGTGTTAATACAGGTGATAATATCGATTTAGGTGCTTCAGCTCTATTCTTATTATTATGTGGAGCAGCTCTTGTAATGGTTAAAAGAAAAAAAGAACAAAATAATTAATTTGTAAAAGTTTTGTAATAAACTTATTTTAGAAGCAGGATTGTTTCTGATCCTGCTTTTTTGTTGAATAAGAAAAATAATCGTATTAAAACTATTTTAAGTGAGGATAACGATGTTTAAGAAAATCTATATTTAAATATAAGTTAAACAATTGATGTATAAATGTTGTAATTTATATTTAGATTAGATAGAATAATAGAGGTTTTAACCGAATTTGAAGATAAAAATAATAGAAAGGAGTGAAATGAAAAAATATTTTGATTCGCAATAGCTTATAAGCTATTGGGGCTGTAACGAGTAAATAATTATTTTACAGCTTCATAAAACAAAAAAAGCGCTCAAGCGAGCGTTTTTTTGGTATAATATTTTCATGTCAAATATTAATATTAACACTTCAAATTATAACTCATTTCAATCTTATTTGCTACTGGATTTTTCTTTTTCTTTTGAAAAAGATGTTCCCCATGATGATATTTGTAGAACTGTTTTAGAAGTCGCTCGGGAGGTAAATATAAATAAGTATGTCGACTTCTCTCACAGAAATACACATGGTTATGATTCCTTTATGATGTTCGTTTTAGTTCTGCTTGCTAAAGCTGAATACGGCTATGCTTCTACCAGACGCCTTGAACGTCTTTGTAAAACTGATATTAGATATATGTTTATCGCTAAGAATCAGTGTCCCAGCCATATGGCTTTCCAAAGATTCATCAATGATGATTTAAAGATGTCTATCGATGATATTTTTTATGAAATCAACAGGTATATTGTAAAAAAGATGAATATCAATACTGATGTCCTATGTATCGACGGGACTAAATATGAAGCTAATGCTAATAAAAATACTTTTGTTTGGCGTGCTAATACGATCAGAAACAGAACTAAACGCTGGAAAAAGACTAATCAGTGTATTGACAGAATCAATAGATATTTTAAGAAAAATAATATCAATCTAAGATATTCATTACTAAAAGAGCCAAGTATCGATTATTTATTGAATATCAGTGATAGGATAGAAGAATACATGAAAGATGAAGATATTGATTTTGTACATGGCAGGGGCAAAAGAAGAAGTGATATTCAAAAATTATATGATGAATTAAAAGAACACGCGATGAAGATGTTTGAATATACAATTCATATGGACATTCTGGGAGAAAGGAACAGTTTTTCCAAGACAGATCCTGATGCAACCTTTATGCATATGAAATATGATTATTATAATCATACAAATGTATTTAAACCGGGATATAATATCCAAATAGGCGTGAGCGATGGAATAATTAGAAATATTTATATCAGCAGTGACGGTAATGATATAAATACATATATACCATTTATGGAAAAATATTATGAAGCATATGGATGTTATCCTAAGAAAACACCGGCTGATGCAGGATACGGAAGTTATGAAAATTATGCATACTGTAAAGAACATAATATCGAGTTGTATATGAAATATAGTGGATATTACAAAGAGAAAGAAAAAACAAATGATAAAAACAGATTTAAAAAAAACCATATGAAAAGGACAGAAGAAGGAGGATTCATATGTCCGGCAGGACATGAATTTGAATTAGAAAAAGTCACAATTGATGAACGAAGTGATTATGAGAAATTAAATTTTCTGTTTAGAAATAAAAACTGTGAAGGGTGTCCACTAAGAAGCAGATGTACAAAATCAAAATCAGGACGAACAATTAATCATAACTACCAGTTAGAGGAATATCAAAAAGAGGTCAGAGAGAATCTGGAAAGCGAAGAAGGAAAAAAACTAATAAATAAGAGAAGCAGTGAAACAGAAGGAACATTTGGTGATATAAAAACAAATCAGGGATATGGAAGATTACGACGGAGGGGAGAAAATGGTGTAAAAGAAGAGATACTGTTAGTCGGAATAGGACATAATCTGAGGAAATATCACAGATATAAACAAAAAAACAAAGAATACGAAGAAAAAAAATCAATAAGCTAGAAATTTTAAAAAAAAAGAAAGCTAGTTCTTTTTAAGTGCGTCAAAAATACCTGAAAGTATCCAAGTAAATAAATATTTGGATATTTTTTTGTTATGAATGAGGAGAAATTAAAAACGGGACATAAAAAAAGCGAATGAATAGCCAAAAACTATTCATTCGTTACAGCCCCAATAGCTTATAAGCTATTGTAATATTTATTCTAAATATTACAATAGCTTATAAGCTATTGTAATATTTATTCTAAATATTACAACATGTTAGTTATTACCTATTATTAAATATTATAAAGGATGGAGAATATTATGAAAGAAAACTATGCAGTACCAGAAATTGATGTTATTAAATTTAATGCTGAAGATATGATTTTAATGAGTGGAATCGGTGATAATGATGGAGAAATCGGTGGTGATTGGGAAGGAGTACCAGATTAAAAGCTATCCAAATTTAAAGATTGTCTAATTATCTATTGATTAATAAGGTGGTAGAGTGAAAAAAAAGATATTCATGGGCATTATTACTATTTTAATTATTATTGGAATATTTATATTGGGTCAAGTTTGTAATAAAGGAATTCAAAATAAACAGTCTGTAGAAAGAAATCCTGTTCCTCAACAAGATTTTAAAAACACAGATGATAATAATAGTAAAGATAGTGATGAAGATATTGATCAAAACGCTCAAGATAAAAATGTAGATTCTTTTGGTGATAATGAGGCTGAAATACCATGGGATTTAACAGAATAAGGAGAGAGGAAATGAATATAAAAAATAAAAAGTTATGGATAAGCTTAACTCTTATATTTACGATGATTTTTGGAAATTTAGGAGTATTATTTGCTGTAGAACCAGCTAAAGTTGATGAAAATTTAAATATTGATTCAATGGAAATACGTATAGATGATAAATTAGGACTACGAGTTATTTCATCTATTGATCAAGATTATTTAAATGAATTAAAGACAGCTGGAAAAACAGTTGAATATGGGACAATAATATTACCAGGATCGGTTTTAGAAGCCAATAGAGGAGCTGAGTTAACTGCTGATGGTAAATATGTATTAAATGGTACAACTTATACTCCTATGAAAATTGTTGCTGGTCAAAATTTTAAAACAGAAAATAATAAAGTGTATTTTACGGGTGTTTTGACGGGACTTAAAAATTCTAATTTTAATACAAGATATGCAGCTAGAGCATACATTAAAATTGGTGATGATATTGCATATTCTAATCAGACTTTGATGCAGTCTAGTTATACAGTTTCTCAAGAAATGGCTGGTTCTTTACAAAGAAGTAGTGAAGAAAAGGATTGGGTCGTAAAAAATATAATTGATGTTTGCGATGAATACAAAGGGTTTTATCGCGATACTTTGACAATTACACAGTCAGATATTGTTAATGATAATTATGATTTAAATGGAACAAGTAGTATCAGAAATTATAAAAATGTTATCATTGATTCTTCTGTACAATCAGGAAAGATCAATTTTAATAATATTAGAATTAGAAACCTAGAGGTTTCAAGTGAAGCTAACGTTGAGATCAATGCAGAAAAAACTCTTTTCGATAGCATTGATACAGTTATGGAAGCTAGAAGTGTGCGTTCTTCAGGTAAGGTAGTTTTAAATTTAAAAGAAGGAAGTAATCTACCAAATTTAGTGGCTGCTAGTAATATGACTGTTAATGGTGATTTAACTATTGATAATTTATTAGTATCTAATCTTGCAGATTTAAGTATTAATCTTGCAGTTGGGAATATAACAGTAAATGCAAGTGCTAATGGAAGTATTTTAACATTAAATAAAAATGTAGATAATGTAATTCTTAATGGAAGTGCTATTGTATCTGGTGTGGCTCATGTTAATAATATAAATATCAATACCAAAGTCGAAAATACAGTAATCAATAATACAGTAGGTAATGTTAGTATTTCTAATAATGCTAGTGGTTCAAATATTGAATTAAATAATAACGTTGGAAATATTATTGTTAATGGAACAGGTACAAATATTACTGGTAGTGGAAATGTTGATAAAGTTGAAGACAATGGAAACAACAATATTGAATTAGTGATTAATTATAGTATTGAGGCTGTAGAAGTAAAAGGGATGAATCGAATGATCGTTACTTTATCTAACGCTACTAATGAATCGTTGACAAAAGAAGATATGGCAATTTTATGCCATGGTGGAACAATAATGACGATTTTAGATGTAACAACTGCGGATAATAAGACATATGATATTTCAACATCGACTTTTGCTAGAGATGACACATATACATTTTCTATCGAATTAGATGATGGAAGAATTATTCAAAAAGAATTTTCTTATAAAGTAAATTGTCCTACAGTAACCAATGCAACTGTTTTAAGAAGTGAAGAAACTAGAGCAGAATTCGATTTATTTGATGTTGATGAAGGTGGATATGTATATATTTATATTCCTGGACATACGCAAATAATGGAAACTTCAAGATCAAGTGATATTAGTGTTGATTTAGTTAAAAAGGGATATAAACAAGAAATTAAAACAGGTTTTAATAAAGTATTAATTAATGGATTAAATAAGGGTATCAGTTATAAAATGTATTATGTTTTAGAATCATATGATGGTAGAGCATCTGATGTTCATGGACCTTTAGATATTAGTGGTTCGATTCAAGAAGATCCAAATATTTCTAGAGAATATCAAATTGAATTTGTTGAAGAAAAGCCAATGAATACAATTACAATTAAATTGAATAAGGCTCCAGAAGAAGTATTGACATTACAAAACTTCTCATTTATCTGTCCTGCTAATTCAGCAATTACAATTGATAAAGCAACCTTAATAACAAGTCTAGATCGTTTAACTTATACGATCGTTATTCCAGAAAACTATGGTCATCTTGATAATCAATACACAGCTAAAATAACTTTTAGTGATGGTACTGTGGCTAAAAAGAACTTTGTAGTACATTTTAATCCCCCAAGAATAACATCAGAAACAGTAGAACGTACTGCTGAAGACAAAATTAAGTTTAGTTTTAATTCTGATGAAGCGGGAACATTGTATATTGGTACATATTCATGGAACGGTGCTGTTAGTAATGAAAATAATACACCAAAAGCAGCTGACGTTATAAGTGGTGCAGTTGCTTCAACAAGTAAAGTAATGTATGCTGGATATAACGAAATAGAGATTCCATATAATGGAACTGACAAAAATGTATTTATGGTATATGTTGATGCAGCTGGTAACTATCAGGCAGGATATGCTTCGCATACAGTAGCCAAAATTCCTGATTATATTCCACCAGTAGATCCTAATCCTGTATTACCGATAGATATTGAATCTGTTGAAGCCGAAGCTGATTGGGGAACATATGTGGAAGTTGTATTTACAGAAATACCTGATGAAACATATTCATGGAATAGTAGAATCACTTTTGCAGTAGTCTCTGGAGGAAGTTTGCCATCAGGATTATTGATGAGTACAAGTATGGATTGTGATAATCCAAAAAAATTAAATATTGAAATTATGAATGCTGAATTTACAGTTGGTGCTACTTATAAAATCATGATCAGCGTTGATAAAGATGGTGAGACATATAAACTTGAAAAAGAGTTTGTTGTAAAATAATCAATATATATAAGTGTATAAGAGCTAATTCTATTAGCTCTTATTCTGTATATTTTAAGGTGTTTGTTTTCAAAATAGTAAAAAATAATGAAAAGAGGATTTAATAAAGATGGGATTTTATAAAATAGCTGGTTGTATAGTTGAATATGAACCAATTTATTTTTTATTAAAAAAGCAAATGGAAGAATATCGTGTAGATGAACAAAAATCAGATATACAACTTTCGATAAGTGAAGCGTTTTGTCGTGTTAAACAACAAGAAAATCCTCATTTGACGTTAGAGCAATGCGAATATATTTTTGCAGGGTCAGAGTTTTATCGCAAATTAATTAATTTAGGGGGATTCATGCTGCATGCCTCAGCTATAGTGGTTGATAATAAAGCTTATTTATTTTCAGCTCCAAGTGGTACTGGTAAATCAACACATACTAAATTATGGCAGGAATGTTTTGGTGATAAAGCGATTATTATTAATGATGATAAACCGGCAATTAGGATTGAAGAGGGTAAGTGCTTTGCTTATGGGACACCTTTTAGTGGTAAAACTGATGAAAATTTGAATTTAAGAGTGCCTTTACAGGCAATTTGTATGCTTGAAAGAGGAATAGAAAACAGAATTGATTTGATCACGACTAAAAAAGCAATACCACTGATCCTACAACAAACAATTTTGCCAAGAAATCAGATTATGCTCGAAGAATTATTTATAATGTTAGAGGAGGTTTTAAAAAAAGTACCAATTTATCGGATGAAATGTAATATTTCCAAAGAGGCAGCATTAATGGCTTATAATAAGATGAAAGATGATAAGCGCGAAATTAAAACATTTATTTAATATTATTTGCAGTTAGTAAAAATGGAAAAGGGATTATTTGAATGATGAATGAAAAATTAGAAGATATCTTATTAAAAAAAGGATATTTAGTTACAATGCCATCTGGAAGTAGTATGCTGCCATTAATAAGACCTGATCGAGATACTGTAGTTATCAAAAGAAGGATTCCTAAAAAATATGATGTTGTTTTATATAAAAGAGATAATGGAAAGTATATTTTACATCGAGTTTTAAAAATAAAAGATAAAGAATATGTCATGTGTGGTGATAACCAATGGAAAAAAGAGTTTGGAATTACTGAACAGCAAATATTAGGGGTAATGGATGGTTTTTATCGTGATAATAAATATATTGAGATATCATCATATAGATATAAATTATATGTAAGATTTTGGTGCTGTTTTTTATGGCTTAGGAAAATGATGATATATCTGTTTAAAATAGTTAATAAATTAAGACATGATCAGGATATAAGATGATTAAAATCCAGTAATGGTTGAAAAATATAAATAGTATTAATTTTATTGGGTTTTAAATGAAATAATTGATTGATAAATTATTGTAATTTATCATTAGATTAGATAGAATAATAGTGGTTTCTAACTAGAAAATTGATAAGAATTTATGGATAAATTAAATAATTTAAAACGCAACAGCTTATAAGCTGTTGTAATATTTAGAATAAATATTACAACACACTAGTTATTGTCTATTAAATATAAAAATTTATCAGGTATTTTATAATGTTTGTCAGCATAAAAATATCAGTAAATTAAATCTAGTTTACCAATTTAAGATAAAAACAATAAATCTTAAAAGTTAGTCATTTTAATAACTTTTATTTCGTGTAAATTGGAGGTTATAGTGAATAAGACAAGAGAACACAAATATATTTTTAAAATGTTAAAAGCAGTATTAAACGATAATTATTCATTAACAGTAGAAGAAGGATTAGATTGGAATTACATACATAAATTATGTAAGTATCATCGCATTAATAATATTATTGGCTATTTATCAAATGAGCAGACAAATATGCCTAAAGACATCTATCAACAATTTAAACTGGCAATGCAAAAAGGCATAGTTAGAGAAGCTAATCAGCATTTTGAATTGCAGCAGATTCAAAAAAAGTTTGAGGAATGCGGAATTGAAAATGTGCCTTTAAAAGGCAGTATTCTTAAGAACTATTATCCTTCACCAGATATGCGCTTTTTAACAGATTTAGATATTTTATTTAAAGAAGAAAAGACAGAATTAGTAAAACAGGCACTATTGGAAATTGATTATCAAATATATGCCCTTGGAGGTCATCATGATATTTATTTCAAAAGACCTCATCTAACTGTTGAAATGCATCGCAGCTGTTACAGTGATAATGATGTTTTAAATGCATTATTTGATACAGTTTGGCAACGTTGTACTAAAACAGCTAATAGTGAATATGCTTATGAGATGAATATTGATGATTATTATCTTTTTATGGTCGGACATCTAGCAAAACATTTTATACATGGTGGAATTGGAATTAGGATGCTGCTGGATTTTATAATTTTTGAAGATAAATTAGAGGCTCGCTGTAATCGGAATTATATTGAGACAAATTTAGAAAAAGCAGGTTTATTGAAATTTGAAAAAGAAATAAAGATTTTAATAACCAATTGTTTTGATGATGATTATCAATTCGAAAATGATGATTTAATCAATTGTATTATTAATAGTGGTGCTTATGGTACTGTTCAAAATAGTTTGAATAATCAGATGTTGAAAGATGGAAATAAAACAAACAGGATCATAAAAAACAGAGTCAAAATGTTACATGGGCTAGTTTTTCCTAGTTTAAAGAATATGAAGTCTAAATATACATATTTAAATAAGTTTCCGTTTTTACTACCATTTGCCTGGATTCACCGTGGTGTAATTAAGTTTATTTTTGAACATAGTGAATTTGTGAAAATAATCAAAATGCCCTTTAATAAAAAAGGCATGAAAGAAACAGATAAAGTTTTAAAAAAAGTGGGATTTGATAATGATGAGACTTTATCAAATAAAAAGAACTAAGAAAGGTGATGAAATAATGAAGATAAAACCTGGATTTATAATTAGAAAATTAGCAGATAATTATGTAGTCGTTCCGGTCAATAATCAAAATGAGTTTCAAGGGATGATTCAGCTTAATCAAACAGGTGCTTTTATTTGGCAACAATTAGAAGCTGGTAAAAATGAAGATGAGATATTGTCTTTAATGTTGGAAAAATATGAAATAAGCATAGAAAAGGCTAAAGAAGATATTACTTTATTTATTGAAAAATTAAGAAAAGATAATTTGATAGATGAATAATAGTTGACAGAAATCATCTGTCTAGAAGATTAATGAGTTAAAGGACAGAAATGATGAAAAAAAATGGAACAATAAAATGGATATATAAATGTAGTAAAAGATATTTATGGATGGTAGGACTGTTAACAATAATTAGTATGGCAATTTCAGGAAGTTTTATTTTGATTGCCGTAGTATCCAAAAAAATATTAGATATCGCAACCAAAAGTACTACAGGTTCAATTTTAAATACTTGTGTATTTTTGTTTGGAATCATTGCTTTTCAAGCTGTAGCTAATATTATTTCAAATAATTGTCGGGTGCGCTCACAAGCAAAAATTGAAAACAGCATGAAAGAATATCTTTTAACGACACTATTACATAAAGAATATCAGGAAATCATAACTTTGCATTCCGGAGAATTAATGAATCGTTTTACAAGTGACATTGAAATCGTAGCCGGTGGAATTGTTGGTTTTATTCCACAGATGTTTTCTTTGTTTACTAAAATTATTGCAGGAATTTGGGTTTTGTTTACAATAGATGCTAAATTTACGTTAATTATTTTAATAATTGGAATGATTACTGTTATATGCAGCCGTCTTTATAGTAAAAGATTCCGTTTTCTTCATAAAGAGGTACAGAAATCGCAGGGAATAGCGCGTTCATTTATGCAAGAATGTATTGAAAATGTAATCGTAATTAAATCGTTTGTAAATGAAGATTCAATAAAAGAGCAGTTAGAAGAAAAACAAAATTATAATTATCAGCTAAGGGTCAAGCAAAATGCAATAAGCAATCTTGCTAGTACTAGTATTTACGTAATGATGACAACTGGTTATTATGTAGCACTTGGCTGGGGCGCGATTCAAATTTCTCAAGGCCTTTTAACTTTTGGGACGTTGACAGCTTTTTTACAGATCATTGACCAAATCAAAGCACCATTTCGTAATGTTTCAGGATTGATTCCTCGTTACGATAGTATGATTGCTTCAGCTGCGCGTTTAATGGAAATTGAGAATTTGGAAGATGAAAGTAAGGATCATAAAATTGAAAATATAAAAAGTTTTTATGAACAGTTTGAAGGAATTGTTTTAGAAAATGGTAATTTTTCTTATGATGATAAAGAAGTATTAAAGGATGTTTCCATTTTCATTCCAAAAGGAAATGTTATTGCTATTACAGGGGAATCTGGTAATGGAAAAACAACGTTATTTCATCTGCTATTGGGTCTAATTAAATTAAATAGTGGAAAGCTGTTTATTCAAACACATGATGATCAAATTATGATTGATGCTGGAACAAGAAATATGTTTTCTTATGTTCCCCAGGGTAATATGATTTTATCAGGAACGATCAAAGAGAATATTTTATTTGGTAATCAAAATGCTTCTGATAAGCAAATTGAACAGGCTATAGAAATAGCCTGTTTAAAGGAAGTAATCGATGAATTACCAGAAGGAATAAATACGGTATTAAAAGAAAGAGGTATTGGTCTTTCAGAAGGACAAAGACAGCGCATTGCTGTAGCTAGAGCAATTATTAGTGAAGCGCCAGTGTTGTTACTTGATGAATGTACTGCTTCTTTAGATGGTGATACTGAAAAGAAATTATTAGATAATTTAAAGAATTTCCAACAAAAAACGGTATTGTGTATTTCTCATAGGAATGCTGCTATTGCCTGCTGTGACTTAATTATAAAGGTAAAAGATAGTAAAATTTATTATGAGTAAATCAATTAAATCATATTTTAGATACGATATATTTTTATGAATGTTATTTATCTTTGAGAAAATCAGAATATTAAGAAATAATGAAGTTATATAGATATACTTATTTATGTGTATATTATACGTTTCTTTAGTGATAAAATTTTTTATAAAAAAATTTAGAAGATCCATTTGGATAACAGAGAGGAAGAAAGATGAATAGAAGAAAGATCCTTTTATTGATAATATTTCTTATTGCTTTTACAGTAACTGGATGTCAAGCTAATCAGAATGATAATTCTGATAATGATGTTCAGGAAATAGAGGAAACTGAAGTTGAAGATCCTTTCAATGAGTAATAAGTTCATTAATTTAATTAAATATTAATAAAATATTTTAAAATAAAAATAACCAAAGTGCTGATGCATTTTGGTTATTTATTTAGTTGCTCATTTAAGCAGCAATAGCCTAAAAAGTTCCAAGCAATAACAGTAGAAAGAGAATAGACATAAAAGACACCATAATCAAACATCCCACCAATAACTTCGCTAATGATAATTAAACAAAACAATAATAAATTAAAATACTCTTTTTTATCATGATAAGCTTTTAATAAATTACTAAGTTTTTTAAAACAAGAAATAAAGAAAACGACAAACAAAGAAAACCCAATAATACCAGTTGTAACTAAAGATTCAATAAATTCATTATGACTATGAACGACTTGAATTCCTTGAATCGTAGTACCAGCAGTTTCTGCCATTCCCATTTTTCTAAAATTATTAGCACCAATACCTATAATAGGACTAATTTGCCAAACTTCAAATGAAGTATTCAGTAATTCTAATCGGCCGCTACTAACTTGATCAAGTAGTTCAATTGTTTTAGACGTATCACCTTTTAATAGAGAAATCGTAGCCTCATATATTTTTTCTAATTGAAAACGACTTTCTTCTTGTAATTCACTTGAATTATTAAAAATCGTTGAAATTCCTTTATCAATCAATAAACTGCTAAAAACAATTAAAATACAAGTACTGCATAAAACGAAGATTTTTTTGATTTTTCGATAATTTTTCTTTTTAATAAAAAAATAATATATCAACGCAGTTAATATAACTGCTAAAATGATTAAAGCACTACGACATTTAGTAAGAATAATATAGATAAATTGAATGATGATATTAAAATAATAAATTTTTTTATATTTATAATTATTTGTAATTGCATAAATAGCCAATAAAATCGTAATACAAGCTAAAAAAGCAGCAGGATTACAATTAAAATAAACCCCAAATAAACGCTCCCCAGAGACACCGATCATCCAACCGTTTTTAGTATCATAAAAATTAAATAAATACATGATCAAAGAAATTCCACTGGCAATTCCAACTAAGACATTAGTAAAGGGAATAATTGTTTGTATTTCTTCTTTGATAGTAGTTTTAGTCGTATTTTTTTTGTTACTAAAAATTAAAGTAAAAACTATTAATTGCATGATAGCAATTAAGTAAGATTTAAAATCACTGTATTTTTGGTTACGAATAGTTGCTAAAAACAAAATCATGCCATAAGTATAAATAAGTATTTTATTCTTATTTATACTTATTTCATTATGTGTTAAATCATTGATAAAAATTATTAATGCCCAAATAATGATCATTACAGCTAAAATATTATTTTCGATTCCTAAATATCCTAAAGCTAATGTATTAATAAAAACATATAAAATAAATGCTAATTTAAAATATTTTCTAGATAAGATAAATTTTAACATTTATTTAATATGAATGGTCAGTAATTTTTTTGATATTGTTGATAGCATAATTATTTTTTATGTATTTAAGATATTTTGCTTTAATTTGTTTAAAAGATTGATTAGAAATAGGAATAATTTCTTGTCTTTGCATTACAAAGGTATGATCGTTCATGATTTTTTGAACATAATCCATATTAATTAAATATGATTTATGTGGTGAGATAAAGGATTCGTATTTTAATAATGGTTCCATCCATTTTTTAAAAGAAGTCCTAATTGTAGTACTTTTAATGATAGAACCATTTTTGGTATGAATAAATAGATGATGATTTTCATATTCTACAAATGTTATTAGGCGACGGTCAATAGTAACGGTACCTTTTTTGGTTTTAATTTCTAATAAGCTAAGCTCAGCATTTTTTAATAATTTAAAAATAGTTGAAAGTAGCGCAAAAAGCTGTTTTTTTGAAACCGGTTTTGGTAAAATTGCAAATGGTAGTATTTTTAAATAATCATCTTGATATGTATTAATATTAGTAATGTAAATTATAAATGCATACGGATTAAGTTGACGAATTCTTTTACCTATAGATAAACTGTTTTCAATATTTTTATTTGATATATTTAAAAAATAAATATCAGCGATATTTTCTTGTTCATTAAATTCATTCAATTCTAATGATGAATAGAATTTAAGGATTTTAAAATGAGATTCTGATAATCTAGGTAAATATTCTTTAAAAACTTCAACAATAGGTTCAAGTAGATTACGTTCGTCACTGTATAGAACAATTTTATACATGATATAAATCCCCCCTCTATAATTATATGCATAGATAGTTTATCATATCTAATGTAAATTTTCTATAAAATTAATATTAAGAAGATTAGTAGTAATATTTTTACAAAATCCTTTGTTTTAAAGTGTAATTATTATATGTTTGAGAAAAAAAGTTATTTAGTTAGTATAAAATGTTATTATAGATATGATTAATTAATATTGCATTTTATAAATAATATTTTATTATCAAAAATTAAATATTAGTTGATCAAGTTTTTATCAATGCAGTTATTTATTTTAAATAAAATATAAATGAAAGGAGGGAGAGTATGAACAAGGTAAAACGATCGTTAGTCCTTTTATTAGTGGGAGCCTTATTATTTTCTTTTATTACGGTTTTATCATCTGCTGATGTCACTATTCCTCAGGGCCCGATAGATAGTGTGAATAGAGATAATGGGATAAATCAAATCATGGACGCTGGTGTAGAAGATATAAATTTTGCAACTGCTATATATGATGCTTTTGTTGAAAATAATTATTTCGGTGATGAATCTAAAAATGTTAGAGAAATACTTGGTGAGTATACTGGAGATATTGATGCATCTAATCGAGGCGTTGAAAGTATTTATGGAATTGAATGGTTAAGAAATGCTAAAAGTGTAGATTTGAGCAATAGAGAAGATAGTTCTAATCCAGATATAAAAAATAGTATTACAGATTTAACACCAATTACAATAGATTATATTATGAGTATTGCTGATTTGCCTTCCGCATTTAGTGACGAACCAGTTTGGTTTAAAAATAGAAGGAACCTAGAAATAAATTTATCAGGTAATCCTATTCAAAAATATGGAGACTCAGTAGGAAGACTAGGATTAACTTTTACTGCTGAACAGCCTCCAGAAATTTCTACTGATGATATAGTAGCGATTAAAGAAAACAACGAGAATAATTGGTCTGTTACTAAAAATATCACTTTACCAATTTTGGAAGAAAATGGTAAAGAAATTAAATTTTCTGATGGCTTTCGAAGTGATAGTGAAACTATTCACATTACGCGAATTGAGTATAATACAACGAACAGAGAGACTAGTATAAATTATCCTGAACTGGAAAATAGTAATTTACAGATTATAAACATAAAACAAAGCGGAGTCGTTTATGCTGGTTTAGGAATCGATGAGAGCAGTAGAATCTCTTATTATAAAAATACACCAATTGGTGATGTAGCAAATCGACTTGACCCTGATAGTATAACATTTAATTACATGACAAATTTTACTTCACGGATATACATGCCGGTCAAAGCTAAAAAAGAAGTTAAAGTTGATATCAAAGTTACTAAGTCTGCTACTTGTGATTATAGTGGTAAAAAAGTTGTTGGTGCCAAATATTATTTATATGATGCTTTGACGAATGAAAGAGTTTCTGATAAAGAATATATTACTGATGATAATGGTGAATTTTGGATTGATGATACGTTGCCGGTTGGTGAATATTATCTATTAGAATTTGAGGCACCCGAAGGCTATTTAATTAATGAAAGTAAAATTAGCTTTAGTGTTATTGATGATCAGCGAGAAATAAGTGTTTCTGGTGGTGATAAAGATTTAAATATTAATGCTGGAACTATTCAAGAAGATCCAGATACTGTATACATAGATCGATATTCGAATAATGTTGAAGTTAATATATCTGAGGATCCTAATTATGCGTTAGATCATCTTGAGATTACTTATTTTGATCGAGATACACAGGCTTATAAAACAATTACAGGGCCTCAGGATGGAGTAAACTTTACTACTGCTCAAGAAGTTGCTGATTGGATCAATTCTAATAAAGGTAATAATGATGCACCTGGAATTATTGATGGTGAAGTTAATATCAAAGCTTTCTTTGTATATCATAAAGAATTGCTTACATCAGATCCACGACCAGTTACTAATGTTGAGTTTACGAAAAATGGTAGCGGTTTAGATGGTACAGGCGAAGTTGTTCAAACGCCATTAGCTGGAGCAGTATTTAGATTAGAGTGTACACATAAGCATACTGAACATTGTAAAGATGCCAATGGCGGGTATAGTCAATGTACTGATCCCCATACTGATTGTGGTGATTATTTGACAGATGAAGGATGTAGCTGGAGCAAAGAAGTTACTAGTGGTGAAGATGGAAAAGTAGTATTCGAAAATGTTAATACTGGCACTTATAAAATAACTGAAATTGTTGTACCTGATGGTTATTTAGTACCAGAAACGACCTGGACAGTAGTAGTTGATGCTTCTAAAAATACTTTTAAGATCAGTGCTGATAATGATGAAAACGATAATCTGATTAGTGGTGATCAATCAGAAGGTTATACCATAATTAATGAATCTTTTAATGTAAAAGTTAAAAAAATAGATAGTAAAAATGGAGAAGTATTAAAAGGAGCTTCGTTTGAGTTATTTAAGCTTAATGAGCAAGAACAGTGGGATAGTGTTGGTACTGCAACTACTGGTGATGATGGCTTGGCTTATTTTGAAAAACTTAGCGAAGGTCAATACATGATCAGAGAAATTGAAGCTCCCCCTGGATATGAACTCATAACAGAAGTTATTGAGTTTAGTGTACCATTTGAATATGATACTACAGATATTAATGGCATTGAGAGCACTTTTTCTGATGATACAAAAATTATAACATTCACAATTTCTGATAAAGTTGGTGTCAATTTGCCTAATACTGGTGCTACTTTAACTGCAAGAATTGCGTCTTTAGGAATTGCGATTATGGGATTTATGGCCATATTGATAAAAAAATTAAATAATAAAAAAAATTAAATATGAATGAGGAGAGGAAAATATGAAGAAATTATTTAGTACAATTATTGTTTTCCTAATGGCATTTGCTTTAATGATGCCTGCAGGAGCAAGTGAAAAGGTTGATACTAAGAACAACCCAGTAATTGATTCTAGTAAAACTTCAGGATCAATTACGATTTCAAAAAGAGGATCAACATTTAGTATTTATAAAATTTTAGATGCTAATTATAAACAAGGACAAACTAATGTTTATAATTATACTGTAAATAATGCATTTACTGGTTTAATTGGTGAAAATGGAAAATATAGTATTGATGATATTGCTAAAATGCCTAATCAGTTAAATATTAAAATATTTGATAATGATGGTAATTTATCAAGTATTGAAGATCCAATTACTGAAGCAACATCTAATTTTACAACTGATGTACAAGCATTTATTAATACTAATGATATAAATCCAGCTGCAACGATTGCATGTGCAGATGCTGAAGGAGCTTCTGCTACAGCTAGTGGTTTAGAATTAGGATTATATATTATTGTTGAAACTGGAACTACAGCTTCATCTGCTAGTGTAGCTTCAAAATCAATGTTAGTTCCTTTACCATACGTTGATAAAGATGATAGTGGTGATGCTAAATGGAATTTTGATTTAGTAATAGAACCTAAAGATGAACCTGTAACATTAGATAAAAATATTCGTAAACAAAATGGGGAAGAATTCGAATTAGTTAATACAAGTACAAACAATATTGGTGATGTTCTTGAATATCAAGTAGATACAGCAATTCCACATTATGATGCTTCTACACTTTTAAGTTCAATTAAATATACAATTACCGATACATTAAGTGCGGGATTAGATTTTACTCGTCAAGATGAACTTAGTATCGTTGTGGCTGATTTTGCTGGTAATGAAAAAACATTAGTTAAAGATACTGACTATACTGTATCATACAGTGCAGATGGTAAGACGATGACAATAAATTTTGTTTATCCAAATATCATGGCTTATAATACTTTACAATTAAATTATTATGCTGTAATTAATGAAAATGCAGTTATTGGTGGTGGCGAAAACCCTAATGAAGTTACATTAGAATATACTAACAATCCAACTACTGGGCAAACTTCTAAACCTTGGGATGAAACAAAAACTTACACTTATGGTCTTCAGATTTTAAAATATGATGCTGAAAATGAAAATACAAAATTAGCTGGTGCAGCTTTCGAATTACAAGATGAAGCTGGAAATGTAATTGCGGCTTATGAATATGATGAAAATGGAGTTGTTAGTGGTGATGGTTTAGTTGAAACTGATGAAAATGGTCTTGCATATTTCGTTGGATTAGAAGCTGGAACTTATTATCTAGAAGAAACAAAAGCACCTGAAGGATATCAAATTTTAGATGGTAGAGCTAAATTGGAAATCGATGCTGATTTAGAAACAGGTGATGTTGAATATAGATTAAATGGTACTGTAATTGCAGAAACTACTGCTATTGAAAATGGTGGTTCAATTAGTAAAGTTGTCGTAACAAGATTCGCTAATACTAAAGGATTCAATTTACCAAAAACTGGTGGTGCTGGTACTTGGATGTTTACTGTTGGTGGTATTTTGATTATGGCAAGTATGATAACAGTATTTGTTAAGTTAAGAAAAAAAGAAAATTAATTAAATAAAGAACTACTTTGGTAGTTCTTTATTTACATAAAGGATGTTACTGTGAAGAAAAGAGTAGTTAAAATAATATTAATAATTGGATTTATAGCTGGCCTAGCAATTAGTTTATATCCTTTAGTTAGTAATATGTATGCTAAAAGGAGTCAAATGGATGTCATCAATGAATATCAAAAAGAGGTCGCTGATAGCGATGAAGAAAAGATTGCTCAAGAAAAAGAATTAGCCCTTACTTATAATCGTAAACTTAATCAGACAGTGATTTTATCCGATCCGTTTGATCCTAATGCTATTAGTATGGCAGACGAGCAGTATTATGAAATCTTGAACTTTACAAATGATGGAGTTATGGGATATATTAAAATTCCTCGTATTGGCGTTAATTTGCCAATTTATCATGGTACTGATCAAGAACATATGCTTAAAGGGGTAGGACATTTAGTAGGAACTTCTCTACCAATTGGTGGAGTCGACAGTCATGCAGTTTTATCAGCTCATTCTGGCCTTTCTTCAGCTGATTTATTTACTAATTTAGTTGATCTAGAAAAAGGTGATCTATTTTATATTTATGTGTTGGATGAAGTTTTAGCGTATGAAGTCGATAATATTAAAGTAGTAAAACCTACAGAGACTGATGACTTAAGAATTACTAAGGGTGAGGACTATGTTACACTAGTAACATGTACACCATTTGGAATAAATAGTCATCGTTTATTAGTTCGAGGTCATCGAGTCGAATATAATCCTGATGATGAGAAAAAAGAGGCTAATAAAAGTAATGATGATATTTGGTTTAAAGAATATATTAAATCGATTATTAGCGGTGTAGGTGTGATCGTTGTCATTTTGGTTATTGTTTTTGTGGCAAAGAGAATAACTAGAAAGGTAAGGAGGAAACGTTAATGTTAAGGAAATTTCTAATTATACTTACAATTGTTGGCTTTTTTGTAGGATTGGGAATTTTCTTGTATCCACAAATTTCTTCCTGGTTGATAAGTAATGACATCAAGACGACAATTAATGAATTTAAAGCTACTGAAATATCTTCTCAACCTAAAGAATCGGATCCATTATATCAAGAAATGTATCAATATAATCAAAATTTATATTTAACAGGACAATCTGATATAAGTGATGCCTGGACTTTTGAACAAGAAGAGTTTACATTAAATAATTATGATTATAAAAATGATGTAATTGCGACGATTACAATTCCTAAAATGAATCTTGAATTACCGATTTATTTAGGGGCAACTAAGGAAAATATGGCAAAAGGAATTGTTAATTTGGGGAACACTTCTTTACCTATTGGTGGAAAAAATAGTAATTGTGTTTTGGCTGGACATCGTGGTTATCAAGGAGCACCTTTTTTTAGAGATATTGAAGATTTAGAAATAGGTGATAAAATAATTATTCAAAATTTTTGGGAACAATTAGAGTATAATGTTTCCAAAATAAAAGTAATTTATCCTAGTGAAAGTAAACAAATATTAATTCAAGATGATAAAGATATGATTACATTGATTACATGTCATCCTTATCGTCATAATTATCAAAGATATGTGGTTTACTGTGTTCGTAGTGATGAATTTGATGGAAATATTACTGATAATAAAGATACTAAGATTATTTCTTCTAAAAAAGAAATAGCAATTGAACAAAACCTGCCATATATCATGATAGGAATATTAGGAATTATTGTAATTATTACTTTCATTTATTGTAAAAAAAAGACAAATAAAAATATCGCTAGATAGCGATATTTTTATATAAATAAGACTGCATAACTATGAACTACATGAATTTTATCATATAAATTAAAGTTTTTATCATTACAAGCAATATCATTGATTAACAATGTTAAATGGCCCATAATTAACATTAGTTAATATTTAATCACGTGAGTGGAGAAATGTAATAATATTGCTTTTTAATATTTTGATTAATAAAACATCTTGGTATTAAATATGCAGTTTTTAATTAATAGCAAAATATAGTTTTTGCAGCCAACCTATATTTCTCTTTATAAACATTCTCCACTTTTGATAACGTGATTAGTATGTATATTTACATACATTAAGTATTTTATCATATAATAAATTTAGCTTATGTGTCAGTTTTGCTTGATTAGGGGCAATTTTGCACAAAAAAAATCACTGTATTTAGTGAAGGTTTGAGCTTTAAAATTATTATTTGAAAAGATTGTTTTTTTATGTGTTATAAAGAAGATGTCTTGATACTTTAAGTGTTAAGTAATGAATTTTTAATTTTATTTATTTGAAGAGTAAAATGTGTATTCAGCAATTTTTAAGGTTAAAGCAAATAGAGAAGTTATGATTTTTAATTTATAAAATAGATAGTGGATATTATATAACTTAACAAATATAGACAATTTACATTTGTTAAGTTATATCTTTTTTATTATTATAGATGTATAGAAATGGTTTGAAGATCTTTTGTTTTTATGTTAGTTAGTATTTGATAGTCAAATGAAACTAATGTAAAAATTTGTCATTTATATCTTAATATGTTAATGTATTATAAGAAAATAAAATTAAATTTTTGGCTAATATTATTAAATTACACTAAATGACCTTTTTGAGATATAAAATTCAAATAATTTGTTCGAACGGACGAGACATGTTTTCGACTAATGGGAATCTTTTTATCATCATCCATTGTAACAGCATTAGAGTGCAAAGCATTGACATATTTTAAATTTATAAAAAAAGACTTATGTGTTTGAATAAAATATGGTATCTGTAATAGCGGTCCCAGTGCTTGTTCAAAAGAGCCAGTACGCCGAATACTTATGATTTGTTTATTATTATTTAATGTGTAGGTAGTGCTGCGAATTTTATTTTCGATATACATGATATCATCGATTACTACACTAGTAAGTGAATCATTTTCTTTAATTAAAATTGTATTTACGGGTTGATTACAAAATAACATATATGCAAGATCTAATGCTGAATATAATTCATCGGTATTTATTGGTTTAGTAATATATCTAAGAGCGTGGATTTCATAAGCTTCTAATGCAAAATCAGGATATGATGTTATATAAATGATAGGGCTATCATTGTTATTTTTGCGAATTATTCGTCCAAGTTCAATACCATTAATATCGGGTAAGGTGATATCGAGTAAATAAAGATCGAAATATTTCTTTTTATCAATCATCTCGACTAGTTCATCAACTTGTAAAAATGTAGTTATTTTCCAATCAACTTCTTTATGCTGATTAAGCCATAGTTCCACATATTGCGACAGTAGTGACAAATCTAATCTATCACTATTGCAAATTGCAATTGAATACATTTTTTTCCTCCTTTAATAATATCACTACTAAATAGTGATTTAATATATAGAGAAATAAATTGTTTTGTTGGCTGCTTTTATAAGTATGACAAATTTTATAACAAAAATCAAATTGTTTTATTCATTAATATAAAAAACGACTTAATTGCAATAAGTCGTTTTATTTATTATTTATTTTGCCTTGATAATAAGAACTGCCAGCTAAATCATCTTCGATTTTTAAAAGCCGGTTATATTTACAAATACGTTCACTTCTGGACATTGAGCCTGTTTTGATTTGACCAATATTTAAAGCAACTGCTAAATCAGCAATAAAAGTATCCTCACTTTCTCCAGAACGATGAGAGATAATAGGGGCAATATTATTTTTACGAGCTAATTCAATACAGTCTATTGTTTCTGTTAAAGTACCAATTTGATTTAGTTTAATTAAAATACTGTTACTATAGTGTCCATCAATGCCTGCCTGTAATCTTTTGGTATTTGTAACAAATAAGTCATCACCTACTAATTGAATTTTATCACTTAGCCTGTTAGTAAGTTTTTTCCAGCCTTCATAATCCTCTTGATCCAAACCATCTTCGATTGAAATAATAGGATATTTATTTATCAATTGTTCATAATATTTGATTAGTTCTTCACTTGTATAATCATGACCATTAATTGTATAGATACCATCATGATACAGTTCGCTAGAGGCTACATCTAAAGCAATAGCGATATCTTTACCAGGTTCTAAATGACATTCTTTAATTGCTTTAATAATCAAATCTAAAGCATCATCATTGCTTTCTAAATTTGGAGCAAACCCACCTTCATCACCGACTGAAGTCGCTAGATTGCTTTTTTTAAGAATGTTTTTTAAAGTATGGAAAACATTTGTTGCCATTTCCATTGCCTGATAGAAAGAATTAGCACTAATCGGCATGATCATAAATTCTTGAAAGTCTAATGAATTTGTTGCATGGGAACCTCCATTAATAATGTTGATCATTGGCGTTGGTAATATTTTTGCATTACAACCGCCTAAATAACGATATAAGGGGATATCGAGATAATTAGCAGCACAGTTAGCTGCAGCTAAAGATACTGCTAACATGGCATTAGCTCCTAATTTGGATTTGTTTTCAGTATTATCATAGCGAATCATTGCTAAGTCGATTTCGCGTTGATTTAAAACACTTTTTTGTTTTAATAGCCGGTTGATTGTTTCATTTACATTGTTGACAGCTTTAAAGACACTTTTACCTAAATAGCGCATTTCGTCATTGTCACGTAATTCTAATGCTTCATATTTTCCAGTTGATGCACCGCTAGGAACGATAGCACTACCTTGAAAACCGCTTTCTGTTGTTATTTCAACTTGAATAGTAGGAAAACCTCTTGAATCCAATACTTGTCTTGCATATATGTCAGTAATATATGGCATAATTTTATCACTCCTTCTAATTTAGTATGAGCTTTTTTTATTCCTTTAATCAAATATTGTTATTTTGTTTAGATAAGTTATAATGTTAGAAGAGGTGATCTTGATGAAATATTTCTTTTTTGATATCGACGGGACTTTAACTAATCAAAATAGTAATGGAGTCATTTTAGATTCAACATTTAAAACATTAGAAAAATTAAAAGCAAATGGTCATTTTGTTGCGATAGCAACTGGTCGTGCTCATTGGAATGCAAGAAAATTTAGTCGTCTGGTCAAAATCGATAATTTAGTATGTAATGGTGGAAATGGACTTGTTGTAGATGATCGATTATTGGAAAATGAGCCTTTAGATCATACTATGTGTTTGGAAATTATCGATGAGTGTATTAAAAAGAATTTTGCTTTTGGATTGGCACTGAATGATACTTATGAATTATATAGTTGTAACAACTTGATCAATAATTATCAAATGCATAATAAAATTATTGTTGATGAAAATCTTGATTTTCATCAGATTAAAAATATTTATAAAATTTTTATTATGATTTTAAAAGAGGAAGAAAAACAATTATGTTCTCTTAATAAAATAGGTCATGTTCGTTATCAGGACAGCTATTTGATTATTGAACCGATGGATAAATATCGTGGAATCTTAAAAATGATTGATATATTAGGAGGTAATAAAGAAGATATTGTTGTATTTGGTGATGGAATCAATGATCTTTCGATGATAAAACAGGCTCCAATTTCTATTGCAATGGGTAATGCTGTAGATGAGGTGAAAAAAGCAGCCACTTTTATTACCAAATCGAGTCAAGAAGCGGGTATTGAATATGCATGTAAATATTTTGGGTGGATTGAATGAAAAAATGTGGTATACTAAAGTAGGTGATTAGATGGAAATAATAAAATGGTTTTTAATGATCGTAGGAATTTTTGGATTATTGATCATTGGTTGTTTGATGTTACTTCGTAGTGATGAAAGAAAACGTTTAAATACAAAAAAATATCATCAAAATATCGAGATGATCAATCAAACAAATGAGATGCTTGATGAGACTTTAAATGAATTAGAAGGATATAATGAAATATTAGAGAAAACTTGTAAACAAATTGATCACTTTAATCATAAATTTCTTAAGATAAAATAACTAAAACAGTTGACAATAAATTGATTTTTTATATAATACAACTATATATTATAAACTCATTGATAAAGAGAGTAGTTTAATTGCGTTTTTAAGCGAGCTGATGGTGGTGTAAGATCAGTAAACAAGATTAAATGAACCGCACTTTGAAGAGGACTATTTGAATTATTAGTAGGATAGTCAGTAAGTCTACTTTACAGACAAGAGGGGATATAATCTTTATATCAATAAGAGTGGTACCGCGGAAATTTCGTCTCTTAGCTTAGCTAAGAGATTTTTATTTTTGCTGGAGAAAGGAAAGAAGAAAAATGAAAAAATTATTAAAAGTATTGTTAGTTTGTGTAATGGCCGTTTCACTGGCTGCTTGTGGTGGAAATGCTGGTAGTTCGAGTAAGAAAATTTTAATTGGGATATCACCTGATTATCCACCATATGAATCATTAGATGGTGATAAAATGGTAGGGTTTGATATTGATATGACCGAAGAGTTATTTAATATCATGAAAGAAAATGGACATGATTATGAATATGAATTCAAAAAACTTTCATTTGACACTATTTCGACTAGTTTAGTAGCTGATCAAATTGATTTGGGTATTTCTGGTTTTACTTTTCATGAAGAATGGAAAGATGTTATTTGGTCAAACAAATATAATGATTCTAGACAAGTTGCTTTAGTTGCTAATGATAGTCCAATTACTACAGCTAAAGATTTAGAGGGTAAAAATATCGGAGCTCAGTTAGCATCTACTGGTGAAGGGGTTGCTAATGATATTAAAGATGCTAATGTTAAGTCTGTTAAAGATGTTAAAGTTTTGATTGAAACATTAAATTCTGGTGGGATCGATGCAGTTGTTTTGGATGAGGCTGTAGCTAAAAACTATGTTAAAGAAGCTGGTTATAGAATGTTAGATGAAACTTTATTGGAAGAGGAAAATCTAATTATTACTAATAAAAATAATCAAGAATTAATGGATGATATTAATGAAGCTTTAAAGGCTTTTGTTGGATCAGATAAATATCAAGAATTAAAAACTAAGTGGGGAGCATAATCGTGAATGCGTTAATTGAATTTTTTACTGCTGATAATTTGATCTTTTTATTACAAGGAGCTGGTAAGTCGCTTTTACTAGCTGCTTGTGCTTTAGTGTTTGGATTGATTTTGGGCGTTTTGGGAGCTGCAGCAAAAATTTCTAAACATAAGATTTTAAGAATTATTGGAAATATTTATGTTGAATTGATTCGTGGGACACCGATGTTACTACAAATATTATTTTTATATATTGCTTTTCCATTAATGGTAAGAGCAATTACAGGAGAAAGGTTTATACCCGATCCTTATGTTTGTGGTGCTGTAGCTATGAGTATTAATAGTGGAGCTTATTCAACTGAGTTGATTCGTAGTGGAATCATGGGAGTTGATAAAGGTCAGTGGGAAGCATGTGAAGTTTTAGGATTGAATTATAGTCAAACGATGAAGCTGGTTATTTTGCCTCAGGCTTTTAAAAGAATCGTTCCACCAATAGTTAGTGAGTTTATTACATTGATCAAAGATTCATCATTGATTTCGGTTTTAGGAGCTACAGAGTTATTATATTCAGCGCAAATTTTAGGAGCTAACACCTTTAATTTAATTCCACCATTACTAATGTCAGCAGTTTTTTATTTGATTATGACGCTGACTACATCTTATTTTGCAAGAAAGATAGAAAGGAAGTTATCTGAAAGTGATTAAAGTTAAAAATATTGTTAAACAATTTAAAGATTTGAAAGCTGTAAATGATGTTTCCTTAGAAATAAAAAAAGGTGAGATCGTTTGTTTGATTGGTCCAAGTGGAAGTGGAAAAAGTACTGTCTTACGCTGTATAAACGGATTAGAAATTCCAGAATCTGGAGAAATTTATATAAATAATCAATTACTTGATAGTACTGATTCCCAACAATTCAAAGCTTTAAGAGGAAAGATGGGATTTGTTTTTCAGCATTTTAACTTGTTTCCGCATAAAACTGTTTTGGAAAATTTGACACTGGCGCCAATTAAGGTATTACAAGCAGATGAAGAAGCAGCAAAACAAAAAGCTTGTAAGTTATTAGAACGTGTTGGGTTGTTGGATAAAAAAGATGAATATCCTAATAAATTATCAGGGGGTCAAAAACAAAGAGTAGCGATTGCAAGAGCTTTATGTATGGACCCTGAAGTCATGTTATTTGATGAGCCTACTAGTGCCTTGGATCCAGAGATGGTTATTGAAGTTTTGGAAGTAATGCAGGAATTAGCGATTGAGGGAATGACGATGGTCGTAGTTACTCATGAAATGGGATTTGCACGAACAGTTGGTGATAGGGTGATTTTTTTAGAGAATGGAAAAATAATAGAAGATAGTCCTTCAAAAGATTTCTTTACGAATCCTAAATCTGAACGTGCTAAAGATTTTTTAAGCAAGGTGATGCATTAGTGAAAATTGATTTTTTTGATGTTGAAGCCTGGATGACAGAGCATGAAGTCGATTATCGTTATAATTTGGCGGAGACATGTGTTGCCTCAATGAGCATCAATGATTTATTAGAATTTGTAGATGATAAAGACAAGCTGCTCAATGATTTATTAACGACGAAGCTGGATTATGGACCTATTACAGGCAGTGAGCGTTTACGTAGAGGAATCGCAAAATTGTATCAAACTGGTGATTTGAATAATATTGCAATTAGTCATGGTTGTATCAATGCAAATGAATTAGTTTTAATTTCGCTGTTAGAAAAAAATGATCATTTAATAACGATTACACCGACTTATCAACAAATGTATTCTTTTCCAGAATCGTTTGGGGTAGAGACAAGCTTAATTGAATTAAAAGAGGAAAACAACTGGTTACCTAAATTAGAAGATTTTGAAAAAGAAATCAAAGAAAATACGAAGATGATTTGTTTAGTTAATCCTAATAATCCTACAAGTACAAAATTTTCTAAAGAATTTTTATTGAAATTGGTCAAGTTAGCTAAAAAATATAATTTATATATTCTTTGCGATGAAGTTTATCAGGGTTTAGGTAAAGATGAAATAGCTATCAGTGATTTATACGATCGAGGAATTTCAACGAGCAGTTTATCAAAAGTAACTTCTTTTGCGGGGCTTAGATTAGGGTGGATCAAAGCTAATTATGAAATTATTAAAATGATAAATGATCGACGTGATTATCATATTATTTCAACTGGTTATCTAAATGATTATTTAGCTGCTGTAGTAATTGAAAATTATGATAGAATTATTGAAAGAAGTAAGAAAATCATTACTACTAACCGTCAGATTTTAATCGAGTGGTTAAAAAAGGAACCTTTAGTTGATTGTGTTGTTCCTGAAGCGGGAACGATTGCTTTTCTAAAATATAACCTGCCAATCAAATCAAAAGAACTATGTCTCAAATTACAAAAAGATACCGGTGTTTTCTTTGTTCCTGGCGCTTGTTTTAATCAAGAATATCATCTACGCTTTGGTTTTGCTAATAAAAGCGAAGATATCCAGGTAGGTTTAGAGTTGTTTTCAAAATGGTTACATTCTAATGTAAAAAAATAATATCTTAATTATTAAAACAGTTATCTAAATAATGATCAACTGTTTTTTTATTTGTAATATATTTTTGTGACAAACAGTATATAACACTTGACTACAGTTTTGCACTGTTATATACTGTTTTATAAAGGGGGGGAGATAAATTGAAAATAATTATAAATAATGCAATTATGGTTCCTATTTATGAACAAATAGTAGATCAAATCAAACTCTTGATTCGTAATGGAGAACTAAAAGAAAATGATAATCTACCATCTGTGCGCACTTTATCAAAAGAACTTAAAATTAGTGCTTTAACGGTAAAAAAAGCATATGATACTTTAGAAAATGAAGGTTTTACAATAACTGTTCATGGTAAAGGGACATATGTGGCTGCTACTAATACTGAGCTTTTGCTGGAAGAACAAAAAAAAGAGGTTGAAGCCGATTTAGAAAAAGCAATTCAAAAAGGAAGACGATGTGGTATAAGTGATGAAGATATTAAAACTTTATTTGAATTGATTTTGGAAGGATAAACGTGAAAATAAACTTTTTAGATTAATAGTAGATTGAAATTTTAATCACATGTTTGTACCCTATCGATGAAGGCAAACAGAAATGGAGGAAATTATGTTAAAAATTGAACATGTAAAAAAATTTTATAAGAATTTCTCATTAGATTGTTCCTTAAAGGTCATGCCAGGATGTGTAACGGGATTAATTGGACAAAATGGTGCTGGTAAAAGTACGGCATTTAAAGCAATATTGGGATTGATTTCTATTGATGAAGGAAGCATTAGTGTTTTTGGAAAAGATATTCAAAATTTTAATGCTGAAGATAAGCAGAATCTAGGTGTGGTTTTATCTGATTCAGGATTTAGTGGATATTTAACGATTAATGATATTATTCCTGTTTTAGATAATCTTTATAAAAATTTTGATAAATCATTTTTTATTGAACAGTTACAACGATTTCAATTACCTCGTAATAAGAAAATCAAAGAATTTTCAACGGGGATGAAAGCAAAATTAAAAGTTTTAGTTGCAATTTCTCACAATGCTAAATTATTGATTCTTGATGAACCAACAGCTGGATTAGATGTTATTGCAAGAGATGAATTATTGGATATATTAAGAGAATTTATGGAAAAAGATGAGGCTCATTCTATTTTAATTAGTTCGCATATTTCTAGTGATTTAGAAAATTTATGTGATGACCTTTATATGATTGATAATGGAAAAATCATTATGCATGAAGATACTGATATTTTATTGAGTGATTATGCTTTATTGAAAGTTGATTTAAAGCAGTATGCTAGTCTAGATAAACAATATCTTCTTTGTTTGAAGAAAGAAAGCTATGGGTATAGCTGTCTTACAAACCAGAGACAATATTATCTTGATAATTATCCTTCTCTAGCAATCGAAAAAGGGAATATTGATGAAGTAATCACAATGATGATAAGGGGTGATAAACTATGAAAGGTTTATTGATCAAAGATTTTAAACTATTACAAGGACAAAAAAATTTTTTTATTACTATTATCGCAATTGCTGGTATAATGGCTATTTTTATGGAAAATGCACCATTTATCATCGGATATATGACATTTGTTGGCTCTTTATTTACTTTAAGTACTATTAGTTATGATGAATTTGATAATGGTAATGCTTTTTTATTTTCGTTGCCAATTACTAGAAAAGATTATATTTTAGAAAAATATGGATTTGGTTTGATTGTTGGAGGAATCTCATGGTTGTTTGCCATCATTGTTACTGTTGTTGTGGAAATAATAAAAGATACAATTTTAATCGAGGATACAATATTGATTGCCTTAATAATCTTACCAATACTACTGATAATATTGGCAGTTATGCTCCCTTTTCAATTTAAGTTTGGTGGTGAAAAAAGTCGGGTTGCAATTATTGGGGCTATTGGTTTGATATTTATCATTGTTATTGGTGTAATTAAAGCTGCTGAATTATTCAATGTTGATTTAATTACAATGTTTAATAATTTACCAGTAATGAGTATGAAAATGTTGATCATGGCAGGATCAATAATAGCAATGATCATATTTTTGTTATCATTTAAAATTAGCGTAGGTATTATGAATAAAAAAGAATTCTAGTTAATATTTTATCAATGATATTTATCTAAAGTTGAGATATCAATAAAAAGACAGTCAATTTGATCGACTGTTTTTTTACATGTTGTGTTAATTCAAACCCTTTCTGCTTTTTTTAAAATACATTAGATCAGTTGCCTGCATTTCATTTTCGATGATTTCTTTAGGGTAATAGTCTAAAAAGAAATTTTCGATACTATGACTATACACATAACCTAAACGAGTATAAAAAGTTATATTTTCTAAACTTGAGTTTGCAGTACCAATCAAAAATGTATCATAAGCACTGTAGATATCTTCAACATATTTAATTAAAGCTTTAGCATAACCACAACCTCGATATGCAACTAAAGTTAAAATATTTTTAATTTCTACTTCACCATCGAGAATTTCAACAGCAATAAATGATACAGGCTCATCGTTTACAAAATAGCCATATAATTTACCGTTTTCTAAATAATCTCTAACTAGGTTGATATTAGGGTCGCTTTCAGTTAATAATTCATCAAAATCCATTTTATTTTTTATTTCTTTTATCATTTCTTTCACTTCCTGATATGTATTATATCAAAGTTTTATTTAATGTAAAAGGTTTCATTGTATGATATACTTTTAATAAAGAGGTGGAAAGGATATGAAAAAGATTTTACTTTGTTTAATAATGCTATTTTTTATTGTTGGATGCTCTTTTATTACTGAAGAAGAAAGCAATGAGAGTACAGAAAATGATGAAAAAGTACAAACAGAAGAGAAACATGAACCGGTTAAAACAAGTGTGAAACTAAGTTTTGCTGGGGACTGTACACTAGGAAATTATGCGGGACAGATTTACGATGGTTCATTTAATCAAGAATATGCAAAGCAAGGTAGTGATGCGACATATTTTTTAAAAAATGTTAAAAGTGTTTTTGAAAATGATGATTTAACGATCGTTAATCTTGAAGGTCCGTTGACAAGTGCAACATCTCATGTGGAAAAGCAGTTTCCTTTTAGTGGACCAAAAGAATATGCGGATATTTTAACTAGTGGTAGTGTTGAACTTGTTTCACTAGCAAATAATCATTCAGAAGATTATTATACTCAGGGTATGAAAGATACTAAACAAGTATTAGACGAAAAGAAAATTGGTTATTTTGGTTATGAAACAGCGTGGGTTAAAGAGGTTAAGGGAATTAAAATTGGTTTTTTGGGATATCGTTCAATGTCTCTTTCCATGAATAATGAACAAGAACGTGCAACAATAAAAAATGCAATCGATGATTTAAAAAATAATCAGGGGGCTAATGCAATCGTAGTATTTTATCATTGGGGAATAGAACGCGAATATTATGCTAATAGTGATCAACGTGAATTAGCTAAATTTACAATTGATAGTGGCGCTGATTTAGTCATGGGTTCGCATCCTCATGTTGTTCAGGGTGTTGAAGAGTATAATGGTAAACAGATCGTTTATTCTTTAGGAAATTTTTGTTTTGGTGGGAATCGTAATCCTAGCGATACAGATTCGATGATCTATTCTATTACGATGAATTTTACAGATGGTAATTATTCCGGTGATAGTCATGAAATTATTCCATGTTCAATAACTTCAGTTAAGGGCAGAAATAATTATCAGCCAATGATTTTAGATGGTAGTGAAAAACAAAGAGTTTTAGATAAAATTCAAAAATATAGTTATTGACAATATTTTATTTTTAATCTTCAGTAGTAAAAATTTATAAACCAATGATTCTTATTTTTGTTAAGCTGATACAAATCCCTTGTTTTATCTTTGATTTTCTTAAATACATATCAATTCTTTAAAAAACAAGCGTAGCTTAAAAGATATTAAACAGATAAGTAAATGATAGATCATATTAATATAGTAAAAATGAAAGATCAACTATAAAAGTTGTGATTTTGAAATATTAGAATTTTGATACAAAAATAAATTGAATTTGAGGTGAAATTATGGCGTCAAGTAAAGAATATTTACAATTTATTTTGGAACAGTTATCAGAGTTAGAAGAAATTACGTATCGAGCGATGATGGGAGAATTTATTATTTACTATCGTGGTAAAATCGTAGGTGGTATCTATGATGATAGGTTGCTTGTAAAGCCAGTAAAATCAGCGATCAGCTACATGTCAACAGTTTCATATGAATTGCCTTATGAGGGGGCAAAAGAAATGTTGTTTGTAGATGAGGTTGATAATAAGGAATTTTTAACAGGTTTGTTTAATGCTATGTATGAAGAATTACCAATCCCAAAACAAAAAAGGAAGAAATAGATAAATGAAAATTTGTAGGGGGAATAAGAATATTGTGGATAAAAAACTTAATGCAAAAAAAATTATATTAACACTTATCAGTTTTATAGTATTTTGGGCAATGATTACAGATGCTTGGGGATATTCAAACTTTATTTTTAACAATAATATTGGAACATATATTTATGGATATATAAGTAGATTTATATGGATATTTCCTGCAATGTTTTTAATTATTAGATATAACAATCAATTAAAATTTAAGAAAAATGAATTATTTTCTCAACCTATATTTAATAAGTCGTTAGTTTTAACTATAACAATTATATTAGTTTATATATTTGTAATGATGATAGTAAATCATAAAGGATTTTGGATTAATAGTGAAATCATTTTATGGTTAATAGTTATTAAATATATTATTGTTGGAATGGTTGAAGAAATTGTTTTTAGAGGTTGGGGATATAATTCATTGGTTAATATTATGTCGCATAAAAAAGCAACTATAATAACGACATTGTTGTTTATATTATTACACTTTCCATCATATTTTATTAAGTTTTTAAGATTTGGTACTTTTGATTTTGTAGGAATAATTGTTCAAATTATTAGTGCGTTAATTTGGGGTATTGTATTTTGTATATTATTAAAAAAAGGAAAAACTATATGGAACCCAATAATAGTACATACAATATATGATTTAATGTCAGTATTATTTATTGGTGGAGTATAAAAGATAAATGAGAATTTATGAAAGGGTAAATTATATGGAGAGATATTTGAAAGAAACACCGATGTTAAATTTTTCAGATGTCAATATACAACATTTAATAAGTGATAGAGGGTGGAAAGATATTGATATCTACAATCGTATCAAGCAGATATACAATTTTGTTCGTGATGAAATTTTATTTGGATATAATGAGGATGATAGTATTTCGGCAGCGGAAGTTTTGTCTGATGGATATGGACAATGTAATACAAAAGGAACGCTTTTCATGGCATTGCTTCGTGGGGTAAATGTCCCATGTCGGGTACATGGTTTTACGATTGATAAAAAATTACAAAAAGGTGCAATGACGAGTATTGTATACAAAAAAGCACCTAAAAATATTTTTCATAGTTGGGTTGAAGTCTATTTGGACGGAGTATGGTATGAACTTGAGGCATTTATTTTAGATAAAGAATACCTCTCAAGATTACAAAGCATAAACGCTACTTGTATAGGTGTTTTTTGCGGATATGGTGTTGCTGTAAAAGATTTCCACAATCCTGTAATTGATTTTGAGCGTAACAATACTTATATTCAAAGTGAAGGGATCAATCAAGACTTCGGAATATATGATTGTCCAGACGATTTACTTAAAGAACATCACCAAGAAATGTCAGTATTTAAAGCTTTTCTATATAGAAATTTAGGCAGACATTTAATGAATCGCAATATAAGAAAGATAAGAAATGTTGATTGATAAATTTTGATAATAGTTTATGTGATTTTTCAAAAAATATTTTAAAGTATATTATATTTATTGCTTTAGGTTAAATAACGATATTCTTTTTATCGTAAAGCAAATGAGAATATAGTATAATATATAAATCAAAATCGATGACAATATATTATCAGTGAAAGGAGAGGCTGATATTAAATGAAAAATATCATTTTAATTAGTGTTATTAATGTAGTATATTTAGTAACATGGTTTCTAATGAATATAATAAGAAATTCTAAAATAAAAGTTGTTCGAGATTATGATAATGGAAATGAATTTTATAAATCTTTAAATGCTTCAGATAAAGAAACATACTGGAAAGAAGATACTAAAAACCTGAATATATTCTTTATCATTTTCTTAATTTTTTTAGAAGTTACTATGTATTTGCTCTATAAGGATAGTGGGCTATGGATATCGTTCTTGATCATAGGTGTAGTTATATCACCTATAATTGCAATAATTTTAAGTGTTAAATCACAAAGAAAATATAAGAGTCAAATGGTTAAATAAATGAGAATTTGTAAAGGTACTGTAAATGAAGAAAGCGAAATTAAAGAATGTAAAAAATGAAAATGGGCAGAAACAAGAAAATTATATGACTTTGGGAATGTGCTTCGGTGTTATGGCAGGAAGTGCAGGTATGGCTATACTTGCCATGTTTGGACAAATTGCCTGGGGAGGAATGTGCACTGGATTAGGTCTTATTTTAGGAATGTTGATAGGCATGGCGATTCCAAAGAAAAAGTAGATAAATTTTAGTTTTGTAATTTCATATCTATATATAAAGAGGCAGTCTTTATGAATGCTTGTTTGTATCAAAATTTATAGAAAATTGGATAGTATATAAAATTTGAAGAATTATTAATTTTAAGTAATTTTATAAAATTAAATTGTTTTAGTAGTAAATGCTTGAATCTTGAATCAATAAATGATATCATGCAAATAGTTATACGACTGACGGAAGTGGAATTAACCACAGGGAGTATAATCATTGAAGAGCCGACCGTCTGGGCAAGAGTCTGGATAGGTGTAGGCTCTTTTTTAATTCTATGGTCAAAATGCTTGTTTTTAAACTATTGTACTAGTTGAGAAAAAAGTGGAAATATGATATAAATTAGTTGTATTTTTATTTTGATAGAGACTGACCTTAGATTTATATTTTAAAAATTATATGTGAAAGGGTGGCGTTATGTTAACTGATGTTGAAATTGCACAAAGTGCGAAGATGGAACCAATTAGTGAGATTGCTAAAAAAGTTGGTTTAGAAGATGATGATTTAGAATTATATGGGAAATATAAAGCAAAAATTGCTCTTGAAGCAATTAATCGTTTGGAAAATAATCCTGATGGGAAATTAGTTCTTGTTACAGCGATCAATCCCACACCGGCTGGAGAAGGGAAAACAACTACGATGATCGGTCTTTCTCAGGCTTTAAATAAAATGGGAAAAAAATCAGTTGTAGCAATGAGAGAACCATCTTTAGGACCATGTTTTGGAATTAAAGGGGGAGCTGCTGGGGGCGGATATGCTCAGGTAGTTCCAATGGAAGATATCAATTTACATTTTACTGGCGATATTCATGCTATTACTGCTGCTAATAATTTGATCGCAGCGATGCTTGATAATTCGATTCATCAAGGAAATCCGTTAAATATTGATGTTCGTAATATCGTTTGGAAAAGAGTAGTTGACTTAAATGACCGCGCTTTACGTCATACAGTGTGCGGTTTAGGTGGAAAATTAAACGGTGTGCCACGTGAAGATGGTTTTGATATTAGCGTTGCTAGTGAAGTAATGGCGATTTTATGTCTGGCTACTAGTCTTGAAGATTTAAAAGAGCGTGCTGGCAAAATGATCGTTGCTTATAACTATGAAGGAAATCCAGTTACAGTTGACGATATTGAAGCAACTGGTGCGGTTACTTTATTATTAAAAGATGCAATCAAACCAAATTTAGTTCAAACATTGGATCATACGCCCGTTTTTGTTCATGGGGGACCGTTTGCTAATATTGCTCATGGCTGTAATTCAGTTATGGCTACTAAACTTGCAATCAAATTAGGTGATTATGCAATCACTGAAGCAGGGTTTGGAGCTGATCTAGGGGCTGAAAAGTTCTTAGATATCAAATGCCGGCAAGCTGGTCTTGATCCTCAAGCGGTAGTTATCGTAGCGACTGTTAGAGCTTTAAAGATGCATGGTGGCGTTGATAAAAAAGAATTATCAACAGAAAATCTTGAAGCTTTAGCTAAAGGTGTTCAAAACTTAGAAAAACATATTGAAAATATTGCTAAATATAATATTCCTTCTGTAGTTGCTATTAATGCATTTCCGACGGATACAGAAGCTGAATTACAATTATTAAAAGATACATGTAATAAATTAGGGGTTGATGTAGCAATCTCTAAAGTATGGGAAAAAGGTGCTGATGGGGGTATTGAATTAGCTGAAAAATTATTAGAAATTTTAGATACTAAAGAAGCTAATTATCAGCCTTTATATAGTTTAGATATATCAATTAAAGAAAAAATCGAAACCATCGCCAAAGAAATCTATGGTGCTGATGGTGTTGCCTTTGATAAAAAAGTTTTAACAAAGATGAAGAAGTATGAAGCTCAAGGGTTAGGAAAACTGCCAATTTGTGTAGCGAAAACTCAATATTCTTTATCAGACCAGGCGACATTATTAGGACGACCTAGTGGTTTTACGGTTAAGATCAATGATCTTATTCCTTCTGCAGGGGCAGGATTTTTAGTGGCTATCTCAGGAAGTATTATGAGAATGCCGGGACTGCCAAAACGTCCAGCTGCAGTTAATATGGATATTGATAAAGATGGTAAGATTGTCGGTTTATTTTAAAAGTGACGCAGGTCACTTTTAGTGGTTTAAAAAGAAAGGGTGAAATTATGAAAGTAGCAATTATTATGGGTTCTACTAGTGATTTAAACAAGGTTGAACCAGCAATTGGAATTTTGAAAGATTATGGTGTTGAAGTAAATGTTAGATGTCTTTCAGCACATCGCGCACATTTAGGATTAAGCTCATTTATTAAAGAAACAGAAACAGATGGAACAGAAGTAATCATTACTGCTGCCGGAATGGCTGCGGCTTTACCTGGTGTTGTTGCTTCACAAACAGTTTTACCAGTAATTGGGGTGCCAATTAGTGGAGCAACTTTAGATGGAATGGATGCTTTATTATCAATCGTACAAATGCCTTCAGGAATTCCAGTAGCAACTGTAGCAATCAATGGAAGTAAAAATGCGGCTTATTTAGCTTTACAGATCATGGCTATCAAACATGAAAGCATTAAAGAAAAATTAGTTGCTTATCGTAAAGAAATGGAAGTTCAAGCGATGGAAGCAAATGTGGAAGTTATGGCAAAATATAAATAAAGGTAAAAGGAGAAATTAGAAAAATGGCAGAATTATTATATGAAGGAAAAGCAAAACAAGTTTATAAGACTGATAAAGATGATGAATATTTAATTCACTATAAAGATGATGCAACAGCTGGTAATGGTGTTAAACATGATCAGTTTGAAGGTAAGGGTGTTTTAAATAATACAATTTCTTGTATTATCTTTGATATGCTTGAAGAAGCGGGAATCAAAACACATATGATCAAGAAATTAAATGATCGTGATATTTTAGTTAAAAAAGTGGATATTTTCCCATTGGAAGTAATTATTAGAAATATTACAACAGGATCTTTTTGTAAAAGATTAGGAGCTCCAGAAGGAATTGTTTTAGATGAACCGATCTTTGAATTAAGCTATAAAAATGATGATTATGGAGATCCTTTGATCAATGAAGATCATGCAATAGCTTTAAAATTATGTACAAGAGATGAATATAATTTTATTAAACAAGAAACTTTAAAAATCAATGAGTTATTAAAAGAGTTCTTCTTAAGCTTAAATTTAAAATTAGTTGATTTTAAAATTGAATTTGGTAAAACAGCTGATGGTGAAATCTTATTAGCTGATGAAATTTCTCCAGATTCTTGTCGTTTATGGGATGTTGAAACTAATCAAAAATATGATAAAGATGTATTTAGACAAGATATCGGTGATTTGATTGAAACTTATAAAGCAGTTTTAGCAAGAATGCAAAAATAATAAAAGGAGACCAAAGATGGATTATAAAAAGGCCGGAGTAGATATTGAAGCAGGATATAAATCTGTTGAATTAATGAAAAAACACGTTAAAGAAACAATGCGACCAGAAGTTCTTGGTGGGCTTGGCGGATTTGCTGGAGCCTTTGATTTAAGTGCAATCAAAGAGATGGATGAACCTGTTCTTTTGTCAGGAACTGATGGATGTGGGACAAAAGTAAAATTAGCATTTATCATGGATAAACATGATACGATCGGAATCGATGCAGTTGCGATGTGTGTAAATGATATTGCTTGTTCTGGTGGTGAACCGCTATTCTTTTTAGATTACATTGCTTGTGGAAAAAATTATCCTGAAAAAATTGCAACGATCGTAAGTGGTGTAGCTGAAGGTTGTAAACAATCTGGTTGTGCATTAGTTGGTGGTGAAACAGCTGAGCATCCTGGATTAATGCCTGAAGATGATTATGATTTAGCAGGATTTGCAGTTGGGGTCGTTGATAAAAAAGATATTATCAATGGTGAAGATATCAAACCTGGAGATGTTTTAGTAGGGATTGCCTCAAGTGGTGTTCATAGTAATGGTTTTTCTCTAGTACGTCAGGTTTTTGAAATGAGCAAAGAATCATTAGATACATATTATGATGAATTAGGTAAGACACTTGGTGAAGCTTTGATTGAACCAACTAGAATTTATGTCAAGGCACTTAAAAATATTAAAGATGCAGGTATTAAAGTAAAAGGCTGCTCTCATATTACTGGTGGTGGATTCTTTGAAAATGTTCCACGAATGTTACCTGAAGGAGTTAAAGCAATTATTAACAAAGACAGCTATGAAGTTCCAGCAATCTTCGATTTAATTGCTAAAAATGGTGATATTGCTCAAGAGATGATGTATAACACATTCAATATGGGACTTGGGATGGTCATTGCCTTAGATCCAGATGATGTTGAAAAAGCGATGGAAGCAATTGAAGCTGCTGGTGATAAATGTTATGTAGTTGGTAATATCGAAGCTGGTGATAAAGGAGTCAAGTTATGTTAAAGATTGCTGTCTTTATTTCTGGTGGGGGAACAGACTTACAATCAGTTATTGATGCAGTTGAAAATAAAAGTATTAATGGAAAAATCGTTTTGGTTATTTCTAACCGTAAAAATGCTTTTGGTCTAGAACGGGCTAAAAAAGCCGGAATTGAAACAGCAGTCGTTAGAAAAGATGATGAATTGATCGTTAAGATGCTTAAAGAACGTGAGGTCGATTTAGTTGTTTTGGCAGGTTATCTGGCAATTCTTACTGATGTACTGATTGATGCTTATCCAAATAAGATCATCAATATTCATCCATCACTTATTCCTTCTTTTTGTGGGCCAGGATATTATGGTATGCACGTTCATGAAAAAGTATTAGCACGGGGTGTTAAAGTAACAGGGGCAACAGTTCATTTTGTCAATAAAGAAGTTGATGGAGGACCAATCATACTTCAAGAAGCTTGTAATATTGATGATTTAGATGATCCTGAGGATATTCAGGCTAGAGTTTTAGAAATCGAACATCGTATCTTGCCTAAAGCAGTAGCTTTGTATTGTGATGGTAAGATCGTTATCGAAAATGAAAGGGCTAAGGTGAAATAAATGAAAAGAGCATTAGTTAGTGTTACGAATAAAGATGGTATTGTTGATTTTTGTAAAGGGTTAGTTGAGTTAGGATTTGAAATTGTTTCTACAGGGGGAACAATGGCAAAATTACAGGAAGCAAATGTCCCATGTATTGCAATTGATGATGTAACGGGATTTCCAGAAATTTTAGATGGTCGGGTTAAAACATTACATCCTAAAGTTCATGGCGGTTTATTATTCCGTCGTGATCTAGAAGAACATGTAAACACAGTTAAAGAAATGGATATTCAACCAATTGATTTAGTGTGTGTTAATTTATATGAATTTGAAAAAGCTTTAAAAGCAGGTAAACCAATGGCTGAGATGATTGAAAATATTGATATTGGTGGTCCTTCAATGATTCGTTCAGCAGCAAAGAATTTTAAAGATGTTTTAATTGTTACTGATCCTAAAGATTATGATAATGTTTTATCTGCAATTAAAGAAAATAATGACGATTTTGATTTTAGATTAAATCTTGCATATAAAGCATTTTCAACGACAGGGGCCTATGATGCCATGATTTCTCGTTATTTTGCAGGTGTTGTTGGTGATGATTTCCCAGATACATTAAATATTAGTTTAAAGAAAACAGAACATTTACGTTATGGTGAAAATTCACAGCAAAGAGCAAATAGTTATGTTGATCCATTTGTACAGCACAGCTTATTAGATTATGAACAATTACATGGTAAAGAAATTTCATTTAATAACGTTAATGATCTATATGGGGCTGTAGCGGTAGTTCGTGAATTTAAAGATCAAATCGTAACAGCGGCCATTAAACACTCAACTCCTTGCGGTGTAGCAATCGGTAAAGATGGTTATGATTCGTATATGAAAGCTTATGAAGCTGATCCACAAAGTATTTTTGGGGGAATTGTTGCTGTTAACTATAAAATTGATAAAAAGACAGCTGAAGAAATGCACAAGATCTTCTTAGAAATCGTAGCAGCACCAGATTTTGATGATGATGCTTTAGAAGTATTGAAGAAAAAGAAAAATTTACGAATTTTAAAACTTAAAAATATTGATGTAAGAGAAGCTAAATATGATATTAAATATTTAGAAGGTAAGGTATTAGTTCAAGATATTAATACTGAAATGATCAAAGAGATGAATTGTGTAACTGAAGCTAAACCAACGGAAGAACAGCTCAGTGATATGGAATTTGGAATGCGGGTCGTTAAATTTGTTAAATCTAATGCTATCTGTATCGTTAAAAATGGCGTTACACTAGCTGTTGGTGGTGGTCAAACTTCAAGAGTTTGGGCATTAGAAAATGCAATCCATAATAATCCTGATAAAGATTTTAATGGGGCAGTACTTGCTAGTGATGCGTTCTTCCCATTTAGTGATTGTGCCCAGGTTGCTTATAATGCCGGAATTGGGGCAATCGTTCAACCTGGTGGTTCGATTCGTGATCAGGATTCAATTGATTTTTGTAATGAAAAAGGGATCCCAATGGTATTTACAGGATACCGGCATTTTAGACATTAATAGAAAGGTTTAGAACTTATGAAAGTACTTGTAATTGGTAGTGGTGGACGTGAACATGCCATTGCTTATAAATTAAACCAAAGTAATAAAGTTGATCAGATCTATGCAATTCCAGGTAATCCGGGAATTGCTAAGATCGGTGAATGTATTAGTGGTAGTGTTGAAGATAATGAAATGATCGTTAATTTTGTTCGTGAAAACAAAATAGATTTAACTGTCATTGGGCCTGAAGTTCCTTTATGTAACGGCTTGGCTGATGACTTAGAAGCGGCTGGATTTATGGCTTTTGGGCCAACTAAACAGGCAGCAACTTTGGAAGGAAGTAAAGCATTTTCTAAAGATTTTATGGTTAGACATAATATTCCAACTGCTAAATACAAAGAAGTAAATAGTTATGAAGAAGCAGTTGAAGCTATTAAGGAGTTTGATTATCCTTTAGTTATTAAAGCCGATGGACTTGCTGCTGGTAAAGGTGTTGTCATTGTTGATAATCTTGATGATGCTAAAACTACATTAAAAGAAATGATGATCGATGGTAGCTTAGATGGTGCTGGCAGCAAAGTTGTGTTAGAAGAATTTTTAACAGGATTTGAATGTTCATTATTATGCTTTACTGATGGAGAAACGATCGTTCCAATGGTAAGTGCTAAAGATCATAAACAAATTTATGATGGTAATACTGGTCCCAATACTGGTGGTATGGGAACTGTTTCACCAAATCCATTTATGCCTGAAAATATGGATGAAGTATTGAAAAAAGATATTTTAGAGCCCTTTATGGCAGGTTTAAAGGCTGATCAGATGGATTATCGTGGTGTTGTTTTTATTGGCTTGATGATTGAAGATGGTAAAGCAAAAGTCTTAGAATTTAATGTTCGTTTTGGTGATCCCGAAACGCAATCGATCATGTTACGCTTAGATAGCGATCTATATGATATTATGGTTGCCTGTGCGACTAAGACGTTAAAAGATGTTGAAGTTAAATGGAATGATCAACATGTTGCCTGCTTAGTGCTTGCAAGTGGTGGTTATCCAGGAAGTTATCCAAAAGGAATTGAAATTAAAAATATTGATGATTGTGATGATTGTGTAATTTTCCATGCTGGAACAGCTATCAAAGATGGTAAATTAGTGACTAGTGGTGGTCGAGTTTTAAATATTTGTGCAACTGGTTCTTCATTAGAAGATGTTCGAAGTAAAGTTTATGCTGTAGCTAAAAAAATCGATTTTGATGGTAAATATTACCGTAATGACATTGGACTTAGATAGGGGGATATTATGAGTGAGGTAAAACGGATATATGTTGAAAAAAGAGCAGCGTATGCAACTGAAGCAAATGAAATTAAACATAATTTAATTGAACAATTAGGATTAGATATCAAGACATTAAGGATCATTAATCGTTATGATGTTCAAGGTATTAGTGATGATATTTTAGCTCAAGGTATTAATACTATCTTATCAGAACCAATGGTTGATGATGTTTATCAGGAAGATTTCCCTAAAAATGATGATGAAGCTATTTTTGCTATTGAATTTTTACCTGGTCAATATGATCAAAGAGCTGATTCATGTGAACAATGTTTTGCAATTTTAACTGGAAATACAACTGCTAAAGTAAAATGTGCAAGAGTCTTTGCAATTACTTTTACAGGTGATAAGGATACTGTTTTAAAACAGATCCAAAGCTTTTTAATCAATCCGGTCGATCAGCGTTTAGCTAGTTTGGATAAACCAGAAGATCTTAATGATAAAGCACCAGATATTAAACCAGTACCAACGATTACGGGATTTAATGAATTAGATAAAGCTAGTCTTGAGAAGTTTTTAGCTGACAACGGGATGGCGATGAACTATGAAGATTTAAAAGTAACCCAGGATTATTTTAAAAATGAAGAAAAAAGAGATCCAACGGAAACAGAATTAAAAGTATTAGATACATATTGGTCTGATCACTGTCGTCATACAACATTTGCAACAGTTATCACTGATTTAGATATTGAAAATGGTGCATTTAAAGAAATTTTAGAAAAAGATATTGAAGATTATAAAACAAGTCGTCATTTAGTTTATGGAATCGATACAAAACGTCCTTTAACTTTGATGGATCTTGCAACGATCTCAATGAAAGAATTACGTAAAACAGGGTATTTAGATGACTTAGAAGTATCCGAAGAAATCAATGCCTGCTCAGTCGAAATAACTGTACATACAACTGATGGTGATGAACAATGGTTATTGATGTTTAAAAATGAAACTCATAACCATCCAACAGAAATTGAACCTTTTGGAGGAGCAGCAACATGTCTAGGCGGGGCAATTAGAGATCCGCTTTCAGGTCGTGCTTATGTATATCAGTCAATGCGTATTACAGGAGCTGGTGATCCTCGTAAATCATTGGAAGAGACTATGAAAGGGAAATTACCACAACGTAAACTATGTCAAGAATCTGCTCATGGATTCTCTTCATATGGAAATCAAATCGGTTTAACAACAGGTTATGTCCATGAAATCTATGATGAAGGTTATGTCGCTAAAAGAATGGAACTTGGTGCAGTAGTAGCTGCGGCTCCGAAAGAACAAGTTAAACGTTTGGAACCATTAAAAGATCATATTGTTTTATTGATTGGAGGACGTACCGGTCGTGATGGAATTGGTGGTGCAACAGGTTCTTCTAAATCTCATGATATTAAATCGATTGAAACAGCAGGAGCTGAAGTTCAAAAAGGTAATCCAGTTGAAGAAAGAAAGATTCAGCGTTTATTTAGAAATAAAGAAGTAAGTGAAAAAATTGTTCGTTGTAATGATTTTGGTGCTGGTGGAGTCTGTGTTGCAGTAGGTGAATTAGCACCAGGATTAGTTATTGATTTAGATGCTGTATTAAAGAAATATGATGGTTTGACGGGTAGTGAACTTGCTATTTCTGAATCACAAGAGCGAATGGCTATCGTTATTGATGCTAAAGATGCTGATTTTATCAAAGCTGAATGTGCTAAAGAAAACTTAGAAGTTGTCCAGGTAGCTGTAGTAACTGATGAAAATAGATTAGTGATGAAACATATGGGAGCAGATATTGTTAATATTTCACGTGATTTCTTAGATGCAGCTGGAGCTAAACGTTATCAAGATGTAAAAATCACTTTACCGGATTTTGATAACACACCGTTTGATGAAGAAAAACAAACAAATTTTGTTTCAACAGTAAAAGATACATTATCTAAATTAAGTGTGGCTTCACAAAAAGGATTGATTGAAAGATTTGACTCTTCAATTGGTAATGGAACAGTTTTATCACCATTTGGAGGAATTAAGTATCATAGTGAAACTGAAGGGATGGCGGCTTTGATTCCAGTATTAGGAAAAGAAACAACAACAGCTTCAATCATGGCTTATGGTTATAATCCGCTAATTTCAAAATGGTCACCATATCATGGGGCAATGTATGCAATCGTTGAATCTGTCGCTAAAATAGTAGCAATGGGTGGAAACTATCATACAATTAGATTTTCATTCCAGGAATATTTTGAAAAATTATTAGATAATCCAACTAGTTGGGGTAAACCAATGGCAGCATTACTGGGAGCTTATCGAGTTCAAAGTGCTTTAAAATTACCTTCAATTGGTGGTAAAGATAGTATGTCTGGTTCTTTTGAAGAACTCCATGTACCGCCAACACTTGTATCATTTGCAATTACAAGTGGTGAAGTTGATGACATTATGACACCAGAAATTAAAGAAACAGGACATGTTTTGGCTGAAATTATCATTAATAAAGATAAATATAGAGTATTTGATTTTGATCATTTACAAAAGCAGTATGATGCAATCATGGCCTTAATGAAAGAAAAGAAAATTTACAGTGCATATACTGTAAAAGACGGTGGAGTTATTGAAGCTGTAAGTAAAATGGCTTTTGGTAATGGTGTTGGAGTTGCTTTCAATACCGAAAATAGTCTAGAAAGTTATGTTGCTCGTGATTATGGAAATATTATTATTGAAGTTAAATCAGAAAAAGATTTAAGTACATTTGATAATTATCGTATTGTGGCTACAACTAATGAAAGTGATGTTTTATCTTATGGCAGTGATAAGATTTCTTTAGATGAAGCTTATGCAATCAATAAAGCACCATTAGAAAATGTCTATCCAACAAGAGAAAAGGCACCAACTAGTGAAATTAAAGTAGCAGCTTGTCAGACAAGATCAGATTTAAAAGCAAAGGTAGTTGTCGAAACACCTTTAGTAGTGATTCCAGTATTCCCAGGAACAAACTGTGAATATGATTCAAAACGGGCTTTTGAAAAAGCTGGAGCTAAAGTTGAGTTAGTATTAATTAGAAATAAAACAGAACAAATGCTTAAAGATTCGATCGATGAATTAGAAGCAGCGATCAAACAAGCTAATATCGTGATGTTACCAGGTGGATTTAGTGCTGGGGATGAACCAGAAGGTTCTGGTAAATTTATCGCAACAGTATTAAAGAATCCGCGCTTAAAAGCTGCAATTACTGATTTATTAGAAAATCGTGATGGTTTAATGATCGGTATCTGTAACGGTTTCCAGGCTTTAGTTAAATTAGGATTATTACCATATGGTAAGATTCAGGAGATGTCTAAAAATGATCCGACTTTAACTTTCAATACTATTGGACGCCATGTTTCACAAATGGTAGATACACGAATTGGTAGTGTCAAATCACCTTGGTTAAAATATGTAAATGTTGATGATATTCATACAATTCCTGTTAGTCATGGTGAAGGTCGCTTTGTGGCACCAAAAGAAGTTATTGAAGAATTATTTGAAAATGGGCAAGTATTCTCACAATATGTTGATCCAAATCGTAAGGTGACAATGCAGACACCATATAATCCAAATGGATCGATGTATGCAATTGAAGGTATTATTTCACGTGATGGTCGTGTCATCGGTAAGATGGGACATAGTGAACGTCAAGGTGAAAATCGCTTTAAAAATGTTTATGGTGAAATGGACCAAAAATTATTTGAAGCTGGTGTAGATTATTTTAAGGGTGGAAAATAGAATGGAAAAACAAGAATTTGAATGTTTGACACTTTGTCCATTAGATGGACGTTATTCTGGTGTTAAAGATGCATTAGGAGAATATTTTTCGGAATATGCATTAGTTAAATATAGAGTTTTCGTTGAAATTCAATGGTTGAAATTTTTAATTGAAAATGTTGAAAGTGATATTTTAGCTAAATTTGATGTAAAAGATATGGATAAACTTACTGCTATTGCTAGTGAATTTAACTATGATTCTTTTGCGAGAATTAAGGAAATTGAAAATACAACGCGTCATGATGTTAAAGCAGTAGAATATTTCATTGATGAAAGAGTAGATGCTTTAGGATTTGGTTATTTACAAAGTTTTGTTCATATCGGCTGTACTTCAGAAGATATCAATAATACATCTTATGCCTGCATGTTAAAATATGGCTTAAAAGATGTCTGGTTACCAAAAGCTAAAGAATTTGCAGCTATTATTGATAAATGGGCAACTGAGCATAAAGATGATGCGATGTTAGCTCATACTCATGGACAGCCTGCTACGCCAACAACGATTGGTAAAGAGTTTAAAGTTTATGCTTATCGTTTCTTATCAAGTATCGAGAATATTGAAGCGGTTAAAATTAAAGCTAAATTCAATGGGGCTACGGGAAACTATAGTGCTATCTTAACAGCTTTTCCTAATGAAGACTGGCAAAGTCTTGCAAAAAAATTCGTTGAAGAGTATTTGGGCTTAACTTTTAATCCTTTGACAACACAAATCGAAAGTCATGATTATACTTGCCATATTTTAGATGGTATTCGCCATTTTAATAATGTTTTAGTGGATTTTGATGTTGATATGTGGCTATATATTTCAATGGAATACTTTAAACAAATTCCGGTTAAAGGAGAAGTTGGAAGTAGTACGATGCCTCATAAAGTTAATCCAATTCGTTTTGAAAACAGTGAAGCAAACGTTGATATGTCAAATAATATTTGTGTTGCTTTATCAAATAAATTACCTAAATCAAGAATGCAAAGAGATCTATCTGATTCATCAAGCCAAAGAAATTTAGGTTTAGCATTTGGTTATTCATTACAGGCAATCAATGAAACAATGAATGGGTTAGCTAAATGTGTTGTAAACAAAGAAAAACTTGCTAGTGATTTAAATGAAAAATGGGAAGTATTGGCTGAGCCAATTCAAACAATGTTAAGAAAATATGGTGTACCTGATGCTTATGATACTTTAAAAGCATTAACTAGGGGAAAGAGTATTTCTAAAGAAGATATCTTAAAATTTGCAGAAAGTTTAGATATCTTATCTGATCAAGATCGTCAGACTTTAGTTGAAATGACACCAGCATCTTATATTGGTTTAGCTAATGTTTTAGCAGATATTGATTTAAATAAATAATTTTGAAATTAAAAAGTTTATTCTTTAAGATTTTAAATCTTCATTGAATAAACTTTTTATTATAAAAATAAGTAAAATAAAAGGAAGGTTATAGCTATTTGAATTTATTAATAGCGATAACCTTCTTTATTTTTATATATCATTTTATAGTTAATAAATAAGAATTTAGTTTTATAGTAAATGAATGTTATGTTTTTCGCATTCATCGATTACTTCTTGAGGCCAAATACTAGCTTGAACTTCACCGACATGAGCTTTTTTTAGTAATAACATACATAATCGAGATTGTCCGATTCCACCACCAATAGTATATGGCAATTCTTTATTAAGAATCTGTTTATGATAAGGTAATTCTAAACGTTCTAGACAATTTTCAGCTTCTAACTGTTCTACTAAAGCATCTTCATCAACTCTGATTCCCATTGATGAAATTTCTAAGGCACATTTAAGTGGTTCAAACCAAAATAAGATATCACCATTTAAATCCCAATCGTCATAGTCTGGTGCTCGACCATCATGTTTAATACCACTTTTTAATTTCTTTCCAACTCCCATAACGAAGATGCAGCCATATTCCTTACACATTGCTGTTTCACGCTCAGTTGGTGTTAGATCAGGATAACGATCTTCTAATTCTTGTGATGTAAAAAAATAGATTTTATCAGGTAAACGATTAACAGCATGAGGATATTTATACCAAACTTCATGTTCCATGTGTTTGATTACTTTAAAAATCTTTAAAACATGACGTTTAAGCGTTTCTTCGTTTCTTTCAGATTTAGAAATAATTTTTTCCCAATCCCATTGATCAACATAGTATGAGTGAAGATTATCAACAGCTTCATCTTTTCTGATGGCATTCATATTTGTATATAAACCTTCATGCATTTTAAAGCCATATTTTTTAAGGGCCATTCGTTTCCATTTAGCTAAAGAATGAACGACTTCGATTGTTTCATCAGGTATTTCTTTGATTTCAAATGAGACCGGATTTTCTACGCCATTTAAATTATCATTTAAACCACTATTTTTTTCAACAAATAATGGAGCTGATATTCTAGATAGCTGTAAAGCTCTTCCGATTTCTTTTTGGAACGTATCACGAATATATTTGATTGCTTCCTGAGTTTGACGTAAGTCTAAAACAGGATCATAATTTTCAGGTATAATTAATTTCATTGTAGTAATAACTCTCCTTTAATATTTTTTTACATTGTAACATGTATAAATGCTTGGATACAATAAGAAAATAGAGTAATTTTGTAAACATTTATGATATAAACGGAATTTGGGAAATGTTTTTTCAAAACATTCAATTTATATTTATTGAAATTAACATTAATTAAATCCATTATATTATATAGTAAGAAAATATTTGTTGTTAAGTAATGATAAAACTTGTATAATTAAGAAAATAATTGCAGGGGGAATTAGTATGCGAGATTTGAGTAAAATAAAAAATTTGATTATTAAGATCGGCTCTTCGTCGTTATGTGATGATCAGGGAAATATAAATAAAGAAAAAATTTTAAACTTAATCCAACAAATAGCATATATTAAGCGTAAGGAAATCAAAATTACACTAGTTAGTAGTGGGGCAATCAATGCTGGTGTTCATGTAATGAAACTCGATGAGCGGCCTCAGACAATTCCGAAAAAGCAAGCACTGGCAGCTATTGGTCAAGCCTCATTAATGCAAATATATGAAGATCTGTTTAGTTTGTTTAATTTAAAGTGTGCTCAAATATTATTAAATCATGATGATTTTGACGATCGAAAACGGTTGATGAATTTTAATCATGCGATGCAGGCATTAATTGAGTATGATGTCGTGCCAATCATTAATGAAAATGATACTTTGGCAGTCGAAGAGATCAAAGTTGGGGATAATGATACTTTGGCATCATTGATCGTACCAGCTGTAAGTGGTGATATGCTAGTGCTGGTTAGTGATATTGATGGTTTATATGATGATAATCCGCATATCAATAAGAAGGCTAAGTTGATTAGAAATGTAAACGGCATTACTAAAGAAATTGAAAATATGGCTAAAGATGCTTCGAGTAAAGTTGGAACAGGCGGGATGATCACCAAGATCAGAGCTGCTAAAGTATGTAATGAATTTGGCTGTGATATGGCAATTGTTAATGGGGGTCAACCAAATGTTTTAATAGATTTGATTGAAGGCAAAGAAGTAGGGACATATTTTAACAGTGATGCTGGTAGAAGATTAAATTCACGACAGCATTGGATCATGTATCGAAGTATGCCCAAAGGGAGTATTATTGTTGATGATGGGGCTAAAATGGCGTTGATCAATAAGCATACTAGTTTATTACCTAAAGGAATTGTAGATGTGAAAGGGAATTTTTTAATTTCCCAGATCGTCGATATAAGAGATCTTAATGATGATTTATTAGCACGAGGGATGGTTAATTACTCAAGTGATGAAATTAAGTTGATTAAAGGCTTAAATACAAGTGAAATAGAAAAAGTGTTACATTATAAAGACTATGATGAAGTTATTCATGCAAATAATCTAGTCTTGGTAGAAGGGGTGAAGGAATAATGATCGAAGAACAATTAAAAGATGCTAAATTAGCTTGTCGTAAAATGCAAAATATTGATAAATATACTAAAATGGATGCTTTAGATGCCATTAGTAAAGGATTATTAGATAATATCGATTATATTTTAGGTGAAAATGCTAAAGATATTGCAAATGCCAAATATAATGGAATTAGTGAGGCGATGGTCGATCGTTTACTGTTAACAGAAGAAAGAATCAAAGCGATGGCCAAAGATGTTGAAAAAGTTGCTGATTTAAAAGACTGTATTGGTGAAGTAGTACGTGAAATCAAACGTCCGAATGGATTAGTTATTGATCAAGTGCGTATTCCTATCGGGGTAGTAGCAACAATTTATGAATCGCGCCCTAATGTTACTGTTGATATTGCTTCAATCTGTATCAAAACTAATAACGTCTGTGTTTTAAAAGGTGGTAAGGAAGCAATCTATTCAAATATTGCTTTAGTTAATGTTATTAATATGGCAATTAAAGATATTTTACCTGATAATGTTGTAACGTTAATTGAAAATACAGACCGCAGTATCGTTACAGAGATAATTACAGCTAATCAATATGTCGATGTTGTGGTACCTCGCGGTGGAGCAGGGTTGATTCAGCATGTAGTTAATAATGCAACAGTACCCGTAATTGAAACTGGAGCAGGGATTTGTCATTTATATGTCGATAAAGATGCTGATTTGCAAATGGCTGTAAAAATTGCAGTCAATGCTAAAATCTCAAGACCTTCAGTTTGTAATGCGATTGAAACGATTTTAGTTCATCAAGATATTGCTAATGCTTTTTTGACAAGCTTGAAACCAGAGTTTACAAAAATCAAGATTTATGGTGATCCTGAAGCATTAAAGTTTATTGATGGCGAGTTAGCAACATCTAAAAATTATGCTACTGAATACGATGATTATATTTGTAATATCAAAGTGGTCAAAAACGTTGATGAGGCAATTGAACATATTTATAATTATTCGACTAAACATTCTGAAAGTATTATTAGTGAAAATGAAAATACAGCTAAATATTTTATGGAATCTTTAGATTCAGCTTGTGTATATCATAATGCTTCAACGAGATTTACTGATGGTGGTGAATTTGGTTTTGGGGCTGAAGTGGGAATAAGTACTCAAAAATTACATGCTCGAGGACCAATCGGCTTACAGGAAATGACATCAACAAAATATATGATCTATGGTAAAGGGCAGATTCGTTAAATATCTACAAAAATATCCAGATGTAAAAAACATTCTGGATATTTTTTATAAATATAAAAAATTCTTTGTAATTTCATGTGATATCACGGAAAATTTATCGTAAATTAACAAATTATTTCAAAAATATTGACGTAAATTAAGTTTATCATATAGATTTAAGTATAGAAGATAATAGTGTATGGTAGGTGAAAGAAATGAAAAAAATATTGAAGCTAATGATATGTATTGTCGTTTTATTATTTGTTGTTGTAGGACGTTTTTATTATAGTGTTTATGCAAGCGAGTATCAATGTAATTTAGCTAATGATGATAATTTAAATTCGGATGATTTTGATAGTTTAAGAATTGGCAGTTATAATATAAAATCTTTGAATTACGGAAAAGAATCTTTGGAAGATTTTAATAATGATATTGAAGGATTGGATCTCGATATCATTTGTTTACAAGAAGTTGATAAAAATGCATATCGTTCAGGTAATTATGACATGCTGGAAGAAATGGCAAAAGCTAATGGATATTCGTATTATCACTTTTATTCAACGATGTGGATCTTAGATGGCTATTATGGTTTAGGAATCTTGAGTAAATATCCAATCATTGAAGTATCGGCAAAACTTTTACCAAACAGTTTATTGAAAGAACCACGAATATTAACTAAAACTACGATTACCTTTGGTAATAAAGAAATCAATGTTTATAATACCCATTTAACATATGAAAATAATGATTATCGTATTTCACAAATGGATTTTGTTAAAGAAGAAGTTGATTTTGATGATTATGCAGTTTTAGCCGGTGATTTTAATTCTTTTGGTATGAATGGTGATTTTGAACTCGAAGGTATTAAAAGTATTAATAGTGAAAAAGAATATATGACATTTCGTGATTTTACTGCCCCAGATGATATCTTTTATTCTGATAAATTTACAGTAAATGATCAAGGGTTGATTATGTCATCTTTTTCAGATCATAATCTTTTATATGCTGAATTAATACTTGAAAATTAATTATGGGATTCTTGACAACATGTCCAAATATTACTACACTATAGATAGTAATGAGGAAGGTAAGGTTTAAATTTATGAATATTGAAGAAAGAGTAAAAAAGGCTTATGATTTACATCATATGGGTTATAATTGTGCCCAGGCTGTATTAGGAGCGTATGTTGATTTATTAAATATCGATATGGATCAAGCGATGAGCATTGCCTATGGTTTTGGTGGTGGTGTAGGAATGACTAGAGAAATCTGTGGAACTTTGACTGGTGGTGCGATGGCATTAGGTCTAAAATACGGTAAAGGTGAAGCTGATGTAAAGCAAAAGAAATTTGTTAATGAAAAAGTAGCTGCTTTATGTAAAGAATTCGAAGAATCACATGGTTCAGTTATTTGTGGTGAGTTATTAGGAATTAGAAAAACAGATAAAGAAGTTAATCGCGCTACATGTGATGATCTAATTGCTGAGGTTGTTAGATTATTGGAAAAATATTTAATTGATTAGATGTCGTTTTGACATCTTTTATTTTTCTATTGACATTAGTTTGTGTACTAACTATAATACTTAGTATACTAACTATTGGTTAGTATTAACTGATGGAAGGAGGTAGAAAATGGAAGAGATTAATTTTGATGATATAAAAGAATTGTTTGATAATTTTCAAAACTTTCATAAAACTGTAAATTATACAATGATGGAAAAAACTGAACGTTTTAATATTTCGATCAATCAAACGAAATTACTTTTGATGTTACAAAAACATCATAATATTAATCAAAATGCTTTAGCAAAAAAGCTCAATGTCACTAAGGCTACTTTATCAGTTAGGTTGCAGCGTTTGGAAAAGTTGGGTTATCTTACTCGCGTTCAAGATGAACACGATAAGCGTAATTATGTCTTAAATATTACAGATACTGGGGAAGCTTTTATTGAACAAGCGACTAAAATTATGAAAGAAAAAACCATGATTTTGTTTAAAGGAGTTTCAAAAGAACAAATTAATGTGTTAAATGATGTCATAAAAATCATGAAAAAGAATATTGAAGAATGTAAAGGAGAGAAATGATGCTAAAATTAAAATATTATTTTAAAAAATTTTGGGCACCGATTTTGCTTTGTGTAGGCTTATTGTTCTTGCAATCACAATCAGAATTAGCATTACCTGATTATATGTCGGATATAGTATCGGTTGGTATTCAAGCAGGCGGTTTTGATAGTGCTGTTAGTGATGTTTTAAGTGAAGATACGTATAATCATTTACTAGTTTTGATAGATAAAGATGACCAGGATTTTTTCAAACAGTCTTATAAATTAGTAACTAGTAAAGATATTGATAAAGACATTTTAGATAAGTTTCCTGATGCTAAAGGTCAAAATATCTATACTTTAAAAGATCTTAACGATAAAAATATGGATAAATTAGAACAGATTCTTGAAAAACCAATGTTATTAGTAACATCAATAGATACAATGGATCCAGGTTCTAAAGAATATCAAGAAAAATTTGGTAATTTACCTGAAGGAATGAGTCCTTACGATGCTCTGGCAATGATTCCAGATGATCAAAAAGCTGAGATGTTTAGTGAAATTGACAGCCAAATGGAAGCAATGGGAGAATCTACGTTAAAAATTGCTGCTGGTAATGGGGTCAAAGCAGAATATACAAAACTTGGTTGTGATGTTGATCAAGTTCAAAAAGAGTATATTTTAATGTCAGGACTTAAAATGTTAGGCATTGCTTTAGCGGGAACTGTCTGTGCTGTTGCTTGTGGATTTTTAGCTAGTAGAGTTGGTTCTGGGGTGTCTCGATTATTACGTGGCGATGTTTTCAAAAAAGTTGAGAGTTTTTCTAATGAAGAATTCAACAAGTTTTCAACAGCTTCTTTGATTACGCGAACTACCAATGATATTACACAAGTTCAGATGGTTGTAATCATGTTTATTAGAATCGTCTGCTTTGCACCGATGATGGGAATTGGAGCATTGATTAAAGCGTTTCAAAATACGCCATCAATGACATGGATCATTGGATTAGTATTAATTATTATCTTTTTAGTAATTGGGGTTACTTTTGTAATTGTAATGCCAAAATTTAAAATTGTTCAGTCATTGATCGATAGACTTAATTTAACGATGCGTGAAAATCTATCAGGAATGCTGGTTATTAGAGCATTTGGGAATGAGGAACATAGTGAAAAAAGATTTGAAAAAGCAAATTTTGATTTAACAAAAGTTAATTTATTCGTCAATCGGACAATGGCATCGATGATGCCAATTATGATGTTTATATTTAATGTTGTTAGTTTGTTGATTGTTTATTATGGTGCCAAACAAATTGATTTAGGAAATATTGCAATTGGTCAGATGATGGCATTTATGCAATATGCAATGCAGATCATTATGTCATTTTTAATGATTGCCATGATTGCAATCATGCTACCACGTGCAAGTGTTGCTGCTGATCGTGTTTATGAAGTATTATCAATGGAACCAAAGATCGTAGATCCACAAGAACCAAAATCTTTTGATGATAGTAAACGTGGCTTAGTTGAATTTAAAAATGTTACTTTCAAATATCCTGGAGCTCATGAAGCGGTATTAGAAAATATTAGTTTTACAGCTAAACCAGGGCAAACAACAGCTTTTATTGGTTCAACTGGTTCGGGGAAAAGTACATTAATCAATTTGATTCCACGATTCTATGAAGTGAGTGAAGGACAAATTGAAGTTGATGGTGTTGATATTCGTGATGTTAAACAGCATGATTTAAGAGAGAAGATTGGTTTAGTTCCACAAAAAGGATTGTTATTTTCAGGAACGATTAGATCTAATCTGACTTATGGAGCACCAGAGGCAACTGATGAACAGTTAGAAGAAGTTATTAAAGTTGCTCAAGCTAAAGAGTTCATTGATCATAAAGAAGAGCGCCTTGATTCAGAAATTTCTCAAGGTGGTACAAATGTTTCCGGTGGACAAAAACAGCGTCTAGCAATTGCTAGAGCTATTGCTAAAAATCCTGAAATATTTATTTTTGATGATAGTTTTTCAGCTCTTGATTTTAAAACAGATGCTAACTTACGTCGCGAATTAGATAAGATGATCAAGAAAACTAAAAATACTGTTTTAATCGTTGGACAACGTATCGCTTCGATCATGTCAGCTGATCAAATCATAGTTTTAGATGAGGGAAAGATCGTTGGTAAAGGTAAACATAGTGAATTGATGAAAAATTGTAAAGTGTATCAGGAAATAGCTTATTCACAATTATCAAAGGAGGAATTAGGACATGAGTAGTAAAGAAAAAAGAAGTGGTCCTAAATTCGGACCAGGAATGCAGGGAATGCGTGGTGGTGAAAAGGCTAAGGATTTTAAAGGGACACTTAGCAAGTTATTTAAATATTTAAAACCATACTATTTTAAATTGGTAGTAGTAATAATTTTTGCTTCGGCTTCAACAGTATTTTCAATCGTAGGGCCAAAAATCTTAGCTAAAGCAACAGACAAATTAGGTGAAGGGATCATGGCTAAGGTCAATGGTACTGGTGGAATCGATTTTGAATATATCGGCTATATTATCTTGATTTTAGTTGGATTATATTTATTAAGTGCATTATTTAGTTATGTACAAGGTTTTATTACTTCTACGGTATCTCAAAAAGTAGCTTATGACTTAAGAACGTCAATTTCTACTAAGATGGATAAAATGCCATTAAGCTATTTTGATAAACATACAAGTGGTGATATTTTAAGTCGTGTTACTAATGATATTGATACAATTGCCCAGTCATTAAATCAAAGTATGTCACAGGTAATCACTTCTAGTGTTACTGTAGTTGGTATCTTTATTATGATGTTGAGCATTTCACCACAAATGACATTGATTGCGGTTTGTGTTTTGCCTGTTTCAATGATTTTGATTGCTTTGGTAATGAAACGTTCACAAAAATATTTTGCAAGACAGCAGCAGGCTCTAGGTGATGTAAATGGTCATATTGAAGAAATGTATGGTGGTCATAATGTAGTTAAAGCTTTTAATGGTGAAGAGGCTTCAGTTGAACAGTTTAATGCATTTAATGATAGTTTATATGAAAGTGCCTGGAAATCACAGTTTTTCTCAGGATTGATGCAGCCAATTACAAACTTTGTCGGAAATGTTGGTTATGTTGCGGTTTGTTTATTAGGTGGTGTTTTAGCTGGTGGTGGTAATATCACAATCGGTGATATTCAAGCTTTTATTCAGTATGTTCGTCAATTCAATCAGCCAATTAGTCAATTAGCTCAAACGATGAATATGTTACAAAGTACAGCTGCAGCTGCAGAACGTGTTTTTGAATTTTTGAATGAAGAAGAGTTAGAATTAGAAACACCGAAAGTAACAAGTGAAGAAGTAAAGAAAATCAATGGTTCAGTAACTTTTGCCGATGTTAATTTTGGATATGTAAAAGATCAAACGATCATTAATGATTTTAGTTTACATGTTCATTCTGGACAAACGGTAGCGATCGTTGGCCCTACAGGTGCTGGTAAGACAACGATTGTTAAGTTATTGATGAGATTTTATGAGTTGAATGGCGGTTCTATATTTATTGATGGTAAAGATATTCGTGATTTTGCTCGTAAAGATTTAAGATCATTATTTGGAATGGTTTTACAGGATACTTGGTTATTTAATGGAACAATCAAAGAGAACTTAATGTATGGTAAACTTGATGCTAGTGATCAAGAAGTTAAGGAAGCTTGTAAAGTTGCTTATGTTGACCATTTTGTCCAAACTCTTGAAGATGGTTATGATACGATCATTAATGAAGAATCCTCAAATATTTCTCAAGGACAAAAGCAGTTATTGACGATTGCTCGAGCATTTTTGAAAGATCCTAAGATCTTGATTCTTGATGAAGCAACTTCATCAGTTGATACAAGAACTGAAGTCTTGATTCAACGGGGAATGGAAAAATTAATGGAAGGAAGAACAAGTTTTGTCATCGCCCATCGTTTATCTACGATTCGTGATGCTGATACGATCATCGTTATGAAAGATGGCGATATTGTTGAACTTGGTAATCATGATTCTTTAATTGAGAAAAATGGTTTCTATGCTTCTTTATATCAATCTCAATTTGAAGGGATAACTGAGTAATAATTGAAAGAGCAGATGATTTTTATTCATTTTGCTCTTTTTTATATTGTATAATAGTAGATGAATGGAAGTGATAGAAGATGAAACAAAAGATGCCATTTACAAATATTAGTAATGAACCGTTAGCTAATCGTTTAAGACCTAAGACACTAGAGGATTATGTAGGACAGAGTCATTTAGTTGCGCCAGGAAAAATTTTGTATCAGTTGATCAATAGTGATACTTTGCCTTCAATGATTTTTTGGGGTCCTCCTGGTGTTGGTAAAACAACTCTCGCAAGAATCATTGCCAATCAAACAAAAGCAAACTTTATCAATTTCAGTGCTGTTACCAGTGGTATCAAAGATATTCGAAACGTCATGAAAAAGGCCAAGGATATGCAGGAACAAGGTGAAAAAACAATTGTTTTTGTTGATGAAATTCATCGTTTCAATAAAGCTCAGCAAGATGCTTTCTTACCATATGTTGAACAAGGAAGCATTATTTTAATCGGTGCAACAACAGAAAATCCATCATTTGAGATCAATTCAGCTTTATTATCGCGTTGTAAAGTATTTACACTAAAAGCACTAACGATCGATGATATCGTAAATTTATTACATCGGGCTTTAAATGATGTAAACGGTTTTAAAGAAGAAAATATAATCATTGAAGATGATTTATTGTATATGATTGCAAATTTTTCTAATGGTGATGCAAGAGTAGCAATAAACACTTTAGAAATAGTAGTTTTAAATGGAAATATCGATAAAGATAAAATATTTATTACTAATGAGACAGTTGAACAATGTATCAACCAAAAATCATTATTGTATGATAAAAACGGTGAAGAACACTATAATATTATTAGTGCTTTGCATAAATCAATGCGTAATAGCGATGTTGATGCTTCGATCTATTGGCTGGCTAGGATGCTTGAAGCAGGTGAAGATCCTTTATATGTAGCTAGACGTTTGATTCGATTTGCATCAGAAGATATTGGAATGGCTGATAGTCGTGCTTTAGAAATAGCCACGGCTGCATATCAAGCTTGTCATTATATTGGAATGCCTGAATGTAATGTTAATTTAACTCATTGCGTAACTTATCTGGCTTTAGCACCTAAATCGAATGCTTTATATATGGCATATGAAAAAGCAAAAAAAGATGCATTAAATACAGTTGCTGACCCTGTACCGTTACATCTTTGTAATGCACCGACACGATTAATGAAAGAATTAAATTATGGTAAAGGGTATCAGTATGCTCATGATTATGAAGATAAAATAACAAATATGCAGTGTTTACCTGATCGTCTTAAAGAGCAACGCTATTATTTCCCTACTAATCAGGGTACTGAAGCAAAAGTGATTAAACGGTTAGAGCAGATAGCTTATTTAAAAAAAAGATATCATAAATGAAAGATGAGTGTTTTATGGAAATTAGATTTTGATATCTATATAAATATAAAGTAAATATTTACTTTATAAGTATGTACTATAATTAATAGCATATCTTCTTTAGATAAGAAAATAAAATCTCTTGTTATCTCTAAAAGATTTGATTATAATAGGGATAAATTAAATAACAAGGAGAAGTATATGATAAAAAATATAATCGGTGGTATTGCCATAGGTATTGCTAATGTAATCCCAGGTGTTAGTGGGGGAACCATGATGGTTATTTTAGGTATTTTTAATCCTATGATGGATGCTATTAGTGGCATTTTTAAACGTGAAAATCCTAATCGAAAAAGAGATATTATTTTTATTTTTCAAGTACTGATCGGTGCTGCTGTTGGAATTATTGGGTTTGCTAAAATTTTAGAAGTACTATTTAATTATTATCCAACACAGACGATCTATTGGTTTATCGGACTAATTGCATTTAGTATCCCTTTATTTTTAAATGGTGAGATGAAAGGGCAAAAGTTTGCAATTATTCCATTTATTTGTGGTCTAGCAATTATTTTTGCTTTAGAATATTTTAATCCTGGTGAAGGTAAAACAGTTGTGAATCCTGATTTTCCAGCATTAAGTGCCGGTTTGTTTATTAAGATGATGATAATTGGGGCTATTTCTGGAGCGACGATGATCATGCCAGGTGTTAGTGGTAGTATGGTATTGTTGATTTTAGGAGAGTATTATTTATTTAAATCTTATCTAGCGAATGTTACTAGTTTTAGTTTAGATGTAATCATGCCACTTGGTTTTATGGCAATCGGAATTGCTTTAGGTATTGTTATCAGTGCTAAATTATGTTCTTATTTTACTAAAACACATAAAGCGGGATTTTTAAGTTTGATACTTGGTCTAATCGTTGCTTCATCATTAGTATTAATTCCTTTTGATGTTAGTTATGATCTTAATTTGATCATTACATCATTAGCAGCTGTTATTTTTGGTGGTGTAATTGTTTTAGGTTTATCTAAAATTCAATAATTTTAAAATCAATAATGCTTTTAGTATTATTGATTTTAATTTATAAAAAAATCAAATTTCTTCTATTTATAGCTTATACAAACTGAAATATTATTTTTTTAGCTAAAAAAATGACAAGAGAGTGTCATAGGGAAGTGACATAATGCTAATTTTGTGTTAGTATTGGACTAAAGGGGGATAAAGAAATGATTACATATAAAAAAGCGACAACAAAAGAAGAAATTATTAAAACTATACATGAAATGGATTTGGAATATGTTAGAGAGTATGGAACATCAATAGTAATTCCGTTTGTTGATAAGAAGACAAGAAAAATTATCGAACGGGAATTAAAAAAATTAAAAATATATCATAAAGTAGAAGTTGTTATGACTAATGATATAAAAGCAATGCATGAACATGTATTAAAAGAATACAAAAAAACAGTATCATAGTTTTTTTAATACTTATGCATAATCAAAATGTACTAAGTTATATTTAAAAGTGATTTTACTGGCTGGATATTTGATTAAAAATTGAAGCTGATAAAATTAAATATAGCAATTTACTAAAGTTTAATATCAACATAAGATGTATTGAAATAATATCTTGCACATTACATCCATTCCATACGCCACGTTTAATAACAACATAAGATGTATTGTAAAGAATATCTAGGTTTAAGATATATCGAGACAATAATTTATTACCCCATATGGATATTATAGTATTAATACATGTTTATTAATAACCTAGATTAGGATAATAATGATTTAGAATCATAAATAGGTAAATTTCTTTAAAGCATTTAAGCTTTAAAGAATTCTTTTTATGTTACGATAAAATGTTTACAAATATGTGAAAATAGGTATTATTTTAACTGCAAAGTGTTAAAAAATAGAATTTTTGGAACTAATGTTTCTTTTTTTTATAATCTTTTGTATAATGATACTATTGCAGGAGGCCTTCAGATGACAAAGAAAAAAGAACTAGTTAAGTTTTCAATTGAAATGATAGCGATTGTTGCAGTAACAGCAGTTGTTTTTACGAAGATCGTGATACCCGTAAAAGTAGATGGGGAAAGTATGTATCCTACATTACACGATAAGGATACCGCAATAGTAAATGCCTTGTATTTAGGCAAAAATGATATAAAACGTTTTGATATTGTCGTTTTGAAATGTGAAAAATTAGATAAAGATATTATTAAAAGAGTAATTGGGTTGCCTGGTGATACTATTGTTTTTAGTAATGATAAGTTATATATAAACGGTTCATATTATGCAGAAGATTATTTAGATAAAGATTATATTGAAGAGGCAAAAGAAAGATACGCTACTGACCTATTTACAAATGATTTTGAAGTAACGTTAGGTGATGATGAGATTTTTGTTTTAGGTGATAATCGCTTACGTTCAGCTGATTCAAGAACACTAGGGACTTTTAAGTATAGTGATATTATTGGTAAAAAGGGAGTAATCATTTATCCATTTAGTAATATGAAGTTTATTGATTAAAGGAGGTAAAGTATGTCGAAGCAAATCCAATGGTTTCCTGGACATATGGCTAAAGCTCGTCGGGAAATTAGTGAGAAAATGAAATTGATTGATATTGTTATTGAGTTAGTAGATGCTAGAGCACCACTTTCATCAAAGAATCCTTTATTTAATCAAGTCTGTAATAATAAGCCTCGCTTAATTGTTATGACAAAAAGAGATTTAGCTGATGAAAAAATAACTGATATGTGGATCAAATATTTTAAAGACAAAGGTATTTATGCAATATGTGTAAATTTGAAAAACTTCAATGAATATCATTTAATAATTGATCTTTGCAAAGATATTTTAAAAGAAAAGATGGAACGTGAAGCCAAGCGAGGTCTTAAGCCCCGAGCAATGCGGGCAATGGTATTAGGAATTCCCAATGTCGGTAAATCAACTTTTATTAATCGTCTTGCTAAGCGTAAAGCGACAGTTACGGGTAATCGTCCTGGTGTAACTAAAGCCCAACAGATCATCAAAGTTGATAAAGATTTTGAATTATTTGATACACCGGGAGTTCTATGGCCGCGATTTGATGATATAAATACAGCTCGTAATATTGCTTTGATCGGGTCAATCAAACAGGATATTTTACCATTAGATGAATTATTTATTTATGCAGTCAAATATTTAGAAACAACATACTATCAAATGGTTAGTAAACGTTATAATATTGAAATCGATTTTGATAGTGACTGGGTGGAAAAAGTCTATGATGATATAGCTAAAAATCGTAAAATTAAACCAGTACGGGGTTATACAGACTATGATCGGGTAATGGAAGTGTTTTTTAATGATATATTTGATGGCAGTATGGGAAGAATTACATGGGAGAAACCAGATGAATCGCTATGAGTATGAAAGTAAATATTATCAGATGGGCTATGATTATATTATTGGTCTAGATGAAGCTGGCCGTGGCCCTATGGCTGGGGAATTAGTTGTAGCTGGGGTGATCTTTCCAAAAGGTTTTTATGATGAAAAAATTAATGATTCAAAGCAGCTTTCAGAAAAAAAACGTGAAGCACTGTATGATTTGATTGTCGAAAATGCTCTAGCTTATGATATTGAAATTATCAGTGTTGAGGATGTTGATAGTTTAAATGTATATCAAGCTAGTAAGCTGGGAATGGAAAAATGTATTGAAAATTTAAAACGTGAAAAGATGTTTGCATTAAGTGATGCAATGCCCCTAAATTATGCTGATCATGAAGCTATCATCAAAGGTGATGCTAAAAGTATTTCTATTGGGGCAGCTAGTATATTAGCTAAGGTCACAAGAGATCGGTTAATGAAAGAATATGCTAAAATTTATCCAGAATATGGTTTTGATAAGCATAAAGGCTATGTTACAAAGATGCATAAAGAGGCGATAGAGAAATATGGTGTTTGTCCAATTCATCGTAAATCTTTTGCACCAGTACAAAAAATTTTAAATAAACAGATGTCATTTGATTTTTAAATGACATTTTTTATTTTTTGTAGTAATTTTTGTTTTTTTGGAGTAAAAGATAATGAGGTGATAAATTTATGGAAGAAATTTTGTTATATTTCTCATTAAAATATGAAGGTGATTTTGATGAAATATATCAAGCTTTACAGCAAAAAGAAAAAGTAGATGAAATTTTAAAAGAAAGGTTATTTAAGAGTTTAAAAGCTAAGTATACAACCATAATATCAAAAGATTATCCGATCAGTTTAAAAGAAATCAGCTGTCCACCTTTTGTTTTATACTATCATGGAAATTTAGAGCTGGTTAAAAATAAGTGTATTGGTGTTGTCGGAATGCGTCATCCTAGTGAATATGGTATTGAGGTGACAAAAATGATGGTTGAGCAGTTAGTAAAAGAAAATTATACGATCGTAAGTGGAATGGCACTAGGAATCGATGCTACGGCTCATAAAAGTGCGATGAATAGTTTTGGGCAAACGATTGCAGTATTGGGAAGTGGAATTGATTATTGCTATCCTTTAAAAAACAAGTCAGTTTATCAGGCTATGAAATGTAATCAGTTGATTATTAGCGAATATCCAGGAAATCTGGTGCCAAAGAAAGTTAATTTTCCACGGCGAAATCGCATAATTTCTGGATTAAGTGAATCTATATTAGTAACAGAAGCAAATTTACGTAGTGGAACGATGATTACAGTGGGGCACGCTTTAGAACAGGGTAAAGATATATATTGTATCCCTAGTAGAATTACGGATCCTTTAGGGTGTAATCATTTGATCCAGCAAGGAGCAAAATTGATAGTTGATATTAATGATATTATTGATGATTAAACATTTTTTTAAATTTTAGTTGACAAAAGTTAAAAAAACACTAATAATTGTGTTATTCGTGTGGAGGAAATGAAATGAGCAAAAAAGTTGTTATTGTCGAGTCGCCATCAAAATCCAAAACAATTGAGAAATATTTAGGAAGTGATTATTTGGTTACTTCTTCAAAAGGTCATGTTCGGGATTTGGCTACTTCAGGAAAAGAGGGATTAGGTGTAGATGTTGAAAATAATTTTGCACCTAAATATGTAATAAATAAAGATAAAAGAGATGTTGTTAAAGAATTGAAGCAATTGGTCAAAGAATCTGATGATGTTTATTTAGCGACCGACCCTGATCGTGAAGGGGAAGCAATTTCCTGGCATTTAGCACAGGTTTTAAATGTTGATATGGATAAAGAAAATCGGGTCGTATTTAATGAGGTAACTAAAGATGCTGTTGTTGATGCGTTAAAGCACCCACGTAAGATCGATCAAAATTTAGTAAAGTCTCAAGAGACGAGAAGGGTTTTAGATCGAATTATTGGATTTAAATTATCTAAGTTATTACAAAAGAAGATCAAATCTAAAAGTGCTGGACGTGTTCAATCAGTTGCTTTACGTTTGATCGTTGAAAGAGAACGTGAAATTGAAGCATTTGTTCCTCAAGAATATTGGAAAATCAAAGCTGAATTTGAAAAAGATCAAATTGAATTTACCGGCGAACTAACAAAATATAATAATAAGAAATTAGAAATTAAAAATGGTGAAGAAGCAAATAACATTTATGAATCATTAAATAAAGAATTTGAAATTGCTAATGTTAAAAAGACAACCAAAAAAAGAGAGTCAAAACCACCATTTATAACATCAACTTTACAGCAGGAGGCTTCTTCTAAATTAGGCTATAAAGCAAGAAGAACAATGTCGATTGCCCAAAAGTTATATGAAGGGGTTGCTTTAGAGGATGAAACAGTTGGTTTGATTACGTATATGCGTACCGATTCGACTCGTTTATCGGATTCTTTTGTAAGTAGTGCTCATGAGTATATTAGTGAAAAATATGGTAAGGACTATGTTGGAAAAGTCAAAGTTAGTAAAAAAACAGAAAATGTCCAGGATGCTCATGAAGGGATTAGACCAACAAGTGCTCTACGAACTCCTGAAAGTGTAAAGAAATTTTTAAAACCAGAAGAATATAAATTATATGCTTTGATTTATGCTCGGGCGATGGCTTCATTGATGGCACCAGCTAAATTTGATGCTACATCAGTGTCTTTGATGAATAATGGATATGAATTTAGAGCTAGCGGTTCAGTAATTAAATTTGATGGTTATTTGCGAGTTTATGGTGATTATGAAAAACAAAATAATGAATTATTACCAGAATTAAAAGAAAAAGAAATGATTGAAAGCAAGAAGATTGAAAAAACTCAACATTTTACTAAACCACCTGCTCGATATAGTGAAGCAAAGTTAATTAAAGAAATGGAAGAATTAGGAATTGGACGTCCTAGTACTTATGCGATGATCATCGATACGATTCAAACTAGAGGTTATGTAGAATTGATCGATAAAGCATTTAAACCAACCGAATCAGGAATTTTAACAAGTGATCGTTTAACGCAATATTTCAATGACATTATAAATGTTGAATACACTGCTAAAATGGAACATGAATTAGATGAAATTGCTGAAGGTGAAGATGATTACGTAAGTGCACTGCAAAGTTTTATGGATATTTTCCAGCCTTTATTAGATGATGCCTATGATAAAATGGAAGTAATTGCTCCTAAGAAAACTGGGGAGAAATGTCCTGAATGTGGACATGATCTAGTTGAGCGCAAAGGTCGTTATGGGACATTTGTAGCATGTGAAAATTATCCAGAATGTAAATATATCAAAAAGGATCCTGTAGAAATAGAATATACGGGTGAAGAATGTCCAAAATGTGGCGGTAAGATGGTTTTTAAAAATGGCCGTTATGGACGTTTTGAAGCCTGCTCAAATTATCCAGAATGTAAGTATATTAAAAATAGTAAGAAAAAAGAACCTGTCATGACTGATGAAATCTGTCCAAATTGTGGCTCACCAGTTGTAATCAAACAGGGACGCTGGGGTGAATTTAAAGCATGTTCAAATTATCCTAAATGCAAGACGATCATAAAGTAGAACGGAAGTTCTACTTTTGTTTTCAAATAATAAATGTTAAAATATGAAAGGTGATAAAAAATGGAAAAAATAATAAATGTAATTGGTGCTGGGTTGGCAGGTGTCGAAGCTTGTTATCAGTTAGTTAAACGCGGGTATAAAGTTCGTTTATATGAAATGCGCCCGCAAAAGATGACACCGGCCCATCATAGTGAAAATTTTGCCGAACTAGTTTGCTCTAATTCATTAAGAGCCGATGGAACAGCTAATGCTGTTGGTGTTTTAAAAAAAGAAATGGAAATGCTCGATAGTATCGTTATTAGATTTGCTAGAAAGCATCAGGTTCCTGCTGGTGGAGCTTTAGCAGTCGATCGTGATAATTTTTCAAAAGATATTACTGAGTATTTAAGAAATCATCCTTTAGTTGAAGTTATCCATGAAGAAGTTACCGAGTTTCCAAAAGGCCATACGATCATTGCTTCGGGTCCTTTAACAAGTGATGCCTTGTCTAATGCAATTAAAGATAAATTAGGAGAAGATTATTTTTATTTTTTTGATGCTGCAGCGCCAATCGTTAGTAAAGAAAGTATCAATTTTGAAAAAGCATATTATAAATCACGTTATGATAAAGGTGATAATGAATATATTAATTGTCCGATGAGTGAAGAAGAATTTAATCATTTTTATGACGAGTTGATTAATGCTCAAGTGGTAAAACCTAAAGATTTTGAAGAGAAGTTTTTTGAAGGTTGTATGCCTTTTGAGGAAATGGCGCGACGTGGTAAACAAACTTTATTGTTTGGTCCGATGAAACCAGTAGGTTTAAATACGCCTGATGGTAAACGGCCATATGCTGTAGTACAGTTACGTCAAGATAACGTCCAGGCAAGTTTATATAATATCGTAGGTTTTCAAACACATTTAACATGGCCGGAACAAAAACGGATCATTCAAATGATTCCAGGACTTGAAAATGCTAGTTTTGTTCGTTATGGTGTTATGCATCGAAACAGTTTTATCTGTTCACCAAAACATTTATTAAATACATATCAATTAAAAGTTGAGCCTAGTATTTTTATGGCTGGTCAAATTACTGGTGTGGAAGGGTATGTTGAATCAGCCCAAAGTGGAATCGTAGCTGGTATTAATATGATTAGATTATTGGAAGATAAAGAACCTTTGATTTTTCCTAAAGAAACAGTTATGGGATCTTTAGCTATTTATATTACTAATGCTTCAGCTGAAGATTTCCAGCCAATGAAAGCCAATTTTGGAATATTACCAGATTTTTCGATTCGGATCAAAAAGAAGGAGCGAAAAGCAGCGTATGCTACGCGGGCATTAGAAACAATGAAGGAATTTATAGAGATAAATGGACTTGGATAAATTGATTGATCAATACCTGGATTATTTAAAATATCAGCGTAATTATTCGGATAAAACGATTGAATCGTATCGTCGTGAAATAAATCATTTTAAAAGATTTTTAATTCAAGAAGTAATCGATAGTTATAATAATGTTGATTATTTTATGTTAAGAGGTTATTTAACTAAACTGTATGAAGAAAATTTATCAAAAGTTAGTATCAATCATAAATTAAGTGCCCTTAGAAGCTTTTTTAATTATTTGTTGAAGGAAGAATTAATCAAAGATAATCCTTTTAAGCTGATTGAATCACAAAAAGTAGCTAAACGAACTCCCGACTTTTTATTTCCTGAAGAAATCATCGCATTATTAGATAGTATTGAGACAAAAGATGATCTAGGGATACGTAATAAAGCTATGCTGGAACTTATGTATGCTTCAGGCCTAAGATGTTCAGAAGTAGTGAATTTGCAAATCTCAAACATTGATTTAAATCAACAAGTATTATTAATTCATGGAAAAGGAAATAAAGATCGTTATGTCCCGTTTCATGAATATGCACGGGATTGGTTAATTGAATATATTGATGATGCTCGTAATAATTTAATGATCAAAAACGAAGGGCATAATTTTGTTTTTGTAAATAAGTTTGGTAATCCCTTGACAAACCGTGGCGTTGAAAATATTGTTGATCGTGTTACTAAACATTATGATCCAACAAAAAAAATACATCCCCATACGATCAGACATTCATTTGCAACCCATTTATTAAATGCTGGTGCTGATATTCGAACTGTTCAGGAGCTTTTAGGTCATGAAAATCTTGCAACAACACAAATTTATACCCATATTACAAAAGATCATTTAAGAGAAGTGTATTTGCAAACACATCCACGAAGCGAAGATAAATAAAAAAACTCTTGATTTTTTCTAAAAATAAGCTAAAATATAGTTGTAAATCAAGTATTCCAAAAGAAAAGGAAGAGGGGTGACTCTTCCTTTTCACTGTTTTACGGGCTATCATTCTAATTAAATCCGCTTAGATTTAATTAGATATAAAATTAGAAATAATATTATCAAGTATTCCATAATTGGAAACTTTATTATTTTTAATATGAGCCCGCTGGAAAATTTTAAACATTCGTTTCCTCCTTCCATTCAAACAGCAGTAGCTACCTTTCTATATTTTATCACGGTTTAAATAATTATTCGTCTCAACATTGTTGCTGATTTGTTTCATGATTATTTATTTTTAATGTTATTAGATTGTTGAAATTTAGTTATATGTTTACAAAAGTGGATTAATTAAAAAAATATGCTTGTATGTTATATTTTTTTGTGATAAAATATCTCAGGTATGAAAAATACACACATTATGGATTCATTTATCTAGTGCCTAATGGTGATAAATGTTCGAAATAATGGAGGAAAAAACAAAAAGGAGGAAGTTACAATGTCAGTAATTTCAATGAAAAAATTATTAGAAGTAGGTGTTCATTTTGGACATCAAACAAAAAGATGGAATCCTAAAATGGCTCCATACATCTTTACAGCAAGAAATGGTATTTACATTATTGATTTACAAAAATCATCTAAAAAAATTGATGATGCTTATAAAGCAATGAATGAAATCGCTGCAAAAGGTGGAAAAGTATTATTTGTTGGTACTAAAAAACAAGCTCAAGAAGCAGTAAAAGAAGAAGCTATCCGTTCTGAAAGTTTCTATGTAAACTCTCGCTGGTTAGGAGGAACTTTAACTAACTTCAAAACAATTCAAAAAAGAATCAGAAGATTGATTGAATTAGAAAAAATGGAAGCTGATGGTACTTTTGATTTATTACCTAAAAAAGAAGTAATCTTACTTAAAAAAGAAGCTGCTAAGTTAGAAAAGAACTTAGGTGGTATCAAAGAAATGAGAAGATTACCAAACGCATTATTCGTAGTAGACCCAAAAGCTGAACATAATGCAGTAGCTGAAGCTAGAATCTTAGGAATTCCTGTATTTGGTATCGTTGATACTAACTGTGATCCTGATGAAGTTGATTATGTTATTCCAGCTAATGATGATGCAATCAGAGCTGTTAAATTAATCGTTGCAGCTATGGCAGATGCTATTTGCGAAGCTAAAAACGAACCATTAACTGTAGCATATATTAAAGATGAAGATGACAAAGAAGTATCTATGAATGATGCTATCACTTCAGTTGAAAATAATCAAAGAAGAGCTCCTAGAAATAAAGGTGGTAGACCTAATCCTAGAAGAAATGGTGCTCCAAAAGCAACTAAAGAAGAAAAAACAGCTGGAACTGAAAAATAATTTGTAAAATAAGGGAAAGCTCTGCTTTTCCTTTTTAAATAAATACACATAAAGGAGATAACAAAATGGCAATTAGTGCAAAATTAGTAAAAGAATTACGTGAAAAAACTGGTGCTGGGATGATGGACTGCAAAAAAGCATTAGAAGCTTGTGACGGTGATATTGAAAAATCATTCGACTGGTTAAGAGAAAAAGGAATCGCAAAAGCTGCTAAAAAAGCAGATCGTATTGCTGCTGAAGGTTTAACTACTTTTGTTGTTGAAGGTAATACTGCTGCAATCGTCGAAGTAAACTCAGAAACTGATTTCGTTGCAAAAAATGCTGAATTCCAAGGGTTAGTAAAAACAATCGCAGAAACTGTTGTTGCTAATAAACCTGCTGATTTAGAAGCTGCTTTAAATACTGAAATCGAAGGTAAAAAATTAGAAACAGTTATTGCTGAAGCAAGTGGTAAAATTGGTGAAAAATTAAGTTTTAGAAGATTTGAAGTATTAACTAAAGAAGATAATGAAGCATTTGGTGCTTATTCACATATGGGTGGAAAAATGACTGCAATTGTTAAAGTTGCTAATTCTACTGCTGAAAAAGCTCGTGATGTTGCTATGCATGTAGCTGCTTCAAATCCTCAATATATCGATAGAACAGCTATTCCTCAAGAAGTATTAGATCATGAATTAGCTGTATTAAAAGCTCAAGCAATGGAAGAAAATGCAAAAGCTGCTAAACCAAAACCAGAAAATATTGTTGAAAAAATGGTTCAAGGTAGATTAAATAAAAACTTAAAAGAAATGTGCTTAGTTGATCAAGAATTTATTAAAAATCCTGATGAAACTGTAGCTAAATTCTTAGGTGAAGGTAAAGTTTTAAATATGGTTAGATTCCAAGTTGGTGAAGGAATGGCTAAAAGAGAAGAAAACTTTGCTGAAGAAGTAGCTGCGCAAATGAAAGGTTAATTTTTAGTTACTATTATAATGATAAATAAACCCCGTAGATTTATGTTCTGCGGGGTTTTTAAATATAATTATCTGAAATTTTATTTCCCTTTTTCCAAATTAAAATCAAAATTATTAAGAATATTACACCAGATATAAAGACGACAGCTTTTAAGTCATATAATTCAAATAAATTTCCAAATACTAAATTTCCCCACATAGACATCATCCAGGCGATCGATCCATAAATCGAGAAAATTTTTGCACGATGTCCTTCGGGTAAAGCTTCCTGTAATAAGGTACTTTCAAAAATGGTACAAGCTATCCAGGCAAAACTTTCAATTAATAATATGCTGGCTAACGTGATAAAATGATTTGTAAAAATTAAACCAATGGTCAAGATTATTTTTAATGATCCAAATATAAATAAATGATTTTTTAAAGCTAAAGAACATTTTTCAACAATAAATTTTGTACTTATTGTTCCTAATAGCATTCCTAGTCCCTGAATTGTTGTTAAAAAGCCATATTCAAAATCATTCAATAATAAAAATTGTTTAGAATATATAACTAATAATATTTCTAAAAGACCATCATAAATCAATAGTATAGATACAAAAAATAATACATATTTTGCTTTTTTATTTTGAAATAATAATTTTATTGCTGATAAGATATCATTAAGATGAAAATATGATTTTTCTTTATTGTTTTGATGTCTATGTTCAATTTTAAAGAAAAATATAAAAGCTAAGCTATTTAACAATATGGCAATAAAAAAAGGAATTTATTATCAACAAGATACATTTATAGAAGTATTTATAGTAAAATATCATAGCAAACTATTTATATTAGTAAATATATTTTGGAATGGTTTAAGCCAAGAAGTTATCACTAATATTCATACTTTAGAAAAAGGATAATAAAATGTTAGTTAATCCAGACATAGAAGTGAATTAAAGATGATTTTAGATCTTTTGGCAATCTCAAATATGAATTAGGGATTAAATTAAAAAATCATAGAAAGATAATGCTGTTCATGATTATCAAAACTGTGTACAAAAATCATCATTAGATGATAGATAGTGATTTTTTGTATAACATATTTTATTATTGATTGGATACAGATGGTTTTGGTTGTTTCCCAAATAATTATTTGTTTCAAAAAATATGTGACTTATTAGATTATAGATCTTTTTATGCTTTAATGAAATGGTAAACATCATAATCTAATATTTTAACTGATCATCTAAATAATATAGTTAAATTGATCATTTATTAGGAGTAATAATAAATTGTTTATAATTAGAAAAATCTAAAAAATATCTAGATAGTTTTACAGGCATTAATCTACCTTGACTAAAGAGAGAAAATGTGATAAATTTTGTAGAGAAAAAGTAATCATTATTGTTGATAATGGGATGCAAATTTATGCATAGATCTTTTTTAAGAAAATGTAAAAAAGGAGATTAATATGAAGTATAAGCGGGTATTATTGAAATTAAGCGGTGAAGCTCTAGCTGGTGATGATAAAATGGGAATCAATGCGCAGACTGTAGCAGATATTGCACGTCAAATCAAAGATGCCAAAGCTATTGGTGTAGAAATTGCAATAGTATGTGGTGGTGGAAACTTGTGGCGTGGTAAAACTGGTGCCGATATGGGAATGGATCGTTCAAGTGCTGACTACATGGGAATGTTAGCAACTGTTATGAATGGTTTAGCAGTTCAAAATGCTTTAGAAGCTATTGATGTTCCAACAAGAGTTCTTTCAGCAATTGAAATGCGTCAAGTAGCTGAGCCATATATTAGAAGACGGGCGATTCGTCATTTGGAAAAAGGGCGTATCGTTATTTTTGGAGCTGGTACAGGAAGTCCGTTCTTTACAACTGATACAACAGCAGCTTTAAGAGCAGCTGAAATCAATGCTGATGTTATTTTAATGGCAAAAAATGGTGTTGATGGTGTTTATTCAGCTGATCCTAAACTTGATCCAAATGCAGAACGTTTTGAAAACATTTCATATTTTGATGTATTACAGAAAGATTTAAAAATTATGGATCAAACTGCAATTACTTTATGTAAAGATAATAATATTGATTTATGTGTATTTAATATGTCTGAAGATGGCAATATTGCTAAAGCATGTAATGGCGATAAAATAGGAACAATTATTTCAGGAGGAAAATAGAAATGATAAACATGATTTTAGATGATACGAGTGAAAGAATGAGCAAAACGATCGATTCTTTTAAACGTGATTTAACAACAGTTAGAACAGGACGGGCTAATCCAGCAATGCTTGATCGTGTAATGGTCAATTATTATGGATCACCGACACCAGTTAATCAAATTGCGGGAATTTCAGTAGTAGAAGGACGTCAATTAGTAATTAAACCTTATGATAAATCAAGTATTAAAGATATTGAACATGGTATTTATGAAGCTGAATTAGGATTAACACCACAAAATGATGGGGAACTTATCCGTATCATGGTACCAGCTTTAACTGAAGAACGTCGTAAAGAATTCGCTAAACAAGTTTGGAAATATGCTGAAAATGCTAAAGTATCAGTTCGTAATATTCGTCGTGATAGTAATGATGAAATAAAAAAAGTCGACGGTAGTGAAGATGAAATAAAATCTGGTCAAGAAAAAGTTCAAAAGTTAACTGATAAATTTGTTAAAGAAATTGATGAGATTGCTAAAGCAAAAGAAAAAGAGATTATGACTGTATAATAATTATCGATGCTAAGTTTAGATTTAGCATCTTTTTTTTATAGTCTATTTATGGTATAATCTCGAATAGTTAAACAGGAGGTCAACAAATGTTTTTTAAAAAAGATAAAAAAGAAGAAGATTATCAAGATCTTGATTTGAATAATATTCCGAAACATATTGCTTTTATTATGGATGGCAATGGTAGATGGGCAAAGAAACGCAAAATGCCTCGTACATATGGACATCATGAAGGAACTAAGACGATTCGTGATATTGCTTTAAAATGCAATGAATTAAAGGTGGAAGCAATGACTGTTTATGCTTTTTCAACAGAAAATTTTGCGCGTCCTGAAAATGAAGTTCAGTATATTTTTAAACTGCCAAAAGATTTTTTTGATGCATATATGAAAGAATTGATGGAAAATAATGTTAAGATCTGTACGATCGGTCATTTAGATATGGCGCCTCAAGAAACTCAGGATATCATTAATAAAGCAATTGAAAAAACACAGCATAACACTGGTTTAAAATTATGTTTTGCCTTTATTTATGGTGGACGTGATGAGATAGTTAATGCTGGTAAGAATATTGCTATCAAACTAAAAGAGGGTGAGATCGATATTAATGATATTGATGAACAGTTATTTGCTGGTGAATTAATGACTAAAGATTTACCAGATGTTGATTTGATGGTTAGAACGAGTGGTGAACAGCGTTTGTCTAACTTTCTATTATGGCAATTAGCTTATGCCGAATTTGTTTTTACAGATGTATTATGGCCAGATTTCAATGAAGAAGAATTGTGTAAAGCGATTTGGCTGTATCAAAATCGAGATCGGCGTTTTGGAGGATTAAAATAATGAAACAAAGAATAATTACGGCTATTTGTTTATTGATAGTAGCTTTGCCATGTGTTATTTTAGGTGGTTACTTTTTTAAGGGACTAGTAGGTGTAGTACTAGCTCTGTCGGTTTATGAAATGCTTCATATTTGTACTCGTCCTAAAATTAAATTATATATTTATCCCTTAGTATTTTTATTTTTTAGTTATGGTTTTTTATTTGATCAAAATGATTTGTTTTTGGCTTCTTATGGGATACTGCTTTATTTGGTTGTCTTATTTGCAGCAACGATATTTGATGAGACTTTAACGATTGAAAGAACAAGTTATATTTTTACGATGGGGGTACTGATTTGTGCCGGTTTACATGCATTGATGTCACTTCGTGATGTTTATGGTTTTCAGTATTTATTATTATTGGCTTTAGCTACTTATGGTAGTGATACAGGAGCTTATTTTGCGGGTGTCTTTTTTGGAAAACATAAACTAATTCCTAGATTATCACCAAAGAAAACTGTTGAAGGATCGATAGGCGGGGTGTTTTTAGGAACTTTGCTGGCAGTTAGTTTTGCTGGGTATTTTGGACTTTTAAAAACAAATTCAATTTTGATCGTAGCATGTTTTGTTTTAACTCTTACAAGCCAAATCGGTGATTTAGTTTTTAGTGCTGTGAAACGTCATTTTGGCGTTAAAGACTATTCAAATTTATTACCTGGGCATGGTGGTATTTTAGATCGAATTGACAGTATTTTATTTAATGCACTTGTGTTAAGTTTCTTTTTAGTGATGGTGAGGTTATAAAATGAAAAATATTACAGTCTTAGGAGTAACAGGATCAATTGGAATGCAGACTGTTGATGTGGTCAAAAATCATTCTGACAGGTTTAAGATCAAGGCAATGTCAGCAGGATTCAATATTGCAAAAGTAGAAGAGATTTTAGAGATGATCGATGTTGAATATATTTGTGTGGTTAATAAAGAAGATGCCACTTATTTACAAAAAAAATATCCCCATAAATATATTTATCATGGAACCGAGGGATTGATTAAAATAGCAACATTGAGTGAAGTCGATATTGTTTTAAATGCAATCGTTGGCTTTGCCGGTTTATTACCAACAATTGAAGCAATCAAAGCTAATAAAGATATTGCTTTAGCTAATAAGGAAACATTAGTAGTTGCAGGGCATATAATTACTAAGCTGGTAAAAGAAAATAATGTTAAATTGTTACCAGTTGATAGTGAACATTCAGCTATTTTTCAATCTTTAAATGGAGAAAATAGAAAGCAGATAAAAAAGATTATTTTAACTGCTAGTGGTGGCAGCTTTCGCGATAAAAGTCGCGAAGAGCTTGTAGGTGTAAGTGTACAGGAAGCTTTGAATCATCCTAATTGGTCGATGGGAGCTAAAATAACTATTGATAGTGCTACTCTTTTTAATAAAGGTTTGGAAGTTATTGAAGCTAAATGGCTTTTTGATGTTAGTTATGATCAAATAGAAGTACTGATTCATCCTGAAAGTATCATTCATTCAATGGTTGAATTTGTTGATACATCAGTCATTGGACAACTAGGTAATCCTGATATGCGTCTACCGATTCAATATGCTTTAACTTATCCTGAACGTGATGTCTTAGCTGGTGGTGCGAGTTTAGATTTAGCTAAGATTGCTGCTTTAACGTTTAAAAAACCTGATTTTAAACGCTTTAGAGCTTTAGCATTAGCATATCAGGCAGGGCGTGAAGGTGGTAGTAAACCATGTGTTTTAAATGGTGCAAATGAACAAGCCAATGAATTGTTTAGAAATGGTAAAATTGAGTTTTTACAAATTGAAGAATTAGTCGAAAAAGCTTTATCTTGCCATCAAACTATTAAAGAGCCAACTTTACAGCAGTTAATTGAAGTTGATGCTTGGGCTCGTGATTTTGTATTAAAAGAGATAGGAGAAGATGGATGCAAACATTAATAAATATTGTTGTTTTTATATTGATATTAGGAATTGTTGTTTTAGTCCACGAATTAGGACACTTTTTAACAGCAAAATCATTTGGTGTATATTGTAGCGAATTTTCAATTGGTATGGGGCCTAAATTGTTTTCACGAAAAGTTGGGGAAACTGAATATGAAATTAGAGCTTTGCCAATTGGCGGTTTTGTTAGTATGGCTGGAGAAGCAGATAATGATATTGAGGAATTTAAAGATGTTCCTTTTGAAAGAACTTTAAAAGGAATTAGCTGTTGGAAGAAATGTGTTGTCTTTTTAGCTGGCGTCTTCATGAATTTTGTTTTATCATTAGTTATTTTAATTAGTGTATATTGTTTTATCAATGTTCAAACTAACACCTCAGAAATTGGTACGGTTGTTCCAGATAGTCCAGCTATGATGGCAGGCTTAGAAGCCGGCGATACTATTTCTAAGATAACTTATAATGATCAAGAAAATATTGTTGCTTCGTTTAGTGATATTCAAAAAGTGTTAGATAATTCTAATTTGAAATCTGACAGCAGTCAAGTTTCATTAAAAGTTGAGATCGTTCGTAATGGTAAGACAATGACCAAGAATGTTAGTGCTAATTATGACCAGGATACTAATTCTTATATTATGGGAATTAAAGCTGCGACAAGAAGATTAAGTTTTTTTGAAGCAATCAACTATGGTTTGGATCAATTTAAAACAATGGCATTGTTGATTTTTACTACTTTAGGGAAATTAATAACTGATTCGGCTAATACAATAGGGCAGTTATCAGGTCCTGTTGGTATATACAATGTTACTTCAGAAATTACCCAAACAGGTTCGATCAGTCAGCTTCTCATTTTACTAGCGCTTTTTTCAACCAATATTGGGATGTTTAATTTACTTCCGATTCCTGGTTTAGATGGATGTCAAGTGCTTTTTGCATTAGTAGAAAAGATCATTGGTCGTGAACTGCCAATCAAGCTTAAATATGTACTTCAAGTTATTGGTTTATTATTTGTTTTTGGCTTGATGATTTTTGTAACGATCAATGATATTTCGGGAATATTTAGTTAAAGGGAAATTAATTCCCTTTTCTTATGTTATAATAACAAATATGAATTTAAAGATCGATGAGGTGAGATGATGGAGGATAGACTATTAATATTATTAAAGAATTTAAAGATTGATGAACAAGTACAGTTTTTAAAAAAAGGTCTTATATCGAAAGTAGTGGTTGGTAAGGATGATAGTTATACGTTCTATTTATCATATCCACAGCTAATACCATTTGATGAATATCAGTTGTTGTTGCAGGGAGCTCAAAATTTTCCCTATCCTGTAAAATATCGCATCAATTATGAAAATACTGATTTTACAGTTGAGCAATTATTACCATATGTAGGATATCTTTTAGAAAAATTGAAACAAGAATATCCAGTTTGTTCAACTTTAACAATAGATAGTTTTAAAATTGGATCAATTATAAAAATAGAGACTTGTAACGAAATCCAGCTAGAACAACTATCCCAATTAAAAAGTCAAATTGAAACTCTTTTTGCGGGAGTTGGTATCGATAGACCATTTGATTTTTATATCGATGAAAATAATGATATTTTCAAAGATATCAAAGAAGAAATGGAAGCTTATGAACCAGTAGAAATAGATATGTCATTATTACAAAAAAACGAAAAACCACCTGTTCAGGAAAATAATTATAAAAACAATTACCGTCAAAAAGGTAATGTCATTGAAATGAAGATAGAAGAAATAACTAATCAAACGATGGAGAATAATATCGTGATCAAGGGATATGTATTTAAAACGGATATGGTTAAAACCAGAGCCGGAAAGCATATTCAAAGTCTTTGGGTAACTGATTATACAGATTCTATTATCGTTAAAAGGTTTGAAAATAATTCTAATAATTCCCTTGAAGAGTTAAAAGTAATTGGTAAAGGGAATGTTTGGGTCAAAGTGCGCGGTGAAGCACGTTTTGATAGTTTTGCCCATGAAACAGTATTGATGGCGCGTGAAGTTGAAGTAATTAAAAGTCCTGCCGCAAGAAAGGATACATGTGAGACAAAACGAGTTGAATTACATACACATTCAAAAATGTCAGCAATGGATGGTATTGGAACGATCAGTCAATATATAAATACGGCAGCATCATGGGGACATAAGGCTATAGCAGTGACAGATCATGGAAATGTCCAATCTTTTCCTGAGGCTCAAATGGCTAGTTTGAAAGCGGGTATCAAAATGATCTATGGAGTAGAGTTCAATATGATCGATCCAACTTTAAATATTGTCTATAATCCAATCGATACTTCAATTGAACACGCCACATATGTATCATTTGACTTAGAAACAACTGGTCTTTCAGTTATTCATGATGGCATAACGGAATTTGGTGCTGTAAAAATTAGAAATGGTGAGGTCATCGACCGGATGCAAAGATTTATTAATCCTGGCAAGATAATTTCTTCTAGAATTACTAATCTTACTAATATTACTAATGATATGGTTAAAAATGAACCTACTATTGATGCCATTTTACCGGATATTTTAGAATTTTTTGATGATTGTATCTTAGTTGCTCATAATGCGAATTTTGATATTGGCTTTTTAAATGAGAATTTAAGAAGAAATAATTTACCAGAAATAACTAATCCAATCATTGATTCATTAGCTCTAGCAAGAGCTATCTTAAAACCAATGAAATCATATCGATTGGGAAATGTCTGTCGTACTTATCGGGTTAATTATGATGATGAAGTTGCCCATCGTGCTGATTATGATGCTCAGGTTTTAGGTGATGTTTTTACTTTGATGATTCATCAAATCATGCAGGGGGGAAAATATAATTTATTAGATTTATGTGAATTAACAGGTGATGATGTTTATAAAATTGTTTATCCTTATCATATGACAGCGTTAGCTTTAAATAAAACGGGATTAAAGAACATGTTTAAATTAGTAAGTGAAGCTAATACTAAATATTTTCATGGTGAATCAAGGATTCCTAAAGAGCGTTTGGAATATTATCATGAAGGTTTGATTTATGGCAGCAGCTGTTATAATGGTGATGTTTTTGAAGCAGCTTTAAATCTTTCTGATGATAAATTAGAAAAGGCCATGGCATTTTATGATTATATAGAAATTCAGCCGTTAGAAGATTACTATCATTTAATTGAACGAGGTAAACTTCAAGATCGTGATGAATTAATTAAGTCATTACATCGTATCGTCGATTGTGCTAAAAAATTAAATAAACTGATCGTTGCTACCGGAGATGTTCATTTTTTAGATCTTAAAGATAAGATTTTTAGAGATGTCTTTATTTCTAACCCGACAATCGGAATAGGACATAAAGCACATCCCTTATGTGATCGTCGTAATCCTAAAGCTAAAAATCCTTCTCAGTATTTACGAACTACAAATGAGATGCTGGAATGTTATCCTTATTTACCACAAGAAGAAGTATATGAATACGTTGTAACTAATACTAATAAAATTGCTGATATGATTGAAGAAATCAAACCAGTACATGATAAATTATATACGCCAAAAATTGATGGTGCAGATGAAAATTTGAAAAAACTTTGTTATGAAACAGCTTATAAAACATATGGTAATCCCTTACCAGAAATCGTTGAAAAGCGTTTAGAAAAAGAATTAAGTAACATCATCAAACATGGTTTTGGGGTCATTTATTATATTTCCCATTTATTAGTAAAGAAATCTAATGATGATGGATATCTGGTTGGTTCAAGGGGATCGGTAGGATCTTCTTTTGTAGCCACGATGTCAGGAATTACCGAGGTTAATCCGTTACCGCCACATTATGTTTGTTTGAATTGTTCTTATAGTGAATTTTTAGATGAAGGTGTTATTGCCGATGGTTATGATCTTGAAGATAAGGTTTGTCCTAAATGCGGAAAGATAATGAAAGGCGAAGGACACAATATTCCTTTTGAAACCTTCCTTGGTTTTAATGCTGATAAAGTACCAGATATCGATCTTAATTTCTCAGGTGAATATCAAGCTAATGCCCATGCTTTTACTAAAGAAATCTTCGGTGAAGATCATGTCTTTAGAGCCGGAACAATTTCGACAGTAGCGGAAAAAACTGCTTATGGTTATGCCAAGGGCTATGCTGAATTAATGGGGACTGATCAAACGATCAGAAGTGCTGAATTAGAGAGAATCGCAGCTGGCTGTGGTGGTGTCAAGCGAACTACGGGACAGCATCCTGGGGGAATAATTGTCATTCCTCGGGATATGGATGTTTTTGATTTTACTCCTTACCAATATCCTGCCGACGATCTAACGGCAGCATGGAAAACGACACACTTCGATTTCCATGCGATTCATGACAATGTCTTAAAATTTGATATTTTAGGGCATGTCGATCCTACGGTTACTAGAGCTTTACAAGATCTAACCGGAGTCGATCCTAAGACGATTCCCACGAATGATAAAAAAGTAATGTCTTTATTTACTAGTAGTGAAGCTTTAGGCTGTAATCTAGACTTTATTGGTTGTAAAAATGGTGCGCTGGGCTTACCCGAGTTTGGAACGACTTTTGTTCGCGGCATGCTGGATCAAACGCAGCCTAAGTCATTTAGTGATCTAGTTATCATTTCAGGATTATCTCATGGTACGGATGTTTATTTGGGCAATGCTGAAAGTTTAATTAAATCAGGAACTTGTACGCTTTCGGAAGTAATCGGATGTCGTGATGATATCATGGTTTATTTGATTGAAAAGGGCTTACCAAATAAAGATGCATTTGATATTATGGAATGTGTTCGTAAGGGAAAATCACCAGCCGTTTTTCCGGAGAAAAAGTATGAAGAATTAATGAAAAAATATAACGTACCACAGTGGTATATTGATTCATGTAAAAAAATCAAGTACATGTTTCCCAAAGCCCATGCAGTGGCTTATGTTCTTTCAGCAATTCGAGTAGCCTGGTGGAAAGTTTATTATCCTCGCGAATATTATGCAGTTTATTTTTCGACAAGATGTGATTTTTATGAAATAGATACCTTGATCCAAGGAAAAGATGCCATCATGGCAAGACGTGAAGAAATTACGCGGCTTCGAGCTGAGCGAAGTGCTTCAAATAAAGATGAGGGATTATGGGATGTATTTGAAATTGCTTTAGAGATGATTGAACGAGGGTTCCATTTTAGTCCAATCAGTTTGGAATATTCACAAGCGAGTAAGTTTATTCTTGATCCTAATGATGATCATGCTTTGATTCCCCCATTTAGTGCTATTGATGCTTTAGGTGATGCGGTAGCTAAAACTGTTATTGAAGCGCGTGAAAAAGGGCCGTTTTTGTCAAAAGAAGATGTTATCAAACGAACTAAATTAAATAATTCACATATTAAGACACTTACAAAAATGGGTGTATTTAATGGGATGCAGGAAAGAAATCAATTATCACTTTTTTAAAAGGTTGCAATATAAATTAAAATGTGCTATTATATAGACAGTTTCATAGGAAGCGAGTGGGGCAACCCACTCTTTATTATTGAATAGAGGTGAAATGATGGAACTTTTGGATAAGATTAAAATGATGATTGAACCAATTTTACAAAGTAACGATGTTTATCTTGATGATATTGAATATGTTCAAGATAAAGGGGAGTGGTATCTTAGAATCTTTATTGAAAAAAATGAAGGATTTTTAGATATGGATACTTGTGTAGCTGTAAGTGAAGCGATTAGCCAGAAACTCGATGAAGAAGATCCGATTCAAGGAGAATATTATTTGGAAGTTTCTTCACCGGGAATCGAAAAACCGTTAAAAACATTTGAACAGGTTAAAAAATCGATCGGTAAATATGTTTATGCTAAATTTTATGATCCGATTGCGGGGATGGATGAAGTTGAAGGTTATATTAAGACAATTGAAGATGAAGTGATTGAATTTGAATATTTGGTCAAAAATATTAAGAAAAAGATTAAGATTGACTATAACAATATTAAATTTATTAGACTAGCTGTGAAATTTTAGGAGGAAAAAAAAGTGGCAAGTAAAAAATTCATGGACGCATTAAATCTATTAATTGAAGAAAAAGGAATTGAAAAAGAAGTTTTCTTAGATATGTTAAAAGAATCAATTGCAAAAGCATACAAGAAAAATTATTTAAATCCTGATGCTAATGTCCGTGTTGAAATTAATGAAAAAACGGGTAAGTTTAGACTATTTGAATTAAGAACGGTAGTTGAAGATCTTGAAGATGAAGATATTGAATTATCTTTAGAAGAAGCTCAAGCTATCAATCCTTTTTATAAAGTAGGAGATGTTGTTGAAACAGAAGCTGATGTTGAACATATTGGGCGTTTAGCAGCAATTCAAACTAAACAGCTGTTTAGACAAAAAATTCGCGAAACTGAAAAAGAAACACTTTATAATGAATTTGCAGATAAAAAAGATGATATTATTACGGGAATCGTTGATCGGGTAGAAGATAAGTTTGCAATTATCAATATTGGTAAAACTGGAGCTTTTTTAGCAATAAATCAACAAATTCCTGGTGAAAAGATCAAAGAAGGTCAACATTTGAAAGTTTATGTTAATGATGTTGATCGTGGTACAAAAGGAACTCATATTGTCGTTAGTAGAACCGAACCAAATTTTGTTAAGCGTTTATTTGAATTAGAAGTGCCTGAAGTATATGAAGGAATCGTTGAAATCAAAGCTGTTTCTCGGGAACCTGGCGAAAGAAGTAAAGTAGCTGTTTATACTAGCCATGAAAATGTTGATCCAATTGGTTCATGTGTAGGACCTAAAGGAAGCCGAGTTAAAAATGTCGTTGATGAATTAAATGGTGAAATGATCGATATTATTATTTGGAGTAGTGATCCAGTTGTCTTTATTTCAAATGCTTTAAGTCCATCTGATGTTAAATATGTTACTGTTAATGAAGATGATCATAGTGCTTTAGTAATCGTACCTGATGATCAGTTGTCTTTAGCAATCGGTAAACGTGGTCAAAATGCCCGTTTAGCAGTACGTCTTACGGGATGGAAGATCGATATAAAATCAGTCAGTGAAGCTTTAGAACTTGGTTTAGTGACATTAGATGAAATTGATAATGAACCAAAAGATTCACCTGTTGATACTGGCTTTGAAGAAGAATTCGCTCAAGAAATGTTAGAAAAGACAGCAGCTGAAGCAATTGAAGATGATGAAACAGAAGCAGTTGAAGTGACACCAGTTAAAAAAGTCTTTGAATATGAAGATTTTGAAGATTTAGATGATGATTACAATAAGTATGATGAAGAAATCGATTATGATGAATATGATAAATATTATGATGCTGATTAAGGAGTGATGATCTTGCGTAAAATACCATTGAGAAAATGTTTGGCTACTGGAGAACAGTTGCCAAAAAAAGAAATGATAAGGGTCGTTCGTAATAAGGAAGGCGAAGTATTCGTTGATCCGACGGGAAAGATGAATGGTCGTGGTGCGTATTTAAAAAGAAGTAAGGCAGCTTTTGAAACGGCAAAAAAGAAAAAAGTTTTAGCCCGAGCTTTACAAGTTGAAATTCCTGAGCAGATTTTTGAAGAATTGGAAAAATATGCAAATGAATAATTTTTTAAATACCTTAGGTCTAGCTAGTCGGGCTCGTAAAATCGTTACAGGAGAAACATTAATAAATAAAATTAGATCTAATGGGGTATATTTCGTAGTTATTGCTAGTGATGCAAGTGATAATAGTAAGAAGAAGATTACAGATAAATGTACTAGTTATAATGTTGATTATGTTATTGCTAGTAACATTAGTGAACTTTCTAAAGCAATCGGTAAAAATAATCGTGTCGCAATAGGAATTACAGATAGAGGATTTGCTAAAAATTTAAAAGAAAAGATAGGAGGGTGAAGTTATGGTAAAACAAAATAAACATTCAAAAAATAAAAAGGGTGCATCAAAAAAGAAACAATTGAAATCTAATTTTCCTACTAAGAAAGAAGAAGTAGTTAAAGATGGAGTAATTGTATATGAAGAAGGAATCACAGTTGGACAATTAGCAGAAAAAATTGGTCAAACACCTGCTAATGTTATTAAAGTATTATTTTTATTAGGAACGATGGTGACGATCAATTCTTCATTGAATGATGAACAAGTTGAATTAATATGTTTAGAATACGGTTTTGAAGCTGAAAAACATGTTGAAGTAAGTGAAGTTAATTTTGAAGAAATCGATATCGTAGATGATGAAAAAGACTTAGTACCACGTTGTCCAGTGGTTACAATAATGGGACATGTTGATCATGGAAAAACAACATTATTAGATACAATTAGAAAATCTGCTGTTGTTGAAGGAGAATTTGGTGGAATTACTCAGCACATTGGTGCTTACCAGGTTGATGTAAATGGAAAAAAAGTAACTTTTTTAGACACTCCAGGTCATGAAGCTTTTACAGCAATGAGAGCTCGTGGGGCCCAGGTAACGGATATTGTAATTATTGTTGTTGCTGCTGATGATGGTGTTATGCCACAAACTAAAGAAGCTATCGATCATGCTAAAGCAGCTGGGGTTCCAATCGTTGTTGCCGTCAATAAGATCGATAAAGAAGGTGCTGATCCTGAAAGAATCAAAGGAGAAATGTCTGAATATGGTCTTTTACCTGAAGACTGGGGTGGAGATACCGTGTATTGTGAAATCTCAGCTAAAAAGGGAATCGGAATCGAAGAATTATTAGAAACTTTAACTGTAGTTGCGGAATTGGCAGATTTAAAAGCTAATCCTAATCGTTATGCATACGGTAGTGTCGTTGAGGGTAAATTAGATAAGGGACGTGGACCAGTAGCAACTTTATTAGTTGAAAATGGAACATTAAGAGCCGGTGATCCCATCGTTGTTGGTACGGCATTTGGTCGCGTTCGTCAAATGTTAGATGATCGTGGTAAAATTATTAAAGAAGCTTTACCAGCAACACCTGTAGAAATTACGGGATTAAATGAAGTACCTGTAGCTGGTGATAAATTTATGGCTTTTGAAACTGAAAAACAGGCACGTAGTGTTGGAGAATCACGTTTGAAAGCTAAACAGGATAAGGAACGTAGTACGGGAGCAGCTTTATCACTTGATGATTTATTTTCACAAATCAAAGATGGTGAGGTCATTGATTTAAATATTATTGTTAAAGCTGATGTTCAAGGTACAGCTGAAGCGGTCAAAGCTTCACTTGAAAAAATAAATGTTGATGGTGTAAGAGTTAATGTAATTCGTTCAACAGCAGGTGGAATTTCAGAATCTGATGTATTATTAGCGACAGCATCTAAAGCAATTATTTATGGTTTTAATGTTCGTCCTAATGCTAAAGTTCGGCAAAAAGCAGAAGAGGAAGGCATTGAGATCCGTTTGCATAATATTATTTATAAGATGGTTGAAGAAATCGAAACAGCGATGAAAGGAATGCTTGCTCCTGAAGTGAAAGAAGTAGTTACTGGACAAGCTGAAATTCGTCAAATTATTAAAGTTTCCAAAGTTGGTAATATTGCTGGATGCTATGTTACTGATGGATTTATTCGTCGTAATTGTGGAGTACGCTTACTTCGTGATGGTGTTGTTGTATATGAAGGTAAATTAGGATCATTGAAACGTTTCCAAGATGATGTAAAAGAAGTTGCCAGTGGTTTTGAATGTGGTTTAAGTATTGAAAACTTTAATGATATTAAAGAAGGCGATATTGTTGAAGGCTATATCATGGAAGAAGTAGAAATTAAGTAGGTGATTAAATGGCTTTAAAGAAAGAAAAAGTTAGTGGTATTATTCAAAGAGAATTATCACAGATCCTTCAAACAGAAGTACGTGATCCTAAAATTGGTTTTTGTACGATCACAGCAGTTGATTTGACTAATGATTTATCGATTGCTAAAATTTATGTAACTTTTTTAGGTAAAGATTTTGATACACGTAAGGGAATGCAGGCATTAGAGCGTTCAAAAGGGTTTATTCGTTCATTGCTTGCTAAGCGTCTTACTATTCGTAAAGTGCCTGAATTATATTTTGTCAACGATACTTCTTTAGAGTATGGAAATAAGATTGAAAAGATAATAGATGATCTAAATCATCATGGTGAATAATTTTTAAGGTTTTGATTTATTAGTTCAGTGAAACTAAAAGATCAAAACCTTTTTTGTTTGTTGTAGGAAAATCTTTTAAATGATATAATTAAAATATTAAAGAAAGGGGAAAACTATGGCAAATGTAATTTTGAAACAGCATATACCCATTTTTGTTTCATCAACCTACGAAGATTTGATTCCATATCGTGATCAAGTTAAAGAAGTTATCGTTAGATTAGAACAAATAGTAAAAGGAATGGAATATTTTGGTTCTAGTCCAAGTAATTCACTAGCAACCTGTTTATCTCAGGTAAGAGAAAGTAAAGTATTTATTTCAATCATTGCTATGCGTTATGGTTCAGTTCATGAAGAGTTTGATCTTTCCTATTCAGAACTAGAATATAATGAGGCTATAAAAAATAACGTTCCTACTCTAGTTTATATTTTGGATGATAATCATCCAATTCCTCCTAAATTTGTTGATACCGGAATTAAAGCAGAAAAATTAAAAGCTTTTAAAGAAAAATTGAAAAAAATACATACTGTTAGTTTTTTTACTACACCTGAGGATTTAAGAGATAAAGTTAGTAGAGATCTAGTAGATACTTTAAGCGGATTAGAGGAAAAAATTAAATTTGATATCGAAAGAAACCGTGAATTTGAAATAAAAAGTGAAAATTTAAATAAAGAGATCATTAATGAATTTTATCTTCGCCCTAAAAAACATGCTGGTAAAGAAGGAAAAATAAAATTGCAAATGGTTGATGAACCATTTACCGTAAAAAGTGAAATTGTAAATTCCATAGGTCTAACAATTGGTGATACAATCGGTCGAGAAGTAAATATTCTTGATTTTGAAACTAATGAAAATATTGGAAGAGAAACATCATATATTTATGCTGATGGAGAAAATGCTGACTGGCTGGAAAAACTGGCTGTTAATGATGTAGTAGAAGTAAAAGTTCGTTTGAATTACTGTGTTGTAAAAGAAAAAAGAACTGCTGATGGTGAAATCATCTCTGATTTAACTGATGTAGTGTATAATTGTTTGATTTTATTAGAATTTGAAAAGAAATAATTTAAGATATATTATTTTGGAAAGGTATGCAGGTAAAGAAAATGATTACATTAAAAAATGATTTTTTAGAAGTACAATTAGCTAATAAAGGTGCTGAAATTATTAAAATTATTGGTCAAAAAGATCAAATAAATTATATGTGGCGTCGTGATCCGATTCAATGGGGGAGTAGTGCACCAGTTTTATTTCCGATAGTTGGCGCTTTACAAAATAATGAATGTCGTATCGATGGTAAGACATACAGTATGACGCAACATGGTTTTTCACGTCATAATGAATATCAGGCAAATCAAATTAGTGACCAGAAAGTAGTTTTTACACTTACATCAAATGAAGAGATCGTTAAACAATATCCATATTTATTTAAATTAGATGTTATTTATACTTTAAATGAGAATATTTTAACATGTAATTTTAAAGTAACAAATATTGATGAAAAAGAAATATATTTTCAAATTGGGGGACATCCAGCATTTGCTTGTCCATTTATGGAAAATGAATCTAGTAACGATTATTATTTGGAATTTAGTGAAAATGAAACTTTGGCACGTAAAATTTTGAATCTTGAAAAAAAGGGAATCACTCATGAAACAGAAAGTTTTTTAGATAATGAAAGAAGATTTTTTATTCGTCAAAAATTGTTCAGTAATGATACGATCATCTTAGAAAATTTTAAATCGAAAAAAATTGCATTAAAATCTTTGAATCATGATAAATCATTGGTAGTTCATATGGACGGTTTTAAACACTTAGGAATATGGGCGGCTAAACATGTAGGTGGACTTGTTGCTATTGAACCTTGGTTTGGACATAGTGACTATGTCGATTTTACTGGGGAATTTAAAGATAAAGAAGGAATTATCGCTTTAAAACCTAATGAAGTATTTGAAGCAGCATTAAAAATTGAAATCAACCAATAATGACAAAAATTTTATGATCTACAAATTATAATCTAATTATGAAAATAAAAATAATTGAAAAAACTCATGAATTAGATTTAGAAGATGAAATCAATGAATTTATCGCTAAAAAAGATCCTAAAATCTTAGCAATTCATTATCAAGTAGCAATGACTTTTTCTAGTGAGCTAGAATATAGTTTTAGCTGTTTGATCGAATATGAGGATAAATAATTATTTATCCTTTTTTTGAATAGTTTCTTTAAAACTGCTAAAACTAGTAATGGAGGTGATTCCATGGCAAAAGATGTATGTTGTCATGTTGACAATTGTGTATACAATCATAATTGTAAGTGTGATGCCCAAGAGATTACAGTATGTAATTGTAGATGTAATGAAGCAAAAGAAGTTAAAGAAACTGCTTGTGAAACTTTTAAATGTAGATAGGAACTTCGGTTCCTATTTATTTTATTGTTTTATAAAAAGTGCTATAATGGTTACGGTGAAGAATATGAAAAGAATTGTTTTTATTATTATATGTAGTATATTGTTGACAGGCTGTTTTAATAATAGCTTAGACGATGATAAAAATGATAAATTATATAAACAATATAAAATATATGAAGAGATGCTCGATGAGTCTAAAAACTATCAGGATGGTAGTGATGAGTTTTCAATCAGATTAATTATCAATAAAATAGATGATGAGACAAATCGCTATGATGTTGTTATTGACAGTCCTAAAATAAATATGTATCATTTACAAGCAATCGCAAAAGTTGAACAAGATGAAAGTGCGAGTTTACCTAATTTAGGAATTCTTGAAGATGATGTATTTTCACTCGTCCCTAATGTTATAGATAAAGAAAAAGGAATTTATAAAGGTGTAAATTTATCTGGGATCACGACAAAAAAAGAGTTTAATGTATTAGTTTATTTAACTTTTTATAACGATGAAAATGGTAAAGAAAAAGAAGAGAGGTTTATAAGATTATATGGTAATGCGATTAGATAAATTGTTAGCTAATTATGGAATGGGAACTAGAAAAGAGGTCAAAGCTTTTATTAGAAAAGGATATGTTACAGTAAATGGAGAAATAATAAAAAAAGATGACTATAAAGTTGATTATGAAAAAGATATAATTGTTTTTGATGGTGAAAAGGTCAATTATCGGCCTTATGTATATATAATGCTTAATAAACCACAAGGATATGTTAGTGCTACCAAAGATAATGTTCATCCTACTGTAATAGATTTAATCATTGGTTATGAAAATTATGATTTATTTCCAGTTGGAAGATTAGATATTGATACAGAAGGTTTGTTGTTAATAAGCAATGATGGTGATTTTGCTCATAAATTGATGGCACCTAGTCGAAATCATTCTAAAATATATATAGCTGAAGTTGAAGGAATCATGAATGAAAATGATATTGCTGCTTTTAAAGAAGGAATTGTTTTAGATAATGGTTATAAATGTAAAAAAGCTAATTTACAAATACTAGAAACTGGTGAAGCTTTTTGTAAGGTACAAATTGAAATTTTTGAGGGCAAATTTCATCAGGTGAAAAAGATGGTTGAAGCCTGTGGCAAACATGTAACATATTTGAAGCGCTTAAAAATTAAAGATTTATCATTAGATCGTAGTTTAGAATTAGGTGATTTTCGTGAACTTACTGATGAGGAATTGGTCGACTTGATGAATGATTTATGATAGAATATGCATATATGTAAAGGGGAGTAGTAATGCGACTTAGAAATAATCCAAAGGCTTATGATATAATGAATGAAAATACTGATTTTGTTGTAATCGAGCCGGAAAAGTTTAAAAATAAATGGAAAGAAATTTTTGGTAATGATAATCCAATTTATATTGAAATTGGTATGGGCAAAGGTGATTTTATTTATGAAAATGCTCGTTGTAATCCAAATATCAACTTTATTGGAATTGAAAAATATCCAAGTGTATTAGCTGCTGCTATTAATAAAATTAATATGCAGGAAACAAAAATTACTAATCTACGCTTAATGCGTTATGATGCAATTTTATTAGGTGATGTTTTTAATGAGAATGAAGTTGATAAGATTTATTTGAATTTTAGTGATCCATGGCCTAAAAACCGCCATGAAAAAAGAAGATTGACTTCTAGTAAATTTTTAGATGTTTATCATAAAATATTAGTAAATGATGGTGTGATTGAATTTAAAACAGATAATCGTGGTCTGTTTGAATATTCTTTAGTTTCATTGAATCAGTATCCATTAGATTTAGAAACTGTAAATCTTGATTTGCATCACAGTCCTGAAAATGAAACTAATATTATGACTGAATATGAACGTAAATTTTGTAAGAAAGGCCCAATTTATAAATTGGTTGCGAGGTATCGAGAAAATGGATAAGTTAATTGAAATTAAAACACTTGAAGAATTTGACAAAGTTAGAGTGGGTAAAACAATTATCATGTTTACAGCTGACTGGTGTCCAGATTGTATGTTTGTTAAACCTTTTATTGGCGATATTGTTGATGCTAATCCAGAATTTAAATTTTATTTAATAAATCGTGATAATTTATTAGATTTATGTAAAGATTTAGATATTTTAGGAATTCCTTCTTTTGTAGGATATGAAGATGATAAAGAAATTGGACGCTTTGTAAGTAAACTTCGCAAAACTAAAGAAGAAATTCAAACATTTATAGATAGTTTAAAGTAAGAGGTGTAGAGATGTTATTTCATGGATTTTATAATCATGGTCATATCGGTGATATAATGTTAGCTAGATGTAATGAAGGTAAGACATTCAGTTATGATAAATATGATGACCTAGTTGTTTTGAAAGATAAAAAGGATAAAGTTATTGGTTATAATTTATTAAATGCCAGTAAATATTTAGGAGAAATTAATGATGGATTGATCAAATTTAGTGATGCACAGATAGAGGCTTTTAATCAACTTTTAAATAAATATGAATTAGAACCAGTAGTCTTAGATAAAACTCCACGTTTTATCGTTGGAGAAATCATTTCAATGTGCGATCACCCTGATTCAGATCATTTGCATATTTGTCAGGTGGATTTAAAGGATACAAAGACACAGATCGTTTGTGGGGCTCCAAATGTTGAAGCAGGACAAAGAGTTGTTGTTGCGACAGTGGGTGCAGTCATGCCCAGCGGTTTAATAATCAAACCATCAAAATTGCGCAAAGTAGATTCAAATGGAATGATTTGTTCTGCACGTGAGTTAGGTTTACCAAATGCTCCTCAAGTTCGTGGTATTCTTGTATTAGACAAAGATAAGTATGATATCGGAGATTCTTTTTTCTAGAAAAGGAGGGTAAGTATGTTTAGAGGTTTATTTAAAAAACATGAGCAGGATGATGATATTTTTGAAGTCGATCCAGTTGTTGAACAGCGTCGAAAAGAAAAGTTTAGTACGCCATTGATTTATGATGAAGAGTTTAAAGAAGAAGTTAGCGAAGCTGAAGAAAAACCTGTAGCTAAACCTAAAGCAAAATCAAAAACTGTTGAAACAAAACCGGTAGTTGAAGAAAAGCCTAAACCTGTTTATCAAATGAGCGAAGTCATTTCACCAATGAATGGTATTACAAAAAGAAAAGAAGAAGAAAAAACTGTTAAAACGAAAAAAACTGTTAAACCAAAGAAGAAAAAGAATAACGACCAGTTAGTGCCGGTATTGAGTCCATATTTTGGTAATTATGAAGAAAAACCAGTTGTTGAATCAGAAGCAAAATTAACTTCAATCAATGAAGAAAAAGCGAAAAAAAAGAAATCTAAAGAAATTGAAAAGTTACCAACAGTGGAGGAAAACTTACGAAATATAGCTAAAATAGTTGAAGAGGAAAAAGATCAGTTAAAAATTATCGAAGAAAGAACTGGGGAGTTTAAACTTGATTTTAGTACTAATGAACTTGAAAAACAAAATTCTTTAATTGATGAAATTGATGATGATATGTCTTTAGATGAATTGATGAGTTTGTATGAAAAAAAATTTAAGGATTAAAAATGATTAAGGGTATTGGTTGCGATATTGTTGATTTAAATCGGATAAATGATAAATTGGCTAATAAGATTTTAACTGCAAAAGAACTAAAAATATATGAAAATAAAAAAACATCTAAGCAAAAGCGTGAGTTTTTAGGAGGACGTTTTGCTGGAAAAGAAGCATTTTTTAAAGCTGTAGGAATTGATCAGGGTTTGGATACTTTTTGTGACATTGAGATATTAAATGATGCTAAAGGGAAGCCATATCTTAATTATCCCAATTCTTTTATTTCGATTGCTCATGAAAATGATTATGCCATCGCTTATGTAGTTGTAGAAGCTTGATTATTATTGATATATACTTATGTAAATAACCTGAATACAGGTTATTTTTATTTATATACCAAATTTTTTATGTTATTTTTAGGAACTATACTTTTTTTGTTGCTAAAAAAAAGAATGTGTGGATTTTGTTTTGGGGTATATAGTTAATATATAAATAGTGTTGATGGTTTAAAAAATTTAATTCTATACGGGGAGCTTATGTATGAAGATGTGTATTTTTTTGAAAATAATACTACAATGGAATAAATGAAGATGCTGGTTCTTCATTTTAATTATTAGTATTTCTGTCAAAAAAAGTGCATATTCTAAAAGTTTAGATTTAAAAAGCAAATTTTTAATTTTAAATGAAAGATGATTTTTAATAGTGTAATTATTTATGAGATTAATTTAAAATTGATAAATAATGATTAAACTTAATGATAGTAATAGATCCTTGTTGTTTTGCAACCTCAATTAGTGGAATTGTTACTTTTTTGTATGAAAAAGATTTTTAGTGAATCAATCAAAATAGCAGGAAAATGTAAATGGGATAATAATTATATAAAATATAGAAATTATAATAAATTAACTTTTTGACACTGATTCTTTGTAAAGGTCTAATTATATTGAAGAATAATTGACAGGTATTATAGTTCTTTGAAAAGTGAATGAAAATGTATACTGAAAACAAGTTTAGTAGTTTTTATTTAATAAAATCACTATTGTACTAAATAAAAATGTTTTCGGTTAAAAGTTACTCAAGTAACTCTCTTATACAAGTATTAGATAGAATATTTATTGAAAGTAAGATAATGTAGTTTTTATTTTTGATAGAATTTTTAGAGTGCCATATTTAAGTTATTATGCATAAAAAATATATTAAAATAAGAGAGCTAGTTTTAGGAGGTGACTCTTTTTGTTATCCACACTATTGATTAAGTTTTAATTATTAATTAACTGTTTTCTTTTATTTCTGTTAATAGAATACTAATGTATTTTTATTTATAGAATATTGCTAAAAGATTAGTTGTTTTTTATTTTGGGTAAAAGAGGAAATATGTATATTTTTATTAAGAGGCAATAACCAGCAAGATATCAAGAATTGATGAAAATTTGAATTATTGATTTTTTTATTGCTATTAAAACGAACAATAGAAACAAGTCATATACAATCACTTTTATAATGTAATTAAAATTTAGAGAAAGGGAAAGGTATACAAAATATACCAAAAGTATAATTTATGAAACATAATAGGTTTAGATTTCTTACATCTATTGCTCTAGTCTTCATGCTTTGCGTAAGTACTGTTATGCCGGTATTTGCTGATACACCAATAACAAAAGTCTTTGCAGCTTCAGATTATCAGGCAAAAACCGGTGATGCTGAAGGTGAAGAAATACTTGGCGCTATCATCGATGCTATGATAAATGATGGTCATACAAGCGTAGATGGGGCTTTATATGCCGGAGATTATGACTACAATATGCCTAGTGATACATCACATGGTATAATTTCTATCAAGAATGTATTTAATTCAAAATGGCCATCACTCAGTGAGGATAATATGGTATTTGTTCAGGGAAATCATGATCCTGCCAGCACTCCAGGAATTACTCCAAGTGGTGCTAACGATACTGAGGATTATGGGGTGTTTGTTATCAACGAAGGTGATTATATGTGGTATAATAGTGATCGTGGAACGATTGAAAAAACTGCTAATAATCTAGAAAATTATCTTGGTGATAAGCTTATAGAAGGTTATAGTAAGCCAATCTTTGTAGTATCACATTTGCCATTGCATTATAGTATGCGTACTCGTAATGACGGTGATACTCAATATGCCAATTTATTGTTTGATGTACTTAACGAAGCAGGTGCTAATGGTTTAAATATTATTTTCTTGTTTGGTCATGATCATTCAAATGGTTGGGATGATTATCTTGGTGGTTCTTGTATATATCTTGCTAAAGGTGATAGTATTAATATTGCTCAATCAAGTCGTACAGAATTCAAAGCAGAAACTTTAAACTTTACTTATATGAATCCTGGATACACAGGTTATTATAATCAAGTTAATAGTGGGGTTGAAGCTACACTTACTTCTACAGTATTTACAATTTATGAAAATCGTGTAGAGATAAATCGTTATAGTGCAAATGGTACATATAATCTTAAAAGCGAAGGAGTACGAAACGCTTATAAGAATGAAAGTGGTTATGATGTAGATACCCGAGTTGTTACCGGTCCTGGAAATCTTGAACTTAATACAGTTAAAGCCATGTCAGCTGTTAAGATTGTAAATGAGGGGAAAAATATTATCCCAGTTGGCGGAGCAGCTGCATTAACAGCAGAAATTTCTAATATAACTGATCCAATATTTGATTGGTCAAGCAGTAATTCTGATATTTTATCAGTTGAAGGCAATGGTGATAATGCAGTAGTTTATGCTGTTGGAGAAGGAAGTGCAACAATTAATTTAACTGTAACAGATGGAAATGATTCTACTACTACATCAACGTCGTATAGTGCAACTGCTATTGATACAGCTAATAGCAATGTTTATGAATTGGTAAATAAAGTTGATCAAATTGAAAGTGGTAATAAATATTTTATGATCTTTACAGATAGTAGAGATACATTACCTAAATACAGTGCTGTAACTCATGAAGTAATGACAAATGGGGGAAGAACTGGGCTTGTTCCAAAAGATATTGGATTAACTAGTGATGTTGCACATTTAACTGGTGATTATAGTAGCTATGAATGGACATTTACAGGATCAAATGGCAGCTATGTTATAAGTTGTGATAGTGGTGTTTTAAGTATTGGCAATAGTAATGTTAATTTAAATGGTTCTGCTGATCATATAATTAAAATTACAGATGGTTTAACAGGATTATATTTTACAGACAGTACTACTAATTATCAGTTAAGCGATTCTAGTAAAGGGATGTTTAGTGGATATTCAAATGGTGAAGGTAAACAATTCTCTCTTTACAGAAATATTGATATCGTCGAAGCACCTGGGGAACCACAAAATCTTTCTGTCGTTTCTGGTAATCAAACTGTGACTTTATCATGGGATGTGCCTAAAACTAATGGAGGTAATGCTATTACAGGTTACCAAGTATCATGTGATGGTTTAACTTGGGTAGATACAGTTGATAACAGTTATACTTTTACAAATTTAACTAATAATACAGCATATACTTTCTATGTCCGGGCAGTTAATAGTAAAGGTGCTGGTATTACGGCTAATATTATAGGAACACCTGTTGCTAAAGATCCTGAACCTGGAGAAATAGTAAACAAATTAGCTTTATCAATAGCTGTTGAAATGGCAAATAATGTAACTGATGAACAGTTAGCTAATGTTGTCCCAGCTGTCGTTAATGAATTTAAAGCCGCCCTACAAGAGGCAACAGTAATTTTAGCTGATGATAGTGCTAGTCAGGAAGTAGTAGATGCTTCATTTGCTCGTTTATCAGTTGCTATGCATATGTTAGAATTTGTAAAAGGTGATAAGAGTGCTTTAGAAGCCTTGATCAATGAAGCAAATAGTTATGCAGAAGAAGACTACACACCAGCTTCATGGACAGTATTCAAAGAAGCCTTAGATGTTGCTAGTGTTGTCATGAATGATGAAAATGCATTAGAATATGAAGTAGTAGAAGCCTTAAATAACTTAAAAGATGCCATGACAAACTTAGTGATCAAAGTAGATAAAACAAGATTACAAGAAGCATATGACATGGTAAATGGCTTAGATAAGAGTCTATATACAGAAGGAAGTGTTGCCAACTTAGCTAAACCAATGGCAAATGCTAAAGCGGTATTAGATGATGCAGATGCAACACAAGAAGCAGTAGATGCAGCATATGAAGCATTGATAAGAGCATACTTAGACTTAAGATTAATTCCAAACAAGGATTTATTACAAGGATTGATCAATAAAGCTGAAACATTAAATGTTACAAATTACAGTGCTAAGACATGGTCAGTGATGATGGAAGCATTAGATGAAGCCAAAGCAGTATTAAACGATCCAGAAGCAACACAGGAACAGGTAGATAATGCTAAAGATGTTTTAACAAAAGCGATGGCTGGATTAGAAGTAAATGAAGCAAGTAATCCAGTAAAAGCCGGTGATACAACAGCAAGTGTAGCTACTGGTGATGATAGTTTAATTGGTTTATTTGCGGGAGTAGGATTGTTAAGCATGGCTACAGTTTTAACAAATCGTAAAAGAAAAGAGAACTAGGAAAAAGTTTTTAATGAAAAGATAAAAATAAAAGGAACATAAATATGAAAAGAGATTTTCAATGATTTATGTTCTTTTGTTTTTAGGATAACTAAAGTCTTAAAATCATAATATTTTCAACTTTTTTTTGTAGACATCTTTGGACTATTTTGGGATATTAAGTAAGGATTTAGATAAATTTTAATAAAAAATAGTCATCACAGACCGATTTTAGGAATTTACTAAATTAGGTTAAAAATCATCAACTTGCAAAACATGTTCTTTCCGCCTATAATTGCTATGCAAAGGAGGGGAATAGATGTTAAATCAAGTAATGTTGGTAGGTCGTCTTGTAGATATACCGGTTATGAAAACAACTAAAGGAGGTGTAAAAGTCGCAAATGCAACTCTTCAAATTGAACAAGGATTTAAAAATGGCTTAGGTGCTTATGAAAGTGATTATGTTACTGTATCACTGTGGCGCGGTATTGCTGAAATGATAATAGAAACTGCAATGCCAGGCAGTCTAGTAGCTGTAAAAGGAAGATTACATTCGCGAACGTTTGAGTGCAGTGATTCTAAAATTATTACATCAATTGAAGTTATTGCCGAGCATGTTTCTTTACTTGACAAATATTTTCGTGAAAATAAATAGTATTTGAGTTTAAGAGACTTATTTGTTATAATATCATAACGAAAGTGGGTGATGAAAATGACTATTGATCAAAGTAAAATAAGAAATTTTTCAATTATCGCGCATATCGATCATGGTAAAAGCACCCTGGCAGATCGTATTCTTCAAATAACTGGCGCTGTTGCTGATAGAGAAATGAAAGCCCAGCTGCTTGATAGTATGGATCTTGAACGTGAAAGAGGAATAACAATAAAGTTAAATGCAGTCCAATTAAATTATACTGCAAAAAATGGTGAAACATATTTATTACACTTGATAGATACTCCAGGTCATGTGGATTTTACATATGAAGTGTCACGATCATTAGCAGCATGCGAAGGTGCTATATTAGTTATTGATGCAGTACAAGGTGTTGAAGCTCAAACTTTAGCTAATGTATATCTTGCTTTGGATAATAATCTAGAGATACTTCCAGTTATAAACAAAATTGATTTGCCTAGTGCTGATCCTCAAAGAGTAATTAGGGAAGTTGAGGACGTAATCGGTTTACCAGCTGATCATGCGCCATTAATTTCTGCAAAAACAGGATTAAATATTGATGAAGTTCTTGAAAAGGTTGTTCAAGAATTTCCAGCTCCATCAGGGAGTATCAATAATCCAACCCAGGCATTAATTTTTGATTCTTATTATGATAGTTATCGTGGAGTAATTGTTTTTGTTAGAATCAAAGAGGGAAAAATCAAATTAGGTGACACAGTTAAGTTTTTAGCAACTAACGCTACCTATGAAGTTACAGAATTAGGGGTTAGAACCCCAAGAGAAATAAAAAAAGAAGAGCTAGTTGTTGGAGAGGTTGGCTGGTTTTGTGCGTCAATTAAATCTATTCAGGATATCCATGTTGGAGATACTGTTACTACATTAGAAAATGAATCGAATCAGCAGCTACCAGGTTACCGACAATTAAATCCAATGGTTTATTGTGGTCTTTATCCAATTGATAATGCTCGTTATAAAGATTTGCGAGAAGCTTTAGAAAAAATGCGATTAAGTGATTCTTCGTTAATGTTTGAACCTGAAACTTCACAAGCACTTGGCTTTGGTTTTAGATGTGGATTTTTGGGATTGTTACATATGGATGTAATTCAAGAAAGATTAGAAAGAGAGTTTGATCTTGATTTAATAGCTACAGCACCATCAGTTATTTATCATTGTTATTTAACTGATCGCAGTAAAGTAGTAGTTGATAATCCTGCGATGATGCCTAGTCCACAAGTTATTGATCATATTGAGGAACCGTATGTAAAAGCTTCGATTATGTCACCAAGTGAATTTGTTGGTGTGATTATGGAACTTTGTCAAAATAAACGTGGTGAATATATTGATATTGAATATATTGACGATACGCGTCGAAATATTATTTATGAAATACCATTATCAGAAATAGTTTATGATTTTTTTGATAAACTTAAATCTAGTACTAAAGGTTATGCTTCATTGGATTATGAATTGATTGGCTATCGTAGTAGTAAACTGCAAAAAATGGATATTTTATTAAATGGCGAAGTTGTCGATGCACTTTCAACGATCGTTCATAAAGATTTTGCTTATAGTCGAGGAAAAGTTATTTGTGAAAAACTTAAAGAAATCATTCCTAAACAAATGTTTGAAGTACCAATTCAGGCAGCTTTACAAGGAAAGATCATTGCAAGAACTACGATCAAAGCAATGCGTAAAAACGTTCTTGCTAAATGTTATGGTGGCGATATTACCCGTAAAAAGAAATTATTAGAAAAGCAAAAAGAGGGTAAAAAGAGAATGAAAGCAGTCGGAAATGTAGAAATTCCGCAAGAAGCTTTCATGGCAATATTGTCAGTCGATGATGATAAGTAGTATGCATGTACTACTTATTTTTATTATTTTATAAAAAGTGATTTTGGGTACTTTCTTTATTTTGTGGTAAATTTCTGTTTTGATTTACTTGAACAAATAATTAGTCTATAATAATTAAAATAATAAGGAGGCAATAAGATGGCATTTAATTTTAAAAACAAAATTCATAAAGTTCGTTTTTATGGAGCCTTAGAACAAGAACGAGAACAGAAAAATAAACAGGATAATATAGTCAGCAGGCGGTTGATCGTTTTGCTTTGTTTCATTATTGCTATTACATCAGTTATGGCTGCTAGACTAGCTTTGATTCAGTTTAAAGACAGCGATGAATTAGCTGTTAAATTAGAAAAATATGGTACTGCTACATATTCAACCGATGCCCCTAGAGGTGAGATCGTCGATCGTAATTATGTTAAACTGGTACAAAATACTAATGTTATCTGTGCAACTTATTATGCACCTAAAAAGATCAAAGATGAACAGTTGAAAACATCGGCTAAATTTTTAGCGAAGACGATAAATCTAGATACTTCTTCTATTTCAACCCGTAATAAAAAAGATTATTTCATTATTGCATATCCAGATCTAGCTGATGAATTAGTCAGTGATGAAGAAAAGGCTAAACTTAAAGAGCAGAATAATTATGACAGTGCCTTATTAAATCTTCAGATCGAACGGATCACTGATGAGATGCTTGAAGAATACATGGATGAAAACACATTAAAATATACGCACTTTTATTATTTGATGAATAGCTGTTCAAGCGGATCATCAGTACTAGCAGAAGGGATCAGTGAAGAAGAAGCAAGTATCATTGGAGAAAACATCGATATCCTGCCAGGAATCGATGTAACGACAGACTGGTCACGGCAGTATGTTTACGACCGGGAATTCAGTCAGGTACTGGGCAGAGTAACGACGAAAAAACAGGGTCTGCCTTCGGAAATGAAAAATGAACTGTTAGCTTTAGGATATCAAAACGATTCCAGAGTCGGGGTATCTGGATTAGAAGCACAGTATGAAAATATCTTGAGAGGAAGCGACAGCAGCTATACATTGAATTATGACAGTAGTGGAAATCCAATTGTTACAAGTACCAAATCAGGAACAGCCGGATCAAATATCCGTCTATCGATCGATTGGGAGCTGCAGCAGTTTGCCGATTCGATAATAGAAGAAGAACTGGTCAAGATGAACAGTCAAAATAAATTCTTTAATAAGATGTTTTTTACACTGATGGATCCCTACACGGGTGAGATCATCGTGATGTCTGGGAAGATCATCAATAAAGAGACCGGAGAAGTAACAGATTATGCAGCTGGAAACTATTTAGATGCCAATTTGATTGGATCGACGATCAAAGGAGGAACTCTTTATACAGCGTTTAAAGAAGGGGTGATAACACCAGGGACGACCTTTATGGATGAACCAATCAAGATCAAAGGAACGAAAGAGAAGAAATCACATCGAGATTTAGGACTGATCAATGAAATAGATGCTCTAGCATACTCATCAAATGTTTATATGTTTAGAATAGCGATGCTGTTAGGAGGAGCAAACTACGTATATGATGGACCGCTAAAGATCAATGATGAAGCTTTTGAAACCTTAAGAAGAGATCTTGGAGAATTAGGCTTGGGAGTAAAGACAGGGATCGATATTCCTAACGAAGCGTTTGGATATAGAGGAAGCAAGCGAACTGGAGGGTATTTATTAGATGCTTCGATTGGACAATATGATACATATACAAATATCCAGTTAGCACAGTATGCCTGCACACTAGCAAACGGTGGAAAGAGAATCAAACCACATTTATTTTTAGATTCATATGTAACAGATGCTGATGGATTGGCAAATGCCAACTATACAGCCAAAACAGAAGTGTTAGATGATGTATCTGAGCAAACGACGGCTTTTAGCCAAATCAAACAGGGAATGAGAGCCTGTGTAACAAGAAGCAGCGGGACATGTAATGCCTATTGGAGCAGCAAACCTTATGTGACATATGCAAAAACGGGGACTGCTGAAGATTATACGGGAACAGGAGAGACCGATTATCCAAACCATTTACAGATCGGATATATCCAGGCAGATGAAAACTCTGAACCAATCGTAGCCTTTGCCTGTATCGCGATACGACAGACAACAGCATCAAATGGAAGCAGCAGTTCAGCACCGTTGATTTCACAACAAATAATTGATAAATATGTAGAAAAGTATGGTTTAAATTAAAAAAAAACTAGTAATTAACGAGATACTATGTTAAGATATTTAACGGAAGTTTACAAATGGAGGTGTAAGTAATGAGAGAAAATATCATTCTTAGATGTACTGAATGTGGTGAAGAAAATTACATTAATACAAAAAATAAAAGAAATCATCCTGATAGAATGGAAGTAAATAAATATTGTCCAAGATGTAATAAGAAAACTGTACATAAAGAAAAGAAATAAGCCTAACGGCTTTTTTTCTTTATTGGAGGTGGAAAGATGAAAGTAAAAACATTATTATTAGGAAATATGCAAACTAATTGTTATGTTGTTAGTGATGATACAAAGCATTGTTTTATTGTAGATCCTGGTGCAAACGGTAAAAAGATTATTAATTATTTAAATGAAAATGAATTAGTCTTAGATGCAATATTATTAACTCATGGTCATTTTGATCATATAGGAGCAGTCGATTATTTATATGAACATTATCATTGTCCTATTTATATCCATCAAGATGATATCTTGCTATTACATGATTCCAAAGCAAATCTATCAGTTTTCGAAAAGCCGTTTACAGTCAAATCACCAGTAATTAAAAGTGATAAAAGAATGAAAATCGGCAACTTTGAAATAAGCTGGTTACATCTACCGGGGCATTGTCCAGGATCATCGATGATTTATTTACCTAAAGAAAATGTGATTTTTGCTGGTGATGTATTATTTAAAGGATCGATTGGTCGTTTTGATTTTCCAAATTCTTCTAAACATGATACTCGTGAATCGTTAGCAAAAATCAAAGAATATGATTTTGATGCTGTAGTATATCCTGGACATGGTCCTGCGACAACATTAAAAGAGGAACAGACATATAATCCTTATTTTTAAGGGAAGTAAAAATAGTAAAAGAAGTAAATTATTTCTTTTACTATTTTTTATAAACTTCTTGATTTAAAAAAGATGTGCGCAGAAAACATCAATCGTATAGATTAACTATATAATTTATTTCTTTTTAGTATTTTTTAAACTAGGCAGGCTACCCAATATTACACCAGCAATTAAGCCAAATGCTAAATTATCAAAAATAAGACCGGCCATAAATCCTAGAATTAATCCAGCTGCTAATTTATCATTATTCGTATTTTTGATCTTCATATTTATTTTCCTTTCATATATTAAATAGAAGTTATTAAAATTACACTTATCATATCACTAGCATAATTTATCTTTTCTATGAATTGTATACTATCAAAATCATATTTTAATTTATTGCATTATAACATAGATAAGTTCATCTTTATAATTTTTTTCTAGAAGCATATTATTTTTAATTAAATAAGTCATTTCTACTTTTGGTTATAAATTATTTAATTGTTAACGAATTAATAGTCATTCATAAGTTTATTTGTTGTTTATACCTTTTCATTAAGATTGTATGTAGTGATTTTTTAAATTCAATTAGTAAATCATTATTTATGATGATTTATCTCTATCTAGTATAGTTACAGCATTATCAATTGTTAAAACGTACGTATTCTTGAATAATTAATTTTGTTGTCCTTAATTATAGCATGTGATAATATTTAAATATCTTTTTTCATAGTTACTAAACTTTGTTAAAGGAACGTTAATAATCAATCTTAAATTAAAATAGATTTTACATAAAAAGAATCAACTAATAAATCATCTGATTACTACTGATTCTTTTTACTATTAACTTTTAAACAAATACTTTATCTTTTTATAAAATGGTAGTTATTGATATTCAAATGCAGAAATTATTAATGTATCAATATTGATTTCTAAGTTAAAACTATACTCTTGTTTATCGTTTCTAACAGTTGTCACAATATAATAATAGCTTCCTAAATCATCTACTGTGTACTCAATGATATATTCATCAACCATGATAATATCACTAATTAAAATATCATTAGCAATCATTTCTTTATAATATCTTAATATACTAAGCTCAACTAAACGCTCATTATTAATTTTTTTAACTCTTTCTATTGCTTTACTGTTTTCAATTATGCTAGTAAAAAACACTCCGATATTTAGGCTCAAAACCATAAAAATAATTAATACTAATTGTAAAATCGTACCTTTATGGAAGTGTTTCATTATTTGTTTCCTCAAAATTATGAGTATGCTCATAATTTGTGGCAATTAAATAATAAAAATCATCTTTACCATTATTTAAATGCATATAAATATTTTCATCTTTATTAAAAAAATCTAAGTTTTCAACATCTCTGATTATAATATCAAAACCAGGTTCTTTGACTACTCTTTTTTTATGCAGAGATATTGTAAATAACTGATCATTACTATCCTTAAAGGATAACTGATCACCAACGGTAATATCTTTAGATGTATATAAGATCTTAGTTAATTGTTTTGCTCCGATAGCATAAAAGCTAGTATTTACCTTAAGTTTATCTTTATAAGATATTGTTTTAATAAGCGGTACACTGTTTAAAACAATCAGCAGGCAGATTGAAAGTGAAAATAAAACTTCAATTAAGGTAAAACCTCTTTTATTGATTGATCCAGTGCTCTTGTTTGCCATAATTGTAACTCCTTAACGTTTTGCTGTTTTAAATAATTTTGATAATCATCATTATTAATTTGAAAATGCCGCATACCAGTACTATAACAACTAAAAATTACTACGATAATAGTAATAAAAATACTAAATGCCAACAAACTTTCAATCAAAGTCATTCCTTTATTCTTTAACATAAAATGTACCGCTCCCAACATTAAAAACAATACTTCTACAATCATTTTGATTGCATATAGTTAAGTGATTTCCTTTATTAATATTTCCATTTTCGTTAAAATAAAGTTCAAAGCTATTTTGAAAATAATAATTACGATCTAATTCAATTTTTTGTTCACCCTGATAATCATAACTGATTCGACTATGATCAATTAAAATATCGATTCTTTCATGATTTAATAAAGCCTGAGTTTTAGCTTCCTGTAATAAAGCAATAATTTGTTTACACTGTTGATCAATAGATAAGCAGGGTGGGGTAGTAATTGCAAAATGCAAACTAAAAACGCTTAGAATAATAATGATACTAATCGTAAAGACTACTTCAATTAATGTAAAGCCATGTTTATCTTGCATAAGCTTGACCATCACTAATAGAAATCGTTAAACCACTAGGGCAGGTTACTTGTTTTTCTGTTAAATAAGGGTGATCACCTGATGTTAGATCAGAAATACTTGCTGGTAAATGACCATTTTCAATTTCATAAAGAACAATTTGAGAATTTACAACTTCGATTTGGGCATCACAGCTTTTTTCTTTAACGACTCTGTTTTTGCTTGTAACATTTGGTATAACTAATAATAAAATAACTAAAATAACTGAAATACAAAAAATCATTTCAATTAAAGTAAATCCTTTTTGTCTCATCTTTTCCCTCCGTTTGTAATAAATATCACGAAATATTCAAAGTACTATAAATTACCAATTATTGACATCATTGGAATAACAATTGAAACATAAACTAAAATAACGAATCCTGCTGTAAAACAGTAAATTAATGGTACGACAAGCTTGATTATTTTCATGACTTTAAAATGTAAAGTGTCAATAGAAATCTTTAAATAATTATCAAGTGATTTATTAGCCTGGTTATCATGAATTAATAATTTAAAACTAGCAATAAAAAGAGGCTCAAAATAGTTAAATTGAGAAATGATCTGTTCTAAAGATTCTCCCTTTAAAATCTTTAAATATATCTCATATATCAGCATTTTAATATCACTATCATCAATTTGTTGATAAAGCATTATAACGATATCTGTAGTATCATAACCATTGATCAATAGTTCGTTATAATATAGAGCAAATTTAATTGAATAATATTTTTGAATCATTTTTTGAATGAACCAAACATGATTTACTAAAAAATCTATTAATTGATAATACTGTTTTTTTATTGCATAAACAGTTATCAAACAAGCACTGCTAAAACATAGTAAAATAATTAAAATAAGAAGGGGAATGATTTTAAATAGAATAAACATCATTTTAGTAATAAAACCAGGTTCAATGGCAAATTCGATAAAAAGCTGCATTATCGAGGGTAGTAAGGCATAAATGATAAACAATGAAAACATCATTAAAAAGATAATCAATAAAATAGGATAAGTTAATTCTTTTTTTAATTTATTAAATGTTTCGTCTCTTGTTTTACAAATATTTAAACTTTGAACAATTGCTTTAGATAAATTATTTTTAATTCTAAAAAATTTAAAATATTCAACGAACGTTTGATTAAAATCACCTTCAATTATTGCTTCATCTAATGTTAAACCATTATTTAATTTCTCTTTTAGATCTTCAATTCGTTCATTACTATATATAAAAGAACATATCTCTAAAATATCTTGAATCAAATATCCTTGCTGCAAAAAATAAGCGATGCTTTCTAAAAAACGATATTCTTCATTCATAAAAAATTCCCGCTACCTGTTGATAATTAACCATGTTATTTTCCAATAAGATTTTCGCATTATCTTTAAAAGTAAGGTAATCAACAGCCTGATTATTAAAAAAGTCATTAATTTTACTACGATCTAAATATTCTGGTAAAACAAGCGGTGTATGCTTATTTTTATGATAAAGCATCTTTTGTGACATTACGCCAATTAAAACATCTTCGATATCTATTTTTAATATTCCTAAGTTCAATAGACGTCTAATCGTCGTCAAACAATTACTGGAATGAATCGTTGTTAAAACAAGATGTCCTGTCAAAGCACAGGTAATTGCCAATCTTGCCGTTTGTTCATCACGAATCTCGCCAATCATGATTATATCGGGATCATGGCGAAGAATTTGTTTTAATGAATTATTATATGTAATACCCAATTTTTCATTGATTTGGATTTGTAAACAGTAAGATTTTTTAATTTCTATGGGATCTTCTAAAGTTACGATATTCTTATGATATTTTTGATTGATTGTATCCAACAACGTATAAAGAGTAGTAGATTTTCCTGAACCGGTTGCCCCGCTAACAATAAATAGTCCGGAATTTAAAGTTACGATCTGGGCCAAAAACGTTTTTACATCTTTAAAAATAGTAAGTTCCTCTAATGATAATTTACGATGATTATTCAATATTCTAATTACAATACTATCAATATCTTTTCCTGGTAAACTGGAAACACGTAAATAATATACATTATTGTCGTATTGATAGTTTAAATGTCCAGTTTGTGGTTTTAGCTGATAATTAATATCAATGTTTGATTTAAAACGAATATAATTTATTAATTTTATCCCCTGTTTATATTCTAAAGTATCATAAAGTACTAGATCGCCCTGTTGACGAAATGAAATAGTGCATTGCTGTTTTAATAATAGATGAATATCTGATGTTTTATTAGCGATTGCATGGTTTATTATTTTTTCAAATAGATCATTCATAAAATTTCCTCCTATTATCTTTTACACCAAAAAATCATAAATTACTTCAAAAATAAAAAAATCATTTTGTAAATAAGTATTAAAACAGATATTATTATTGCAATAAGGCTAAAATAACTTTGATGATCTTTTTGTTACTCTTTTGATTTTTCTTCATCAATAAATCTAATTTTTTTATCCATACAAATAATAAAAATCTATATATATTAAATTAAGTGATTTTAACATTATAAAATGATAAAATCATTGTTTTAATTTTATAAATATCAATAAGATAAGTAGTTTATCATCTCAATAAAATTTTGTTTCTAGCAGCAAATTAAAAATAGAGTATCAATAATTATCAAAATCACTTCACTTTATCAATAATTTTTGATATAATCACAAAGTAAATTACAAATAAGGAGATTATTTAAAATGATTAGTGTTGGAGATTTAAGACCAGGTATTACTTTTGAATATGAAGGTAACCTATATGTTGTATTAGACTATTCACATAATAAAACAGCTCGTGCAGCTGCAAATATTAGAATCAAGATGAAAAACTTAAGATCTGGATCAACTACAGAAGTTACTTTTGGGGGAAATGATAAAGTAAAAAAAGCTCATATCGATAAAAATAAAATGCAATATCTATACAACTCTGGAGATGCATTAGTATTTATGGATAATGAAACTTATGAACAAATTGAAATTCCTGCAGATAATTTAAAATGGGAAATTAATTTCTTAAAAGAAAGTGACGAAGTTGAAGTAACTAGCTATGATGGAGAAGTTTTAGGAGTTTCTTTACCTATCAATGTTCCATTTAAAATTATTGAAACTGAACCAGCTGTTAAAGGGGATACTGCAACAGGAGCTACTAAAAACGCTATTATCGAAACTGGATATCAAATCAAAGTGCCTTTATTCATTTCTGAAGGTGAAATAGTTATTGTAAATACAGTTGATGGTAAATATCAAGGTAGAGCTTAACACTAGTTTTATTGAACTAGTGTTTTTTTCATACTTTTTTTCTTCTTGCATATAATAAAGTAGTTGATAAAGGAGAAAGAACATGAATAGACAAGCAATTACTTTTTTAACTTTATTTAGTCTAATTTTAGTATTATCAATTTATTATATTCTACTACCACCAGAAAATACTGCTAATGAAGTTGCTGTAAATAATCAGGAGGTGTCTCAAATCGAAGCCCTGCAAAAGAACTTAGATAAAGAAAGAGAAGATCTAATCAGCGAAAATAATGCTATTATTGCTTCAAGCGAAAGTGATAGTGATAAAATAGCATCAGCTTTAGCCACAATTAGTGAAGCTAAAGAAACAGCAGCTTTAGAAGCAAAAATCACAAAGACTGTAAATGAAGCAGGATTTAAAAATGTCTTTGTTGAAGTAGAAAATAAGACTGTCAAGGTCGTTGTTGATAAAAAAGATGGTAGTGGAAATGATGCTAATAGTATAATTAAAGCAATTATGGAAGAAACTAAGAATGAATATCAAGTAGAAGTTAAGTTTATTAGTGAGGCTTGAATTTTTTCTTGATTTTATATACAATAAAGGTATATAAAGGAGCATTTGTTATGAGTCAAGAATATTATTCAGTAGAAAAAGAAACAAATTTAGGAGCTTTAAATATTGGGTTAAATGTATTTCAGTCAATTGTTATTAAAGCTGTAGAATCAATTGATGGTGTAGATTTTGAAGGAAATATGATTCCAATGCCTGGTAGTGGACCAGTAACAGTACGTTTAAATAAGAACAATCAGGTAATTGTTGATGTCGCTATTTTAATTGATTACGGTTTGAATGTTACATCTACAACTAATGCATTACAAAACAAGATAGCACAAAGCTGTTTTGAAATGACAGGAATAAAAAATATTAAAGTCAATATTGAAGTTAAAGGTATTAATTTTTAAAGATTATCTTTTGATAATCTTTTTATTTATTTATTTTAAGATATAAATATGGTAAAATCATCTTAGATATTTTGGAAGGACGGTTTAAATGAAAAAATATAGAAAAAAATTAATTAGAGAAAAAGCAGTTATTGCGATTTATCAAAAATTACTTGTTGATATAAATGAAGATGAAGTACGCGAATATTTAAATAGTGATAAAGATCTTGTTAGTGATAAAGATGATTATGATTATTGTTTTATGTTAATTACAAGCATTGCTAATGAGATTGAAAAATATAAATCAGAAGTAGCTAAATATTTGAAATCAGGCTGGACTATTGAAAGATTATCTAAGATGGAGCTAGCAATTCTTTTAGTAGGATGTTATGAATTATTAGAAACAAAACAGAGTAAGGAAGTTATTATTAATGAAGCTGTTGAACTTTCAAAAAAATATTGTGATGAAGATGCTTATAAATTTATCAATGGATTATTAAATAAGATCAAGTAATGGAAAAAAAATATTTAACAGTCAGCGCTTTAAATCGTTATTTAAAAGCTCGGATCGATGCTGACGAACAGTTGCAAAAAATATTAATAAAAGGTGAGATTTCCAATTTTAAGCATCATAGTTCAGGACATCTTTATTTTACTTTAAAAGATGAATATTCAAGAATAAATGCTGTTATGTTCGCTTCGAAAGCTAAAAAAATTCCTTTTAAACTAGAAAATGGAATGAAAGTGTTGATACAGGCTAGTGTATCTGTATATGACGTTGCTGGAACATATCAGCTATATGTTGATAATATTGAGCAGGATGGTTTAGGAAATCTTTTTTTAAGATATGAACAGTTAAAAAAACAGCTTCTTTTAGAAGGCTTATTTGATTTAGATCATAAATCAAAGATTCCTAAATTTCCTAGTAAAATTGCTGTTTTATCAGCATATCCTAGTGCTGCATTAGCCGATATTGTAAGAACGATCAAGTTAAGATTCCCTGTTGTTCGCGTAATCGTATTTCCTATTCCGGTTCAAGGCAAGGATGCCTATTTGCAAATAATAAAAACTTTGAGTTATGTTGATGATTTAGGTTTTAGTACTATTATTATTGCTCGTGGTGGGGGATCTTTGGAAGATTTATGGAACTTTAATGAGGAGGCCTTAGCTAGAACGATATATAATTGTAAAACACCTATCATCAGTGGTGTAGGACACGAGGTTGATTTTACGATTTGTGATTTGGTTTCTGACTATCGAGCTGCTACACCAACGGCAGCAGCGATCAAAGCAACACCAGATTTAGTGGAATTACAACAAAATGTAAATAATTTACAGTATACGCTAAATACCTTAATGAAACAAAAAATTGCTTTGAATAAACAAGCCCTTACAAAGATAAAATCATTTTACTTATTTAAAAATCCTGATAAATTATTTGAAGATAAAAAGGCTAAAGTAGATTACTTATACGATCGCTTAAATGATGTTTTTGCTTATAATTTAACGAATCAGAATAATAAAATGAAACATTTGATACAATCTTTTGAGCATCAAACTAATTTATTCACAATTACTCAGCAAAATCATATAAATTTGATGGTGCAGGCAATGCAGCAGTTAATGAAGCAAAAAATCCAATCTGATCAGGAAAAGTTTTATTTTACATTATCAAAATTAAATACTCTTTCTCCTTTAAAAACACTTGAAAGAGGATATGCAATCATATTAAAAGATGAAAAACTTATCTCTTCATCATTAGATCTTAAATCAGGAGATAAAGTTGAAATCAAAATGAAAGACGGCATGAAAAATGCTATTATTGAATAGAGGTAAATTATGGACAATATTACATTTGAACAAGCTATGAAGCGACTTGAAGAAATTATTAAAGAACTTGAAGATAATCAAACATCGTTAGAAAATAGTGTCGAGTTATTTCAAGAAGGAATTAAACTATCTAAAATTTGTAGTGATAAATTAGCAGGGATTGAAAACAAAGTAGCTAAGATCTTAGTTGATGGAAAATTGGAAGATTTAAAGATCGAGGAATAAGCAGATGGAAAAATTAATTAGTGAAATAAATGACAGGCTATTACAAATAATTGATAGATTTCAAGATTCGACTGTTAAAGAAGCAATGCGATATTCATTAATGGCAGGTGGTAAAAGGATTCGGCCGGTGATGATGCTGCAAATAATTAGAAGTTATAACATTGATTATCATGATTATCTTGATGCTGCCTGTGCAATAGAAATGATTCACACTTACTCATTGATTCATGATGACTTGCCAGGTATGGATAATGATGATCTACGACGCGGTAAGCCAACATGTCATAAACAGTTTGATGAAGCAACAGCGATTTTAGCCGGAGATGGTTTGTTGAATGAAGCAGTAAATGTTATTTTAGAAGCTGATTTTAATAATGAATTAAAAATCTCGTTACTACAAACTTTGTATCAGGCAAGTGGTGTAAATGGCATGATTTTAGGACAAGCATTAGATATGAAGTATGAAAATCAAAAAGCTGATCAACAGGAATTAGATTTGATCCATCGTCATAAGACCGGTGATTTAATTAGTGCAGCGATGAAAATGGGCGCTTTGATCGCTAATAAAAATGATGCTGCTATTTGGCAGGAAATTGGCTATAAAATCGGATTAGCATTTCAAATTCAAGATGATGTTCTTGATGTAATTGGAAATAGTGAAATTTTAGGAAAAAACGTAGGTAGTGATATTGAAAATCATAAATCCACTTATGTTTCTTTGGTGGGAATCGAAAAGTCTCAAGAAATAATTGAACAGTATTTCAATGAGGTAGATGAACTTATCAATAAATTAAAAATTAATCATGAAGTGATTTTAGAAATAATAAAAAAAATAAAGAGAAGAGTGAAATAATGGATCTAAATAAAATTAAAGATCCCTCTTTTTTAAAAGAGCTGGATATTAGACAATTAAATCAATTAGCCTCGGATATCCGTGAATTTTTAATTAATAATATTTCAAAAACTGGAGGCCATCTTTCAAGTAATTTAGGTGTAGTTGAATTAACAATTGCTTTACATTATGTTTTTAATTCACCTAAAGATAAAATCTTCTTTGATGTGGGACACCAGTCTTATGTTCATAAGATCCTTACAGGTCGAGCTAGTCAATTTAATACTTTGCGGAAATACCAGGGGTTATCAGGCTTTCAAAAACGTTGTGAAAGTGAGCATGATGTTTGGGAAGCAGGACATTCCTCAACAGCATTAAGTGGTGCTGTAGCAATGGCAATCGCTCGTGATTTGGATAAGCAAAATTTTAATGTTATTCCTGTCGTTGGTGATGCTGCAATGGTTGGCGGGGAGTCTTTAGAAGCTTTAAATCATCTTGGTTCTATCAATAATAAAGTCATCATTATCTTGAATGACAACCAAATGGCAATAGGTAAAAGTGTTGGCGGATTTAATGATTTTTTATCTTCAATAAGACTTAGCGGAACTTATAATAATTTGAAAGAAGATTATCGTAACATTACTTCAAAAAATAAATTTGGTAAAATGATTTTCAATATTTCTAAACGCGTCAAAGATTTTGTAAAGCATGGTTTGATCGATGACACAATTTTCGAGGATTTTGGTGTTGATTATTTAGGACCTGTCAACGGACACGATTTTGATGATCTAATCAGAGTTTTGAATCTAGCCAAAGCTTCTAAAACAAGTGTTGTTGTTCATGTAGTTACCAAAAAAGGAAAAGGGTATCGTTACGCTGAAAATGATTTTGCCGGTAAATGGCACGGAATTGCGCCATTTAATATTAGTGATGGAACAATAAAAAATCCCGAATCTGAAGATAAAACGACCTGGTCTAAATTAGTTGCTGATCATATTGAAAAAAAGATGGCAAGTGATCAAGATATCGTTGCGATTACACCAGCAATGATTCATGGTTCCGCGATGGATAGTATTTTTGCACATTATCCTGATCGCAGTTTTGATGTTGGAATTGCTGAAGAGCATGCCTTGACTTTTACCGCTGGTCTATCTATTGCGCATAAAAAACCGTTTATTTCTGTATATTCGTCTTTTTTACAGCGTGCTTATGATCAAATCAATCATGATATTGCCAGAATGGATCTTGGCTGTTTAATTTGCGTTGATCGTTGTGGTTTTGTCGGGGCTGATGGTCCTACTCATCATGGTGTATTTGATTTAGGAATTTTAAATCCTTTACCAAACGTTATTATTTGTACTCCAAGTAATAGTAAAGATGTTAAAAGATTTATTAATACATACTTAAAATATAATGATCATCCTTATATTTTAAGAATTCCTCGTGGAAGTATCGAAATTGATGATACCGAGGTTGAAGAAATCTTACCGATTGGTAAATGGTCAGTTGAAGGCTTTGATGATCATGAGATTACTATTATTAGTTATGGTCAAAACATAAATATGATTCGTGATTTTTATAAAGATAAAGATATTAAAATTCGCTTAGTAGATGCTAAGTTTATTAAACCGATGGACTTTGAACTATTGGATAGACTAGTTGATGATAAACCATTGATCGTATATGAAACGGAATTAAAAATAAATTCTTTAGCTAGTAATATTGCTTATTATTATAGTCAAAAAGGAATTTTAAAGCGTATTTATAGTTTTGGCGTTGATGACCATTTTTCTGTTCAGGGTAGTATCGAAGAAATTTTAAAAGATGAAGGATTAGATATGGAATCATTTTATCAAAAGGTTAAGGAGATAATTGATGAAAAAAGAGAGAATTGACGTCTTATTAGTTGAACAAGGTTTTTTTGATTCGCGCGAAAAAGCTAAACGAGCAATCATGGCTGGAATTGTTCATGATGATTATGATATAATTGATAAACCAGGGACAAAGATCCCGATCGATTCTAATTTACATGTTAAAGGAAATATCATGCCTTATGTATCTAGAGGCGGTTTAAAATTAGAACGAGCTTTAAAAGAATTTTCTTTAGATCTTAAAGATAAAATTATGGTTGATATTGGCAGTTCAACTGGTGGTTTTACTGATTGTGCGTTACAAAACGGCGCTAAATTAGTATACGCAGTAGATGTCGGAACTAATCAGTTAGTTTGGAAACTACGCAATGATCCTCGTGTAATCGTAAAAGAACAGACAAATTTTCGTTATGCTACGATTGAATTGTTTGAAAATGGAGTTCCTTCTTTTGCTACGATCGATGTTTCATTTATATCTTTAAAATATATTTTTGATGCTTTAAAAAATATATTAAGTTTTAATGATCAAGTTGTAGCTTTAATAAAACCGCAATTTGAAGCAGGTCGTGAAGATGTTGGTAAAAAAGGAATCGTTAAAGATAAAAAAATTCATTGTCGTGTTATTGAAAAAGTAATTGAATTTGCTAGAGCGGATGGCTTTATTTTAGAAAAGCTCACATATTCACCAATAACTGGTGGAGAAGGAAATATTGAGTTTTTAGGACTATTTGTTAAAGAAGGCAAAGAAACCGCTATTAATATTGAAAATGTAGTAGAGAGCGCACATAGTTGTTTTGAAGGGTAGGTGAAAAAATGTTAGAGAGTATCTATATTGAAAATTTTGCAATCATTGATCGTTTGGAAGTATCTTTTCATGATCAGATGACGGTTTTAACTGGTGAAACTGGTGCTGGTAAATCGATTATTATTGATGCAATTGGTCAATTGATGGGTAATCGCAGCCAAACCAGCTTTATAAAAAGCGGCTGTAATGAGTCATTTATCGAAGGAATTTTTACGATTAAAGATAATTCTTCAGTTTTAAATAAATTGAAGGAATATCGAATTGAATTTGATGATAAACTAGTAGTATCAAAATCTTTTAATCGTGATAATAAAACAGTTATTAAAATAAATTATCGAAATGTTTCAAAAATGGTTTTACAATCTATTATGAGTGAATTAATTGATATTCATTCTCAATTTGAAACACATAGTTTATTTGATCCTAATAATCATATAAATATTTTAGACAATTATATTGGCAACTCTCTAACAGTTTTAAAAAACCAGTATTTAGATGTTTACCAAGAATATAAAGAAACAAAAAAACTTTACCAAAAAACAATTGAAGAAGAACTAAGTGATGAGCAGTTAGAATTTTATCAAAGTCAGCTAGACGAAATTAATAGTATTGATCTATCAGCAATCGATGAAGAAGAGTTAGAACAAGAAAAAAAAGCATTACTAAATTATGAAAAAACTAATGAAAAAATCACTAATTATCGCCATTATATCAGTGGTAGTCAAGGTGTATTAGCACTTTTAAATAGTGCTATAAATGAATTAGAAACGCTTAGTGAACAGCCTGCTTATCAAGCTATTTATGAAAAGATGTATGATTTATATTATAATTTGATTGATCTTGATGAAGAGGTACAAGATGAATTTAACAGTAATGATTTTGATGAATATCGTTTAAATGAAATACAAGATACTCTATTTAAGCTAAATCGTTTAAAACGTAAATATGGCCAATCTCTTGAAGCGATTATTGAAGCTAAAAAAGAGCTGGAAAATAAAATAGAAGCTTTTACTAATCGAGAGATATACTTAAATGAATTAAAAAATCAATTAGATACCACTTTTAACAAAGCAACTGAATATGCTAACAAGATCACGACATTACGTAAACAAAAGGCTTTAGACTTCACTGAACAGGTAATGGTTCAATTAAAATCTTTATATCTTGATAAAGTAATTTTTAAAGTTGATTTTGGAAAAAAAGAACTGCAAAAAGATGGCCAGGACGAGATAACTTTTTTGATTGCAACTAACCTTGGTCAATCTTTAAAACCATTAAACAAAGTTGCTTCTGGTGGTGAAATGTCAAGAATCATGCTGGCAATAAAGACTCTTTCTTTAGCAACTAGTACTATTGAAACAATTATATTTGATGAAGCTGATACTGGTGTAAGTGGTAAAGTAGCTGAAAGCATTGGTGCTAAAATGCAACTAATTGCTAAAAATCATCAGGTTTTATGTATAACCCATTTAGCTCAGGTAGCTGCATTTGCTAAAAATCATTATTTGATTGAAAAAACTACTACTAATAATAATACTGAGGTTAAGATTTCTAAATTAGACGAAAATCAAAGTATTAATGAAATTGCTAAATTAATTTCTGGAAAAGATATTTCTAAAGAATCAATCGAGCATGCAAAAAAATTAAAAGCATGTAGTGAATAATTATTAGCATAGAGACCAAACTAGATTGTAACATTTGTTACAAGGAGGTTTCTATGCTTTTTAAAAAGCTAATACTTTCCTTAATTGTTATTTTAGCCATTACAATTAATCCCATTGCTTTATATGCAATATCATTGATTCCTGGTGGTGATTCAATTGGAATTGAATTAAATTATCAGGGCGTTGTAATAACTGGTGGATATAAAATTAAAACTGCTGATACAACTTATGACCCTTTAGCAGAAGATTTTAAAGTCGGAGATATAATTGTTGAAATAGATGGACAAAAAGTAACTACGATTGAAGAATTAAGTGAATTTATTAAAACTGGTGGTAGTGAAAAAAGTAATTACGATTTAACTATTATCAGAGATAAAGAAAGACTTCATCGTAATCTCCAGGTTTTTTTAGAAAATCAGGAATTTACAACTGGATTATATGTAAAAGATGCTATTTCTGGTGTGGGAACTTTAACGTTTTATAATCCCGCCGATAATACCTTTGGCGCATTAGGACATGCAATGAGTGATACTAAATTAAATACCAATAGTTTACTGCAATCTGGTAATATTTATGAAAGTAGTGTCACGGGAATTAAAAAAGCTTCTCCTAACAGCTCTGGTAATAAAATTGCTGATATTTCTAATATTGAAATAGGTAGTATAAACAGCCATAATCAATTTGGTATTTATGGAACTTATAATTACGATATTTCTAACAGAAAAGCAATGGATACAGCCAGCAAAGATGAAATCAAATTAGGAAAAGCATATTTTTTAACTGTTTTAAATGGTCAGGAAATCCAAAAATGTGAAATTGAAATTACTAAGTTAAATGATCAAGATTCAGTTAAAGAAAAAGGAATTGAGTTTAAAGTAACAGATCAAAATGTTATTGATAAAGCTAATGGTATAATTCAAGGAATGAGCGGCTCACCAATTATTCAAGATGATAAGATCATTGGTTGTGTAACGCACGTATCTGGAAATAATCCGATGACAGGTTTTGGTTTGTATATAGAATGGATGTTGGAAATGGAAAAACAAAGATAACAATGGTGCCTTAAGGGCCAAAGTCATTAGTTTAGATGACAAAAATATACCAGGAGGATGAGACTTAAAAGTTTCTGCTCCTGGTTTTATTTTAAATGACTATTATTTATCTTTTTTAACCTTACTTTTCATAAATAAACTTTTTTAGTATAATAGTGTCATTGGAGGATTTATATGAATTTTAAAATATTGAAAGAAGCCTTTAAGGAATCTATTCCGGTAATGATGGGATATCTTGTATTAGGTTTTGCCTTTGGCGCTTTGCTTGTAAGTAAGGACTATCCTATTTATTATGCTTTAATTATGAGTTTTTTTATCTATGCTGGCAGTATGCAGTTTGTAACAATTTCTCTATTAACAGCTAAAAGTTCACTTTTAAATGCCTTTATCATGACATTAGTAGTAAATGCTAGACATATTGTCTATGGTTTATCAATGTTAAATAGATTTGAAAAAATGAAAGTTTTAAAGCCATATATGATTTTTTCATTAACTGATGAGACTTTTTCACTTTTAATCAAAGATGATCAGCAAAATAAATATGTTAGTTTTTTTATTAGTCTTTTTGATCAGTGCTATTGGATCATCGGGTCACTGATTGGGGCTACCATTTCAAATATTATTACTTTTGATAGTAGGGGATTAGAGTTTTCAATGACAGCATTATTTATAGTAATTGTAATAGATCAAATAAAAAACAGTCAAAATCATCTAGCAACAAAAATAGGTTTTATTGTAAGTATTGTTTCTTTGCTTATATTTGGTAGTGATAATTTTGTAATCGTATCTTTAATTGGAATTATTGGGGCTTTAATGTTTAAAAGAAAGGATTTAGAAAATGAATATGAATAGAGATATAATGATAATAATAGTTGTGGCTCTAGGCACTATTTTGACAAGAGCTTTACCTTTTATTATTTTTAATGATCCAAGTAAAAAACCGGCTTTGATTGATTATTTAGGTAAAGTATTACCATATTCCGTTATGGCCATGCTAGTTGTATATTGTTTAAAAGATATAAATTTTTTTGATTCAAATCATGGCTTACCAGAAATAATCGCAATTTCGATTATTATTGTAGTGCACTTATTAAAAAATAATACATTATTATCGATTATCATAGGGACTATCAGTTATATGATTTGTGTCCAGATGATTTTTATTTAGGAGGGGTTGTGTAATGCAAATAATCTTTCATATTGATTTAAATGCATTTTATGCAAGTGCCGAAATATCAAGAAATCCCAAACTTGAGGGGAAACCACTTGTTATTTCGGGAAAATCAAAACGAAGTATTATTACTACTGCTTCCTATGAAGCTCGCAAGTTTGGAATCCATTCTGCGATGCCGCTATTTCAGGCTTATCAAAAATGTAAAAATCTGATTGTTTTACCAGCAGATTTTGAATTGTATCATCGCTTATCTAATGATTTTTTTAATATAATAGCATCATATAGTGATATTTTAGAGGTTGCTAGTATCGATGAATGTTATGTTGATGTTACTAAAATTATTCAAAGTAGAAATTGTCATCCGATGCAGTTAGCAAAAGAAATCCAAGATAAAGTTTATAACGAGCTAAATCTTAAATGTTCGATTGGCATTTCGCCAAACAAATTTTTAGCAAAAATGGCTAGTGATATGAAAAAACCAATGGGTATTACGATTTTAACACGATCAAATATCAAAGAATTAATGTGGCCTTTAGATATTAAGGATATGTTTGGAATTGGAAAAAAAACTACACCTCGTTTAAAAGAAGTTGGAATCAATACAATCGGTGATATTGCTAATTATGATAATTATAATAAATTGCGTCAAATCGTTGGTAAAAATGCTTTACTATTATATCGTAAAGCCAACGGAATCGATATTCGCACAGTTGATGCTAAACAAAACGAATTAAAATCTGTAGGTAATTCTACTACATTACCCCATGATACTTTAGATGAGGTCGTATTGAGGGATACTTTAAAAAAATTAGCTAAACAAGTCTCTATAAGAGCAATAAAAAGAAATCTTATTTCTAATTCGATATCGATCACAATAAAATATACTCGTTTTGAAAGTGTTAATCGCCAAACAGCTATCAATTCATATGTAAATGATTATGAAACTATTCTTTCTACTGCTAAGATGCTTTTTGATGCCCATTATGATGGTCGACCAGTACGTTTATTAGGCATTAGTTTAAATAATACTATCAATAAAAAGGATTATAAAGAGCAGCTGAGTATTTTTGATACTTCTAAAAATGAAGGTGATAAGGAAGCGTTAGAAACGATTATAGAAAATATTAATAATAAGTTTGATAAACCGATCGTAACTAAGGCATCAGCTGTTTCTAATAAAGGTATTCAAAAGAAATATTTAAAATAAATGAATAATTATTTATCTTGCTCATAAGTTATATAAACGGAGGACTACTTATGGGCATTATAAATAAAATTTTTAAAAATGAAAAAGTATTAATTAATCTTTTTTCAGTTGTTTTATTAAGCTGCGGGATTATTTTTGGAACTATTTATTATTTTTATGGTAGTGAAAATCTAATTGATTTTTGCAAATATTTATTTTTTTATAAAGATAATGAAGTAACTAATAATTATAATATATATATGACAATTACTGGTATATACATATTTTTATCTTTGTTTATTTCAACGAGTTTTTTAGGAATGTTTTTTAATAGTTTTATTATTTTTACTAAAGGAATGCAATTTACGATCGCAACCATTTTTTATTTTACTTTAAATGACTTTAGTATTAGTATGTTTTTTTTAGGATATATACCACAATTGTTTATTGAATTATTATTAACTTATATAATATCAATAATTTCACTTAGGTTATCATTAAATTGTTTTACGATTACATTTATTACTAGAGAAGTGTTCAATAGCCGAAAGATAATAAATTATATTTTAGATTATGTTATTGTAATTTTGATCATTGTAACTTTGTCAATGGCTTTTAAAGTTTATGCACTTTAAGTTAGCAAATCAATGGAAAATTTAATTTTAATCATGATATAATTAGTCATATAAGAGGTGGAGATTGATGAAATTAAAAGATAGTCTAAATGAATACCGACAGTATTTGATCGTTGAAAAGGGGTTAAGTAAAAATACTATCTTAGCATATTTAAATGATTTAAATAAATTTTTTATCTATTTAAATGATATTCATCAAATATTTGAAATAGAAAATATTTCTAAAGAACATATTCGCCTTTATTTAAAAGAATTATCAAAAATAAACAGTTCTACAAGTATAACGAGAAATTTAGTTTCTTTAAGAATGTTTTTTGCTTTTTTAGTGAAAGATAAGCTCATAGATGTTAATATTATGAATGATTTTGATTTACCAAAAATCGATAAAAAATTACCTGTTGTTTTAAGTGAACAAGAAATGCAGGAAATTTTAGATAGTATCGTTATTGAAGATCATTTGAGTTCGCGTAATCGCTGCATGTTGGAACTGATGTATGCTACAGGATTAAGAGTATCTGAATTAATTAATTTGAATGTTAGTTCTGTAAATATTTATATGGGTTATATAAAAGTAATTGGAAAAGGGAATAAAGAAAGAATTGTTCCTATTGGTGCAGTTGCAAAAAAAATATTGGGTGATTATTTAAATAATTATCGGGAAGAATTTATCAAAAAAGAATCTTCATTATTATTTTTTAATAATCATGGTAATAAAATGAGTCGCGAAGAGTTTTATATTATTTTAAAACAAATTATTAGACAGACATCAGTAAACAAAAAAGTATCTCCACATACAATTCGTCATAGCTTTGCTACTCATCTTTTAGAAAATGGGGCTGATTTACGTTCGATTCAAGAACTGCTAGGACATAGTGATATAAGCACGACAACAATATACACTCATATATCAAATCAAAAAATAAAAAAAGAATATCAGCAATTTCATCCACGAATAAAAAAGGATATAGATAAATAATACATGAATCATGCTGGAAATGGAGGAAAAATGAAATATAAACGAATTTTTTTAATTATATGTGATTCTCTAGGAATAGGTAATGCAAAAGATGCTTTTGCTTTTAATGATCAAGGAGCTAACACTTTAAAACATATTTGTGATTATTGCAATGGTCTAGATTTACCAAATTTAGAAGGTTTGGGCTTAGGTAATCTAGGTGATTTTAAAGGAATCAACCCTTTAAGACTACAGCTTGGCTATACTTTACCATTAAATGAAATTTCTAACGGTAAAGATACTATGACAGGACATTGGGAAATAATGGGATTAAAGACAGAAAAGCCTTTTGTTACTTTTACAGAAACTGGCTTTCCAGACGAATTTATTCAGTTATTTGAAGAAAAAACAGGGCGTAAATGCGTCGGTAATAAAGCAGCCAGTGGTACAGCTATACTCGATGAATATGGTGAACATCAAATCAAAACAGGAGATTGGATCGTTTATACTTCAGCTGATTCGGTCTTTCAAATAGCCGCTAATGAGGAAATCATACCTCTAGAAGAGTTGTACGAAGCTTGTCAGATTGCTCGTGAATTAGCAATGAATGAACGCTGGAAAGTTGGAAGGATAATTGCAAGACCATACATAGGTAAAAAAGCAGGGGAGTTTAAGCGTACCGCTAACCGCCATGATCTAGCTTTAGCACCCTCTAGCAAAACTGTTTTAGATAATTTAAAAGAAAATAATTATGACGTGATTGGTGTTGGTAAAATAGCAGATATTTTTGATAATCAGGGAATTAGTAAAAAAGTAAAAACAGAAAGTAATTATGATGGCATGGCAAAAACGATTGAATTAGCTAAAACAGATTTTACGGGTTTATGTTTTGTCAATTTAGTTGATTTTGATGCTGTTTACGGTCATCGCCGTAATCCTGAAGGATATGGTAAAGCTATTAAAGAATTTGATATACAATTAGAAGAATTGATGAAATATTTGCATCATGATGATTTATTGATGATAAGTGCTGATCATGGAAATGATCCAACGTATCAGGGAACTGATCATACCCGTGAACAAGTGCCGTTAATAATTTATTCAAAAGAATTATTAAAACCACGTCAATTAGAAGAAATGGATTCTTTTGCAGTTATTGGTGCAACTATTGCTGATAATTTTGAAGTTCCTTTACCAGCGATCGGTATTTCAATTTTAAATAAAATAATATAATGGAGATTTTTATGGAAGAAAATAGTAAACGTTTAATAATCACTTCAATTTTAGCCTATGCAGTCGGAACATTTATCTTTGCAGCCGGACTTTTAACTAAAGCATCTATCAGTATTATTACCTTTTATATTATTGCAATGATATTGATTATTTGTGCAATGCTGGCATTGTTTAATAACTATAAAAACAATAAACAAATAAAATTATATCTTTATTTATTTATTGTTGGTTTTGTTTTTATTATTATTAATACAGCAGCATTTATTAATAATTTAGCATTATAAAAGAAGTTTTTAACTTCTTTTTATATTCTTTCATTTAAGCCTTTTTTATTCTAAGATTATCAGCAATTAAAGCAATGAACTCGGAATTAGTAGGTTTAAATAGATTTCTTCTTTTCAAGATATCATTAATTTTTTTACCATCATCTTGATTCCAGGCAGTCTTAATGGCATGACGGATAGACTTTTCAACTCTTGAAGCTGTTGTGCTGTACTGGCGAGCAATATCGGGATATAGTTTTTTTGTTATCTGAGTAAAATATTCAATATCATTATATACTAAGATAATAGCTGTTCTTAAATACATGTAACCATTAAGATTAACAGAAATACCTGTCTTTTTTAGAATTATACTAATTTCATTTTCTAATTTAATCATTTCGTATTTTTTAGAAGTTTTAGAAAGGTTAATTATTTTATCATCTACATTTATAATTGAATCAATAGTTGAAAGAAAAGAATCAATGTCTATAGGTGATTTTATACAATATGTGACCTCTAAATCATTTAATAATTTAGATATAATTGGATTATTAAAACTTGTCATACAAATTACTTTTTTATATGCTGTTTCATTTAATTGCTTTAATTTTTGTAAAACACTTATACCATCAATTTTAGAAAGCATCAAGTCAATTATTAATAGATCACAACTATTATGTGATAAATAACTAATACAATTTAAAGCATTATTACTAACTTCTAAAATATGATATTTATTTGTTGATAACAGTTTTGCAGTTAAGATAGATGCTAATCTTATATCTTCTTCTAAAATATATATTGTGTCTTTTTTCATAGTTTAACTCCTTTCATCGATCGACAAAAACAATTATATTGTTACATAAGTGTAATTAAAAGATACGCTTTATAATTTGATAATAAATTTATTAAATTATAAAGCATATTTAATGATTATAATAAATAATTCGCCATAAAGTGTTATTATATAAAGGTTTTTGGCGAATAATAACGAAAGCAATAAACTATTAAATACTAGATTTATTTTAATAAAATTTACATAATATTCATTATGCGAAGTTAAATATATTATTTATTTAAGATGGAAAATAAAAACCACGCCTAAAAGACGTGGTTTTCTCTGAGGCTATAAGCCTTTGTTACTTGCTCGCGTCTCAAGGCGCTGCTTTCACTTCGCTCAAGCTATTGCTTTTGACTCTCGCTATCCCTCAAAGGGATTATTTTCATTTTTTTACTTTTTTCTTCTTAACTTCTTGTTTTTTCTTTTCTTCCTCTATTTCCTTATCCTCGAATGGATTTTGGTATTCCTTCACACTCAATTTGTCCATCGCAATATCATGTCGTTCCTGTTCCCTTATATACTTTGCGACTGTTGCATCATTCAATCCTACTGTACTCACATAATATCCTTCTGCCCAGAAATGTCTATTCCCATATTTATATTTTAAATTCGCATGTCTATCGAAAATCATTAATGCTGATTTTCCTTTCAAATATCCCATGAACTTTGATACACTTTCCTTTGGTGGAATCATTACTAACATATGTACATGATCAGACATTAAGTGCCCTTCGATTATTTCCACTCCTTTATATCTGCATAGCGTCCTTAAAATTTCACCTATATCTTTTCTTAGTTGATTATAAATCACTTTTCGTCTATACTTGGGTGTGAAGACGATGTGATATTTACACATCCACTTTGTATGTGCCAATGAATTTGCTTTTTGAGCCATACTTCTATCACCTTTCCTTTCATATATGATAGCTTGAACAACTTTAATATATATCGGAAAGGTGAATATTTGTATAACTTTTTTATCGCTCCACCCGCATAGCAGGTGGTTTTTTATTTCGCATACTTCGTATGCTCAACTGACTTAAGTCTATATATTCATACAAGTATGAATATTAAAATAAAAGGATTGGATATTATCTATCCAATCCTTTTAACTAAGTATTAAGTATAAAAACTATAGCTTTCCTTTTTTTATCTTATCAGTTTCAAATGAATCATATAATTTAGTAACATAATCTCCATTAAAACAAGCTAGACATAAACCACATTTATGTTTTTCTTTATTATAATGAATTGATTTGTCAATTCCTTCTTCACTAATAAAAGCCAGTGAATCAGCTTCAATATACGTACATAATTCTTCAACTGATAATTTATTAGAAATCAATTCATCCATAGTTGACATATCAACACCATAAAAACATGGCCATTTAATTGCTGGTGAAGCAATTCTTACATGAACTTCTTTAGCACCAGCTTCTTTTAATAAACGGACAATGCGTTTTGAAGTAGTCCCACGAACAATTGAGTCATCGATCATGATTACTCTTTTACCACATACAATTGATGAAACAGCAGAAAGTTTCATTCTTACTCCCTGTTCTCGCATTTCTTGAGTTGGCTGGATAAAAGTTCTTCCTACATATTTATTTTTTATTAAACCCATTTCATAAGGAATACCTGAAGCTTCAGAATAACCAATAGCAGCAGATATTGAAGAATCAGGAACTCCAATTACTAAATCAGCATCTACAGGAGCTTCTTTATATAATTGTTTACCAGCTAATTTTCTTGTTGTATGTACATTGATACCATCTAAATTACTATCAGGACGTGAAAAATAAATATATTCCATCGCACATATTTTATCTGTTACATCTTCAGTATATAATTTAGATTTTAACTCGTTATTTTTCACTCTAACAATTTCACCAGGCTCTAAATCACGAACAAATTTAGCTCCAACAACTTCAAAAGCACATGTTTCCGATGAAAAAATATAAGCACCATTAGGTAATTGACCAATAGATAATGGTCTTAATCCATATTTATCACGAGCAACATAAAGAGCGTTTTCAATTAAAATCAAAAATGCAAAAGCACCATCTAAACGATTTAATGATTTACAGATACGGTCGATCATATGCCCTTCTTCACGCATAATCAAATGACCCAAGATTTCAGTATCTGATGTACTAGAGAAAATACTCCCCTTTTTTTCTAATTCAGCCTTTAAAACATTAGCATTAACAATATTACCATTATGAGCAATTCCCAAAGAACCATTTAAAGTTCTAAATAATAATGGCTGGACATTAGCAATTCCACCACCTCCAGCAGTAGAATAGCGAACATGTCCGATTGCATAATCACCTTTCATCTTATTAATTTTTTCTTGATCAAAAACTTCAGAAACCAAACCTTCACCTTTTTGGATCGATAAAGCTTCTTTATCCTTTACTACAATTCCGGCTGCTTCTTGTCCACGATGTTGTAAACTGTGTAAGCCATAGTAGCACATTGCTGCAGCATGTTCATAGCCACACACTGCAAAAACACCACATTCTTCATGCAATTGTCGATCTTGTAAAAACATTTATTGCTGACCTCCTTGAATTCCATTACATTTTATAATGCATTAAAGGTATAGTCAATATTTATAAGCACTCATTTATATAAAAATTATTATCTTGACAATTATTTTTTAAGAAATTTGTTAACATTGTACAAATAAATGTACATTCACCATTGATTTTAGCCTGTAAATCACTTTCAATAATTATTTCTTTATTAAAATTTCCAAAATAATTAAGTATTTCATTTAATTCGTTTTGATTCAAATATATGATTTCAGAAATTTTAATTGTTGTTGCATCTTCACTGTAGATAACATATCCCACTGCTTTGATATCATGATAAAATACTTTAATCTCTTCTTTAAAAGCCATGCAGCGTGGAATTAAATAATTATTGTAATATTCGATATCTCTTTTACGATATCCATTAAAATTTTCACAAAAACAATTATATAAATTCACTAGCTTATTATAGTTGTAATTTTCAATTACTCTAAGTTTAGATGGGGCCGAATATGATTGAATATCAACTTTTGTGATTTTATGAAAATAATCTTCATTAAATCCAAATTGATAATATAATTCAGGATGATATGCCTGCAGCATTATTTTAGCATTTTGATATTTAGGCAATCCTAAAACATGATTCATCAGTTTTTTCATCATCCCCTGCCTTTGATAGTTTTTATCAGTAGCTACTCCCAAAACAAAATACACTGGTTCTTCTTTATTGTCTAAAAGAATAGTATAAGGGACAATTTGTAACATGGAAGCAATATGATGATCATTTTTTAAAAGATAAGTATTTTCTTTTTGATAGCGATTTATAAAATAGAAATTTGTAGACATTTCATCCTCATCTTTAAAACTATTGCGCCATAGATCAATAATACCATATAAATCATTATCATCAGCTTGAACGATTGATTGTTCATTCAAAACGATAGTATATTTTTTTATCATTTTGATAGGATGCAGCATTTGCTTTGCTTTTCGTAGTGACTCTAAGCCCATATCTTCTTCACGATTTACAAATTCATATCCCTCGTAGTTTTTTTCTAAGAAAAATTTACCTATTGCTACATAGAGTCCGCGAATATCTTTGTTAGCTTTTTCGACATGGATTTGAATAGTATTATGTTTTAGTGGTGAAGCAATAATAAAAGCTTCTAATTTATTATCAATATAGATACATCCGGTTTTAATATTCAATTCATGACGATGAACTAATAAATATACGATTCCAATATATTCTGAAATAACACTTTCCTCAATATGCTTTGAAAAATCCCATTTTTTTAAACATTGAAGTACATTATCAATATCTTCATCTTCAATCTCTTTATAAACATAATTAGGATTCTCTTTAAGAAAAGCATTAAAATGATTACGTCTTTTTTGCATTTTTTTACCTGAAAGTGTTTCTAATGATGCTTTACTATAAATATAATCATCAAAATCATCATTATGGAGATATAAAAATTTGTCTCCATACAGATCTTGAATCAATTGCTTTGACTTTTCTACTGCTAGATCAATTTTAAAAGAAAAGTTATGATCTTTTGCATATTTCATCATATATTCAAGCGCTTCATGATAATATTCCGGCTTACAAAATGGCATAGCAAAAAACTTTTCATTCATGTAAGTATGTAACATGATCATAAAATGATCTTTGATTTCATAATAAATTTCATATTCATGATCCCACATCATCATTGTTACAAAATTTGAATTATAACCTTCATAATCAGCATCATCTAAATATGGTTTGATTTTTTGATAATCACTTAATAATAATTTTTGCATATTTCTCCCTATTTATTTCCTAACATTGCATTAATAAATTGTTTAGCTGTTCTCCCTGAAAATCCACCATAGCGAATTTCCCAAGTTAAAGCTTTTTGATGTAATTCTTCTTGAGACATTTGTAGATTATACTGTTTTGCTAAACCATCTACGATCTCTAGGTAATCTTGACGATTTGGATGAGTATATAATATTTTTATTCCAAATCTTGAACTTAATGATGTTTTTTCCTGTTTAGCATCATTTACATTAACTTCATCCTGATCTTGACGATCACTCCATGTTTGTTTGACTAAATGGCGACGATTGCTAGTAGCATAAATCAATATATTATCAGGCTTTTTCTCTAACCCACCTTCAATAACCGCTTTTAGATATTTATATTCTATTTCAAATTCTTCAAATGATAAATCATCCATGAATAGAACAAATTTATAGTTACGTGATTGTAGTTCTTGGATAATACTTGGTAAATATTTGAACTGGTGTTTATAAATTTCAATCATTCTTAGACCATCTTTATAATATTCGTTTAATAGTGCTTTAATGCTGCTGGATTTACCAGTTCCACTATCACCATAGAGTAGAACATTATTAGCTTTTTTACCAGCTAAAAAAGCTTCTGTGTTTTGAGTGAGTTTTAGTTTTTGACTTTCGTATCCTATTAATTGATCCAAACGTCCGTTACCTATATGTATTATAGGGCTAATTTGATGATTTTCATAACGAAATGCTTTATTTAATCCAAATTTTCCAACACCATAAGTTAAAAAGAATTTTTCTAAAATATTATAAAATTGTTCTACGTCTTTACAATTAGATAAATTATTTTGCAGTGATCTTGAGATTTCAAATAATTCTTGATTGATTACTGGTCTTGATGGTGTAAAGTTAGTAATAAGATCTTGTTGTAAAGGCGACAATGAACTAAAGTCAGTATTAAACATTTCAAAAATAATTTTGAAATCATTGATAACAATATTTTTTAGATTATCAGCAATAGCGGCTTTTCTTTCTAATGCTAAAGTAAATGAATTTTCATTATTAATTAATAAGTGTGTTAATAGACTGTTGAACAAATCACCATATAAATTATACTTTTCAGCTAATTTGATCAGTAATGAAACAAAATAGTTAGCATTTTCTAAATTATTATTTTTAATAATCTCATCATATATTTTAAAACATTCTTTTATATCATCATTTTTGTATAATGGGAAAAATATTATTAAATCATTCATACTTATATTATCCTTTCTAAGTAATTAAAAAGACGAAAATTCGTCTTTTAATTTTTAAAACTGTGAATCGGAGCAGGAATTCTTCCCCCACGATTAATAAATTCACTACATCCAAAATTATTTACTGGCATGATAGGCGCATAACCTAGCAATCCACCGAATTCAACAACTTCGCCAACTTCTTTTCCAATCACGGGAATAATTCTAACAGCAGTTGTTTTTTGATTGATCATTCCAATTGCCATTTCATCAGCTATTATTCCAGAAATAGTAGTTGCTTCAACACTTCCAGGAATAGCGATCATATCAAGACCTACTGAGCATACACATGTCATAGCTTCTAATTTTTCAAGTGTTAAAGCTCCTCTATTGACAGCATTGATCATTCCCTGGTCTTCACTGACTGGGATAAAAGCCCCACTTAATCCACCAACATATGAAGAAGCCATAACGCCTCCTTTTTTTACTTGATCATTTAAGATTGCAAGTGCTGCAGTTGTTCCTGGAGCCCCAACACTGTCTAAGCCCATACCCTCAAGACAATCAGCAATACTATCACCGATTGCTGGAGTTGGTGCTAATGATAAATCAATAATTCCAAATGGAATCTTTAATCTTTCAGATGCTTCTAAAGCTACTAACTGTCCGACCCGAGTAATCTTGAAAGCTGTTTTCTTAATGATTTCACATAGTTCACCAAAATCTTTACCTTTAGCATTTTCAATTGCAGTTTTAACTACACCAGGACCACTTACACCAACGTTAATAACGGCATCAGCTTCACTTACACCATGAAATGCTCCAGCCATAAATGGATTATCATCAGGTGCATTGCATAAAACAACTAGTTTAGCACAACCAATAGAATCGTCCTCTTTAGTTAGTGTTGCGGTATCTTTAATGATTTCACCCATTAATTTAACAGCATCCATATTGATTCCCGTCTTCGTAGAACCAACATTAACAGAACTACAAACATTACTAGTTACTTTCATTGCTTCTGGAATAGATCTAATTAATAATTCTTCAGCTTTAGTCATTCCTTTAGATACGATAGCACTATAACCACCAATAAAGTTTACCCCAGTTTCATGCGCACACTTATCTAATGTTTTTGCAATTTTAACAAAATCAGCAGTACTCTTGCATGCGTTAGAACCAACAAAACCAATTGGTGTTACAGATATTCTTTTATTTACGATTGGAATTCCATACTTCATCTCAATTTGTTTTCCAGTCGATACTAAATCTTTTGCTACAGTAGTAATTTTTTTATATATATTTTCACATAAAACATCAATATCATGATCCATACAATCTAATAAACTGATTCCTAAAGTAATCGTTCTTACATCAAGATTTTCTTGTTCAATCATTTTATTTGTTTCTGCTACTTCAAATAAATTAATCATCTATAACTTCTCCTTAAATACGATGCATTTTATTAAAAATATCTTCATGCTGTAATTTTATATTAACACCAATTTCAATTCCTAATTTATCTAATTCTTCACAGATAGTACCAAATTCATCAGTTATTGAACTTAATTCCACAATCATCATCATGTTGAAATACCCTTGAATAATAGTTTGTGAAATATCTAAAATATTTACTTGTTTCTCAGCTAAATAAGTACATACTTTAGCTATAATTCCAACCTGATCTTTACCTACAACTGTAATAATCCCCTTTTGCATATCATAACCTCCTAATTATTTAGGTTATTATAGCATAATCGTATACAACAAAAAAGAGCAAAATTAAATAATTTTTAGACTCTTTAATTACTAAAAAAGACTGCTAAGCAGTCTTAAATATGTAATAAACTATTTATTAAGTAATTTTTTAGCAAATTCGTAAACAGCTTTACCGTCCATCATTCCATAATCTTTCATTTCAATTACATCAAGCGGTATATCTTTTCCTGTTTCTTCAATAAGTTTTTCAACTTCGCTTTTAGCATATCTAACTTGAGGTCCAAGCAAGATACAATCAACAGTATTTATCATTTTTCCCCCTTCACTCAAAGGCAAAGCAAAAATCTCAACATCATCACCAGCATCTTTAGCAGCTTTTTCCATTTTTGTTACTAATAAGCTAGTAGACATCCCAGCTGCACATATTAACATAATTCTTGTTTTCATAATTCTCTCTCCTTTATTTCAATTCATATAAAAAGGGCATTATAAAAAACGCCCGTTTTATCTGTTTAGACAAGCTTTTCTATTAACCAATCATTTTCATTGCAGTTTCAAAAACAGCTTTACCATTCATCGTTCCATAATCTCTCATATCGATAACATCTACAGGAATAGGACCTGCTTTACGTCCGGCAGCAAGTTTTTCAATAGCAGCTTTTTGGAATCTAACTTGAGGTCCAAGTAAGATGCAGTCAACTTCTTCCAATACTCTTGGTGCATCAGAGAAAGGCAATGCAAAAATTTTACATTCAACACCAGCTTCTTTAGCAGCACCTTCCATTTTTGTTACTAATAAGCTAGTAGACATCCCAGCTGAACATACTAATAAAATAGTTTTCATATACTGTACCCTCCTTTTTTCTACCTGTTCTAATTTTACAACGAATGTTGTTAGATGTAAACACTTTCTTAAATCTTTTTTTTCCTTTTTCGATACCTTTATTTAAGCTTAAATCTAAATTTCGCCCTTAAATTCACATTTTTTTAATATATAAAAGATATAATAAAACATCATGATACATGTTTTTATACGAGGAAGTGAAGATTATGAAGCTTTTAGTTCTTAGTGATACTCATTTACAAAATGATCTTTTAAAAAATATAACTGACAAATATCCTGGTATGGATTACTATATTCATTGTGGTGATTCATCATTAAAAAACGATGATCCACTATTAAAAAAATATCTTACTGTTAATGGCAATCATGATCGACCAGGAACATTTAAAACGAATATTATTTTTAATGCCGGAAAATATCGTTGTTTAATTACCCATGGTAATAAATTTAATATTTATTACGGCAATGAGCAGTTACTAGCATTTATGAAAAAAAAGCATATCGATATTGCATTTCATGGACATACTCATGTGCCTGCTTATACTATTATTGAAAATAAGTATATTATTAATCCTGGCAGTGTAATGATGAACCGTAGCAGTTATGGTTTTGGTACATTTGCAATCGTTACTATTATCAATGATGAACTTGAAATTAAATATTATCATAGTTCTACGTTTGAAGAATGTACCGATTTAGTTTTGAATGATGGGATATTGATGTTGGAAGAATTTAAAAAGATACTAAAATAGAGTGAGATTTTCTCACTCTATTTTTCTCTTTCTTCATTACGTTTACGCTTATATTCAATAATAAACATAACTTCCTTTAAATCCTCATCTGGTAATTCTGTCAAAAGTCGTGCAATATTAGCAATATTATAGTAATCATATTTCTTACCACTCATTATTTCTTCAACACTGCGGCCATATAAATTAGAAAAAATCTTAAGCTCCCCGACTGTAATATCTCTTTTACCGTTTTCAATATCAGAGATAGCAGAATGTGGTACTTTCAAATATTTGGCTACTTCTTTTTGGGTAAGATGTTTAAAATTACGATAGGATTTTAATCTGGCTGCTAAATCTTTATCTATCATCGCCACACCTCCAGTAAATAAATTTTAGCATTTTCCTTAGTTATCTTCAATAAAATTTTATGTTTTTATAAGTTATTTCTTATTAGAATAACATTTTTTTCTAAAAAATGATAATTAATCATAAAAATATCCATTTGTATGATTAATAAAACTAGGAATTTGTTGAATTTTACCAGATAAAATTTGTTTGAATTGATCATAAATAAATCTTGCTGTTTGACCATCTTCATCGCTAAATGATAACAAAATAAAATCTACATTTAGATTATCAAGTTTATTTATATATAAACTATGACTATTAAAAATCAGATTATTACAGTTATTATCTGTTAAGATCCTAAACTTTTCATTTTTACGATCAACTAAATGATAGTTTCCTTTTTTACACATGTTACAGTCAATCATTTTTTTCTTAAAATAATGATTACTAATTAAACAGTGCTTTAAATGCATATTAATTGTTTTGCCATATACTGTTACAATTATGTTTTGTGTGATATTCGATAAATTATTGATTTGTTTTTTACTCATTTCTAAAGATAAGATGGCATCATAGGCTTTTAAATAGTTTAAGGCATAACTATTATAAAGATTAAAAGTTGTATCTAAAATGCACTTTTTATCATTAAATATTTCTAAAGCACCATAGTTTCCAACTAGTATGGCATCGATTTCTAAATACAATTTACTATTTTTGAAGTTGAATAATTGTTTTTCATCATTTAAAAAACCTGTAAAAGGAATAATTTTTTTATGATGTTTTTTGGCAATTTCAATAGCGTCTTTTAATTGTGGTGATAATGGAAAATAATAAGCCTCAATATCTACATCAAGCAAAGCTTTTAACTGTTCTACAGAATAAACACGAACACAAATTCCTTTAATCGTTTTATTTAAATGAGCATTTTTCTTTTCTTCTATTAATGGAGCTATTGAATTAAAAGCTGTTAGAGATGTAACTAATTTATCGATTGCCTGACGACGCATTTCATTGATTTCTTTAAGACTGAAAAAAGCATTTTCAGGAATTTCAACAATTATATCAGCAGCTTTAAAAACAGTATTTCCTAATTTACTAAGCTGCTTTTCAATATGTTTAGTATTTAGTGGTGCTTTGCTGGCAGCTTCCATTATTAGCTTTGATACAACCGTAATTGTTTTATCTTGATATGTAATAGTAAGTGTGGGATGATCATTTATTTGCCCTTTAAAATACATTGTGATAGAATTTTTAATTTGTTCTTTTTGATAGCTGTCATGTGCTTTTTCAATTAATTCGATATCAATTATTTTATATACAGATTCACCTTTTTTAACTGGTGTATTTAATTCGATTTCAATAATATCTTTGGCTACAGCCTGATTTACTAATCGATGATTCAAAAATAGTTTAGTTATGGTTCTAGTATAATCAACACTTTTAAAACTGATCCTATCCCCTTGTTTGATCTTATCGATCAATTTAATCTTTACAACTTTTCGCTTTTTATCATAATCAAGAACAGAACCTAACTTGATGCCACGATTACCAGGATAATCATCAGCCATTAGATCTTTATCCTGTAATAAATAACCACCCGTAAAGCCGCGATTAAACATTTGTTTCATCTCTTTAATTTGTTTAGAATAGTTTTTTGAATTCTGTTTTTGAAAATAAGCATCAATAGCTTCACGATATTGTTTAACGATTATAGCAACATATTCTGGCCTTTTCATGCGCCCCTCTATTTTAAAAGAGGTAATTCCCGCTTCGATTAAAGCACCAACATTTTCAATTGTGCAAAGATCTTTAGGTGACAATAAATATGATGGTACCTGATCGAGATTTTTACCATCTTTTTGCAGTTTGTATGCTAAACGGCATGGCTGCCCACAGGCTCCTTTATTTCCGCTTCTTTTAGCAATCATACTAGACATCAAACACTGCCCGGAATATGACATGCATAATGCGCCATGGACAAAGACTTCAATATCCAATTTAGAGTTATTACAAATATTTTTTATTTCTTCAAGACTATTTTCCCGAGCTAAAACAATTCTATCAACACCAAGGCGTTCAAAATACTTTACCGCACTTAAACTATATATACTAGTTTGAGTAGACATGTGGATTTCAAAATTAGGAAAATATTTTTTTACATATGCCATTAAACCAAGATCTTGAATAATCAAAGCATCAACATTTATCGATGCTAAAAACAAAAGATAATCTTTTAAATTTTCAAACTGATTATCTTCATATAATGTATTTACTGTAACATAGATCTTGACATTTCTTAGATGACTATAAATTACTGCCTGTTTTAATTCATCTCGATTAAAATTAGTAGCAAATGCTCGCGCACTAAAATCATTGCCACCTAAATAAATGGCATTGGCACCATTTTGAACAGCCGCCTGCAAAGCTTCATAGCTTCCTGCTGGTGCTAATAGTTCTATTTGTTTTTTCATGATTGATCCTTAATTAGTGATACACACATTAAAGCTGAGGCATTAGCAGCTTTATTTAAATATTCATCAAATTGGATAGTTGAATCACCTTTATCAAAAATATCACTTAAAGAACGGGTAATAATAAATTTAGTATTAAATTTATAACATGTTTGTCCCACTGCTGCTGCTTCCATTTCACAGCACTTAGCATCTTTAAAATTTTCTTTGATATAATCAACTGTATTTTTATCAGCAACAAACTTATCACCAGAAACAATTAAACCAGCTGTATAGTTTAGTTTTAAATTTTCAAGGACATTTTTTGCTCGATCAACTAATTCTTGATCAGCTTTGATTTTTGGCGGTAATCCAGGAACTTCACCTAATACGCGATCAGGAAAAGCAGTAATATCAAAATCATATTGGCAAACTGCATCTGAAATAACCACATCTCCTACTTCCTGATCTAAACAAAGACCACCAGCAGAACCAACGTTTATGACAAAATCAATTTGATAATTTGTTAAAAGCAGGGTCGTACAAATAGCTGCATTTACTTTTCCGATTCCCCCTTGCAATAAGACAACTTCTTTGTTTTCAATCGTCCCTTGATAAAAAGTACAGTCTAAGATAGTTTTCGTATCTACAACATTCATATATTTTTTTATTGCATCTACTTCTTCTTTCATCGCTCCAATTATACCGATCATTTATTTACCATCCCTTCTTTTACGACAGACAAAAATAATTCTTTGTGATTTATCATGATATTTTTCAAATTCACCATAATGCTCTATTTCCTTAAAACCGGCCTGCTGCAACATTTCATAGTATGTTTCAATACTATAAGTTTGTTGCTGATGTAACTCTTTGATATGTTCGTTATTTTCTTTATCGATTATCTCAATTAAATGTTCGATTTTTCCAAATGCTGTCTTTTTAGCTTCCCATTTAAAATAAAAATCATCAGCATCTTCTTCTTCAAAATAACCATCAAGAATTTCGTCCATTTTATAAAGACTATCAACATCAAAAATAAATGTTCCATTATACTTCAAAGCCTCATATATATTTTTAAATGTTTGTTTAACTTTTTTGCGACTTAAAACATAGTTTATTGAATCACATAAACAAAGAACCAAATCAACAGCGATATCTGTTTTAAAATCACTCATGTCAACACGACCAAGCATTAAATTGACATTAGCTTCCATAGCCTTTAATCTTGCCACTTCCAGCATATCTTTTGATAAATCAGTAGCATAAACATTCTTATTATCATTAGCAAGACGAATAGCGATTTCTCCAGTTCCACAGCCAAGTTCTAAAACTGTTTTAAAATCAGCTTTTTCATTAATAAATTTATAATAATCATGATAAAATTGTTCATCCATCAAACTATCATAATAATAAGCAAAATTTTCATATGACATTATTTTAAATACCCAGAAATATCAATTCTTGGCATATCCGACCATAATTTTTCAAGATTATAGCTGTCTCTTTCATCTTGATCAAAAATATGAACGATAATATCTCCATAATCCATTAATAACCATTTACTGTTACGGCGCCCTTCTATTTTTTTCACCTCAAAGCCACTATTTAACATATTTTCTTCAACACTGTCTCTAAGTGCATTCATCAAACGCTCATTTGCGGCTGAACAGATAACAAATGTATCATAAATTGGACTAGCCATTTCCATATCGATTGCAACAATATCCTCTGCTAATTTATCATCTAAAGCTTTTATAATAATTTCTAATTTATTCATTAATATCTCCTTTTACATATTTGTTATAAATTTCAAAAAAACATTCATCGATTTTTCGCCCTTTTTTATTTGAAAAATCATAAAAATCTTTTAAGCAGGCTCTAAATCCGGCCACAACATCCTTTTTACATAAAGCAATTTCTTGACTAGAGTCATAGTCACGACTAGGATCATATTTATCGGCTTCATATATACACATATCTAATTTAGACATATTGATAGAAGCTGTAGTATGATGTCTAATCGCTTGTAGAATCTCCAAGTCATCTACTAAATACTCATCTTTAGCCACAAAATATGATAACCATTGATGCCAAATCGGTTCTGGTTTATCAAGATATTCAGGAAAATATTTTTTCATTAAAGCTAGTGCCTGATCATGAGGCATTTCTTTAGCAATATCATGCAGCATTCCAGCAACATATGCCTTCATTCCATCTAAACCATTACTTTCAGCAATTTCCTTAGCTAGTTTTGCCATACTAACTGTGTGAATATATCTTTTTTTTGACATCTTAGTTTTAACGATCGTTTCTAAATAAATGCCATTAGCTACGATATATTTTAAAACTTCAGGAGTCAAGGCATGTAATTTACCATTTCGAATATCACTGCTGGCATCATCACTAGCAATAAGATCTAATTTAGTAAAATTATATTTTTTTAAATTATCATTTATTTGATAACCAAGGCGTTCAAATACTACTAACGATACTAGCTCGCTTATTTTTTTAGCGTCTTTCCATTTATGAAAAAGACTAGCCTGATCCATCCCCATAATAAAATATAAATGGTCATCGGGATAAATAGATTTTAAATAATTGATCGTATCGATCGTATAATTTTTATTGCTGCCATCTTGATCTATTTCATAACGACAAATTTCTACACTACGATATCGTCCTAAAGCAAGATCCAACATTTCTAAACGCTGTTCTTTATTAGCTCCTGTAGTATCTTTCCAAGGATTATTTGCAGTTGGAACAACTAATATTTTATCAAGTTTTAATTGTTTTAAAGCTTCTTCAATCACTCTTATGTGTGATTGATGAATGGGATCAAAGCTGCCGCCAAAAATACCGATCTTCATCATGGTAATTTATAGATTCCTTTTTCACTAGGACGATATAAAAGAATCGTTCTGCCTAAAATTTGGACGACATCAGCTTTTGTTTTCATGCTTATTTCAATTGCAACTTCATTTTTAGTTTCACTGCAAGATTCTAAGATCTTGATTTTAATTAATTCATGTGCTTCTAAAGCAGCATCGATTCCTTCGATCTGAGTTTGGTGAACACCTTCTTTTCCAATTTGGAAAATTGCATTTAAATTGTGTCCTATTCCTCTTAAATATCTTTTTTGTTTTCCTGTTAACATATTTTAAATCCTTTCTTAAATTAAAGCTTCGCGAATAAATACCCCAATACCTTTAGGAACATGAATCTTTACCTTCGCATTTGGGCAATTAACGCTAATAAATCCTAATCCGGAAATAACAAGATCCACTTTATGTTGTGGTAGTTTAAAATCATAAACTTTCATTTCTTTAATATCTTTAACTGTTTCAATTTCTGGTTTTAAAGTTAGGTGGCGATTGTATAAACTATCACTTTTTTCTAACTTAGTACGATGAATTTTAAGTAATTTAGGAAAATAACAAGTAAATGAACTATGTTTCCCACTTATAAAATCCATTCGGGCAAGACCGCCAAAATACAAACTTTGTTGATCGTTTAATTGAAAATTAATAGGTCTTAGTTCACTTTTAGGAATAATTACTTTAAGATCTTCATCTTTTACTAAATGAGCCATTTGATGCGAATTGATAATTCCTGGAGAGTCATATAAATAACTTTGATCATCTAAAGGGATTTCGATCAAATCAAGTGTCGTACCAGGAAATTCACTCGTTGTAATCAAATTATCATCACCGCTGCCATAATGTTTTAATAACGCGTTTATTAACGAAGATTTTCCTACATTAGTCACTCCAACGATATAAACATCTCGACCATGGCGATATTCATCGATCTTATCGATCAGTAGATCTAAGTTATAATTTTTTACCCCACTAGATAGAATCACATCGACTGGTTTGATGCCGATTTCTTTTAATTGACGACGTAACCAGTGTTCTATTTTAATATCTTTTAATGATTTAGGTAAAATATCACGTTTATTGCCAACTACGAGAATATCATTATTATTTAAATGCCGCGGCAACCCATTTATTAAACTTCCATTATAATCAAATAAATCAATCAAATAAACAACCAAACAATTTTGATCACCTATTTTTTGAAGAATATTTAAAAAATCATCACTTGTAAGATTTGTTTTTTGTAACTCATGATAGTTTTTTAAACGAAAACAACGTTTACATAAAACCTTTTCATTATTTAAAGCATTTTTAGGGATAAATCCAATCTTTTTTTCATCTTCACTTTGAATTATGGCTCCACAGCCAAAACATCTTATTTTTTCGCTCATACATTCTCCTTTTCAAAACTATCCCCATTGTACCTTATTTTGCACTACTTTTAAAGTAAATAAAATGAACAATTCATAAATATTTTGTCCTAAAATAAAAGATTTACAATATATATGTATCAGGGGTGAAATTCATGTTTTCAACAATACTATCATTATTAACAAACGGCTTCTTTTTATCATACATTAAATCTAAATCTTTTGAAATTCCTTTAAGTGCAAAGGAAGAAGAAAAATATTTAGAACGTTTTTTTAATGGTGATCAAGAAGCTAGAAATATTTTAATTGAAAGAAATCTTCGACTTGTTGCTCATATCGCTAAAAAATATGAAAATAATAAAGATTTACAAGAAGATCTAATTTCAATTGGAACAATTGGTTTAATCAAAGCAGTTGACAGCTACAAACAAAATCATAAAACTAAATTAGCTACTTATGCATCAAGATGTATCGAAAATGAAATTTTAATGCATCTTAGAACCAACAAAAAAACCAGCTTAGATGTTTCATTAAATGAAACTATTGGTATCGATAAAGATGGCAGTGAAATTGTTTTAGGTGATATTATTGCCGCTAAGCAGGAAGAATTTATTGATATCGTTGATAAAAAAGATACTTTAAATAAATTTGCTAATTATTTTAAAATCCTAGAACCACGAGAAAAAGAAACGTTGATCATGCGTTATGGTTTAAATAATACTAAAAAACATACCCAAAAAGAAATTGCTAAAAAGTTAAATATATCACGTTCTTATGTCTCACGGCTGGAAAAAAGAGCATTAATAAAATTGTTAAAAGAACACATGAAGGAAAAACCGTAAAATAATTTTACGGTTTAAAATTCATCTTCATTTAATATATCTTCTAAACTTATTTTTTCGTATTTTACAGGTTTAGATTTTTTTACTGATGAATTTTTCTTTTTAGTTATTTTATTTTCTATAACTGGTTCATCAAGTTCATCTAATAAAGTATGCTCTTTAGGCTGTTTGAAAATATCTGGTGCAACATCCTTTGATTTTAGATCATGATAATCATCAGTAGAAATTGGTGTGTCTAAATAAACATCATCAATAAATTGATTATCTGTCAACTTAGTAAATACAGTCGGTTTTTGTTCAAGGGAAGCATTGTGATAATCAGATGCTTTAAATGTAAAATTAGTTTGATCATTTAATGTTAAAGTTATTTGCTGTTGATTATTGATAACAACAGCTTTTTTGACATAAATGACTTTGCTTTTAGGATTTTTATACAATAACGTTCCCTTGGTTGCTCGATTACATGGTGTAATATCACCAATTTTGATTCGTTTTATGCCACCATTTTCACTAATCACCATTAATGAACAGCTTGTCATTGGATCAAAAATATTTAAACTTATTAATTCATCATTTTTTAAATTGATAGCTTTGATACCAGCAGCTTTTATTCCCACCACGGATACTTCCTGTTCTGAATATAGAGCTCCATAACCTGCTTTAGTAGTTAAAATAATACCTTGATTGTTATCTGTTAATTTAACATCGATTACTTTATCATCATTTTTAAGTCCCATACATTTAAGCGGTTTTGAAAAACGGGTAACTTTAAAATCTTTTAATAAAGTTCGTTTTATTTGACCATTTTTTGTAGCCAGCATTACATATAAAGGCAGATTAAAATCTTTTACTAAAATAGTTCCAATAATTTTTTCACTTGAACTAACTTTGATCAAATAACTAATATGTTTACCGGCATCTTTCCATTTAAACTCTTCAATTTTATGAACCGGAACAAATAAATAATTACCAGCGTCTGTAAATAACAATAAATGATCCAGCGTGTTAGCCTGATACATAGAGACAAGATAATCATTTTCTTTTTTACCAAAAGGCGTTGTTCCTCTAGCTTTGATTGAACGCTTACTGATTCGTTTGATATAACCGTCTCTAGTAATTGAAATATTAACGTCTTCAGATAAGATCATTGCCTTTTCATCAATTTTAATTTCTTGAATCTCATCACGGATCATTGATAATCTTGGCATAGGATACTTTTTCTTGATCGTTTTTAATTGATCAATAATTACTTTACGTAAAACATCATCGCTATCTAAAATATTATTTAAATAAGCAATTTTTTCATCTAATTCCTTATTTTCATTTTCCAATGTAACAATATCAGTATTAGTTAAACGATACAATTGTAACATTACGATTGCTTCAGCCTGCTTTTCACTAAAATCAAACTTAATGATCAAATTATTTTTAGCATCACCTTTATCTTTAGATTGTCTGATTGTCTTTACGACATCATCTAAAATAGATATTGCTTTAATTAAGCCGCTAACGATATGCTTTCGCGCCTTAGCTTTGTTTAAATCATAAATTGAACTTCTGGTAACAACATCAATTTGATGATCAATATATCCATCTAAAATATCCATAATTCCCATTAACACGGGCCGTTTATCCCTGATGGCTACCATATTATAATTATAATTCTTCTGTAGATCAGTATTTTTATATAAATAATTTAATGTATTTTGTACTGAAATATCTTTTTTTAGATCAATTACGATTCTAAGTCCATTACGATCAGATTCATCACGAACTTCAATAATACCATCAATACTGCGATTAAAACGAATTTCATCTATTTTTCTTACCAATTCAGCTTTATTCACTTCATAAGGGATTTCCGTAACCACGATCTTATTCATAGTTTTTTCTTCAAGTATTGTAGTTTTACTACGAACAATGACTTTTCCCCGACCGGTTTTAAAGGCATTTAAAATTCCTTGTTTACCCTCTACGATCGCTCCAGTAGGAAAATCGGGACCTTTAACAAATTCCATGATCTTCTCTAACGAACAGTTAGGATATTTAATGCGGTGAATCGTCGCCTCGATCACTTCTTCTAAATTATGCGGGGGAATATCAGTAGCATAACCGGCTGAAATCCCCGTCGCTCCATTTACCAGCAGGTTTGGATATGCTGCTGGTAAAACTGTTGGTTCGTATTCAGTGTCATCAAAGTTTAATGACATCAACACAGTTTCTTTATCTAAATCTTTTAATAATTCAGCAGCAATTGCTGAAAGCCTCGCTTCAGTATAACGCATCGCTGCAGCTGGGTCATTATCAATTGAACCATTGTTTCCCTGCATATCAACTAATGGTGCCCGCATTTTCCATTCTTGTGATAAACGAACCATCGCATCATAAACAGAAGTATCACCGTGAGGATGATAATTACCAATGACATTACCAACTGTCTTAGCTGATTTACGATATGGCTTGGTATATAGATTTCCTTCTTTGTACATCGAATAAAGAATTCTTCGCTGTACTGGTTTTAAACCATCACGAACATCAGGTAAGGCACGATCTTGAATGATATATTTTGAATATTTTCCAAAACGGTCGCCCATAATGGTTTCTAATGACATGACTATTTTTTTATCCATATCAAATTTCTCCTTAATCAATTGCAAAATTATCTTCTAATGTAAACTGAACATTTTGTTCGATCCATTCACGCCGTGGTTCAACCTTATCACCCATTAAAACGGAAACTCGTCGTTCTACAATTGCAGCATCATCGATGGATACTTGAATTAAAGTTCTTGTTTCTGGATTCATCGTTGTTTCCCATAACTGACTGGCATTCATTTCTCCTAAACCTTTATAACGCTGAACATTATATCCACGACCGATTTTTTTCTTAGCTTCTTCTAGTTCATCATCTTCCCAAGCATAGATAGCTTCCTCTTTTTTTCCGTTTTTCTTAGAAACTTTATATAATGGCGGTAAGGCGATGTATACTTTTCCAGCTGTAATTAAATCGCGCATATAGCGATAGAAAAAAGTTAATAAAAGAATTTGAATATGGGCTCCATCAGTATCAGCATCGGTCATGATAATGACTTTACTATAGTTACTGTCTTTTTCATTAAAATCGGGACCAACACCAGCGCCTATAGTATTAATGATAGTTGCAATTTCTTCATTTTTTAAAATTTCGCTCATCGCTGCTTTTTCTGTATTCACAACTTTTCCACGAAGTGGTAAAATGGCCTGATATTTACGATCACGTCCTTGTTTAGCACTTCCCCCAGCAGAATCTCCTTCGACCAAATAAAGTTCTTTTCTTTTTTTATCTTTTGACTGCGCCGGAGCCAATTTACCACTTAAAATTCTTTCTTGTTTTGCCCCTTTACCTTTTCGAGCTGCCTCGCGAGCTTTTCGAGCGGCATCGCGAACCTGGGCTGCTTTAATCATTTTTTTAGTTAGAACATCAGCTGTTTCTTTGTTTTCTTCTAAATAAAATGATAGTTTTTCATAAACGATATTATCAACGACATTTCGCGCTTCTGGTGTTCCTAATTTAGATTTTGTCTGCCCTTCAAACTGTAAAAAATGTTCAGGCACTTTGATTGAAATTATTGCCGATAATCCTTCACGAACATCATTACCTTCTAAATTTTTTTCCTTTTCTTTTAACAAACCGTATTTACGGGCATATTCATTAAAAGTTCGCGTTAAAGCAGCTTTGAATCCCGTTTCATGAGTTCCACCATCACCAGTTCTAACCAGGTTAACAAATGACAGTGTATTTTCTTGATAACCGCTTGTAAATTGTAAAGCCACATCTACTTCGATTTCATTTAAAGATCCTTCAATGTTAATGATGGGATTAAGAGTTTCTTTTTCATAATTTAAATATTCAACAAAAGCAGTCAAACCATTATCATATTGATAAGACACTTCTTTATTATTCCGTTCATCTTTTAAATCAATCTTGATTCCTTTTAATAGAAAGGCACTTTCCATCAATCTTTCACTGATCGTAGAATAATTATATTCGCACACAGAAAAAATATCCGGATCCGGTAAAAAATGAATCGTAGTCCCAGTTTTATTAGTTTTACCAATCACTTTTAACTTGCTGATCTTATTGCCACCGTCTTCAAATTTTTGATACCAGATTTTTCCATCACGATAAATCGTTACTTCTAACCATGATGATAAAGCGTTAACAACAGAGGCTCCGACACCATGCAAGCCCCCTGATGTTTTATATCCCCCATCTTCACTAAATTTCCCCCCAGCATGGAGAACTGTCAAAATAACTTCAGTCGCTGGTCTTCCTGAAGCATGCATCCCAGTTGGCATTCCTCGACCATGATCACTAACTTCAATACTATTATCACTATGGATCGTTACTTGAATGTTATCACCAAATCCGCTAAGAGCTTCATCGATAGCATTATCGACAATTTCCCAAACCAAATGATGTAAACCGCGACTATCAGTTGAACCGATGTACATCCCTGGTCTTTTTCTAACTGCTTCTAATCCTTCAAGAATTTGGATATTTGATTCATCATAATTACTTTTAGCTGTCATTAATCAATTGCCTCCTTTAATCACTTTTGTCATTATAACCAAATTATCTGTATTTTTCAAAGGTTATTGTATTTTTAACAAGTTATGAAAAAATAATCATTTAATATTCTATCACAATTCCCTTTAATTAGTTAAAGTTTTAGAATAAATGATTGCTTTTTTAAACTAATAATATATAATAAATGAAGGTGATAAATATGATTTCAGTAATTTTAATAATTCTCGCATATCTTTATGGGTCGATTCCATTTGCATTAGTAATTGGAAGACTTTTTTATAAAACAGATGTTAGAAACTACGGTTCTGGTAATTTAGGTGGCACAAATACTGGTCGAGTTTTAGGAAAAAAAGCGGGTTTTGCAGTAATTGTTCTCGATGCTTCAAAAGCTTTATTAGTGATGCTTTTGACTAAATATTTTTGCTCAGAATTTTCTCTAAATAAAGATTTATCTTATCTATGTGCTCTGTTTTGTGTTATTGGTCATTGTTATCCAATCTTCGCAAATTTCAAAGGGGGAAAAGCTGTATCGACAGCAATTGGATATTTTTTTGCTGTTAATCCTTTGGGAGCTGTTTTAGCCCTAGTAGTTTTCTTTATCGTTTTAAAAATCAGTAAATATGTATCGCTTTCATCAGTTTTAGCTTCTTCATCAGTTTTACTAGCAACTCCTTTTTTGGATATTTCGCTAACTGGTAAATTAGCTACTGCGGCAATTATTTTATTGTTGATTTACCGACATCGTGAGAATTTAAAAAGAGTTAAGCAAGGAACAGAAAGTAAAATAAGCTGGATGTAATAAAATCAGTCATTTTGACTGATTTTATTTATAACTAATAATTTCTTCATCTTCTAAATGACTAGCATCGCCAATATATTTGATCGTAAAATTTTTACCATCATAATCCACTTCACTAAGCGAACAACCACGCACGACATGCTGATTGATCTTAGTTAGATCACTGATTTTATAGTTAAGCATCAAGCCATGTAAAATAATAAATAACATTCCATGAATCGTAATAAAAATATTTTTATCATGATGTTTTTGATAGATATCAGCAATAAAATCTTTTAATCTTGATTGAACCTCAAGATATGATTCACCATTTGTTAATCTAATTTGATCATCAGGATGATTCCATAAATCATCATACTGCTTATCATTTACTAATTCTGCTATTTTTCTTCCTTCATAAATACCAAAATTCATCTCTTTTAAACGATCATCTAGAATAATATGATCAAATAAAATCTCACTTGTTTGTTTAGCACGATTGATCGGACTACTATAACAATAATCGATCGGTAATGTTTTGATACGTTCTTTTAATAGCAAGGCATCTTTGATGCCTTGTTTTGTTAAAGGTGAATCTTTCCAGCCCTGAAGTCTTTTTTCTTGATTCCACAATGTCTTTGAATGTCTAGTAATAAATAATTTCATAAAGTAAAAATAAGGGTCTTCCCCTTATTTATATTGTGCCATAATAGATGACATAATTTTTTTTATTTGTACTTCGCTAGGTTTGCGTCCCATTTCCATATACATTGCACGAATCATTTTTTCATTGATTGGTGGATTTTTTTGTAATTGTTTTTTAAACATATAACGAGCCCCAAAGAAACCAATAATAGCGCCGATAATTACCCCAATAATCATATTTAAGATCATGTTCATACCTCCAATTTTTTTACTTGCTCACTAATTATAACATAACTTTTTGAAATTTGATATAAAATCTCAAAGAATATATTGCTTTTTTTAGCTGCCTCAATAATTACATAATAATCAAAAACTTTACAAACTATTTTTTCTTTTGTCAACTGATTATCAATAATATGAATATTATTATCTCTTAAATAATCGTAACGTTCTTTTAAGCGATGTTCAATATAATCACTTACTCCCTCGTTATTACCAAAAAAGCATTCCATCTGCTTAGTTAAAAAAACATTTTTGGGTTCCAATTTAATAATTTTTTCTTTTATTTCCGGATATTGTTCAAAAAGTTCCCTTACATTAGGATTTAATCTATATATTTTATATGTATTCATTTCTATCACCGTAATAATCTTAGCAAGATCAAATGATAAAAATTGTCAAAAAATGTTTAAAAACAAAATATATTATTTTTTAATTTAATATTGAAAACAGTTTATCCAAAGAATCTAGTTTACAGCTTGAACAATAAAAAGAGTTGTATCAAAACAACTCTTTATAAGATTTCTTTAATATTTTTAATAACATTTTCCACTGTGAAACCATAGTTTTCAATTACTACATTAGCTGGTGCACTAGCTCCAAATTTACTTACTGACATTGTTTTACCATCTAATCCAACATATTTATGCCAGCCAAAATCACTAGCCATTTCGATTGCTAAACGAGCTCTTACATCATTAGGAAGAATCGATTCTTTATAAGCTTTATCTTGTTCTTCAAACAATTCCATCGATGGCATCGAAACTACCCGAACATCGATATTTTCTTCTAATAAAGCTGCTTTAGCTTTCATTGCTAGATTTACTTCACTACCAGTAGCGATAATTATTGCATCAAGATGATCGACTTCTTTACCAACGATATAAGCACCCCTGCTTACTCCTTCATATGAAGTATTTTCCATTGTCGTTACATTTTGTCTAGTTAGAATCAATGCTGTTGGTTTATTAGTAGATTCGATTGCTAATTTCCAAGCCGCTGCCGTTTCGATTGCATCTGCAGGTCTTAATACCCGAATGTTTGGTAAAGAACGAAGCATTACTAACTGTTCAATTGGCTGGTGTGTCGGTCCATCTTCTCCTACAGCAATTGAATCATGTGATAAAGGAATTATGATTGGCAATTCCATTAAACAAGACATTCTTAATGCTGCTTTAAAATAATCAGAGAAAACTAAGAAACCACCTGCTGATACTTTGATTCCTGTATGTAAGGTAATTCCATTCATCATGGCAACCATAGCAAATTCACGAATTCCAAAAACTAAATTACGCCCATCATAATTTTCAACGCTAAAAGCATTTTCATTAGCGATTTCCGTTTTTGTTGAACAAGCTAAATCAGCAGTTCCTGACATAAATGTAGGATTTTGTTTAGCTGCTTCCTGAATTAATTGTAATGAAGTATTTCTTGTTGCATCATTGAAACCAGGTTTGTAATTTTGGATGATTTCTTCAATATCTAAACTGTATTTTCCATCAATTGCATCTTTTAATTCTTGAGCTAATTCAGGAAATTCTTTTTCATAATTTTTAAATAAACGCTGCCATTTATTATAACGATTTTTACCACGTTTAATACAACTATTTGCAAAATCGTCATAAACTTCTTCAGGAACATAAAATTCCTCATGATCAAATCCATAAGATAATTTAGCATTTCTACCATCTTCTTTGCCTAAAGGACTACCATGTACCTTGTTTGTTCCCTGATTACTTGATCCATAACCAATAACAGTATTAACAATGATCAAAGTAGGTTTATACAATTCCTTTTTACCTTTACGGATTGCTTTTTGAATATCATTAATATTATTACCATCTTTAACATTGATTACCTGCCATCCAATTGCTTCATAACGTTTTTTTACATCTTCACTAAACGACATTGATAAAGGACCATCAAGAGTAACTTGATTAGCATCATATAAAACAATTAATTTTCCAAGTGAAAGATGTCCAGCAAGTGAAGCAGCTTCATAAGTTACCCCTTCTTGCATATCACCATCACCACATAATGCAAATGTATAATGATCAACAATATCATAACCATCACGATTATATTTAGCTGCTAAAAACTTTTCTGCTAAGGCCATTCCAGCAGCCATTGGAATTCCTTGTCCTAAAGGACCAGATGAAGCATCTACACCATCAGTAAGATTGCATTCAGGATGTCCTGGTGTTATTGAACCCCATTGTCTAAAGTTTTTTAAATCATCCATTGAGATCTGATATCCTGATAGATGTAACATTGTATATAACAATGCTGAAGCATGACCTGAAGCTAAAACAAATCGATCACGATTAAACCATTTTGCCTGCTTATGGTAAAAATTCATTTCTTTAGTAAATAACGTATACACAGCAGGTGCTGATCCTAAAACCATTCCAGGATGTCCTGAATTAGCTTTGTTGATAGCATCAATGCCTAAAGCACGAATTGCTGCAATTGATAAATTCGATGTTTCCATTTATTTCTAATTCTCCTTTTACACATAAAAAACTTATCTTTATTATACACAAAAATGTCTAAAATTGAATAAGTTTCTAAAAATATCTTTAATTTTTTAATTTTTCATCTTTTAATTTTTTTGGAGTTACATCATTTCCTTTTGTATCAACTACTTTGATTCCCGTCTTTAGCAGTTAGCACCATGTTTATTTGGGAATAATTAATCATGTATTTAAATTTAGTCCATTTTATGGGCTTTTTTTATTTGAAAATTATTTAAAAAATTTTTTGTTTGTGTTATAATAATGGTGTCATGGTGTATTGTTTGGAGGTGATATTTTGGCTTTCTTTTTAAAGGTTTCTAAACACCAATCTCGTACTTATCTTTCCATCTATGAAAGTTTCTACTCCCCTGATGTCAAAGGTACCAGACATCGCAGCTATCGTTCCTTAGGCAATATTCAAAAGCTCATTGACAGCGGCATCGATGACCCTATCTCCTACTATCAAAAGGAAGTTGATCGATTGAACGCACAGAGAAAAGCTGAATGTGCCAACAGAAAGATCAATCAAAGGTTGATTTCTGAAATCTCTCCTGAAAGATATCTGGGATATTTCCCCTTGGCTAACATAATGACTAATCTTGATGTCAGGGAACATTTTGATTATTTACAATCCAATAGACAATTTCATTTCAATGTCTTTGATGTCTTTTCATCTCTGGTATATGCTAGACTTGTCTCTCCACTGTCTAAACACAGAACATTTCATGATGTCCTCCCCTCTATGTTCAACAGCAGCCATGACAGCTACTATCAGATACTGGATGCAGTGGAATTCCTGGGGGAAGAATATCAAAAAATAGTAGAGATATTTACAGTGGCTACCAGCGAAAACTATGGCATCGATACAAAACATACCTACTTCGACTGCACTAACTTCTATTTTGAAATAGATAGGGAAAATTCATTTCAAAAAAAAGGACCCAGCAAAGAAAACCGAAAAGATCCCATAGTAGGACTGGGATTGCTGCTGGATGCCAATATGATACCTATTGGAATGGAGATGTATCCTGGAAATGAATCTGAACAGCCGGTATTCAGAAATGTAATCAAAAGTCTGAAGGATAGGAATAATATTAAGGGTAGAACTATCCGGATAGCCGATAAAGGATTAAACAGTGCCAGAAACATTATAACTGCAATCAACAACAGAGACGGATATATTTTTTCCAAATCAGTCAAGAAACTGGCTAAAGTCGAAAAAACATGGGTGTTACTGGATAACGATTATACAGAAGTAAAAGATGAAAAAAATAATATATTATTCAAATACAAGTCATGCATTGAAGAATACACCTATTCCTATACTGATGAAAACGGAAGGGAATATGTCAAAAAAGTCAGGGAAAAAAGAGTTGCTACTTTCAATCCTAAATTGTATAAAAAAAAGATATTTGAAATAAACCGCATGATAGAAAAAGCCAGGAAGCTGAAAGCAAGCCAGGCAAAGAAGGAAGAATATGGAGAAAGTTCAAAATATATTATTTTTCAGGGGAAAGATGGAAGCAAAGCAGAAGTGCAGTTGAATGAAAAGGCGATAGAGCAGGATAAAGCAGCTGCCGGGTATAATCTACTGGTGACATCAGAATATAAAATGGACGATTGTGAAATATATTATGCCTATCACAACCTGTGGAGGATAGAAGAATCATTCAGAATCATGAAAAGCGAACTGGATGCAAGACCGGTATATCTGCAAAAGGAAAACAGCATCAAAGGACATTTTCTGATATGTTATATAGCGGTACTGTTAATACGCATATTCCAGTTTAAGGTATTGGAAAACAAATACGCAACGAGTGAAATATGTGAATTCATTAAAACATTTAAAGTTATTCAGATAAATGAGCATAGATACATAAACATCACAAGATCCACGCGATTCATAGTAGAACTGGCCGGCATATTGAATCAACCAATTACAAATTATTATCTAACTGACAGACAAATAAAAATGATGCTGACGGGAGTGTAAAATAAAGTGTGTAAGTAAGTAATATGTGTTATATTACTGCTACACACTTTTCTTATTATCAAAATTAAAAATATGGAGGTTAATGAAATATGGCAAGAATAAAAAGAGATCCAAAAACAGTAGCTTTGGCTCAACAAATTATTGATACTTATAATCCACAATCAGCACAGGATATGGATGAAGCTTTAAAAGATATTTTTGGACCATTATTTGAATCAATGCTTCAGGGAGAAATGAACAACCATCTTGGTTATGCATCTAACAGTAAAGAAGAAAAAAAGACATTAAACAGAAGAAATGGTTATTCTCCTAAAAAAATAAAAACATCAAGAGGAGAATTAGATATTAATATACCTAGAGACAGGGAGGCATCTTTTGAACCGCAAATTATTCCTAAGAGAACGAGAGATGTTTCGGACATTGAAAATAAAGTCATCTCAATGTATGCAAAAGGAATGTCTCAAAGAGATATATCAACCACAATTGAAGATATCTATGGATTTTCGGTTTCTCATGAAATGATTTCCGATATAACCGATGCTATCATTCCTGAACTGGAAAACTGGCAAAACCGACCACTATCTCAATGTTATGCATTCTTGTTTGTTGACTGTTTATATGTGACAGTAAGAAATGATTATGAGGTAAAGGAATATGCTGTATATGCTGTTTTAGGCTATGACATCAATGGAAACAAGGAAATACTGGGGTTATGGTTAAACGAGACAGAAAGCAAGCATAAATGGATGCAGATTTTTGATGAAATCAAAGCGAGAGGTGTGGAAGATGTTTTCTTTATATCTATGGATGGTGTTAGTGGACTTGAAGATGGTGCGAAAGCAATATTTCCCAATGTTGTGGTACAAAGATGTATTGTCCACCTTATAAGGAATTCTATTAAATATGTCCCAAGCAAGGATTATAAGCGATTTACACAATCATTGAAAAAAGTTTATGGAGCTCCTAGTTTAAAGGCGGCCAAAAACGCATTTGAAACATTCAAGAATGAGTGGAAACAATATCCGGGAGCAGTTGATGTATGGGAAAGGAACATTCATCATGTAGAACAGCTGTTTGATTATGGATCAGCCATCAGAAAAGTTATGTATACAACCAATGCAATTGAAAGTGTCAATTCAAGTTTTAGAAAGGTCATAAAAAAAGGAGCATTTCCAAATGAGACAGCGGTATTAAAAGTGTTATATTTAAGAGTTCTTGAATTATCGAAAAAATGGTCAGGTGGGCGTGTATCAAATTGGGCAATGGTTATGAATCAATTAATGATGGATGATAGATTTTCAACAAGAATCCAAAAATATTTAGAAAAATAAAATGACCTATATATACTCGATATAAGTCATTTCTATAGTTCTTTGACAATTTAATAAAATTACTTACACAAATTTCTTGACATTCCCATGCTGACTCGATGATTTATACGAGTTAGCACCATTTTTTTCTATTCAACTGCCAAAGTCAGGTATTATACACAAAAATGTCTAAAATTGAATAAGTTTCTAAAAATATCTTTAATTTTTTAATTTTTCATCTTTTAATTTTTTTGGAGTTACATCATTTCCTTTTGTATCAACTACTTTGATTGTCATTAACTGCTGTTTAAAACCACTTCTAAAAGCTTTTAAATACTCCTGACGTAATTTTTCTTGTTCTTTCAACTCAGCTGGAGTGATACTGCCATCTTTTTTCTTTTTTGCCAGTTCATTAATTCTAGTAATTAATTTTTGATCTATACTACTCATTGCCTTTCTCCTTGTATAAAAAAAGGTAGAGAGTTTTAGATATTTCCCTGTTTTGTACAGGTGGGCACCTTTAAATACACTTTAGGATCCCTATTCTAAGATAGGTTTTCAACACCGCAATTTAAATCAGGCTCCCTTATCTATGATGTGGAAATTTATTTACTCTCTAACCAAAGTTATTATAACATAAGCATGACAAGTGTCAACTATTATTAATACCTGTTATTTAACATATTTTACTTTTTTTAACAATACATACACTAGTATATTCACTGTCAAAATATTTAAACATATCATAAATATCATCAAGAGTGATTTTAGCAATCTCATCGATTAAATCTAACGCAATTATTCCTTCAAAATAATAACGGCTAAATAAATTAGCAATGCTTTCAGGTCCATTGAATAAATTAATGAACAAACCAATATTTTTCTTTTTGATTCTTTCAAAATCATTTTTAGAAATTTCGATATTTTGGAAATTTTGAATCAAAGTAAGTATATGTTCCTTTAATGTCTCATAATCATCACAGTCACAACCTATTTGAATAAATGCATAATCACGTTCTTGGGTAAAATTAGCACTAAATGAATCATTGATAATTCCTTCATTTAACCAGTCATTATATAATTTAGCACTTTTTGAAAATAATAAATCGAATAAAAGATTGATTGCTAATTCTCGTCTGATTTTTAATTTAGGATCATTCAAGATTTCGTTTACTTTAATTGAAACGATTATTTTATTCATTTCAACATCCATCGTTAAAACATTTTCTTTGATCTTGATATTGCATGGCTCAATATTTTTTTGACAAACAATAGGTTTCGCTGGTGCAAAATTTTTCTTAGCCTGATTTTCTTTAATTACTGTCATCGCTTTATCAGCTTCAATATTACCAACGATAAAGATCATCATGTTACTTGGATGATAGAAAGTATTGTAACAGATTTCTAACATATCTTTAGTAGTATTATTAACGGTTTCTACTGTTCCAGCAATATCGACTGCAACGGGATGATTGTTGTAGAGATTTTGAATCGATCCGAAATAAACTCTCCAGTCAGGATCATCATCATACATTTTAATTTCTTGACCAATGATTCCTTTTTCTTTTTCAACACTTTCTGGTGTAATTTCTAATTTTTGAACAAAGTACAATAATAATTCAATACACGGATATTCATTAGCTGTGGTACTAAATAAATAAGCAGTTCGACTTGAAGAAGTAAAAGCATTAGTACTTGCTCCTAATTTAGCAAATTCATCAGAAGCATCACTACCATTCATATCAAACATCTTATGTTCAAGAAAGTGAGCGATCCCATCTTCAACTTTGATCATTTGTTCTTGACCGATTGGTACAAACCGCGTATCGATTGCCCCAAATCTAGTTGAAAATAAACCGTATGTTTTTTCAAAACCTGGTTTTGGCAGTAAATAAACTTCTAAGCCATTATCCATCTTTTCGTGATATAAGGTTTCTTTTAAAGTTTCAAAATATATTTTTTCCATTATTTATCACTCCCTGTAAGCAAGAAAATCGTATCTAAATGAACTTTTTTACTTGCAGCAATAATTTCTTCTTTAGTAACATTTAAAATATTTTCAAGATACTCATCATCTGTTTCTTGTTTGTTAGTTAAATCACGATTATAAGCTAAAGCAATTAAACTCATTGGTTCATCTTTTGTTTTTATAAGTGAACTTTTTAACATTAACTTAGCTAAAGCTATTTCATCGTCACTAAGATCACCATTTTGAATTTTAGCTAGTTCTTCAATAATTAACTGTTTAGCCTTTTCATAATTACTTCCCTCAATTCCGGCATTAACTGTCATGATGCCACTAAAAGCACCATAACTAGAGGAAACATAATAACAAAGACTATGCTTTTCTCTGACTACTTTAAATAATCTTGATTGCGAAAAGCCACCAAAAATAGCATTAAAAACCGTCATGGCATAAGTGCTTTCATCTAAAAAATTGCAATCTACTACAAAACCAAGATTTAATTTTGCCTGCGTTACATCCTGTCTTTCAATTACTTCAAGAACTTCTTTTTTTGTCGATTTAAAATTTGTTACTACTTCATTTAAATGTGGTGCAGGATCAAAACTTAAATTTTCTTTGCATATTTCAACAATACTTTCATCAACATCACCAACAACATATAAATGTTTTACATCATTTTTTATACAGTCTAATAAATACTGATACAATTCTTCATTAGAGATTTTATCAAGCTCTTCAATATAACCATTATTGCTGATTGATAAAAATCCCCCTTCACCCATATTTACAAATAACTGATTTAGACCATACATAAATTTATCATCATTTTGAACGATCAAACGCTCTTTAAGCTCTTTTTTCTTGATATTAAAAGTCTGCTCATCAAATTTACCATTCAAAACATTAGGATGATAAAGGACATCATTAAATAACTTAATTTGCTGTTTTAATAAATCTTCTTGATAAGGTAAAAAAGCCTCATTGATACAAACACTGGAAATATTTAATACTTGTGATAATCCTTTAGTCGCTAAATTAGTTCCAAAGTTCATCCCATAAAGATCTTCTAAATGGGTAGATAAAGCTTGTGTTGATGGATATTCTTCAGTTCCACCAGTTAACATAAATGCCAATAATGATCTTTTTGTGACATTTTCTTTAGTCAATTTATTTTCTAATTTTAAAGACATCGTTATATTCTTAAATTTCTTTGTCGGAATTACATGCAATGTATATCCTGATAACTGATAACTTTTTTTCATATGACACTCCTTCTTTAAATCTAATGTCTATATTATACACTAAAAATTGAAAAATAAAATTAAAACCATATTTTCTTGATAAAATACTACTCATAATTATTTTCCAAGATCAAAAAAGATGTCTGCTTAGACATCTTCTTCTTGATAACCACGAATATATACTTCACGAGGTTTTGAGCCGATTTGAGGCCCAATTACACCATCAGCTTCTAATTGATCAATGATTCGAGCTGCTTTATTATAACCAATTCTAAATTGTCTTTGCAGCAATGAAGTACTAGCCTTTTGAACACTGATAACAAAACTGCGACACATTTCGTATTCTTCATCTTCCTCTTCTTCTTTTGAAGCTGCACTCATCGAAGTGGTGTTCAACTTAACATTAATATATTTTTCATCATAATTAGCTTCCTGCTGGCTGGCTGTATGATGAGTTATCGCATTAACTTCTTCATCAGATACAAACGCACCTTGAACCCGAACTGGTGAACTTGAACCCATTGGAGAAAAGAGCATATCGCCTTTACCAAGCAGTTTTTCAGCCCCTGAGGTATCTAAAATAGTTCGTGAATCGATTCCTGATGATACTGCAAAAGCAATTCTTGAAGGAATATTGGCTTTAATAACCCCCGTAATGATATCAGTTGAAGGTCTTTGGGTAGCTACGATCAAATGAATTCCCGCAGCTCTAGCCATTTGGGCTATTCGCATGATACAGTCTTCAACTTGTTTACTGGCAACCATCATTAAATCAGCTACCTCATCTAAAATGATGACATGAAATGGTAAAAATTCTAACTGTTCATCTAAAGCTAAAGTCTCATTCTTTTTATGGATATAGCTGTTATAGCCTTCAATATTTCTAACATTAGCTTCAGCAAACAAATCATAACGTCGTTCCATTTCTACAACTACTTCTTGTAAAACCGCAGCTGCTTTTTTAGGATCGGTCACGACCGGAGCTAATAGATGCGGAATCCCATTATAATTAGCTAATTCTACTTTTTTAGGATCGACCAAAATAAATTTAACTTCATCGGGTCTGGCCCGCATTAAAATACTGCAAATAATTGTATTGATACAAACAGATTTACCACTTCCGGTTGCTCCAGCAATCAGTAAATGCGGCATTTTATTTAATTGAGCATAAATCGTTTTTCCACTAACGTCTTTTCCTAAAGGAACCAAAAGCTTATTTGCCTGTAGTTCTTTAGGAATATCTTTAATAACCTCTTTAAAAGTAACTGTAGTTGCAACGCTGTTAGGAATTTCCACCCCAACTGCTGGTTTACCGGGAATTGGAGCTTCTATACGAATATCTTTTGCTGCTAAAGCTAATTTTATATCATCTTGTAACTGAATGATTTTATTGACTCTGATTCCCGTTTCGAGCTTTAATTCGTATTTAGTAACAGATGGCCCGATAAAAATATCGCTAATGGAAGCATTAACACCAAATTCATGAAGAACATTAGTCAAGGCTTCGGCTTTTTTTAAAGCATTATCTTTATTATCACCGGATTTTTTGGAAGTTGGATTTTTTAATAGTGATAATGCTGGTAGACGATAATTTTTATTGATTTTCTGCTTTGTTTTTAAACTGTCATTATCATGTATCTTAGGTTCTTTTTCTTTGATTTCTAAAGTCATTGATTTTTCATCAAATTCCATAGCTGAAGGAATGCTGTCATCTTCTTCTAGATGAGCTGTATGGATCCGTGCTGATGTTTTCTTCTCTGGTTTTTTGTCATCTATTTCAAATATGTCATCGGGAAAAAAGGCAATATCTCTTTTTTTAGTAAAGAAATCAATAAATTTGCTTTGGGTTTTTTCTTTGTTTTTCTTCTTTTTAGAAGTTGTTTGTTTCTTTTTTCGCTGTTCAAAATAAAATTTACTTCCCAATAATGCCAAAGAAATCACTAAGACAAAGCCAGAGGCGATGATTGCTCCTGTTTTATCAAACAAAGCACTTAATAATCCGTATAATAAGGCTCCGATAAAACCACCACGGTTACATGGGGCTTGTTGAATATATTGGTCAATAACTTTCATTCCAGTCATATTATTATCACTAAGTGAAGACATAAATGTTAAAACTGCTCCCGATAACAAGTAGAAACCAATGGCGTTAGGACCATTAAAACGAGGTAATTTCGCGTGATAAATTACATATATACTAACTAGAATCAATGCCACATAACCAATTCCTACAAAATTACCTAATATGTATGTACATAAAAAATTTAGCTGCACTCCTATTAACCCTAGCTTTAACGTTGCAACGATCGTTAAAAACAATCCTACAGCAGCAATGATTCTAACTTTTAAATCTTCACTAAGTTGTTCTTGTTTAGATTTTTTTGAACGACTTGTTTTAGCCATGACTCACACTCCCTACTCTAACTCAACCATTATAACATAACCATCTGTTTTAGCCAAAGAAAAAAGCAAGTTAGACTTGCTTAAATTTCGATAATAATTGGTAAAACAACTGGTTTTTTACCGGTTTCTTTAACAATAAATTTATTAGACTTTTCTTTGATTTCCTGACGGACTTCGATTGCTTCTAAATTAGGATCATTTTTCATTTGTTCAACACATTTTTCAGCAATATCTGCAATTCCTTTAATAATATGCTCAGAATCTCTCAAATAGACAAATCCCCGTGACTGGACATCAGTATTAGCGATAATTTCACGACTATTACTATCAATAGTTACACCAATAATAACTACACCATCATTTGAAAGCTGAATTCGATCATCAATAACTTTATCACCAACATCACCAACACCGATTCCATCGATCATTACATCCTCGACTTCAATTGTATCACGATAATCTTCTAATTTTCCATTTTTGAAACTCAAGAATTCACCGTTATCGATCAACGGAATATTTTTCGCATCAATTCCCATACTCTTAGCTACTTCCATATTAGAAATGAAATGCTGATATTCACCTTTAATTGGAACAAAATAAGTAGGATCGAAAATTTGAATAATTACTTTAATATCTTCTTGAGAAGCATGCATTGAAAATAACTCTTTATTTTTTAAAACATGAATTTTAGAATCTGTTTTATACAATTCATTGATTGCTTTATTGGCAATCTTTTCAGTTCCTGGAATTACTGGAGATGCTACGATAAAAGTATCATTTTCATTAAGTTTTAAATACTCATCACCACCATCAATGATATCACTAATATCATGATATATACGCTGCGGCTTACCACTTAGCAAAATTACTAAATTATCATCAATGCCTTTTTTACCAATATCAGTAGAAAATCCAATTATCTCTTTAGGTACTTTGATTACAGCTTTTTTCAAATGCTGCCCGATCCTTACGATACTGTTTGTACTATCGTACTTATCACGACCATAAAAAACGATCTTACGTTTATATTTTTTTGTTAATTCAACGATTTCTTTTGTTCTAAAAATGTTTTGAGCATAGGATGAAATAATGATCCGTCCTTCGCTATCTTCAAAGATATTATCAATTTTTTCAGTTAATTTATGTTTTGGAGAAGTATAGCCAGTATTTTTAGAATATGATGATTCACACAACAATACTAAAACACCTTTTTTGCCAATTTCCATCATTTTTTGAATATCACATCTAAAACCTTCTGGAGCACCAAAATCAATGATAAACTCACCACTATAGACGATATAACCATCTCTTGTCCACAATGCGACACCAACACTTCCAGGAATAGAATGAGTAACAGGGAAAAATTCTACTGGTACTCCTGCAATATTAATTGAATCATTACGTTTAACTTTTATAAGCTGATAATTAAGTTTTAAATTATTATGTTTTTTATGACGTTTCATCATTTGATCAATCAAATCAGCAGTTAAAGTTGGTGCATATACAGGAACATTGACACTCTCTAATAAATATGGTAACGCCGCCATTACATCATCATGTCCATGAGTAACAATGATTGCTACGATTCGTTCTTCATTTTCTTTTAAATAATCAAAACTAGGAATGATGATATCTACTCCTAATTTATTGATTTCTGGAAACCTAAAGCCAGCATCTAAAATAAAAATTTTGTCTTTTATTTCAATACAGTACATACTTTTACCCATTTCAGCTTGTCCGCCAAGAGGTAAAATCTTTACAATATCTTTTCTCATTTTTTCCTCCTTTATTATTTTATTATTTCAAGCATGTGTAAAAAACAATCTCTAATATATTACCACAACATAATGCACTTGGCTAATACTTTCTAAAAATATTGTAACAAAATTTAAAGAAAAAGAAAAATAAAATTACTGACTCTTTTCAATACTTTTAATAAAATTATACCCATTAAATTTATTTATACTAAAAAATAGCGATATTTTTCTCTCATGCATATAATGATTTAAAAATAGCAAAGGAAATAGAAGATAAACAAATATAAAGAAATATTTTATAAAAAATTACTTTTTCTATTTTATCTATCATATAATCAAAGCCATTATACTTATAAATAACAAATTAAATCCGCCATTTTTAACAATTGACGAAGATAACTGGCTTTGCTATTCTATAAATAGAAAAAAGTGGGAAAAGAACATGAAAATATATCTGAGGAATATGATTCAGATTATAAAGGAGAAGCAAAAAATGGGATTTCGATATAGAAAAATTATCAACTTAGGTGGTTGTTTTAAAATCAACTTAAATAAATCAGGAATTGGCTATAGTTGGAATATAAATGATCATCGCTTTACCAAAATTGCAACAGATACATCATATGTTTATGAAGCAGACAAAAATAATATAAATAATTCAAGGTATGATACTACACCTGATTCACAACAACCTTTACCATCAATTGATAACAATCATTATGATACACGAAATATCGTAAATGTTGTTGCATCTGAAATAGTTTCTGAGGAATTAAGAACTATGTGTAAATTTGCCAGCAAAGCATTGAGATTAAACAAGCTGGCTAATATTGGCTTTTGGATCTCTTTGATTTTAAGTTTTGGTTTTCCAATTTTATTTTTATTTTCAATATTTTTCTTAATTCTTAAAATTTTTGTTAAAATCAAAGGTACCATTAATTTAGAGTACAATATTGACACTGATCAGCAATCTTTAGTTGATGAAAGAATTAAACCTATGATTAAGATTACTGAGTCTGCAAAAGTTTGGAGAATTATGCAGACAAGTAAAGTTATTAATAAAAAATATACTTCTGGTGCAAGCAATACCGTTAATCGAACAACTTGCAAAGCCAGCACGAAAGCACCTTTTCCATTTAAAACGAATCTGCAAATCGCATCATTCAAAGCAGGAAAAGAAACGTTATTATTTTTACCTGATAAATTATTTTTAATTCAAGGCAACAAAATCGATGTATTAAACTATTCTGATATTGCTTTTTCAACTTATACAACACGTTTTATTGAAAGTAATGGAATACCAAAAGATTCCCAAGTCGTTGCTCAAACTTGGAAATATGTAAACAAATCAGGTGAACCTGATAGAAGATTCAAAAACAACAGGCAGTTACCGATTTGTTTGTATGGAGAACTTAAATTAACTTCTATATCAGGATTAAATACCATCTTTATGTATTCAAATCCTAATCTTTAATAATTTATTGAAATTTGATAACATAATTAATTTGGATCAAGAATTCGCAAAACCCTGATCTTAAGCCGTTTCTTTGTAATATTACTAGAAATTATTGGAACTTATATAAGATCTTTCATCTATTATAATTAAAAAATGTTAGAACGATGTACATCAATACCTCCCTCCAACATTTTATTTTTATGATTTCAAATTAATAAAACTACACTTTTAATCACTTAAAACAATTAAATCATGCAATAAATTAAGATCTTGTTTTTGCATCTTGACCTTAACATAATAACTATCTACTTCTTTAGTAGAAGTAAGCGCAAATTTTTCTAAAAAGTTTCGATAAATATCATCATTTTCTAATTCACAACCAACAAAATGAACTTTTGTATAAGCGTCGATTTTTGTATATCTGCTCGTCAATTTATGAAGATCTTCTTCTAAAATAAGATAATCATTTTCATATTTATCATACAAATAATTAAAATCTTTTTTGCTGATTTCTTCATCAAAACGAATCAGCCAATAATTAAAATCAATTGACATCGTTTTTATTTTAGTATCATCATGATTAATTAAAGTACCAATATTCCCATTATAAATAGAACGTAAATTAATTTTGAAGCCATCTTTTTTATACCCCTCTAAAAGAGCTTTATAGCAGATTATCCGAGCTTTATGTTTCGCTAGATCCAATGCCTGGCGATACCCTACATGTTTAATTAAACGAGCTCCATTGATATATTTAGGATCTCCTGTATATATACCGCAAACATCGCTATATATATAAACTTCATCTAAATTCATTCTTCGCGCAATATAAACAGCACTATAATCACTGTCGCCTTTTTCTAAAATACGAACATTTTTAAATTTATCTACTCCTTGAAACCCGGGAATTATGACAACATCATATTTTTCTAAATATTCCGTTACTTTTTTCTTATTAAAATCAACAAAACGATGCCCTTTAACTTTTAAACCAGCTTGTAAAGATGAAAGTGAAATAGCTTTTATATCTTGTTTCTTTAATTCACTTGATAAAACAACGCTGCTGATCGTTTCGCCACAACTGACGATCCGACTATATTCATCAAAAGATAATTGCCAGGAAACTAACTCTTTTAAAGTATCTGTAGCATAAGGATCGGGATAGCGCCCCATCGCACTTACAACTATTACTAATTTATGATCTAAATGTTTTTTTATTATTTCAATTACTGAATCAATTGTTTTTTTATCACGTAAAGATGTACCCCCAAATTTTAGGACTCTATACATCTTTATTACCTTCAAATACAGGTTGTACTTGTTTATTATTCAATGCATTGATCAAAGTCTGGAGTACTAAATTTTCGTCAAATAACATACTATTTGGTTTTTTTATACAATCATCTTGATACATTGGAACTAAATAAAAATGTTTAGTATTTAAAATCTGCATAATATTTTTTCCTGAATTACTTAGAGCATCATTTGTTGCAATTGCTAAAACAACATTATGTTCATTACGTAAAGTTGATTTACAAGCCATCGTTACCGCATTATCATTGATTCCATAAACAAGCTTTGCTAATGTATTGCCGCTACAAGGCATGACCAGCATCAAGTCTAAAGGAATTTTAGGACCAAAAATTTCCGCATTTACTACATCCGTAATAACTTTACGTTTTGCTATTTTTTCAATCTTTGCAATCAGTTCATCAGCTTCACCAAAACGAGTATCACAAGTTAATATTTTTTCACTGACAAATACATATAGATCACAGTCTTGTTTTGCTAATTCATCTAAAACGGTTATTGTTTTTTTTAAAGAACAAAAAGAACCAGTAATTCCAACCCCAATTTTTTTATTTTTTAACATTACGATCAACCGCCCTTTTAATTGCTTTAAATAAAACTAAAGCACTGCTATGATATGCATATTTGGTTGGTAATTGTTTCAACAAATGATAATTAGTATCACGTTTATCACTTTGTAATCCATACGGCTTTGAAGCAACATCATAAATTTGGCACATATCGTCTTTCGTCTTTAACATTTCTTCAGTAATTACATTACATGGAATAGTATTGATAATAAAATCATATCCATCTAATGTAAGCTCATTTAAACGTATATAACGATATCCCTTAGTAATTACTTCATCATGATGGTGATCACTGCGATTAGAAATCGTGATCTTAGCATTAAATCGTTCTAATTTATTAGCTAGATCTTTGCCACAATGACCATAACCTAATATTAAGATATTTGAATTTGAAAGACTAATATTATTATCAATGATCATATAAGCAATTAATGCTTCATCACTAATATAAGTATTTTCGTTAATAAATTCTTCATCATGATATAAATAATCATACTTAAAACCTTTTAGTTTACTTAAATAACATAATCGCTGATTTTTTAACAATGTCAAAACAACGGCATCACAAGCAAAATCTACTTGTTCAAAACTTTTACCATCTTTTCCCAAAAATACGATTTGACAAGATGATATATAATTTTTATCATTTTCTATTTGATAACCAGCTTTAGCCATCAGCTTAGCTAAATATTTACACCGATTATCAGTTCCATTAATATAGATTAACATATTCCACCTCTATTATAAAATATGAAAATAATTCAAGTTTGTTACAGGGTTGATGAATTTCTTCAACCCTGTAGATCAATTCCCATCTCTTCACTAATTAGTCCAAGAATAACTTCAATCCGCTCTTGAAGTAAATCAACAGCTCGATCAAGAATTATTTTTTCATCTACATTACGATCATAATCTTGAATTTCAAAAACACATTTAACGACAAAAAGCTGTTCTTTTTTCTCACCTACCTTGATTTGATAATTAAGGCTTAGATTTCCTCTTTGACTATGGCTATAGCCTATTTCAATATGAGCCTTAATATCTTTAGATACTCGAGCCTTTTTGTCATTAACAACATTTCCATGAATACTTCTTAATTCAATTTTCATTTAAAATTCCTCCTCATTATTCTTTACTTCAAAAAAAAGGATTTTTCTTTTATTATTTACATTTTTTTTCGATTTTATTAAAATAACCTCAATGGAGGTCAAAAATGTACTATCTAATGCTTATTTACACGTTTTTACTATCATTAAAAACTTCCTGGACATATAATAATTTTACTTACTTGTCATATCAAAAGGATCTGCGAATTCATTATCTACTTTGGATCATGATCATTTCTTGTTTTTTACTATACAAAATAAATAAATTATTTAAAAAAATTACTTATTTATCCCCTTTAAACAAAACATTGATAATATTTAGTTTTTTATCAGTAATAATTGGTTCTTTTTTGCCTTATCATCCTGATAATGAAAATATTATTTCAATGTTACATATTATTCTGTCATCTTTTGGGGCTTTATTACTATTAGTAATACTTCAATTATTAATTAATCGAATCATGCTAATAGATTCTGAATTTTATCAAAAAACAAATATTTTATTTCATCGCTCATTGTTGATATTAAGTATGTTTATTATTATGTTTGGCACGATTAATAGCATTATAGAATTATTTCTTATTTTTACTGTGTTGATATTATTAAACATGGTTGAAAAACATTTTTTATAAACTGAAGGAGGCTTTATGAAAACAACAAAAGTTACTGTACTTGACTATGATATTAATTGGAAAAATGATTTTTTGAAAATAAAAAATGAACTTGACCAAGCTTTAAAAAACTTAGCTTTATCAATAGAACATGTTGGTAGTACAGCTGTTGAAGGATTAGCGGCAAAGCCAATTATCGATATTGATATCGTGATTGCCTCAACATCTGATTTAAATAAAGTAATCGAAAAATTAAATCAGATTGGCTATATACATGAAGGCAACTTAGGAATTTCAGACAGAGAAGCTTTTAAATATACAGGAAAAGAACATTTACAAACGCATCATTTATATGTATGTCCTAAAAATTCAAAGGAGCTGCAAAGACATATCACTTTTAGAGATTATTTAAAAAGCCACCCTGAGGCTATCAAACTTTATAGTCAGGTAAAAAAAGAGGGCGCAAGATTATTTCCTGATAATATTGAAAAATATTTAGAATATAAATCAGATTGCATATCTGAGTTATATAAAAAATGTGGTCTTATAAAATAAAGACAGTGATTTTTAATGAAAAAGGAGACTAATAAAAATGGATTTAAAAAAATTTAAATGGACACGAAAACCAGAAAGTTACAAAATATATGATGATCGAATTGAAATTGTTACAAAACCATATACTGATCTATGGCAAAGAACATATTATCATTTTCAAAATGACAATGCGCCCGTTTTACAAATAGAAACAGAAGAGAAATATTTTAGTTTTATTGTAAAAACAGATTTTAAAGAAAGTCATCATCAGTTTGATCAATGTGGCATTGTCATGTATTTAGATAGTGAAAACTGGTTAAAGGGTTCTATAGAATATGAAAATGATGACTATCAGCATTTAGGCAGTGTTGTAACAAATCACGGTTACTCAGATTGGGCTACTACAGCAATCGATGCTTCGATCAAATCGATGTGGTATCGTTTAAGCAGAAGAGAAGATGATTATTGTATCGAATGCTCTTATGATGGAGTTACTTTCACCCAAATGAGAATCTGTCACATGTTCAAAGGCGCTAATAAAATTGCTTTTGGTATTTATGCCTGTTCTCCTGAAAATTCTTCGTTTAAAGCCGTATTTTCACAAATGCAAATTACAGAATGTCAGTGGTCTGCCCATACAGGGCAGCAGCCTGATTAAAGCAGTTATTGTGGATTTTCGAAAAAATATTTCTTATTTTCAAATAAAAAAGATTTCAAGATCTGAAATCTTTTTTTAATCAAGATATTTTTATTTCAAAACCTAATTCATACAGAGTCAAATTATCATCAATAACTTCTTCATAAATTCCAGCAGCTCTTTTCAAGCCGGCCTTTTGATAAAGATTTATCGCCGCCTTATTATTATCCACGACAAATAATCTTAAATACTCACCGTTCATTTCCTTTGCAAGAGCCATTGCTTTATTAATAGTAAGAAGACCTATTCCCCTTCTTAAATAATCGACATTTACACCTAAACGTTCAATATATAATGCTTTAGCATTTTTATCTGACCAATTTACACTTTTGGAATTACTATTTAAATCACATAAAACAAATGCCGAAACAATCTTATCATCGTCCCATAATAAATAAAGCTGATTATTTTCAATATCATTTTTAAAATATTTACAAGGATAGATCTCATCCCAAATATGAATACCATTATCATTCATTTTAGCGATAATTTTTTTATACATTTCAATAATTTGTGATAAATCTGACATCACAGCTAACCTTAAATTCATCTAATCCACCGCCAAACTAATCTTCTGATTCATTTTAAAAAATGGACACTTTTTTTGAATACACTGATTATTCATCGTGGAACGCTTACAAACGATCTGACTGCTTTTCATTTTAATATTCAAGTGTTCCTTAACAAATTTGATTGCTGCTAAAATTGCAAGATATGAATCTCGTTTACAACATCGCGACCCGCCATGCTTCCCGATTTGGTTTAATGAAGCCGCTGTCATTTGATTTGAAAGTCGCCATTCAATGTTAGAAAGTGGGGTTGATTTAGTAACAATGGCAATAAACATCCCACTGCTTATTCCGGCTCCACAAGCACCCCAAAAACCGCAAATTCCCCCAGGAATCTTTTTACCTCGATTTTGCATTTCTATTAAAGCACTTTTTAGATCTAGATTGCCACCAGCGTTTTTATAAGCCGTCAACAAAGCTGAGCCTACCATTATATGATGTTCTGGACCATGCATATGACAAAAACTCAAATCCATTAATTTTTCCATTATCATAATTGGATCAAGTGAAGTTTCATTTAAACAAACTTGAATGATATTATCGATTCCCTGCATATGACACTTTTCGCATACATAATGTCCATTAATACAGCGTGTTTTACTATACTCCTGACGGTGGCAAAGAATACATTCCATCAACGTATCAGTCTCAAGATATTCTAACGGCGCTTTACAAATCAAACATTCTTCTTTCATCTTTGCTCTCCTTTACAAATCATAATATTTCTTTTAATTAATTTTAACATGAATGAATTTATTCTCAAAGCAGATTTAATTTTTAGGACTAAAAAAAGAAGAGCTGCCTCTTCTTTTTAATTAGTTTTATATTTTAATTCTAATCTTTCATCTTTGTTTAAAGATGACTGTCTAATACTTGCAAAAATCGAACCAGAAATATTATGCCATACACTAAAGATAGCTCCTGGTAAAGTAGCAAGTGGATTAGCTGCAAAATTTACGGTTGCTAATGAAACCGCTAGACCACTGTTTTGCATTCCTACTTCAATTGCAATTGCTGTCGCTTTAGAGTATTCAACATGCAAAACTTTTGCTGCTACTAAACCAAGCATCATCCCTAATAAATTATGAAGGGCAACTACACATAATACTAAAATACCACAGGCTATGATTTTTTCTGTATTAATTGCAACAATTCCGGAGATGATCATTACAATCGATACAACCGAAACAAGCGGTAATATATCAGAAATTTTTTGAATCTGTTTTCCAAATAAACTGCGAATCAAAATTCCCAGTAAAACAGGAATCAAAATAACTTTTACTACTGATAAAACCATTGACCAAAAAGTAACTTTCACCCATGTACCGGCTAAAACATAAACCAATAATGGCGTCATCAGTGGCGCAATTAAAGTTGATATGATCGTCATTCCTACTGAAAGTGCGACATCACCACCAGCAATATAAGTTATCACATTACTAGCCGTTCCACCAGGACAGCAGCCTACCAGGATAACACCTATTGCCAAGTCTTCAGGTAATTGAAAGATAACTGCTAATAACCATGCGGCTAAGGGCATGATCGTATACTGAGCTACACAGCCGATAATAACTTCTTTAGGGTGTGAAAAAACAATTTGAAAATCTCCCATTTTTATTGCAAGTCCCATTCCAAACATTGCAACTCCTAAAAAAACAGAAGTATAATCAGTTGTCCAGGCAAAACCCTGAGGTATTAAAAAGGCTAATCCGGAAAAAATAATGATTATAATGCCAATATATTTAGTTAATAGTGAACTGATTTTTATGATCTTTTTCATTGATTACACCTCATATGAAAAATTATCGATCAATCGCGTTTTACCAATGTAAACAGCCATTGCAATAAGAACATTTCGATCAACTTTTTTTACTGGCTGCATCGTTAGGGCATCCACTACTGAGATATAATCAATTTTAGCAAGCGGTTGACTTTCAATAACCTTTTGCATAGCTTTTATTACATCACTGGCCAAACATCCTTGAAAAATGACATTTTGTCCTTCTTTAACCGCTTTTGATAAACAAAGTGCCGCTTTTCTTTCTTCGCAATTAAGATACGTGTTTCGTGATGATTTAGCAAGACCATCGCTTTCACGAACGATTGGACAGCCAATGATTTCAATATCAAAATTTAAGTCCTGTACCATTTTTCGAATGATTGCTAATTGCTGAGCATCTTTTTGACCAAAATATGCTCTATCAGGGGTAATAATATTAAATAATTTTGCTACTACCGTACAAACACCTTTAAAATGAACTGGTCTTGATTTACCACAAAGGGTCGTTGAAAGTAAATCGATATTTACATATGCCTGGGGGTCACAATACATATTTTCTGGATCAGGATTAAAAATCAAATCTGCTTTCAGGCTTTCACACAACTCACTATCACGTTTAAAATCTCGGGGATATGCTTCTAAATCTTCGTTAGGTCCAAATTGCGTTGGATTAACAAAATCTGAAACCACAACAATATCATTTTCTTCCCGACATTTTTTAATCAAACTTGCATGACCTTCATGTAAAAAACCCATCGTTGGTACAAGACCAATCGTTTTTCCTTCTTTTTTCCATGCTTTAATGAGTTTTCTTGTTTGTTCTACTGTTTTTGTTATCTGCATTTTATTCTCTTCTTTCTTATGGATTTAGAGATAGTACCCTTAACTGACATCACTGCTGATTATTTCATATCTTTTAATAAGCCGTGTTTTTCATAATTAGTTACTCGGCTAATTTTATTCTCCTCATCCACAAAGACAACTGCAGGTTTATGTGATTTTGCTTCTATTGGATCGTAATTTCCATAGGCCATAATAATAACCTTATCGCCAGTATTTACGCATCTTGCAGCAGCACCATTTAAACAGATCATCCCACTGCCCTTTTTACCGCTAATAGCATATGTTTCAAATCTATTTCCATTATCAACATCTACAATTTGTACTTTTTCATATTCTAAAATTCCCGCTGCTTCAAGTAATTCTTCATCGATCGTGATACTTCCGACATAATCTAATTTAGCTTGAATAACGGTAGCACGATGAATTTTTCCTTTTAACATCTCTATTGTCATTTCATACATCCTTTCTTGATTTAAAATACAATAAAAAAGCATTTATAGGGCTATGACCCTAAAATGCATGATAAATTATTTGTATTTTTTGAGTCCCATTTAAAAAATATAAGCTCTTTATTTACTATGTTTATATGAAATTCCAGTGAATCAGATCGAGTATAGTTTTGTTGCCAAATACTATCTCCATTGCTCATTTAAGCATGTTGATTATTGTTTGTCAATATAAAAGATGCCCTGTTGGCATCTTAAACTATTTTTAAATATTTTCTTCTAAATATTTATACTGCATTCCCTCTTTGATCTCTGAACTATCTATTCCAAGGGCTTCTAAAAGAGTATATGCAAAAGCCAAAGCAGCCCCAGGACCTTTACCGGTAACGATATTACCATCTTTTAAAACTAAAGCTTCCTGGTAATTTGCACTATTTAACTGGGTTTCAAAACCAGGATAACAAGTAACTGTCTTTTCTTTGATAACTCCCGCTTTTTCTAAAACGATTGGTCCCGCACAAATTGCACCAATGATTTTATTATCAACATTAAATTTTTTTACTAGCTCAATTACTCTTGGATCATCTCTTAAATTAGTTGCTCCGGGCATTCCCCCAGGAATAACAACAGCATCATATGTTTCAATTGTTTCATCATATATACGATCCATCAATATTTTTATTTGGTGAGCGCTAAGAGCTTCTAATTTATCCATTCCTACCATTGTACATTCAACATTGGCACGACGCATTACATCTACTACTGATAATGCTTCAAGTTCTTCAAATCCATCATGAAATAAAACTGCTATTTTTTTCATCATAAAACCTCCTTGACTGCTATTTTATCACTAAACTAATCAAAATGCATTATTTTAAATTGAAAAGTAGTTAATATCGTACTATAATGACATTGTTGTTAAAATAAAAATTTAGTAATAACTTGATATTAACTATCTAATTATTTAATGACCAAAATATTATTAGCACCGTATCTAAAGGAACGGTAGTGGAGGAAAAAATGAAAAATAAAAAAACTAAAGATCTTGTTTTGTATGCAATGTTTATTGCAATTGAAATGCTGCTTGTATTTATACCATTTTTAGGATATATTCCAATTGGTCCATTGCGTGCAACAACACTACATATTCCAGTAATTATTGCCGGAATTATTTTAGGTAAAAAAGGTGGTTCGATCATCGGATTAGTTTTCGGTTTGAGCAGTTTGTTTTATAACACAATTAATCCTACTGTAACCTCATTTGTTTTTTCACCATTTATTAGTGGAAATATTTTAAGTGCTGTTATCGCTATTTTACCTAGAGTAATGATTGGTTTTGTTACTGGTTTTATTTTTGAACAAGTAATCAAGCATAAATGGAATAAATATGCCGGAATGATCGTTGCCAGTTTAGCTGGTGCATTAACTAATACTATTTTAGTATTAGGTGGTATTTATTTGATTTTTGGCCAAAGTTATGCGCAAGCAATTGGTCAAGATTTTAATTTACTGATGGCATATTTAATTGGAATCGTTACTAGCAGCGGTTTATTAGAAGCCGTTGTTGGAACGGTTATCGCCGTTCTTGTTTGCCAGCCTTTATTAATGTTTACAAAGAAAGGAAATTAAGATGAAAACAATCGTTGTAGGAATTAGTGGCAGTATTGCTGCCTATAAAGCTTGTGAACTTGTCAGAGCTTTAAAAAAGAAAGAATATGATGTAGAAGTAATTATGACTAATAATGCAACAAAGTTCATTAGTCCCCTTACTTTAGGAGCTTTGATCAACAAACCAGTATTAATTGATGATTTTGATGATAATGGCTATGAAATCAAACATATTAGTTATGCCAAAAAAGCTGATTGTTTTGTTATTGTTCCTGCGACTGCTAATATCATCGGTAAAATTGCCAACGGTATTTGTGATGATGTATTAACATCTTCTTTTATTGCTGCTACTTGTCCTAAATTGATTGCTCCAGCGATGAATGTTAATATGTATGATAATCTTGCTACTCAGCGCAATATTGAAAGATGTAAAACCTATGGGATTAAATTTGTAGAACCAGGATATGGACTTTTAGCCTGTGGTGATACTGGTCGCGGAAAACTTGCTGATTTAAACCAAATCATTGCAATGATCGAATATTGCTTAAGTGCTAAACCATTAAAAAATAAACGAGTCTTAGTGACCGCTGGTCCCACCCAAGAAGCCCTTGATCCAGTAAGATATATTACTAATCATTCAAGTGGAAAAATGGGTTATGCGCTAGCAAAAAGAGCCTTTGAATTAGGCGCAAAAGTTACGTTGATCACTGGGCCTACAGGTCTTGATTTTCCTTATGGTATAAAAACTATTGAGATCCAAACAGCCCAAGAAATGTTTACGGCAGTTAAAGAACATTATCAAAAACAGGATTTTATTATTAAAGCGGCTGCTGTTGGTGATTATCGGGTCAAAGAGATTGCCAAAGATAAAATTAAGAAAAAAGAAGAAACTTTAACTTTGGAATTGATCAAAAATGATGATATTTTAGCTTTTTTAGGAGAACATAAAACTAATCAAATTATTTGTGGCTTTGCAATGGAAACACAAAATTTAATCGAAAACGCTAGAGAAAAACTTATTCATAAAAATTGTGATCTTTTAGTTGCCAATAATTTAAAAGAACCAGGGGCAGGATTTAAAAATGATACCAATAAAGTAACCTTTTTAACTGCTGAAAATACACAGGAAATTGAATTAATGTCAAAAAATAATTTGAGTGATTTGATTTTAAAAAGGTTAATAGAAATTCAGGAGGAAAAAGCATGTTAATTGTAATTGATATCGGTAATACCAATATTACCATGGGGCTAGTTGATAAAGATGAAATTATCGATAACTATCGTTTAACAACAAAATTAGAACGTACCTCTGATGAATATGGTTTTATGCTCTTGAGCTTTTTAAGTGCTTCAAATATTCTTATCGATGAAATTGAAGATATCATCATTGCTTCAGTAGTTCCTAAGATCATGTATTCTTTTACTAATTCAATCAAAAAATACTTTGATCGTGAACCGATTATTGTTGGCCCTGGAATCAAAACGGGAATCCGTATTAAAATCGATAATCCTAAAGAACTAGGTGCCGATCGTTTAGTCGATGCTGCTGGGGCTTACTATATCTATGGCGGTCCCTGCTTAGTTATTGATTTTGGCACTGCTACAACGTTTGATGTCGTAAATGAAAATGGTGATTTTTTAGGTGGGGCTACAGCACCAGGAATCGGTATTAGTATCAATGCTCTTTCTAGTCAAGCTGCAAAACTGCCGGAAATCGAAATTAAAAAACCTAAAAATATTATCGCTAAAAATACTGTTACAAGTATGCAGGCTGGTATTGTTTATGGGTATGTCGGTCTAACCGAAAATATTATTAATGAAATAAAAAAAGAATATGGACAAAATTTAAAAGTTATTTCAACTGGTGGTTTGGGACGTATTATTTTTAATGAAACTAAGTTGATTGATGTATATGACCCTGATCTTACATTTAAAGGTTTAAAAATCATCTATGATAAATATAAAAGAAAAGCATAAAAAAACGATTAATTAAAATCGTTTTTTTATTTATCCTAAATTTAATCAAAATTCTTTTCTACTTCATTTATTGTGTATGTGACAATATTACTATTATCCTCTTGAAACATTAGAATAACATCTGCAAGTGGTATTCCCTGTATGTTTAGTTCATTTTCAAGCCATTTTTCATTTTGTCCAATAGTTTTAAGATTTTCATAAAAAATTTTTCCTTCTTTAACTAACACCGTTGGCAATTTAACTTTATTGATCTTAATATTTAAATCATCTACTACAACAGGCCGATACTTTTCTTTTGGAAAAAAACTAAAACTACCATTAGTTTCTAACACTACCGTTTGCAGTTCATTTAAATTAAAATAACCAGCAATACGACATTGCATTAAAAATTCATCAATATCTAATTTAGCTTTTTCCAATTCCTCATTATAAATTTGATTATTCTCATATAAAACAACTGCTTCACCATCAATAATTTTTCTTAATTTCAAAGAAGAAGCAGCTAACTTAGATAAAGTTATTATTACAATTGCATAAACGATCATTGCAATTAAAGGTTGTAAAATATTATCAAAACCACCCATTACTAACTCACTGGCAATACTACCTATCGTAATTCCATTAATATAATCATACATATTTAATTGACTGACCTGACGATACCCCATCATCTTAGTAATAATAAACAAGACGACTAAAGATATGATCGGAACAATTATATATTCTAATATCTGCATAATCTCACCAGTAATATTATTGACAAAATCAATATAAATAAACGAAAAAGAATTATTCTTTTTCGTTTATATAAGCATCTTCAATTTCTCCAATATAAATATAATGATAATCATGATCAGGATAATTTTTTTCATCAAGACTGTCATCAATAAACCCGTTTGGTTCAATTTTACCTTGATATAGTTTTTTACAAATAAAAACCATTTTTCCCTGTTTAAAAGCTGGCTGTCCCTCAAGCAATTCTACATCAAAATCAACCTCTTTGATTTTATCGCCATCACGTCCCGATTTGGAACCCAATATACCTAATTCTTTTTTATAACCCTCAAAAAAAGTTAAAGTAAAATAGTCAGAAGCATCGACAAACTCTCTTGTATAACGTTGAGGTCGAATATAAACAGTTACGACATTTTTATTCCAAATAACTCCAATGCCACCCCAGGAAGCGGTCATCGTATTGATTTTATCTTCTTTTGAAGCGCTAATTAAAAGCCAATCTTTTCCAATCGTTTTAAATGGATTTAAAACGATTTCATTAATATCAATTTTTTTAAAACTCATTTTAATCATCCTTTCTTAGTTTACCAAATAAATCAATTCCCTTTTTAGCTGCCATAAGATCTGGCACTCGATAAGTCCAGTTCGTATCATTAACTTCACCAGGTACATTAAAGCGCTGATCGTTATTGACACCAAGCAGATCCCAAATCGGAATAATTACATCACTAGCATTTGAATGTAAGCAGTAATCTAAAATGGCAAGATTTAAAGGCAGTTTATCGCCTACAGTTTCTACGATTTTATCACAACTTTGCTGATCTAGATTATCGATCCAGCCTTTGATTGTTTCATTATCATGAGTTCCTGGATAAAAATAACTATTGTCTACTTTATCAAAGCCCTCATCAAGCATAAATTGAAACACTTTCATCCCTTTTAAGTGATAATGATCTTTTAATTCAATTACTTCTGGTCTTAAATATCCTAAATCTTCAGCAACTAATTCGATATCTCCTAATTTTGCATAAAGACAATCAAACAATTCATAACCTGGAGCATATTTCCAGCAGCCATCAACAGCACTAGTAGAAGCTGCCGGAATGTCCCAATAAGAGTCAAATGCTCTAAAATGGTCAATTCTGGTAATATCAAAAATCTTACATGCCCAGCCGATTCGGTCAACCCAAAACTTAAATTCATTATTTTGTAAATGTTCCCAATTATAAATTGGATTCCCCCAATATTGACCTGTAGCACTAAAATAATCTGGCGGTACTCCAGCTACATCTGTAGGATAGCCATTAGAATCCAACATAAATGATTCGTTATCTAGCCAAACTTCTACAGAGCCATGATCCACATAAAATGGCATATCACCAATTATCTTGATACCATGTTCATTGGCATATTTTTTTAAAGTAAACCATTGTAAATAGAAAATATACTGAACAAATTGATAATATCCAATTTCAGCTTGATATTTACTCAAATCAACTTGATGAAACTTAGGATACCGTTTAAATTCCTGGGGCCATGAAGCCCAATCGTATGAATCATTGATATTGGCAAAAGTACAATATAATGCATAATCATATACCCAAGGACATTTTTTTAAAAAAAGATCATATTCATCATTACTTCTAAAATTTTTATATGCTTTTAATAAATATTTATGCTTAAACGCTCTAATTTTATCATAATAAACCATCTTTGCATCAGCATTAAATTCTGGAACCTCATCTAACAGTCCCATTTCTACTAACTGTTCTAAATCGATATATATTTCATCCCCAGCAAACGTACTTACTCCACGATATGGAGAATTAGCTTGAGTTGAAGGATGAAATGGTAAAATTTGTAAATAATTTGCGCCATTATTTGCTAGAGCATCAATAACTGCATAAGCATTTTTGCCTAAATCACCAATCCCATGATTTGATGGAAAACTAGATAAAGGGAATAAAACTCCACAATTCATCTTAATACCCTAAATCCTGGTTAACAACGACTATTTTAATTCGATCGATGTTACCTTGATATCCTAATTTAACATAACTGCTGCAAATACGTTCTGGCGATAAACAATCCATACATACTCCTGTTTTAGTACATGGTGTCTTTTTATTTAAGCGTACAGCATTAGCTGGAGCGCTAATTGTTTTAATGTGATTAATGGCTTCAGTTTCATTTTCAAAAATTTTATTTTTTCCTGCAATTACAATAACTTCCTTAGGTCCATAGATCATCGCGGCTACACGATTACCATTTCCATCCACATTATATAAACAACCATCAGTTGTTAAAGCATTAGTGCTGGTAATAAAAATATCACTTGTAAAAGCTTTTCTAAATACTTCCTGCATCTGCTCTCTTGACAATCCTTCTTCATAGCGATCATATAAAATTACATCACTTTGTCTAATTAAATCAATGACTCCAGTTTCAAATAAAGTCATCGATCCCCCCAATGCAATTGTTTTTTGGTTACATAAATATCTTTTTAAATAATTATGTAATTGTTCAAAATTATCTACAAATGTTATTTGCATATTATTTTGATTAAAAGCTTTGATCATTCTATCTTCTCTAATCTTAATAATTTCCTTCAAATTCTCATCCATAATTGTAAGTCCTTTCAAAAATATCCACGAATATTATATTATTTGTTGACTAAGAAATCAATAAAGCAAAATGATAAACTATAAATGCTACAACGTATGCTACACCGGTTTGATACAGTACTGTTAAAATTGCCTGAAGCCATGAACCCAATTCTCTTTTTGTTGCAGCAAAGGCAGCAACACAGGGCATATATAAAACCGTAAAGGTTAAAAAGGCAAAAGCACTGGCTGGTGTAAGTAAGCCATTTAAAGCATGATATAAAGCATCAGGACTACTTGAATTAGTTAATACTGATAATGTTGAGACAACGGATTCTTTAGCTGTGATTCCCGTAATCAATGCGGTTGATAAACGCCAATTAGAAAAACCTAATGGAGCAAAAATAAATGATAGTTTATTTCCAATAAAAGCTAAAATACTTTTTGAACTGTCACTGACCATTTCAAATCTAAAATTAAAACTTTGTAAAAACCAAATCAACAAAGAAGCAATAAAAATAATCGTAAAAGCTTTCTTTAAAAAATCTTTTGCCTTTTCCCACATATGCATAATTACATTTTTGGCAGTAGGAACTCGATAACTTGGCAGTTCCATTACAAAAGGAATCGGATCACCTGGAAAAATCATTGCTTTTAACAATAATGCTGAAAAAATAGCTACTAAAATGCCAATACAATAAATTGTAATCATTACAAATGGTGCTTTAGTACTAAAAAAAGCAGTAATGATCATTCCATAAATTGGTAATTTAGCACTACAGGACATAAACGGTGTCACAACTATTGTCATTTTACGATCACGGATAGATGATAAAGTTCTTGTTGCCATGATTGCTGGAACTGAACACCCAAATCCAATTAGCATTGGAACAAATGATTTTCCTGATAATCCAATTTTTCTTAATAATTTATCCATGACAAAAGCAACTCGCGCCATATAACCACTATCTTCAAGCATTGATAAAAAGAAGAATAAAACAACGATCAATGGTAAAAATGATAAGACACTGCCGACTCCAGCAATCACGCCATCTTCTAATAAAGAAATCAACCAAGGAGCAACTTGATGATTAGTTAAGAATGTTATTAATGTATCCCCAACAAAATTCACGCCTAGCTCCATTAAAGATTGTAATGGAGCGCCAATTACATTAAATGTCAGAAAGAAAATCGATAACATTATAATAATGAAAATTGATATTCCCAAATACTTATGTGTCAAGATTGCATCAATTTTTTCAGAGCGTATTTGTCCTGTGGTTTCTTGTTGCTTAAAGACTGTTTTACTAGTAATATCTTCAATGATTTGATAGCGCATTTCTACTAATGCAGCATCTTTATCAAGACCCTCCTTCTCTTCCATATCCTTGATAATATGTTCAATAATATGCAGCTGTTGGGAATCTAATTTTAACTGTTTGATTATTTCTTGATCGCCTTCTATCACTTTGGTAACTGCGAATCGTTTAGGAAGATTAGCTTTTATCGCATTTTCTTCGATTAAATGATTGATTGAATGAATTGCTTTATGAATCTCGCCACTACATAGATCTAAATGGGAACAGTTATTTTCTTTCAATATCGATTCAACTGCTTCAATCAATTCTTCGATTCCCTCATTTTTACTAGCTGAAAGAGGAACTACCCTTAATCCTAAAGCAGTTTGTAAGCCTTCAACATCAATACAGTTACCACTGCTGATAACTTCATCCATCATATTTAAAGCTAAAATCATCGGAATATTCAGTTCCAGTAATTGCATTGTTAAATATAGATTTCTTTCAATACTAGTTGCATCAATAATATTAATAATCATCGAGGGCTTCTCTTTGATTAAAAAATCAGTAGAAACAATCTCTTCCATCGTATATGGTGTTAATGAATAAATACCTGGAAGATCGACTAATTTAATAGTAGGATGTTTTTTTATTGAGCCGGATTTTTGTTCAACTGTAACTCCAGGAAAATTACCTACATGCTGATTAGAACCTGTCAAAGCGTTAAAAAGTGTTGTTTTTCCACAATTTTGATTTCCAATCAAAGCGATTGTTTTAGTTACCATTATCAATCACCTCAACTTCTATCATTGATGCATCATCTTTTCTAATCGTCAAAACATAACTGCGCAAATATAATTCAATTGGATCTTTCATAGGCGCAACTTTACGAACTTTAACTACTGTTTTAGGAGTTAAACCCATTTCTAGTAAACGTCGTCGTAATAGTCCTTCTCCATGAACAACAGTAATTTTACCACTCATTCCTGGTGTTAATTTATCTAATGTCATGATATCCCTCCTTATTTAAATTACCTGCTACATATATATTACAACTAAAATATTATTTAACTTCATTAACGTATAATTTTTTTCTGCCGTATAAAACTAAATTTTAACCTAATAATACAGTTAATTTAACTATATAACTGAAATATCAAAAAAGTCACAAGATATTCACAAATTGTGACTTTCTTTCCATCTCTTACTTAAATATTCCTCTTTTTTACAGATACAGAAGATATTATAACAATTTTTAATGTAACTATAAATATTTATCGACTAAATTATCCAATATATTATAAATTTTTTAACTCTTTATTTGATAATGGTCTACCTTTAATCACATATTTACATCATTGATTAATAATGTTAAAATGAGTCCAAAAGATGGAGGCTTGAAATGAAAAAATTATTAGTTGTAATTGATTATCAAAATGATTTTGTAAATGGTAGTTTGGGATTTGAAAAAGCTGTAGCACTAGAAGAATATTTAGTTGATTTAATTAATAGATATCATCATAACAATGATGATGTTATTTTCACATATGATACACATCAAGAAAATTATTTAGAAACACAAGAAGGCAAAAATTTACCAATAACTCATTGTATTGAAAATAGTAAAGGCTGGCAGTTATATGGTAAAATAAATGAACTTGCTGTAAATGATAAAAAAATTTTAAAAGAGACTTTTGGATCATTAGAGTTAGGTAATTATTTAAAAGACAAAGACTATGAGGAAATTACTCTAGTTGGTGTTGTTTCTAATATCTGTGTTATTTCCAATGCCATAATTATTAAAGCAGCTCTGCCAGAAACAACAATAATTATTGATCCAAAAGGAATTGCTAGTAATGATCCTGTCTTGGAGCAAAAAGCTCTTGATATAATGAAAAACTTACACATAAAAATAAAGGATAACATTTAAATATCCTTTATTTTTTTATCCACTTTTATTAACTTATTTTAGATAATAATACTGCTTCCCTATTTTCTTTTAAAAACATTTTTTCATAAAAGCAAACAGATAAAATCAATAAATATCTTTAAACAGTTATTTTTTAAATGTTAATTTCATTCCTGATCCACAATTTTCATCAGAAATTTTTTTAAATCCTAGTTTAGTATAAAATTCTTCTTTATCTTGCACTACAACTAAATTAATAGTACATCTTTCATTCTTAAATAGATTGTTATTAGCCTGATCAAGGAGCTTCTTAACGATCATCTGTCCTATTCCTCGATGCCAATACTGGGGATCAACAGCAACATCAACAATAGTATAATAAATTCCATCACCAACCAAACGTCCCATTCCTACTGCCTTATCATCATCAAAAGCAACTATATTATAACTATTTTCAATTGCGTTATTAGCTTGTCTATTCGAAAAACTAGACCACCCTACGCTATTTCTAATTTGATTATAAATATCACATGTTAATACATTTTCTTGATAAATCATTACCCTGTCCTCACAAATACAAATTCATTAAATAAGCATCATAATATTCTCCATTGATTTTAAAAAACTTTTGATAATAACCAATCTTTTCAAATCCTAATTTTTCATACAAACTGATTGCATTAAGATTATCTGATCTAACTTCTAATTCAATAACATCAATTTCTCTTTCTTTAGCACAAACAATCAACTTTTTAATAAGCTGTGTTCCAATTCCCTGATGCCAATATTTTTTCTTAACTGATACTGCTAGATTACATCGATGTTCTATTCTAATCTGACTAAAGCCTTGTAATGAAGCAATACCTGCTATTTCATCATCTATTAAAGCAATTAACATCCAATCTTTATTTGAATCATTTATTCGTCTAATATAAGCCATCTCATTTTCAACTGACATATTAAATTCATTAAAACCAAATAATAGATTATCTGACTCTCCACCAATTTGATTTAAATAACTAATTATTTCTTTAGCATCTTCAGTTTTTGCTTCTCTAATTATTATCTTGTCCATAAAATCCCGCCTCATCTTAAAATATATTATATTGATTATCAGCTAATTATACAATATACAAGTTTTAATTTATACAAATAACAAAAAATCTACCCATATAATTAATGTTTTTTAGAATAGCTGTTTGATTTTAGATTAAACTTTTATCTCTTGATCAGTATCTTTACAAAAATTCTACTTCAAACTTATTTCTTCTAAAAAAATAACTTTTACATTTCTTTAAGACATAAGTCGTTTTGATCCCCTCATATTTTAATCCTCTTTAATATTTTACCATTAATGATTATCCTTTATATCGTATAAATTACCTACTAAGCAATTCAATATCTTATGATTACAACACTTAGATCTATATATTTATTTCCTTTGTCTTACAATAAATTTCATTTCTTCAATTATTTTCCCAACAAAAAATATCTTTATCTATAATTAAACACTTTTTTTCATAAAAATCATACCTTATCTGCATTTCTTAGATAAATTCTATCTTGTAACAAGACTAAAATAAGAGTATACTTATAGATAAATTAAGGGGGTATTTTAACAATGGAAATCAAGATTGAAAGAGCTCAAACGCTAAAAGAAAAACCAGATCAAAATAATTTAGGTTTTGGTAATTATTTTACTGATCACATGTTTATGATGGATTATACTGAAGGTAAAGGATGGCATGATGCAAGAATCGTTCCTTACGGACCTATTGCTATGGATCCTGCTACTATGGTATTACACTATGCTCAAGAAACATTTGAAGGATTAAAAGCATATCGTGATCCTCAAGGAAATATTACATTATTTAGACCAGAAATGAATGCTCGTAGAATGATTAATTCAAACAAACGTATTTGTATGGCAGAATTACCAGAAGAAATGTTTGTTGAAGCAGTCGAAGCAATCGTTAAATATGAACAAGACTGGATTCCTACGGCTAAAGATACATCATTATATATTCGACCATTTATGTTTGCTAGTGAAGCTGGGGTTGGTGTTCATCCTGCTAAAACTTATAAATTTGTAATTATTTTATCACCTGTAGGAAATTATTATCCTGAAGGTGTCAATCCTGTAAAAATTTGGGTTGAAGATGAATATGTACGTGCTGTTAAAGGTGGAACTGGGTTTACAAAATGCGGTGGAAATTATGCTGCTAGTATCGCTGCCCAGGTGAAAGCTGAAGCTCATGGTTATACCCAAGTTTTATGGCTTGACGGTGTTCATCGTAAATATGTTGAAGAAGTCGGAACTATGAATGTAATGTTTTTGATCGATGATACTATCGTTACAGCTCCTCTTGAAGGATCAGTATTGCCTGGAGTTACTCGTGATTCAATTATTCATATCCTTAAAGATTGGGGATATAAAGTTGAAGAACGTGAACTTAGTATTGATGAATTAATGGAAGCTGGACGTAATGGAAAATTAACTGAAGCATTTGGTACAGGTACAGCAGCCGTTATTTCACCAGTTGGTCAGCTTTATTACAAAGGTGAAGAAGTAGTTATCAATAACTTTAAAACTGGCGAATTGACACAAAAACTTTATGATACTTTAACAGGAATTCAATGGGGTCGTTTAGAAGATAAATACGGTTGGGTTCGTCATATTAAATAATTAAGACATTATTACAGATCAGTCAAACTGATCTGTTTTTTTATAAAGTTTATGATCTTATACTGATTCATATAATAAGACCACAGACTTTATCTGTGGTCTTATTATAAATTTAGTTATGTAACTAACACGTTTTTTAATCATTAATAAATACTTCATCTTTATCAACAATAGCATTTATATTTAAATTGTTATCTACTTTCACTAATTTCATCAAGCAATCTTGATGAAATTAATATTACTGCTGCATTCTAAAATTCAAAAACACAATCAAGCTTTAAATCCTTTTACATAAACAACTTTTTTCTTAATGATAAAAGAAGTATCATTTTATTTTCGTTTATCGATTGGGATATATTCATATGTTTCGCCAACATATTTGGCAGCTGGACGAATAATACGACCAGAATATAATTTATTTTCAATATTATGTGCCAGCCATCCTACTGCTCGACCTACCACAAACATTAAAGTATATAATTCGGTAGGAATACATAACATATCATAAATTAAGCCACTATAAAAATCAACATTAGCACATACCGTAATTCCTTTACGTTTTTTTATTGCTTCAATTGCTAACTGTTCAAAACGATAATAAAAATTAAATTCATTTTCACGTCCTTTTTCTAATGACAATTCTTTACACTGTTGTCTTAAAATAACACAGCGTGGGTCGCTAAGTGTATAAACAGCATGACCAATACCATAAATCAAACCACTATTATCGTTAAATTTTTTATCTAAGATTCTTTCAATAATCATTTCGATTTGTTTATCACTAGCTTCTAAGCCTATTTCATCAATAACTAATTTCATTTGTTTCATAACTGCTAAATTAGCACCACCATGCTTAGGACCTTTTAATGAACCGATTGCTCCAGCAAAACTTGAATAAATATCAGTTCCTGTAGAGCTGATTACTACATTAGTAAATGTTGAGTTATTTCCACCCCCATGATCAGCATGTAAGACAAGACACATGTCAAGAACTTCAGCTTCTTTAGGTGTAAAATGTTTATGATCTCTTAAAAGATACAAAATATTTTCGGCAATTGATAAATCAGGTCTAATTTGATGAATGTATAAACTTTCTTTATCAAAATAATGCACCTTACTACGGTATGCATAGCAAACAATAGAAGGAATTTTAGCAATCAAATTTAATCCTTTATACATTGTTGATGAAGCACTGATATTATCAGGATCATCATCATATGAATAAAGCATCAAAACTTCCTGCTGTAATTTATTCATTAGATTTTTAGAAGGGAATCCCAAAATTTTTGATTCCAAATAATGTGGCGGTAATTCATAACGATCTGATAATTCTTTTTTGAAATTTTCTAATTCTTCAACCGTTGGTAAATAACCAAACAAAATCAAAAAACATGTTTCTTCAAATAAAAATCTTTGATGCGGCTCCCTTTTATTAATAATATCAGAAACATTGATACCCCGATAATAAAGCTCACCCTCACAATCGACCTTTTTATTTTCAACCCTTTTATAACCAACAACATCGGCAATTTTAGTTAATCCAACTAATACTCCTGTACCATCTTCATTTCTTAACCCTTTTTTTACATCATATTTTGAATATAATTCATTATCGATTTTATTGTTACTTTCTCTTGCTTTTTCAATAAAACCGTCTATAAATCTACTCATATAAGCACCCCCTAAAATTAATTAATTTCTATTATAGCATCATTCAATAAAATTGTATACAATTTATAACAAAGATTGTATACAAAATATCTTAAATCTCTTAAACATTCTTAAGCAAAATTAATTGTTTAATCACTATAATTAAGTTAAAATGAGTTGTAAAGGTGGTTGATATTATGAAGATAAATAATCAAAATTATCCTGGTTTAACTAGTCTTCAAGTTAAACAAAGAACTGATGAAGGAAAAATTAATCATATAAACAATAAAATTACTAAATCGTATAAAGAAATCTTTCTCAACAATACCATTACTTTTTTTAATATTTTAAATGCAACTTTATTAGGTTTAGTTCTCTTTGTTGAATCTTATAAAAATACCCTCTTTATTTTAGTTATAATCATTAATACGATTGCAGGTATCTATCAAGAAGTTAAAGCAAAAAGAACATTAGATCGTCTATCGATCATAACAACAGCAAAAGTTGAAGTAATTCGCGATGATCATCTAAAAGAAATTTCGATTGATGAAATTGTTTTAGATGATTATCTAGTTTTAACTACTGGTATGCAGATTCCCGCAGATAGTATTCTCGTAGATGGTCAGATGGAGACAAATGAAGCTCTTTTAACCGGAGAATCAGATCCTGTTTTAAAACAAAATGGCGATCATCTTTTTTCTGGAAGTTTTATTACCTCAGGAAAAGGAATATGCAAAGTTATTCATGTTGGTGATGATAATTATATGAATAAAATCACTAATGAAGCGAAACGTTTGAAAAAACATAATTCGCAATTGAATCAGTGTTTAAATACCATTTTGAAATATGTAAGTATCTTTATTTTGCCAATTGGCGGATTATTGTTTTTAAAACAACTTATATATAGTGAACAAGGCTTTAATGATGCCATTGTTAGTACTGTTGCTGCGGTTTTAGGAATGATTCCTGAAGGCCTTGTATTATTGACTAGCGCGGCATTGACGCTTAGTGTTTTAAGGCTAGCTAAACAAAAGACTTTAGTTCAAGAATTGTTCTGCATTGAAACATTAGCACGGGTAGATGTCTTATGCCTTGATAAAACAGGGACAATTACCGAAGGAACAATGAAAGTTGAGTTTGATATTAAAACATGTAATCTTGATTTTCAAGAAATTATGGGAAATTTAATGCATACATTGACTGATGTTAATGTAACAGCTCAAGCCTTAAAAGAACATTATCCCTGCAAAACTAACTTTAAACCCTGTCATGTTATTCCTTTTAGTTCTGATCGTAAATATAGTGGAACTTCTTTTTATGACCATGGTACATATTATCTTGGGGCTTATCAATTTCTTTTTCCGCAAGGAGATGAGGATCTAGAAGAACTTTGCTTTGATTACACAAGTAAAGGCTATCGTATTTTAGTATTAGCTCATACAAATAAAATCATCAACAATGAAAGTTTGCCGTCTGATTTAAAACCATGTGGAATAATTGTTTTAAGCGATGTCATAAGAGATGATGCTAAAGAAACTTTGCGCTATTTTGAATCACAAGGCGTTGATTTGAAAATCATTTCTGGTGATGATCCAATAACTGTCTCTGCCATCGCTAAAAGAGCCGGTTTAAAAAGCAGGCATTATATAGATGCAACAAAATTGACGACAGCGAAAGATATTCAAAAAGCAGTTAAAAATTATTCTGTTTTCGGTCGGGTCACCCCACAACAAAAAAAAGAGATGGTCTTAGCTTTAAAGCAACTAGGTCATACTGTAGCTATGACTGGTGATGGTGTCAATGATGTCTTAGCTTTTAAAGAAGCTGATTGTTCGATAGCTATGGCTTCAGGAAGTGATGCCGCAAAAAATACAGCTAACTTAGTTTTATTAAATAATAATTTTAATGCTATGCCTTATATTGTTGATGAAGGGCGCCGCGTTATCAATAATATTACAATGTCGGCATCAATGTTTTTAATTAAAACAATCTTTTCGGTCTTAATTTCAATTTCAACGATTTTCTTTGGCCAAGCCTATCCTTTTGAACCGATTCAATTATCCTTGATCAGTGCCTGTGGGGTGGGAATTCCTACTTTCTTTTTAACATACGAAGCAAATTTTGCGCATGTAAAAGGTAATTTTTTTAAAAATGTTTTAGAAAAATCATTTCCTTCAGCTTTTACGATTGCTTTAGGAACTACTTTGATAACTAATATCGGTCTGTATTTAGACTATGATCCTAATATGCTGTCTACTGTTTGTATTTTATTTACCGGTTGTAATTATACGATTGCTTTATTACGAATTTATAGTCCTTTGACCCGTTATCGAAAAATTATTATCTATACAACCCAAATGACTTATTATATTTCTATGATCATTGGACAATCTATATTAGATTTGACGGGGCTAGATTTTAACTGGCTGATGGTTTTATTAGCATTAATTGCCTTTTCTCCTTTATTAGTTGATTTCTCTGGATATTTATTTAGATTATTAGAACAATTATTTAATAAATATAAAAAAATAAAATTAAACTATAAATTCAAATGATGTATTATTGGAAAAGATACAAGAAAATTGCTAAAATATAATAAAGGAGAAGGAATGAATATGTATGAAAAAATTAAATCTTTAGCAAAAGAATATTTTCCTGAAACAGTTCAAACAAGACGTGATTTTCATAAATATGCAGAAAGAGGCTGGTTAGAAATGCGAACTGCCTCAATCGTAGCTAGAAAACTAAATAATTTGGGTTATCAAGTATTGGTAGGAAAAGAATTGATGTGTGAAACGGCAAGAATGGGGCTGCCTAGTAAACGTGTATTAACACTCAATTATAAACGGGCTATCTTACAAGGAGCTGACCCCTACTATTTAGAAAAAGTGAAAGATGGCTTTACAGCAGTAGCGGGAATTATAAAAAATGGTGATGGTCCAGTTGTAGCTATCAGATTTGATATGGATGCCTTGAGTATTATGGAGGATGATTCTGCTGATCACAATCCTGGTAAATTTGGCTTTATTTCATGTAATCCTGGAGCTATGCATGCTTGTGGTCATGATGGACATACAGCTATGGGATTAACTGTCGCTAAAATTTTAAGTGAAATCAAAGAACATCTTCATGGAACCCTAAAGCTTATTTTCCAGCCGGCTGAAGAAGGTGTAAGAGGTGCCAAAAGTATTGCAACAAGCGGTTTTTTAGATGATGTTGATTACATTTTTGCAGGACATATTTGGCAACAGGCACCAGGAGAAGATTATGATATTTATTTAGGTATGGATGAAACTTTTGCCACAACAAAGTTAGATGTAATCTATCATGGGGTTTCTTCTCATGCCGCTGGTATGCCTCAATTTGGAAAAAACGCCCTTCTTTCAGCTGCTTCATGTATCTTGAATCTTCACTCAATTCCGCGTAATAGCGACGGCTGTACAAGAATCAACGTAGGAACAATCAACGCCGGAACAGGACGTAATATTGTTCCCGAAACAGCAAAGTTAGAAATAGAAGTACGTGGAGCAACTACAGAATTAAACAATTATATGGAAGTATATGCTACTGATGTAATCCGCGGAGCTGCTTTAATGCATGATACTATTGTTGAAATCAATAAAATGGGGAAAGCTTATTCACTTGAATGTGATAAAAAAATGATGGATATAATTCGCCACGTCTGCGATGATCATTTAAAAAATATTAAAGTTGCTCCAAAATATTTAAGTCCTTTAGATGGTAGTGATGATTTTTCTTATATGATGGCTACTGTTCAAGCACACGGAGGAATTGCCACCTATATGAAATTAACTACTGATCTAGCAGCTTCACCACATAATTGTGCCTATGATTTTAATGAAAATGTTCTTTTGACAGGAACTACAGTTTACAGTAGTGTAGCATATTATTTATTAAATAATATTCATAAATAAAAGCAGCGAAAAAGCTGCTTTTATTTTAAATTAGTCCACCATTTACTTTGATAAAGATCATGGCCATATGCAATGGTTTCGCCAATTTTAGGAACGATCCACTTGATATTTTCTTTATCCGCTTTGTTCGTAAATCTTTCTACTGGATCATCCCAAGGATGATCGGCTAAACTAAAGGTTCCCCAATGAATTGGCATGATCATCTTAGCTTTTAAGATCATCCCAGCCTTTACCGATTCTTCAGGTGTCATATGTGTAGCTCGCCATTTTTCATTATACTGTCCCGCTTCTAAAACCGCTAAATCAAATTCACCGTATTTCTTGGATATTTTTTCAAAATGACTATCAAATCCAGTATCGCCACTTTCGAATATTTTATGATATTCATCAATAAACACCCAGGAAGACCATAATGTTTTATAACTGTCATTAATAAAATTTCTAAAAGAACTATGTCTAGCTGGCGTACAAGCTACTAATAATCCATTTATTCTTATTTCTTCCCACCAGGCTAAACTGATAATTTTTTCTTTCTTTATTTTCCATCTTTCTAAATGTTTTTCAACCCCTAAGGGAACAATATATCTTGTTACTTTTTTATCTATTTTTTTAATCGTTTTATAATCTAAGTGGTCATAATGATCATGAGTTATAACTACAATATCGATCTTATCAAAATCATTGATTTTAATAGGTAAAGCACTAAATCGACGCATTGAGGGAAAAGGAAATGGTGAAGCATGATTGCTAAAAACTGGATCAATTAAAATATTCATCCCATGCATTTGAAAAAAGATAGAAGAGTGTCCTAGCCATGTAATAGTTAATATTTCATCATCCGGATTTTTTAGGATTTTTGGAGTTTTTGTGATAATTTTATCAGTAGGAATATTATCTTTTATCGAAAGATAGTTATTTTTTTTAGCTTTAATATATATTCGTCGATACTTATTTTCATTATAAAATTTATTATGTTTAAAATTTTTAGCTCTTGAAGCATAATTTAAGCGATCTTTTTTTGATGGACTTTTACCAAAAGGAACCCATAATTTTAAAAATAAGAAGATAATAGAAAATATTAATAGTATAAATTTCCATATTTTTTTATTCATTTTCTTTAACCTTTCTAAACTAATATAATCTTAAAATATAATTCATCCAAACACCAATATAAGATATAAGCATCCATTGCATTTTTTAACAGTTTATTTACTGTCGTAGTCAACTAATCATAACTTATTTTAAAATTATTTAATTCTTTTTTATCTTCATCTGTTAAAAAATAACACTTTCTTTTAGAACCTGATTTTGATTCACGAATAATAGAGTATATTAAATTAACTTTTTCTAATCTCAATAATAATGGATAAATCGTACTTTCAGAAATCTTTTCAAACTCATAAAAATTTAACTTTTGCGATATTTTATATTCATATAATTAAAAATCTTCAAGATTGCTAAAATAAGCCATCTTATACTCTAAAAACATTCGTAAAAATTACATTATATAATACTATTTAACTACATCGTAATGCATAATAGTTTATAAGTCAATTATAACTTACTTTTTAATCATCTACTCCAAACTAAAAAAGGGACACTAGATCCCTTTAATCATTAGTCTTTTTAGTCTCAAAAAAATTCATAAAATCATCTACTGCATTATCAATTCCATTACCTAGTTTTGTTGTAAATTCATCAAAATCACCTTCGGCATCACTGATAACATTATCAACTTCATCATCACTGGCATGATAAACTTTATTAGCATAATTTTTAGCTTTAATTCCTAGGTTTCGAATCGTATCATCTTCACCGACGTCTCCATAATTTGCTGCCATCTCTAAATAACTGCCTTTTTCATATAATTTTTTTGCAACTTCTTTATCTTTTACATTATCAAGATTATTATTAATATAATTAACAGCATCAATTACATCATCTCGATTAACTTCATAATCATCACTAAATTGATTTTTGATCTGTGTATCAATATCATCAAAATCATCATTATTTGTTGTTTCATTTGTTGAATTGTTAGTTTCATTTGTTTTGTCATCATCATTATTATTAGCACATCCAGCTAAAGTAAATAATAATGTTAAACAAAATAAATATTTTATTATTTTTTTCATAAGTATTCTCCTTTATAATTTTCTACTACTATTTTTAACCAATTTTATTTTTTTAAACAAAATAGAAAAAAATAATGTATAATATAGAAGGTGATTTTATGAAAGAAAAACAATTAGATGCTTTATTAGAAAATATTAATTACGAAATTTCATTATTAGCAAATATGAGTGCTTTTATTAAACAAGAATTTGAAGATGTTTCATGGGCTGGTTTTTATCTTAATCGAGATCAACAATTGATCTTAGGTCCTTTTCAAGGATTGACTGCTTGCACTATTATTCCCTATGATCGCGGTGTATGTGGTGCATGTGCCACCGAATTAAAGACTAAACGCATTGCTAATGTTCATGATTTTCCTGGTCATATAGCTTGTGATAGTGCCAGTAATAGTGAAATTGTTCTACCAATAATAATCGATCAAAATTTGTATGGTGTTTTAGATCTTGATTCAACGAGTTTTGACCGTTTCCAGGAAAGTGATCAAATAATTTTGGAAAAGTTAATCGTGATTTTGATCAAGCATTTAAAAAGAATCCAATATTCTATTTAACACTTTTTTTGGTAGCTAATTGATTTTGTTTTACTAAAAAACTTAGGTTTATTTAGCCTAAGTTTTTTTAATATTAACTTTTTTTATCAAAGCGATTTTTACATGTAGGACAAGTTATCGTGATTTTTCCACGTCCTTTAGGAACTCTGACTATCTGCTTACAGCTTGGACATAAATAATATTTATGTTCTTTATCTTGATGATTCTTTTTAATTACATTAAATCTTTTCTTGATCGGTTGAATCATTTTTAAATATTTTTCATTTTCTTCTCTTCGTTTATATATATTACGTGAATATGTTCTAAACAAATTATAAATAAGTAATAACCATACTACAGCTGAAAGAAATGAGCTTCTAATAAAAAACAAGTTTAAGCACATTATTACTACCGCTAGAACTAATAAAAAGACATTAAACTGATCAGAACCATATCTTCCTGCCATGAATCGATATAATGCATTTTGAAATTTATTCATATTAACCCTCTTTTCATATTTACTATAATTTAATAATATTAATAGATTATGAATTAAGATTTATTTTTCTTATATTCTTTGCGACTATTATTATTTTCTACTAATAGCACTTTAAAAAATTGAATTAAAGCATTTCGCGATTCACTATCCATATTTTTTAGTTCCTTCAAAGCAACAATTAAATGTGTAAATGTTTTTTCTGAAAAATCATTTATCTTTTTTATTCCGGCAGCCTCAATAATACTAAAAAGGCATTCAACAGCATTTTTTCGCGTTTCTTCATCCACTTTAACAAGCCAGGATTTAAATGCTGTATCCATTGCTTGACTCTCTGCATTAATCGCTTTGCTTTCAACAAAATGAGTACCTTCGATCTGCCATGTAAAACCACTATGCTGCATTAATCCTTTTGCATCACTTTTAACAACGATCATTTCTTCAAGATATTCAAGCATTATCCCAAAGACACAGCCCTCAGGAACAAATTTTTTGATTTTTTTAGCTATCTTTTGATACTCCGGAATTTCCAAGATTTCTTGATTAAATCCTGGACCATCATTATTATAAATTTCAATGATTCTGTTTATTATTTTTTCACTGCTATTACATGCTGCATATACAGCCAGATTTCCACCTTTAGAATGTCCTCCTAAACGCATCTTCACACCAAAAAAATATTGGTTAAAATAATTCTTTATAGTATTTAAAACACTAGTTTGAAAATTACGATTTTTAAGTAAATAAAATAAACTCTTATTATATTTTTTTCTTGCAATGGCAGATAAATATTCTTTAGCTCTAATTTGTGAAGGAATCGGCATAGTATAAGTCATCATAAAATCTTCTTTCCATCCTAGAATCGTATCATCAGTTCCCCTAAATGCAACATATATACTACTATCTGGTAATTGAAAAGTTATTGCTGCAAATTGTTTAACAGCCTGATAATCTAATTCATTTAAATAATCAGATAATAAAATATTTTTATATCGTTTTGATTTAGCTGCGATTTTTAATAAAATGATAGCATCTTTAATAAAAGAAAATTCATCCATCAATTTATCAAGATCATTTAAATTAAAAAAATCATTTGCTACATCTTCTAAACTTCGACTTTCTTTTGATAAAAAAGCCGGTACTATTTTATCAAAATCAACATATGCTAGTTCACTTAAAATTAGTCCATCAATATCATTGAAAGGATCGATCTGTAAATCAAGATCACCACGCCATTTTATATAGTCAATTATATTTGCCATTATTTTCCCCTTTGCTTTGATCTATGATTATTTATTTAACTTATATGAATATTATAAACAAATTTATTAATAAATAACATTAGTAATAAAAAGTATTTTAATGATTTTAAGAGTATTTAAGAAATTCTTTAGTTTTTTTATGATGAAATTTTAATATCTTAGTTATATTATAAATAACAATTATTAATTATATATTATAGGGGAAATAATGATGGAAAAAATAACCGGATTGACTAATGAAGAAGTTGATTTAAGAATTAAAGCAGGTAAAATTAATATTGCACCTAAACCTGTTGTTAAAAGTAATTTACAAATTATCATAAGTCATATTTTTAATTTATTCAATGCTTATAATTTTATTATTGCTGTAGCTTTAATTGCAGTTAAAGCATATTCAAGCTTGTTTTTTGTTGTAATCGTTGTTTCTAATACTGTTATTAGAGCTAAACAAGAAATCAAATCAAAAAACATGGTTGCTAAATTAAATTTGATCGTCTCACCAAAAACAAAAGTAATTCGTGAAGAAAAAACAATTTCAATCAATAACGAAGAAATTGTTTTAGATGATATCGTTTATTTTGAAACTGGTAATCAAATCAGTGCTGATGCTAGAGTTGTTAAAAACAGTGTTGAAGTTGATGAATCATTATTAACTGGAGAAGCCGATCCTGTCACAAAAAATCCTGGAGATATGTTATTATCGGGCAGCTTCATTTTAAGTGGCGCCTGCTTAGCAAAAGTAATTCATGTTGGCAAAGACAATTATGCTAGTAAAATCACCGATCAGGCAAGGACGCGAAAACCAGTTAACTCAGAATTATTAAATACATTCAACACAGTTACACGCTATACTAGTTATTTAGTTTTACCATTAAGTGTCTTGATGCTTTATCAAGCTTATGTAATCCGTGATCAAAGTATTACAAGTACGATCGTTAATACAGCAACCGCCCTTTTAGGAATGCTGCCAAAAGGCCTAGTCTTACTTACTAGTGTCTCTTTAGCCGCCAGCGTTGTTAAATTGGGTAAGCAAAAAACGCTTGTTCAAGAGATGTTTAGTATTGAAACATTATCAAGAATAGATGTTTTATGTTTAGATAAAACTGGTACTCTTACTGAAGGAAAGATGGAAATTGAACAAGTTGTTGAACTTGATAATTCCTTTTTGTATGATCTAAATAAAATTATGAGTTCGTTTGTTGCTGGTTCATTAGATAATAATATAACTTTTAAGACTTTGAAGAATTATTTTAATGAACCGAGTACTTATAAAACATTAAATAGGATTGCCTTTTCTTCAGCTCGTAAATGGAGTGCTGTAGAATTAGAAACAATTGGAACAATTATTGTTGGAGCTCCAGAAATCATTAAACCTGAATATCCTTTACCTCAAAAGATTACGGCAATGACTAAAAGCGGTGCGCGAATTTTAATGATCGGTCATCATGAAAATATCGATACGCTTCAAGAAACACTCAATAAAACAATTCCTTTAGGCTTGATTGTTATTAAAGATCCAATCCGAAAAGATGCAAAAGAAACATTAAAATTTTTTAGTGAAAATGATGTTGATATTAAAGTGATTTCTGGTGACAATCCCGCTACAGTAAGTGCTATTGCAAAACTTGCTGGTGTCAATAATGCTGATAAATATATTGATGCTTCATCAATTAAAACAGATCAAGAATTAGAAAATGCTATTTTAAACTATAATGTCATTGGTCGTGCTACACCTTTCCAAAAGCATCAAATGATTCTTTGCTTACAAAAACATAAACGAAAAGTTGCGATGACAGGTGATGGCGTCAACGATGTTTTAGCTCTAAAAGATGCTGATGTGTCAATCGCTATGGGATCCGGATCCGATATTGCAAGACAAGTTGCTCAATTTATCATTATTGATGGGAAGTTAGAAACATTAGTTGAAGTAGTTCGTGAAGGCCGTTTAGTTATCAACAATGTTACTCGTTCTGCTTCAATGTATTATTTAAAAACGATCTATACTATCTTACTTTCTATATTATCGATCATCTTAAATATTCCTTATCCTTTTATCCCTTTTCAAATGACCTTATTAGATATGTTTATCGAAGGTTTTCCATCATTTATGATCTTATTTGAACGAAATATTGAAAAACCAAAGGAATCGATTGGACATCATGCTTTGCGTTACTCACTACCTAATGCCCTAACAATCGTTTTAACTGTTGCAATAATAAAATTATTAGCCCCATTACTCCATTTATCACTACCGGAAGTATTTACAGTTTTATATTTTACAACGGCTTTTATTTCTATCCATATGATCTATAGAATTTACTGTCCTCTCAACTGGTATCGTGGTGGTGTACTAGTTATTGATATAATTGGCTTTATATTATCTACTCCGATATTTTGGTCATTATTACAAATGCATAGTTTAAATTCAAAATTAATCAGTTATATTTTAATAACTATCATTGCTGCTATCCCTATTTTAATTATTCTTACTAAATTAGTTAGTATGTACTTAAATAAAATTCAAAATAATCTTAAATAAGCAGATCGTCATGATCTGCTTACAAATTTTTATCCAACCACTTCTTTATCACTTCATCATCACCATTATTCATAAAAGAATGTTCGCTATGTTTAGATATAGTTAATTTTGCATGCGTAGATCTCACAAAATTTTTTATAACTGAAAATGACTGCAAATTATCTTTTCCTCCATAAAGGATGTAGGTTGGACTATCCCACCTTACAATAGGATTATTTTTAACATACTGATAATAATCCCAAGTTAAGATATCTATTGGTGTAGAAATTTCTCTTTAAGTATTCAGTATTTCTTCAGTAATATCAAACCATTTAAACATATTTTTGATGAGATATTCCATATCGACAATTGGTGCAAGAAAAAAACATTTTTTAAAAATACAATCTTTATATGCCTGCAAACTAAAATATGCGCCCAAACTACAAGCATATAAAGAAACTGTTTTCCAATTAGCTAAAGCATATGCACTTATTTGCTAAGATCAAAAACACCATTAAAAACATCACATCGATAATTTTCATCTTTTCGCTCTCCATGTTCTGGTAAATCGAAACTAATTGTCTGATATCCCCTACTTTGCGCTATTGAAGCAAAAAGTTCAGCTGATTCTTTATTAGACATTTTTCCATGAACATAAATGAATACTTTGTCTGATTCTACGGACCATATAATAACGGGGATTTTTGCAAGATAAAATTTTGTTGTTTTCATTATCCATCACCAATTAGATAATATCACCAAAAGTACTGTTTTCAATATATAATTAGTTACAGAATTGTTTTTTATTCAAAAAAGATCGTATTAAAATACGACCTCATTTTTGATAAATTATTTTTTTAATTGAATAAACTGAAAGGCAATAGCTATCAGCTAATTCATCAATACTTTTTCCTTGTTGATAATCTTTCTTTATCTTTATATTTCTTTGTTTAATTTCTAATTTATAACCACTCAATTCGCCCCATTTCTTTTTGTTGTCCTTTTTTGAAGGAATATAAATATATCCACCCTGGATATAATTTTGTAGTTCTTCAACTAAAGCAACAGGAAGTATTGAATCTGCTTTAATATATTTCATGCAAGCTCGCTCCTTTAACTTTTTATCATCAAATTGCAAAGCCAGCACTATCCTTTATTACTCCATGCAACTATGATAAACACTTACTGACTTTGCATGGAGTAAAGCGACATTCTTTCTTTTTTTATTTACCATTATGATCTCACCCCTTAATTTTTTACAAATAACAGCAAATATATATTTCTATTATACAAGTTACAATAATTACATCATCTAAATTCCTTTTTAGCTTCAATATATTTATTTCAATAAACTAAAATCTATCGTATTTCGCCTTTTTAAAACCGCATATAAGTTAAGTATTGTAACAATTACAAGAACAATAAGATATCCGATCATCATAATCGGATAGATATCCAGGATTCCAGCAATATCATTGCTATTTACTCTAGTTATCATATCATACAATGAATACAATATCGCTAACGAATAACATACATAGCTCAATACTACCAAAACATTAAATTTTCTGTATTTTTTAATGGCTGCAATTATTGCAAAAATTATTGCAGCTAAACAAAGTATCAAATCAATAATTACCATAATCAATCTCCTTTAAATTTTATTATATACATTATTCATGTATTTCCAAAGGTAATCCATCGGGATCAAAGAAAAAAGTCATTTTCTTTCCAGTATAGTCATCTATACGTATAGGTTCCGTACTAATTCCTTTTTCATTAAGTTCCTTGACCGTTTCTTCCACAGATTCAACCCAAAAAGCAAGATGCCTTAAACCATATGCTTCAGGATAACTAACTCTTGCCGGATGATTTGTGGCAATAAATAATTCCAATTCGATATCATCTAGCTGCAAATCAATCTTATAATCATTTCTACTTTCTCGATAATTTTCCCGAATTATCTTAAAACCTAATAAATCTACATAAAAATGTTTTGATTTCTTATAATCACTGCCAATTATCGCAACATGATGAAGTTTTTTTAGATTCATAGCCGATCTCCTTTCAAATATTAAACTTTAGTTATTAACTATTTTTTCTTTCCAACTCACCACAACCTCTTTACCACAATGAGCTAATCCTATATAGATTATCTTTTCTTCTAATCCTTTATCATATTCTTTTTCAACGATCTGTTCGCTTGCTATATCTGATAAGCTTTTTAGTTCTTCTGTTTCTTTTTCAGTAAAACCAAAATATTGATCATATTCATCATCCATTGCTGTACATACTATAAGATTGTTTAGATCACTGAAGATATTTTCTTTGGCTACTCTCTGAATTCCTGTAAGCATCGCATACTGAAGGCTTGGTGATAGTTTTAAAGCATTATGAAGTAATCCTGCTAACCCGCCTTTTATTTCATCATAAAAACCACTTACATGTTCTTCAATAAATGGCGTATCATATTCATCGATGAACAGCATGACTTTCTTTTGATAATATTTTTCTAACTGTTCCATTAAAAATGATAAAGCATCAACAATATCATTTAATTGATTATTATTAAAATTAAATAGTCCTTTCTTTACTGATTCATAAACTGATTTATCAAATTCATCTAAATCTTTTAAAATAAATTTATAACGTTGATATTCTTTTAAGATTACTTTTTTTATCCAGCTTACAATTTCCTGTAAACTGCTTTTAGCTCCTGCAAAAGTGATAAAAATAGTTGGATACTGATTGATGTAATCAGCATATTCTGTTTTCATGATCTCTGTATCTTTAAATAATTCTCTAGAATCTTTGGTAATATCAAAGAAATTAGCTAACATTGACATATTTAAAGTCTTGCCAAATCTTCTTGGTCTCGTAATTAATGTAACACCACTTTTCCTTTCAAGAAATTCTTTGATCATCAATGTTTTATCTATTGCATAATAATCATCTTTTATTAGTTTTTCATAATCCATTATTCCAAGTGGAATTGCTTTTTTCATTTCTATCATCCCTTTTGCATATATACATTATACCTTATTTTATTTTCATTGACTATAAAACTCATTGAATCAAATCTAATTTATTAATTAAATCATAATATCTAAAAATCAAAATATATTTAAGTAAAACAAGTATATACTAAATATGGTATAATAGAAACAATCACGCAAATAATGAATTGTATTGCTTTTTCTATCATATTACAACTCTATTAAAAAATATATTGTATCAAGATTCACTAGTTATATAAAATAAGCTTTTTAGTTTAAAATATTTGAATAATTAATGCCATGATTACAAATCGTATATAAAATTTAAAATTAAGACTGTATTTTAGCAAAATTTAGTGCTATAATATATTTACACGATGGCCTGTTGGTGAAGTGGTTAACACTCTGGATTCTCATTCCAGCATGCAGGGGTTCGAACCCCCTACAGGCTACCATATTAAAATAAAAAGCAGGAACTTATTCCTGCTTAATTTTTATATTTGGCTGGGGTACCTGGATTCGAACCAGGGAAATGGCAGATTCAGAGTCTGCTGCCTTACCGCTTGGCTACACCCCAATGTCTATATATACTTTACTACTTTTTTTAGAAAAAGAAAAGGAGAAATTTAAAAAAATGCAAAAAATTCGTACTCGGTTTGCACCTAGTCCTACTGGCTATATGCATATAGGTAATTTAAGAACCGCTCTATACAGCTATTTGATCGCTAAACATGAAGACGGTGAATTTATATTAAGGATCGAAGATACTGATCAACAAAGAGAAGTTGCTGGTGCTGTTGATATCATTTATGATGTTTTAAAAAATACCGGTTTAAATTATGATGAGGGCCCTTTAAATCCTGGAAACTTTGGTCCTTATATTCAATCAGAAAGATTAGCCATATATCAAGAATATGCCCATAAACTAGTAGATTTAGGTTGGGCTCACTACTGCTTTTGCCGTGAAAAAGCAGATCATCATGAAAACGGTGATTATCTTTACCATGACCCTTGTAAAAAGATAAGTCTAGAAGAAGCTCGCAAAAGAATTGCTGATGGTGAATCTTTTACCATTCGCCAAACGATTCCAGCTACAGGAACAACAGTTTTTCAAGATGCCGTTTATGGCACTATCGAAACTGAAAATGCTTTATTAGACGAAGGAATCTTATTGAAAAGTGATGGCTATCCTACATACAATTTTGCTAATGTAATTGATGATCATTTAATGAATATTACTCATGTTATAAGGGGCAATGAATACTTATCTAGTACTCCAAAATATAATTTGATCTATCAAGCTTTTAATTGGCAGATTCCAACTTATATTCATGTGCCTCCAGTGATGAAAGATGCTCAAAATAAATTGAGTAAACGTAATGGTGATGCTAGTTATCAAGATTTGATTAAACAAGGCTTTTTAAGTGAAGCAATTATCAACTACATTGCTTTATTAGGCTGGGCTCCAGAAGGTGAAGAGGAAATATTTTCACTTGAACAGCTGGTTAACATTTTTTCTGTTGATCGCATTAGTAAATCACCGGCTATCTTTGATCTTGAAAAATTGAAATGGATGAATGGGGTCTATTTACGAAAGATGTCAATTGAACAATTTAATGATCATGCTTTGAGTTATTATCAAGACAATATCAAAACCAAGATCAACTATTTAGAACTTTCTAAAATTTTACAGCCCCGTATTCAAGTATTAAATGAAATTCCGGAAGCTGTTGATTTTATTGATAGTCCCCATCCGTTTAAAGCCGAGCTGTTTATCAATAAAAAAATGAAAACAACGATTGAAAATTCTTTAGAGGCTTTAGAAATCGTCTTGTCAAATTTAAGTGATTTAGATTTTGATGATGAAGAGAAGATAAAAAATAAGTTTATTGAACTAGCTAAAGAAAATGGAAAGAAAAATGGACAAATCATGTATCCAATCAGAGTTGCTTTAACTTTTAAAGCATTCACTCCAGGGGGAGCAGTTGAGATTGCTCACATCTTAGGTAAAGATGAAACAATCAAGCGCATTAAAGATGCAATTGTTAATTTAAAAAATGTATAATTTAAAACGGTATGAAATCATACCGTTTTAAGATATTATTTTTTTGTTGAAAGATAAACTTTATTTAATCTTTGATAAGCATTTTTAATATTTGCATCATCTTCTTCAGCAAATATAATCGTTGTATCTTTTAAGACGATTACTAAACAATAACGTAATTTTCGATTTAAGCGATAATCAAGCAGTTTTACATGATTAAAAAGCAGATCATTTACTTCGATAATCCTGCCTTTTAATTCATCAGTAGTTCCAAAAATAATTTTGTTTATTTGATCATACGAAAATTTTTTACTTTTAATCAAACCATTTACAAAAAAGCAATCATCTTTTATTTTTAAAGTATAAATTGCGCGCTTATTATAACCGCTAATTCCACCAATATAATTAAGATTGTATTGAAATGTCATAAGTTTTTTACTCCTCATTATAATCTTTAATTTCCTGTAACAAATAATTATATCCTTTTGGCTGCCGTCTTTTAAACTCAGCCATTTTTTCTTTATTTAAATGTTCAACTTCCAAACGTAATTCCCGCGCCGAAATTCGTTTAGCCCCCTGCCCTAAAACAATCAGCTGTTCTAAAGCATCTGATGTTGCTACAGTAATATTATATTTACTTGCAAGTTCATGAGTAGCTCGTTCAATATACATATCAGCCGTCTGGGCTTCTTTAGTATAAGCAATATAAATATTATGATATTTATAAGTAGTCCCCAGATTATCTTTCACTTTATAAGCATCAAAAACTAGAATTAAAATACATTTTCTGTATCCCTGATAATTACACATAATATCGACTAGTCGGGTTCTAGCAGCATCTAGACTGTCTTTAGCCAATTCTTTTAACTCTGGCCATGAATGAATAATATTATAACCATCAACAAGCAAACATTCTGGAATCTGTTTATAAGTAGAAGTGTTTTCTGATTTCATTAAAGACTTTTTACTATTCGTTCTTGTTTTAACTGGTCCATAAGTACGAATAAAGATATTTTCAAGTTCCTCATCCTCACTATTAAACTTTCTATTTTCGTAAACTTCTACTTTTGAGTTTGATGTTTTTTGATACTGAAAAGGAATATGCATATGATCCTTTACTTCATCCCATTTGACATTATATCCTGAACCATGACTGCAAAAAACTGATCCGGTAGGATTTTCAATATCAGCCTCACTATCATAATTAAACTGCTTAATTATGTCTTGTTCATCAAGGCATGGCTGATAGCCATCCATTTGACAAATTAAACGACCTTTTCCTTTGGTATAATTAATGACTTCATTTTGATAATCCTGCATTTTACTTACTGGTGCCCTACCAGTAATAGTAATGATTTCATCATGATCTTCAGGTAATATAAATGTTCCTTTCATCGCTTCAAGATCATAAATTGCTTTACTCAAATATTCTCTAGGTAATTGTAAAGAGAATTTAAAATAGGGTTCTAAAAGAATCGATTTAGTACTTTTTAAGCCTTGGCGAACAGCACGATAAGTAGCTTCACGAAAATCTCCGCCTTCAGTATGTTTCAAATGAGCGCGACCGGCTAAAAGAGTAATTTTCATATCTGTAATTGAAGATCCCGTTAATACCCCTAAATGTTCTTTTTCTTTTAAATGTGTTAAAACTAAACGCTGATAATTACTTGATAAAACATCTTCTTTACAAGAAGTAAAAAATTGTAAACCACTGCCAGGCTTCCCTGGTTCTAAAAGTAAATGAACTTCTGCATAATGACGAAGTGGTTCAAAATGACCAACACCTTCTACAGTTTCCAAAATCGTTTCTTTATAAATAATATTTCCATGATCAAAATCAACATTGATGTTAAATCTTTCGTTGATTAAATTCTTAAGTACTTCAATTTGAATTGCCCCCATTAATTGAACATGTATTTCTTTAGTTTGATGATTATAATTGATATGTAATTGGGGATCTTCCTGCGCTAACTGCATTAAATCTTTTAATGTTTTGTGGTGATCACAATTATCGGGCAAAATAATACGATAATCCAGATATGGTGATAATACGGGCTGAATCACATTATCTTCAAAACCTAGTCCTTGTCCAGCAGTAATATTTTTAAAACCTTTGATTGCACAAACTGCTCCTGCTTTAACTTCATTAACTAATTGATATTTATTACCAGAGTATATTCTAATCTGATCTACTTTTTCATCTTCATTGATCAAACTTTTTACTTTTAAAGCGCCACCTGTAATTTTTAGATGCGTTAATTTATTTCCCTGTTCATCATGACTTATCTTAAATACACGAGCTCCAAAATCATCTGAATAATTTTTTTCTCTTGTATAATCACTAAATCCGTTTAAAAAAGTATCAATGCCATTCATCTTTAAAGCTGAACCAAAGAAACATGGAAATAGTTGTCTTTTATTAATTTCATCAATCAGCATATCTTTTGTAAGGGTATTATGATCTAGATAATAATTTAATAACGCTTCATTATTTAAAGCAATATTTTCATAAAAACTTTCGTCAAGATCTTCAAAATCATAACAATTTTCACTTAAATGACTCTTTAATTCCTTCAATAAACCATCTTTATTAGCATTCATATTATCCATTTTATTAACAAAAATAAACGTTGGAATCTGATAATGCGCTAATAATCTCCAAATCGTTTCACTATGACCTTGAATTCCATCAATTCCGCTAATTACTAAAATAGCATAATCTAATACTTGTAATGTTCTTTCCATTTCAGTTGAAAAATCAACATGACCTGGCGTATCGATCAAAGTTATTTGACAATCATTCCAATTAAAAATAGCCTGTTTTGAAAAAATGGTAATGCCCCGATTTCTTTCTTGAAGATTATAATCTAAAAAGGCATCGCCATGATCAACTCTACCTAACTGACGAATCGTTTTGCTTAAATACAGCATACTTTCAGTTAATGTTGTTTTACCAGCATCAACATGGGCTAATATGCCTAATACTATTTTTTTCATTTCTATCATCCCACTTTTAATGTAATAATATTATTATAAATATTCTTATAGAAATTACAATATCCTTGAAAATTATTTTATAAATTCTTTTTTTGAAATATTTGGTAAAAAAAGATAAACAAAATTGAAGTTATTGACCAGGTAATCGGATATGAAACAATAACCATCTTAAAAGTTGGATAAATTGGCGAAATAAAGATGACCCAGATAATTCTAAGGACACAAATGCCTAAACAGACTACGATCATTGGTTTAAATGATTCACCGCAGCCCCGCATTGTTCCAGATATTATTTCAACACAACAATAAGTAAAATAAAACGGTGATAAAAAATGCATGATACTGCTGCATTCTTTTACAATATTGGCATCATTAGAAAATAAAACTATTATATTATTACCAAAAAATTTAAAAAAACAGCTTAATAAAACAGCTGATCCCAGCGCCATTATTAAACAACTTTTCATTCCATTTCGTACCCGATCAGTTAGTCCAGCACCATAATTTTGGCCTACAAATGTTGTAATAGAAGCCCCAAATGCTCCCATGATCATCCAAAATAAAGCATCGATTTTGACATATACGGCCCATGAAGCAATCGTATTAGTTCCAAAAGTGTTAATACTGGTTTGAAGTACAATATTTGAAATTGAATACATTGTTGACTGAATTCCAGCTGGTATGCCAATTTTAACGATTCTTTTTAAAATCATTAAATCTATTTTGATTTCTTTTAATTTTAATTGATAGCTTTCTTTACTGCGCATTAATTTAACGGTTACTAAGATTGCACATACAAATTGAGCAATTACCGTAGCAATCGCAGCTCCTGCAATCCCCATTTTCATATTTGCAACAAGAAATAAATCAAATAAAACATTTATAACACTGCAAACAATTAAATAATATAGCGGTGTTTTTGAATCTCCAACAGCCCTTAAGATTCCTGAACCAATATTATAAATAACCCCTGGTAACATACTAAAAAAATAAAGTTTCATGTATAAACTAGAATCGTTGATAATATCGTTAGGAACCCCAATCAATTCTAAACACTGTTTAGAAAAAAAGATCCCAAAAATCATCATCAAAATACCACAAATAATTGACATTGCAAAAGCACTATGCACAGCTTTAAAAACTTTTTTGTGTTCATTTGCCCCATAAAACTGAGCGATTACAACAGTTGCCCCAGATGATAAGCCCACAAAAAAATTAACGATCAAATTAGTTAAATTGCCGGTTGATCCTACTGCCGCTAGAGCTGGAGTACCTACATATTTACCGACAATGATCGTATCTACAGTATTATAAAGCTGCTGAAAAAATGTTCCAATCAAAATTGGAAAGAAAAATAATAATAACTGTTTCCAGATCGTCCCTGTTACTAGATCAACTTTTTTATCCATAATAATTCCCCCTGATGATTACTAAATAATATCATAACACCAGCTATATAACACATCAATAAAAAAGTACCTAAGTTAGCTTAGGTACTTGTTTTATTGATTTAAATATCTCTTTAAAAACTCTTTTGTTCTAGCTTGAGTTGGATGATTAAAAATATGATCTGGCGATCCTTCTTCAACAATAACTCCGTCATCCATAAAAACAACTCTTGAAGAGACATCTCTTGCAAACTGCATTTCATGAGTAACCACGATCATCGTTAAACCATCATTCGCTAAATCTTTCATTACTTTTAAAACTTCATTAACCATTTCAGGGTCTAAGGCACTTGTTGGTTCATCGAATAATAAAACTTCAGGTTCCATACATAATGCTCTAGCAATCGCTACACGCTGTTTTTGTCCTCCTGAAAGCTGCATGCTGCCAGCTTTTGCAAAACGTTCCATTCCTACTTTTTTCAAATATCTCATTGCTATTTTTGTAGCCTCTTCACGATTTCGCTTTAAAACTTTCATTTGTCCGATCACACAGTTTTCAAGAACAGATTTATTATTGAAAAGATTAAAACTTTGAAATACCATTCCAACTTTACTGCGATGAACATTAACATTGATCTCACCTTTTAAAATATCTTTACCATGATACATCACACTACCGCCATTAGGCGTTTCTAAAATATTTAAACAGCGTAGAAAAGTTGATTTCCCACTCCCACTAGCTCCAATGATCGTTACTACTTCACCTTTAGAAACAGTAAAATCAATATCATGTAGAACTTCTAGATCACCAAAAGATTTCTTTAAGTGTTTTACTTCAATAATCGGTTCCATTATTTTACACTCCCTTCTGCATCAAAAGAAATAGCTTTTTTTCGATTCATTCTATTTTCAATATAATTCAAGATTCTTGTTGTTGGGAATGTTAAACATAGATAGATCAATGCAACAACAAAGTATGTTGGAACAAACGCATATAAACTACCAGCAACACTCTTTGCCTGATAGAATAACTCAGTAACAGCAATAACATTTAACACACTACTATCTTTAATATTGATTACAAATTCATTACCGATAGATGGGAAAGAATTTTTAATGGCCTGTGGTAAAATAATATAAATCATTGTTTGAATGTTATTCATTCCAATACTTCTAGCCGCTTCACTTTGTCCTTTATCAACTGATTGTATTCCGGAACGAACGATTTCAGCCATATAAGCTCCGGTATTGATCGTAATAACAAAGATACCTGCTGTAAAAGGATCCCAATGAACGATATTTTTAAGGCCATAATAGATAAATGCTCCTTGAACCATCATTGGTGTACCTCTAAATATTTCAATGTATAAAGTCGTAATTATCCATGCAATTCTTTTAATAGTTTTACTTACTAGACTATCTCTTTCTTCAACTTTGATTGCTCGAATCGCACCAATTATCAAACCAATCAATAATCCTAAGATCGTTCCCCCAAAAGCCAAAGTTAAAGTAGAACCGATCCCACTAAAAAATAACGGACTATATACTTCAAAAATCTGCTTAGCAGCAACAAAAATATTACTACTTAAACTTGTAATAGTAGCTGGAATTCTTTCAATTGCTTCATCCATCATTTCTTTTTTGTCTTCATCAGACAAAGTATCAAGATATTCATTGATTGCATCTTTCAATTCTGGATTATCTTTATTTACAGCAATCGATACTGAAGTATCTGTTAAATCAACATCAAATCCTTTTCCTTCGTCAAATTCAACATACGTTAAATCGGGATTTGTTGCAATGATTCCCGCAGCTACAGGTAATTCAGCTGTCACAGCATCAACTAATTCATTATTTAACTGCATTACCATCGCTGGATAATCTTCTAATGCTGTAGCATGTTTAACATTTGGTATTTGATCAATAACAGTATCGTATAAAGTATTTAATTGTCCTAATACTTTTTTATTAGAAAAGTCTTTTAGACTTTTAGCATCTTCTAACTGATCACCTTTTCTTACAATTAAAACCATTTGTGATTCATAATATGTTTGTGTAAAATCAACCCTTTGGCGACGATCAGCAGTATCAGTCATCCCCGCAATAATAGCATCAATGACTCCAGCTTGTAATGCTGGTTCCAAACCATCCCAGCTCATTTTTTTAATTACTAGCTCTTTTCCTAAATGTTTAGCAATAGCTCGGGCGATAGTTACATCATAACCATCGGCATAACCACTGCCTTCTAAGGGCACTGTCGTATCCGTCTCATTGACCTGAGTCCAGTTAAACGGTGCATAATTACATTCCATCCCGACAACAAATGTATTGTCATCATCTTCTTCGGCCTTTACAGTATTTACTGGTACTAGTATTGAAAATACTAATATGAATGCTGTAAAGATTTTTAATAGTTTTTTCATTTCCCTTCTCCTCACTTGATATTAAAAAAGTCGTGCTATTAACACGACTTTTATTTTGCGTTAATAGCGCCCTTCATAACTGAAGGAGTGCTGTAAGTATTCCCTACAGCCCCTAGATAATAAATTGCCACTTATTATCTATCGGCAAAGATTACCTTTCCTATAGATCATCGTATGCCTACTCACTATAGTACTCTGACGCTTTGCAACCTCTATCCTTTTTCTCTTTAACAATATCTTAATCTAAGAAGTTTGTCAATATAAATAAATTTACCTCTTATATTTATCTAAATTTGATATCCGCTTGATAATTTTATGATAGATAAACAGCATATTTTTTTCAGTTACCAGCTTATCTATTTCATTGATCATAAGCCATTTTACGGCTTTATTTTCATCAAGTTTAGGTCTAATACTCTGCTTTTCATCAGCCATAAAAGCATATGAAATATTGAGATGAAGATGCGCCGGAACGATCTTATCATTTTTATAATGTGCTTGAACTGGCAGTATTTCTACTGAAATACAAGTATCAGTTAAAAGCTTCAAATTTTCAATTCCCGTTTCTTCTCTAACTTCACGCCTGGCTGCTTGAACTAAATTTTCATTATCATCGAGATGACCTCCTGGCCAACTCCAAGAATCATAAATATTATGATATATCATTAAAACTTTATCTAAAGAAGAATTCGTGATCCATGCTGATACAGTTATGTGTGCTATTTCATTGTTTCGAGTCAAGTTGTCGGGATTTTCCTTAATGAATTTTTTGATAATTTGAAGCTCTTTAGCTTCAAATTCATCTTCTGAAACAAACTTTTCTAATTCTTTTAAAAACATATCTTAACACCTATGATCATTGATTTTAAAAAATTTCTTAATTTCCATTTAACTGTATTTTGGTAATTAGCTATAAGATCTATTTTGTAATTTAACTTTTCCATACTGTTCCTTTTTTATTATCGATAATATTTAAGATATTTTATTGTGTTTTTGTCTAAAATCAAACTATTTTCTGTATTTGGATCAATGATTATTTCATCAGTCTTAGCCATCTTTTTCATAAATTGTAGGCAGTCGATCATATTTACTTCTAAACAATATGATTGATTAGAGGCAAAACTGTTATTAGAATAAACAGAAAAATATTGTCGATTATTTATAATTGATATATTATTTAAAATCATTAATAAATCATCTTTGGGTATTTGCTTTAATTTTTGTTTAGAAATTTTGATTGTCGTATAAATATAAACAGATTTACTTTGTAAATAATCTAAAATATCTTTTAGATTATTTAATTCTTTATCAGCATTATATCTAGCTATTAAATTTGATAATTTATCTTCCATTATTCAGCACCTTATTTATTTTTTACTAATCGATCATTATCATCAATATTTCGCAAAATTCGACAAGGATTACCAGTGGCAACCACATTAGCTGGAATATCCTTACTTACTACTGCTCCGGCACCGATCACAGCATTATCACCAATAGTTACACCAGGTAAAATAATCGCACCACCGCCAATCCAGACATTATTACCGATCGTTACAGCTTTGCCATATTCAATATTTTTCATTCTTTCTTCGGGATCAAGGCTGTGGCAGGCTGTATATATTTGAACATTAGGTCCAATTAATGTATAAGCGCCAATTCTGATTGGACAGACATCAAGTAAGATGCAGCCATAATTCAACATAACATTTTCACCTATATATATGTTATAACCATAATCGCAGAAAAATGGCGGCTTGATCCAAAAATTACCGCTAGTATTAATTAATTTTTTCATTAACCTATTTTGCATTCTAATTTCATGAAACTTTTTTTGATTATATCGTTGACAAAGTCTACTCGCTTTATCACGCTCTAAAACTAATCTTGGATTTAATGGATCATAAATTTTTCCATTAATCATTTTTTCTTTCTCACTCATCATTGATCCTTTCATCTTCTAACTATTAAATGAATATGCAAAATTATATCACATTAATATTATGTCTACAATAAAAGCAAATTAGTAATTCTTTTTCTAATCTAAAAATAATTGCTTTCATATTTATCACTTATTTTTAATAATATATCCTATATATAAAACTGTATCCCTTTCATTGATTGACTTTGCCTCTTTAATCGTTATAATTCGACAGTGATAATTTCTAAAAATAAACTGGAGGTTCTGTTATTATGTTTTTCTTTAAGCATCTTATTTTAATATTATGCATAGTTCTATTGCTTCTATGTATGCTGGTTCCTTTAAAAAAGGAAGGGATTTTTCCTAAATTATTAAGTTATCATAAAACATATGCAATATTATTAGCCGTTTTTTCTTTGCTTCATGGAATCTTAGCCGGACATAATGCTGGAATGGCTAGCGGAATGATTGCGTGGTTAATTATGCTCGTTTTAATTTTGTCAGCATATCTTATTAATAGAGATTCTATGATTTGGAATAAAATTCATCTTTTTTTGTCATTCATTCTTGTATTTGCTGTTATATATCATATTTTTTATGTTTATAGTATTTAGAAAATAAATAAAGGAAGAATTTATTGATAAATCAATTTTTCATCTTCCTTACTTAGAATCTACTATAAAATATTATATTTTCAATTATAATTTATTTTTCTTAACTTTATAACTTGGAACCCCTGGGCCCGCATCAATAATTGCTTGTGGGAAATGATCATAATTCTTAAAGTTTTCAACAAACATTTCTACTAGTTTACGAGCTGTTTTATCATATTCACTTTTATGCAGCCAGGTTGAACTTGGGTCCAATAATTCTTGTGGAACCCCTGGACAAAACTTTGGAATATTTAGATTAAAGAATGGATCTGTTTCATAAGCCACATAGTCTAGATCACCATTCATTGCAGCATTGATCATTGCTCTTGTATATTTTAATGGAATTCGTTTTCCAATCCCGTAAGAGCCGCCTACCCAGCCTGTATTTACTAAAAATACACTTGCTCCAGATTTTTCTACGTGTTTTTGAAATTGTTTTGCATATAGTAAGGGATCCAATGGTAAAAATGGTTCTCCAAAACAAGTTGAAAATGTCGCTTGTGGTTCTGTGACACCATCTTCTGTCCCTGCTAATTTACTTGTATATCCTGATACAAAGTGATATGTTGCTGAATTTGGATCTAATTTAGAAATTGGTGGTAAAACACCGAAAGCATCAGCTGCCAAAAAGAAAATTGTCTTTGGCGGTTTGCCGACCCCACTTGGTTCGATATTTGCAATAAAATGTAGCGGATACCCTACTCTTGTATTTTCTGTAATCGAATCATCGTTGAAATCAATAATGCGGGTGTCTTCAAATAACTGAACATTTTCAGCAACTGCCCCAAATCTAACTGCATCCCAAATTTCCGGCTCATTTTCTTTAGATAGATTAATACATTTTGCATAGCAGCCACCTTCAAAATTAAAAATACTTGTTTGCGACCAGCCATGCTCATCATCACCAATTAATTTACGTCCTGGATCAGCAGATAAAGTTGTCTTTCCTGTTCCCGATAAACCAAAAAATAGAGCTGTGTTCCCATCACGTCCAATATTAGCAGAACAATGCATCGTAAAAACATTTTTTTGTGGTAGTACAAAATTCATGACACAAAATATACTTTTTTTAATTTCACCGGAATATCCTGTTCCCGCAATTAAGACAATATGTCGTTCATAGTCGATCATAACAGCAACTTCACTATTTAACCCTATTTGCGGATCAACTTTACATTCTGGTGCTGCTAAAATCAAATAATCTTCTTGAAAGTGTTGAAGTTCACGAGGCGTTGGTTTAATCAATAAATTTGAAATAAATAAATTTTGACTTGCTTTTTCATTGATAATTCTAAAAGCATATGAATATTTAGGATTAGCTCCGGCATAGCCATCAAATATATAAATATCTTTATCTTTAAAATGTTCAATCATTTGTTGATATACTAAATCAAATTTTTCACGTGATACTGGTTTATTCACTTTTCCCCATGCAATCAAATCATGAACAGCTGGAGTATCGACAATATATTTATCATCTGGCGATCTTCCCGTACGCTTACCAGTATGAATGCATAATGCCCCAGCACGACTTAAACGGCCTTCCCCTTTTAACAAAGCTTTTTCTACTAATGATCCTGGGGGAATATTTCTAAAAATAGATCCTGTTGTGACAATACCATACTTTTCAATACCGTATGTCTCCATATAAAATACCTCCTTTTCTTTTTTTGCCTCCTAATAAATATCATACAAGGTAAATAGTAAAAAAACTAGTTATTTTAAATAATTTTTTATATTTTATTAATAAAAAAATGTATGTAATTAATAATATATCTCTTACATACTTTAATATCTAAAATAATCAAAAGTTTCATATTGAATAATAAAAAACAGATATAACTTTAAATTTTATAATCTTTTAATTAAATCTCTCTATTACATTAATGATCCAATTAATAAATATTCATAACTAATCAAATAAAACAAATCCTAAATGATAAATTAACTCATGAAACATTTTCGTATTAAACCCATAACAAATACAATCAAAATATTCTCCATCCCAGTCATTATTTAATTTATCCAATAATGGCTGTACCTCATCTTCTAATAAATCACAAGTACAATAAAATTCACTATGATCTTTTAATCCTTGATATTGTCGGGCTGGCGAAATAGAAAATTTAGGATCAATATTTAATAATAATTGTTTGATCATCTCAATATCTTTATCTGCTTCACTTGCAATAATCACATGTAATCTAGCTAGCATTGTTTTTCACCTCTTCTTTATTTAATATTTTAATTAAAAGTAAGCCACATTTGCAACTAATCTGATAATTCTTCTAATATAATATGTCTTGTTAAATAATATATTTTTATTATATAACATTAACGTTAATTTTAAAATTTCTATTTTCTTTGATCCATAAATCATATAGACATGGTCTAATATTGTATCATCAATATTAAGCAGAAAAAAACCAGCAGGAGATCCTACCAGTTATTCACTAACAATAGCACTTTCAATAATCAAACGACTTGCTTTAACACGATTAAAATCATGTTTTAAATTTTCACGTTCAACATGTTTTAATACTTCTTCTTTAGACATTTGATTATATGAAGCCAGCTTTTCAATTTGTTCTTCTAATTCTTCAGCAGTTGTATCAATATTTTCGATTTTTATAATTTCATCAATGATGGCTTCAAAAATAGCTTGTTGCTTAGCTGATGGTTCAACTTGTTGACGAAATGCAGTTTCATCCATATTCATCATTTGTAAATATTGTTCTAACTGCATCCCTTGTTGAGCTAATTGCATTGTAATATGTTGAAGCTGTTTTTCTAAAGCAATTTTTAATTCATCATCAGCTATCTCAACATCACTATCAGCTAAAACTTTATCAAAAATGGCATTTTCTTTTTGTGATTGATATGCTTGATCATATTGTGCTTGAAGATTAACCTTCATACTTTCATATAAATCAGCAACTGTTTTTAATTCTGGAACATTTAAAGAAACAACAAATTCATCATTTAATTCAGCTTCTTTTTTAGTTTCAATTTTATGAACTGTTACTTTAAATACAACATCAGCTCCTGCTAAGTCCTGAGCGCCATAGTTTTTAGGGAAAGTAAGATTTAAATCTCTTGTTTCACCTTTTTTCATCCCAATCATTTGCTCTTCAAAGCCAGGAATGAATTGACCAGAACCAATTTCTAACTGATGACCTTTAGCACTACCACCTTCAAAAGCAACACCATCTTTAAATCCTTCAAAATCGATCGTTGTAACATCGCCATTACTAACTTCACCATCTTTTTCTTCAAGAATTGAATTTTGCGCTACTAATGCTTTTATTTGATCATCAATTTCTTCTTGAGTAACAGATTGTTTACTTACCTTTACTTCGACATTTTTGTATTGTCCTAATTTATTTATTTTACTCATTATCTTTTTCCTTTCTTTATGAGGTCTATTAATTGTAACATAATTATATCTATTTAAGCAATATAACTTGATTAACTGATACTCTGTTTATTAATTTACTTTTTTTATTACTTTACAAGGATTACCACATGCAATGCTATTAGCATCAATATTTTTAGTTACTACACTCCCTGCACCTATTACACAATTATCCCCAATTGTAATTCCTGGTAAGATTACTACATTACCACCAAGCCAAACATTATTACCAATAGTAATCTGTAAAGCCTGCTCTAACCCCTGATTTCTTGTTTGAAAATCTAAAGGATGATTAGCTGTATATAGACCACATGACGGTCCTATAAAGACATTATCACCGATTGTAATCTTGCCACAATCCATAAAATAGCAGCTACTATTAATAAAAACGTTTTTACCTAGTTTAATATTATTTCCATAATCACACATAAAAGGACTAATCAGTTCTAAATTATTAGGCTGATAACCTAATAATTTAATAATTAATTCGTTTCTTTTCTTTTTTTCTCCAGGCCTTGTTTGATTAAGATCAAAACATAAATCTTTAGTTTTAATTCTTTGTTCAATTAAATATGTATCATTATTAGCATCATACCATAATCCCTGTTCCATCTTTTCTTTTTCAGTCATCCCTATATTCTCCTGATATATTTTTACTTTAAAATATTTAAAATAAATTTTTTATAATCATCAATAAGTCCTTCCTGATAACCAAATGAGAATGTTTCTTTAATAGTCTTTCCAATCAATACAAGTTCTTCTATAGTTAAAGAATTCAACATTTGTAAACGTTTATCTAAAATCTCGATTTGATGAACTTTTATTTGATCAAATAACATTTTATTATAGCAGCATAATATCAAAGTATCATATTTTTTCTTTAATTTTTCAGCTATGATTAATCCTTCGGGATCAAAATCACCAGCATAATATAACTGACACTCACTTGTTATTAATTTATCTAATAAAAAATAAGTACACAAATTAATTTGGCCATTACTGCAAACAAGAGCTATATCCAAATTATTTTCCTTAATGAATATACATAATACTCGAAATACTGAAGGATTTTCAACAATAAATACAGGTGTTGCAATAAATTTTTCATCAATATTTTTTATATTATAAAAATTCATATTCCATGGTTCATAAGCATCATAAAAACCTTTCCATGTTTGATTTTTGCCATATGGTAAAAGATGACAAATATAGCAATAGTTAGATAGATCATCTTTTAAAATACCTGCTTGATAAAATATTTCAGAAATGATTTCACTTGTTTTGAATTCTAACTTTATTTTAAACAGAAAACTAATCCCTTTTAACAACAAATCTTGCGCAAGATCCTCATCAAAATAATGAGGATCCTTAGTTATTCTTTGAGCAAATACTGCTAATAATTCTAATTTTTCTAAATATACTGGTAAATTATTCAAAGCCTTACACACATATATAAGAATATTTTGATAACGTATATGATTATCTTCAAAAAATCTTTTTGTAAAAGTATCATTTAAAAAATAATAATTTAACCAGGTATAAGCTCTAGTATCAATAAATTGTTTTAATAAATCAGCTTTAAATTGGTTAAATTGCTGGTCATGATGAGTCTTAATTTCTTTTTTAGAATAAATTTTTTGATTTTTTAAAATTTCAATAGCAGTTAGAAAATCAGCTTCCTCAAATTTTGTTGTCTTTAATCTTTGTTTAAACTGGTGATATGTAATTTCAAGTTTTCCCTGAGATAAATCACAACCTAAAAAACCACTTAAACAATGTTTTTCATTTTCATTTAAATCTAATAAACAAATTTTACCACCAAAACGCCCATGACTTTGATATTTACTTATCCAAGCATCAACAAATCTTTGAAAGCCAGTATCATTTAGATATTTAGCAAGTTCTTCGTCTATTTTCACAAAAATTTCACCTTTTTCTTATGTCCATTCCAAATATAAGCTACAACAGTTACAAAAGGAGCATTATTTGGTCTAAATAATTCATATATTGCTAGTGATGGACATGATGGATAGTCACCCCATAAAGATTGTGAATTCATTATATAATCGAAATCAAATTTAGTTATTAAAGCAAACATATTATCAATATTGTTTTCGTCAACACCTGCAAAAGCTTCATCCAAGGCAATTAAAATTGGTGCATCATCACGTGCACCTTCAAATTTTGCAGCAACTGCTGAAAATAACGGTACATACATCGATAAAGCCTTTTCTCCACCGCTATAAGCATAGAATACATGTGATGTTAATTCTTTACGATTTTCATTAGGCTTTTTAGCATATAAAGTAAAATCAAACCATTCACGATAATCCATAACTTCTTTCATTAACTGGTGAAATGATGCTGTAGTATTTTCATCTTGACTCATCTTTCTTGCTGAGGCAATCTTTGAACGGAAATGATTTGATATTTTTTGGCGATCACTTTCTTTTAAAATGCGATAATCTTTTTCCAACAATTCTACTAATTTAGAAGTATCTAGTTGTTGATCATCAATTGCCTTACGACTTTTCCATTTCAAACTTAATTGTAAACCACTACTAGTATTCATCTCATCCATATATTTTTGCATTTTTTCAACCCAGCGCCGACTTATTTGAATTTTTTCACGAATTTTCTTTCCAATTGTATTAACAAGAATCTCTTCAAAAATATGTCGATCTTCTTCCACAATCAACATTTCCTGCATCTCAATATTTTCTTGTAATACTACTAATAAGTCTAAAAAAGCAATCTTTTTACCTTGATTAATAGCTTTTAAAATTAAACGATTAGAAATATCTTCAACACTATGACATAAATCAACACTTTCTTGAACAACATTATATTGTGAAAGATAAGTAGTTTGTTCAAAATAGACTCTTTGTAGATCATTTTGATATTCAGCCATATTTTTTCTTATTCCAAATTGCTGTGACAAAGTTCTTAATTGTTTCATTAAATCTTTTTCAGTTAATTTTTCTTTGAAAATAAATTTATAATCTAATTCCTGCATTAAAATATCTTTATAAATTTTCGTAATTTCATCTTGTTTGACTTTCTCTAACTGTTCAATATTTAATGATTCTTCTAAATGTTTAATATCTTGTTTATAAGCTATGATTTTATCATTAAATTCTTGAGCTTGTTGATATAATTCGTTTAAGCGTTCTTGAATCAAAGTTGTTTTTTCAACAATATCACTATATCCTGCTTCATCTAATTGTTTTTGTAGTGAAGCTTTTTTACTTTGAGCTATTTCAATTTTTTGTTGATATGAGTCTATTTCGTATTTAAGTTCATCTAAATCAATCGTCAATTGCTCAAAGTTATCTTGTTCTAAATTTTTTAATTCAAGATTTTGTAATAATTTTGTATATCCATCTTTGAATTTTTCAAAATATATTTGATAATCTTGAAGATCTTTTTTACGTTCAATAAATGCTTCTTTTTGATTTGGTAAGTTCATTTGCATGGCAAAATCATTTAATTTTACATAAATACTTTTTACTTTTTCTTTTTCAACTAATAATTCTTTTTCAATCTCCTCTAGCTGTTTTTGTAAACTTATACAACTTGATCTTAACTTTTCAACCTGATCAAATTTAGTATTAAGTTTTTTTTCATCAATAAAACTATCATGTTCTTGATCAAGCAGTTCAAGATGTTCTTGGTATTTTTGTTGATTAATAAGCAGATTATTTTTAAAAATTTCTTTTTCTTTAATTTGTTTATCTAAATTTTCAATCATTTCTTGTTTTAATCTCATTCTACGCTTATAACCAATATATTTAGCTTTTATATTATTAGCTAAACTACCTTCAATGATTCCTGATTGAAAATAGCGATTAGTTAAAGTAATCTGTTTTGTGTTTTCTATTTTTAGCGACGTTAAAATATTTATCAATGATTCTTGTGTAATAGCATCATGAAAATAAACAGCTTCTAATGTATCAAGGGGTTTTGAAGTCCATAAATAATAGTCATGACATCCAGCTGGAGCCTCTAGTACTATTTGTTTATCATCTTGATGGACAACTAAAGCATCTAAAATATTCATTTGATTTAAAATTTCTTCAATTCGATTTTTTTCACTTTCTTCCATTTGATCGTCAAAATTTAATAATTGATAAAAAGGAATATAAGCAATATTATGTTCTTGAAGATACTGACGGTTTAAGATTTTTTCAGATGTTTTTTCGGGTTCCAAATCTTTTAACTCAACCCACTTATCTTTTTCCTTTTTTAAATCTATTATCTTTTCTTCAATTAATTTGATTTGATTAGATAGTGATAGTATTTGTTTAGTATAATTTGTTAACATCTGTTGATATCTATCATTGATCATTGTTTTTATTACAAAATAATCATGAGTTTCTTCATAATCTAAAAGATGATTTCTAAGTGTTTCCATTTCTTGATTTGATAGTTTTATCATTTGATTGGTTTCATTGTATCGATGATAAAATTCAAGATATTCTTCAATAGTTTGATGATATTCATTTTCTGCTTTTTCAATTTCTGAATTTATTTTATCAATTTCAATTTGATAGTTACTTTGTCGTTGTTTATAAAAATCTAATTTTAATTTTTGTGTATCATATTCATGCCATTTTTTTATTCCTGTTTCTATTGTATCTAGTTCTTTTTTCAAAACTTGACGAGTATAAGAAAATTCAAATTCTGTTTTTTGATTTTTAAAACAATCTTTAAGTGCAATATGTTCACTTAATGAAATATTTTCATTAATAAATTCCATTTCAGTTAAAGCATTTTGACAATTGTTTTCTTCTTCATCAATGTTATCCTGATATTGCTTAATTCTTTTTTTAGAAGCAAAATAGTTATTATCTTTTTGTTCAAATGCATTATTTTTCTTTTCTAACTGTGTGGAAAATTCTTTAACATCTTGACCTAATTTTTCAATATCAATTAACCATTTTTCAATATCATTATCTTTTAATACAAGTAATTCATTATTTTTTACTTCTGTTTCAACTTGATTACTTTTTAATTGTTGTTCTAAATTGTTAATATCTTGAAGAATATTATCTTTTTTAATACTTTTATCTTTAATTGTTTGATCAATTGCCGTTAGTTTTTGAAATTCAATAACATATTTATGCCATTTTTCTAATAAGAATGCCCGATTGTAAGTTTGATATGCTTGTTCAAGTTTTTTAGCTGCTGTTAAACTTTGTTTTAGACTCTCTAATTTATCTTGTAATGTATCCATATTTATGATTGCTTCACTCATTGGCCGGAGCTCTTCATCACTTAAAGGTTGTAATGATTTACCAAGAATTTCATTAATTCTTTGTGGTGATAAAGAATTACTTAATTTAGGAGAACGAAGCTGTAATAATAAACTTATTGCATCGCTATAATCGTCGAGACTTTCAAATCCAAATAAAGCCTGATTAACCCGCTTCATATAATCACGTTGTGATGTAATTAATTGTTCACCGATAAGATTTTTTAATTGTTTTTCAGTTAAAGTATAATGATTTTCCATCAGTGAAAAATCAATATTAATCCGGCGATTATCTTCAATTACAAAATACCAGGATTGTAACGTTTTTCCTTTTCGCGCTCGAAGTCCCATTCCAATTGTCTTGTAAAGCTCGCTATCCTGGCGTTTAAACTCTAAATAAAGATATCCAATCCGCTCTTGACGATCACTATTTTCATCAATCAAATATGTATCCATTTTCCTAGACCTAGTACCAAAAGGGTCTAATCTTTCACTACTTTTATTTCCATCTAACAATAATGGTATAAAGCTTTGCATCGTAACTGATTTACCACTTCCATTACTGCCTCTTAAAAGCATATGTCCATTTTCAAATTCAAAAACTTCATTTTCATAACACCAAAAATCCACTAACCCCATTCTATTCATGTGCCAGCGACTTACACTCATCTATTTTACCTCCTCATCAAATTCTCCTACTAACTTTGCTATAACAGGATAAATAAAAACTTTTTTGTCTTCTTCTTTTGCAAATCCAATTTCAATTAAACGATCATAGACAATTTGAACTAATTGATCAATATTCTTTTGACGATATGTTGAGGGTAAATACTGATGATGTTTTTGAATTACAATCTTGATTCGTTTTAAAATTCGTTCAATATCATCACTATATATTTCCTGATCATTAATTTTATAATCATTATTCTTGATTCCTTTTCTAAATTGACTACAACAAATAACAACTAATTCATCTAAAGCATTATTTTTAGGAAACATTTTACCAATTTTTACTTCATCATCTAAAATAAGATATGCACTTGACTGATATACTTGTAAATCACAAGGAAAAAGTTGATTAAAATCGTTTTGAATTCTTTTACGATAATGTCTAATGTATGAAAAATCATCATTCAATTCATCATTTTCACGATATATTCCACATGATAATAATAATCTTCGGTAAATTCTCTGTCTTCTAACTATCCCACGATCTTGATTATTTTCATCGATCCACTCATTTTGCATAAATTCATTAGGTTCTTCCCACTCAAAAATATCTGATGCAAAATTACGCATAAAATATCTTGACAATCCAGTGTTTTCAAACAAAGCTTCAACCTGCTGATCTTGAATAAAGCTATCTGTATTTCCATCATCTTGAACTATTAGCTGTTCTTTCATACAAAACTTTAATACATTGACTAACATCTTTCGATGAGTAAACTTCAGCCAATATTCTTCATTGACTCCAAGTTGTAATTGAACAAATTCTGTTAAATGGGATAAAATAAATTGTTCTTCAACTTCACGATCTTCTAAAAAAATCAAAATATAACAAAAAATCTGATATTCTTTAATATCCTGGAATTCTGTTATTCCCATCCATGATTCTGGTTTTCCAGGAATTTTATCTAATCTAATATATTGAGGATGAGAGACTAGAGAATATCCTGCTTTATCTTTAAATAAATTTCTTAATTCTTTTATATTATCTTTTATTTTATAATAACGATCTCGATCATCACGTTTTAATACCCATCGCTTGGATAAAAGAACTTCAATATTATTCATTTGCTCTCTCCTTAAAAACTATCTTAAAAGCAGGCATTTCAAAATCACCATCCTGACATTTTAAAACACAGCTTTTATTTTCACAACTTTTGTCAATATAATATAAATCTCCATAATCATTTTTAGCCACCAAAGATTTTTGTGCTAATCCTTTTGATAACCATGATAATAAAATTTTTCTAGTGATTGCATCAATTTCTGATAATTTAGAAAAATCTATTTCATTGTTAATAATTAATTTTTCAATTTGCTCTTTTTGTTTTGTTAATTCATTTTCCAATTCTATTTTTTGAATTTTTCTTTCGATTGTATAATCCTTTGCTGGTTTTCTAACATATTTTTTTCTAATAATTCTAGAATGAGGATCAAAACGAATAAACGAAGGTGCTTCTTGATATACTCCAGCATTAATATCCTCACTTATCCGAGGCTGAATATGCATTAAATGTAAACTATCTGCTACTCCAAAAACATATGCGCTCATACAATGCGCCTCATTAATATCTTTGCATTTCCCAAAAACTCTAGCTATATGCAAATATTGCTCTTTTCGATTAGAACCTCGGTTTATCATTTCTGATATTTGTTGTGCGTACCTAGTCATTTTACGAATAATTTCATTTGTAATGTCATAGAGTTTATCCATTTCGCTATTTCCATTTTGACCACAAAACCAATAATGAAGACTTTGCCATTTTTCTTTAAAATTATTATAAACATCTTCATAAACTAACTGACGATCAATGCGTGGTATAGAAACCTCATATTTAGCAGCTTGTTCAAAAATAATTTCTAAATCAGCATCTTTGATTTGTAATAAAATACCCGAAATTAAAGTACCTTTATCTTGCATGATCATAACAAAAGTTCGTAAATACATAATAATTTTATCTTTATAAACTAAAAAATCAGTTGTTTTCATTAATTCTTCGGCTTTAGCACTATTAAGAGTTTTAATATAATCCTGATAATTTTGATTTAGTCTCACAAAATCATTCATCAATAACTGTAACCAGCCATTTATATCAACTGCTTTTTGATCTTTGATTTTAGAAATTTCTAATAATTGTTTATATATTCTTTCTAATAACGTTGGTTCTAACGAAGCCCCAACGTTTTCTAAGTTTTCAAGCTCTAATACTAATCTTTCAATTCTTACTGTATATTCACTTAATTGATAACGATATTTTTTATTTTTAAAATCTTCAATAGTACGAACTTTATTACTATCCTGAATAGCTGTTAAATTACCCCAATTAACTAACATTTGAAGATCCTGTTGACATTGCTCAATTGTATATTCCTGGTATCCATCTAATTGATGGATTATTTCATAAACATCTTCTTTATGTAACCAATAATGTATTTTTTCATATTCTAAAAGAAAAAATCTGATGATTAATCGATACCGATCAACATTTTCAGCTCTTAAATAGTTTACTTCATATATTGGTTTTGTAAGTTTATCATATATTTCCATAACTTTTCCCTCTAATTTTAATACCTAGATTATAGCAAATCTCGACCACTTATACTAGAGTAACTAAATTAAATTTAGTTAAATTTAGTTATTATATATTATAATTATAAAATAAAAATTAATGATTAAAAATAGTGTTCCATACAATGGCTAGATTATTAATACTATCTAATTTTATTTTTAGCTTTATTCGAGCAATATTTACATTCCATATAATGGTTAGATTATTAATTTTATACAAAATATAGATATACGGATCTTTGGTTTATTTACATTCCATATAATGGTTAGATTATTAATCTTGTATCAATTTTCACTGCTTCTAATCGTTTGCTTATTTACATTCCATATAATGGTTAGATTATTAATGATAGAAGTATCTTCTGTAATTTCGATATCTGTGTAATTTACATTCCATATAATGGTTAGATTATTAATCTTGGCTCCCATATTGTACGCGTTGTGAGCCCCAGTATTTACATTCCATATAATGGTTAGATTATTAATTTTCTTTCATATCTGTTACAATGTTATAAGCTCCCTATTTACATTCCATATAATGGTTAGATTATTAATCCGTTAAAACAATAAATTATTAGAAAAACTATGTAATAAGTATATCACTTTTCCTTTATTTAAACTACTTATATACAAAAATACAAAATTAATTACTATATTTTCAAAATATTTCTGTCGATTCCTGGGTATTTTTACAGAATGGAGATCGACTAAAATCAATTTATAGAAATTGATCATCATCTTCTAACCTTTTTGTTATAAACTCCTTTTTCATCCAAATATTATTTCTTCCATAAAAAACTAGACATGAATCTATATCTTTTAATAAATATTTATTCAATTCTGTTGTTAAAGAGATATATTGTGCTCTATCTAATTCACCTTCAAATACAGAATTTTGGATATGTTTAAGATATTTTTTACATGTTTTAAAAACATATCTCTGTCTTTTAGCATAATTTTCTTCTTGTTTTATATCATATACTATTATTAAATACATATTACCACCATATTTTAAATCCGTCATACACTTTTTCATCAATTAAATGTTTGATAAGTTTGTATAGTTCTAATCGAATTAAATGCTTATAAGATACATTGCGATTTAAATCTTTATGTTTAATTGATCTTGTTAATGTATTTTCTAATGCTTTTATAATAATTTTTGTTGTTGATTCTTTCATTCTATAATAGCCATCATCATCTTTATAAAAATTATCTTCATTAATCATATTCTTATTTAATAATGAAAATATAGTTCTATCAACAATTAGAGGTTTAAAAACTTCTGAAATATCTAAACAAAGAGAAAATCTTTTATCTGATGGCTCATGTAAATAACTAATAGTAGGATTTAATTGCGTTTTATATATTTCTGATAAAGTCTTTGTATAAATAATGGTATTCATAAAAGATATAAGCGTATTAATTAAATTGTCTGGGGGTCTTTTAACTCTTTTTTCAAATTCAATTTTCTGATTAATGATAATCGGCCAAGCTTCATAATATACTTTTCTTATATTTCCTTCTAAGCCCATTAACTGTTCTATATCTTTAGTTAAAATAATTTGTTTTCTAAAAAATTCTATTTTATTTATATATCCTGATAAATCTTTATCACGATTATTATAATATTTTAAATTTCTTAAAATATTATAACTAGCTGCTTCAATAAATTTTTGTGCTATAAATAATCGTTCGTTCAAATCTTGATATTTTTCTACTTGTTTAACTAATAAATTTCCTGATACTAATGTTTCTTTAGGATAAAAAGAACCAATATAAAAATCATAATAATTATAAAAATGTAAACATATTTTCTTTTGTGATAGAAAAGATAATAATGTTGTATTAATAGATACTGTTCCAAATATATAAATGTCATAAACACGTTCAATTGGTATGTATTTTTTATTTTCATTATTTATTAATATAAGTGAATCATCCTTGCGATGAAGTTCTCCACCAGAAAAAATATAATATGACTGTTCCATATTTTTAAATATAGCACAATTCAAAATATGCGCATTTCTTACAAAATTTTTGATTAATTGTTTGAGGTGGAATAACTTTATTACAAATTTCTTTGATATTTTCAAGCTGTCTTTCAATAGTTTTTATATCTTTTTCTTCTAAAATTACTATTTCTTTTAAATTTTCTTTAGGTATTAGTAATTCACCATGAGCATCTACATTTTTATGTTTTAATATATATAAATAATATTTTAATTGTTCAATTGCCATGTCTTTTTTTGCCGAGCTTTTTTTAATTTCACAAATTACATTATCTCTAACAATATCAATACAAACCAAATCATCTAAATATAAATGTTTTTTATCACGTTTATAACTTTCCTCATCAATAATTTTACCAATCATTACATTTTCATTCGTATCTTCCATTACTATATCTTTTGTATAAAACCATAATTTACGATTACACAAAAAACTATATGAATACATAGTTCCATTTATTCGTTTCATTCATTTCATTTCCTTTCATATATACTGTTCCTCCTCATCTTGTTTTTTACCAATTATTAAACCATTACCTAATAGCATTAATTCATCAAAATCATATAAAGAACTTGTTTTATAAATATTCATTCCATCAATTAAACTAGTATGGTCAAACCATTTGTATTCTTTTAGCGATTTATATATAACATAATTAATACAATACTCATCTAATTCTTGTAATAATTTAAACTTCTTTATATTATCTTTTTTTAAACTGTTTTCCTTTATTTGATCAATTAATTCTTCTAAATTATATCGTTCATATATAATGTCTGGAATTAATTTAACACTATGAATATTTCTAAATTTATCATTTGAATATTCTAAGCTGCATGTTAATGGATGAATATTTTCTAGATTTTTTAATTTAATAGTATATGCTTGAAAATAATTTGTATCTTTGATCTCATCTTTTTTATATATTTGATCCATACAATTTATCTTATCTTCTTCTGTGAAGATTTTTTCATTATATTCATCTAAATATCTTAATGTTCTTTCAAAAATCTCTTTATCATATACACTTCCAATTCCATTTTTTTCAGTATACACATAAACATTTGTTTTTTTCTGTATATTTTCTCTATTTCTAAAAACTCTTCCCATTCTTTGAATTAGACTATCAATTGATGATAAATAGGTATATAAAATATCAAAATCAATATCTAAGCTTGCTTCAACAATTTGTGTAGAAATACATATACCAGGATTATTCCTTTTAGCAAAATTTATAATTTGCTCTTCTAATAAATTACGATGTTTTTTTATAAAACGTGCATGTAGTAAATAAACATTAACTGTACTATCAGCTAACAAGTTATATACATTTTGAGCTTTAGCTACAGTATTACATATAACCAAAACTTTTTGATATTTACCTGCCTCTTTAATATATTCTATATCCTCTATTAAATCTTTATTTATTACTTTTATTTTATGACGATTGAGATTATCATTTGTAAAAGTTTCAAACTTTATATTACAATCTTTTAAATCATTTAATACAAATTTTGGTAATGTTGCTGTAATAATTGCAAATTTACCACCAATTTTATGAATCAAGTTAAGTGAATAAACAATAGTAGCTAAAAGCTCTGGTGAATATGATTGTAATTCATCGATAATAACTTTGCTATAATGCATTGTTGCTAATAAATGTTCTGTGCCAAAAGATTTATATGCAAATTTAAAAATTTGATCAATAGTGCAAACAGTCAATGGATAAGATAGATTTTTTGCAAATTGATAATTTAACGTATCATCTTCTTTTTCTTGATAGTTTCTATTTTCTTCATAAAATTGATAACAATCACTATGTAAAATTGCAACATTTTTTAAATATTTCTTTTTAATTCGATCATAGATAGAATTAGCTGATACTTTCATTGGTAGTGTAAAAAATCCTTTTTCTTCATTTAGCCATAACAAAGCACCTTCTGTTTTACCACTACCTGTACTCCCTATCACAATAATATTTTTATCACTATTATTTTTCATAAACTCTTGTAATGGTCTAAGACTATCAAATTCTTTTATAATATTATTGCATATAGATTGTTCTGGCTTAAATTCGACTGGTAAGTTTCCACTTGCATTCCAATCGCATTTGTTTAGTATTCCTTTAACTAAGGCATATTGGTACCAAAATTTAATATCCATATTATAGTTAAACTCATGATTATAAATATCAATTAAATTTGTTGTTTGTAATTTAACTTCTTTTTGAAAATAAATATTAGCGTTTTTTTGTAAATATTTCATACTATAATCTTTTATTTCAATATCTTTAAAGTCATCTCTTCGATGATGATAATAAATAGCATTTAAAACAACCTTAAACATCTCTTTATTTTTAATTTGTTCTTTATAATCTTTCCAATTAATTAATAATATACTTAAATATCCATGAGGAATTTGTTTTTCTGTTTTTTTATTATTTATACAATCTTGAAAAACTTGATTTATTTTACCAATATCATGATAATGACAAGCCATTTTAATCATTTTAATTTCATCATCATTAAAATATTCATTTTTTAAATCTAATAAATCATTAAATTTATCTTCTACCATTTTGGTATGTTCATCTAATTTTATTTTAGGTGCTGATTTTGCATAAAATTCCATTTTTTTTCCTACCTTTTTTAATAAAAAGCTCCTTTTTGGAGCTTTACGCTAAAAATATAGTATAACCATTTTGATCACATACAATTAAATGCCTATTTTCTCTAACTATAGCACCTTGGGGTATAAGCTTAACAGGTACTCGATTAATCCAAACTCTTTTTCCATTCTTTTTAATTGCATATTCTTTAGATAAATTATATTGAGTTGATGCGTTGGGACCAAAATCAACTTCATCAAGATATTTCATCGGAACATACTGATCAAACTGGATATTTATCTCGTCAACTTCTTTTAAATCAACTATCTTAACTTCATCAATATTCAGTAAGTCTTCATGCCTACCCAAAGATAAATAATATTTAGGATATTTTAAACCTTTATATACAATCTCAAAATCATCATCATTAGGGATAATATGTATGACTAATTCAAGTTTTGATATTAATTCACTATGAGCAATTCCTTTAACAATACCATATCTCATATCATCTAATTCAAACCATATATTATGTCTTGAAGCCTCATATTTTGTATTTTGATTAAATGCATAACGAGTATATAAATCAGAAATATGTGGTCCAGCATTCCCTTGAATACTAATTTTCATATCATGATATTCTTTAAAACCACATGCAGTATGAATCATTCCAATAACAGTAGAATAAGGTGGTAATGGATAAGTTTCTTTAATCAATAGTGATGTAGGCTTTTTAAAATTAACCAATTCTTGTTTACACTTAATACGTATAGCTTTATTCATAAGTTTTTTTCATATCCGCTATAATAGATTCAAAAGCTTCCCCAACACTACTTGCATCTAATTGTGATTGAATCTTGTCTTCATTTGCAAAAATTCCTTTGATTAAACCAGTTTTAACAAACTTAGCATCTTCACCCATCATAGAAATAATACTTTTTATAGAATCGGTATTGATTTTACCATCATTTAAAGAAATTGCATTAGAAAAGAACGGATTTTTTCTTGTAAACACACCACCAACAACAAATAATGGTGATAAATTTTCTCTTCTTCCTTTAATATCACGATACAAAAACATTACCGTCCTCAACAAATTTTCAACCCGCAAAATTTTTTCTTCTTTTGGTAAAGAGATTTCACCATCTTCTCCAACTCGATCTAAGTCAACCGTAATTGTATAAGCATAAAACGATTTATGAATTTCACTTTGAGCAATTGCATTATTATTAACCCCAATTCGTTTCGCCAAACCCATATTAGTCAAAAAATCCAAATCAGAATTAAATGTTTCTAAAGATACGGCATTACTCAATCTTACAACAGCACAACGAGATGATGAACCACCTGCATTATTATCTTTTTTTGAAAATGTTTTCATATAACCAAATAAATCAACCTCAGGATATTTATCAATAGAAGCATCAGCTGCAAACTGTACTACACCAGATTCATTTGAAACTGGTGTATTATCCCAGCCTAATTGTTGAATAATATTATATCGTAATGCTTGTCTTGAAATATAAGTATACTGATTGTTATCACCTCTTGAATATTTTTTCAATACTGTTAAATTTCCTATTCCTTCACCAAAATTTGCACTCTCAGCAGCAAAAATCATTGTTAAAGTTAAGCCATTTCTATTCATTTATTTCTCCCTCACTTTCTTTAGGATCATAATAAGATCCCTTTAATCCCAACAAAAATGCATATGCAATATCTTTTCCTTTTTCTTTATCATTTTTTATTGATGCAATTGATGATGGCATCTTTAAATTTAAAGTTATATACATCCGTAAAATAATATCAACAAATTTATCTCTATTATCAACACGTAATGCATTTGTAAGCTGATAAAACATTCCTCTATAATTTTCATCAACATCAATTTTATCATATTGTGGCAATTTTCTTCTTAATGAAGCTCCATCTTTAGTCACTCTATATAAATAATTCATATTTTCACCTCTATTAACTATATATTGAATATTTAATATTTTTCTTGCGTAAGCAATATAATAATTATTTTTAGAATTTATTAAACTTTGTTTTATTAATAAAATAATCACATCATACAAATTCAATTTATTCATTAATCGCTTAAGTATTTCTTCAAATAGATTAATAAATTCTTCATTTATTTTAATCACATTAATTGATATAAAATAATTTAATTCTTTTGTCACTTTTGAATTTGATAAAATTTCAATTAAAAAATCATCCATTATATCAAATTCATACTTTACCTCATCATTCTGTATCCTTCTAGTAATAACTTGAATATTTTTATACTGCGCTGTACGTTCTTTACAAAGCCTATTATATTGGATCATTTGATAAATTTTATAATATTTTCCTTCTAATTTTTCATTTTCTCTAATTTCATTTATATTATTCAGTCCATATATTGAATTTTCACTACATAAATTATCAATACTATCATTTTCATTAAAAAATAAAAAATCCTGATTATATTTAATAAAACCTAACGGGGTCAAAGCATATAAAAATGTACATATTGGGCATAAATTCATATCTACATTAAAATTATATAGTGCTGATTTTTTTCTAGCTAAATCATCTGCAAAATCTTTCATAAATGAAATTGGAACGCCTTTTTTAATTGGTTCACCGCATTCAATACATTGATCTTTCATCTTACTAATATCTTGATCAAGATAATTCAGTAACGGTAAAACAAAATCATCATTAAAGCATTTCTTCATATCTTTTTTAGCATTATTTCTTAGCAAAAAACTTCTTTCCCAAAATTTATTAATAAATTTGTAAATTATATTTTTAAAACAGAGTGTTTCATGAACAATAGGCTGTGCTAAAAATTTTTGAAGTCGCATTAAATTATTATAAGCACCTGTATCAATATCCTGATTTTTAAACATTTTACTAACAGCCTCATAATAAATCTCAACATCATCAATTTTTTCTTTAATAATATCTATTCCTGTTTCAAAACTTGCAGAGCCTAATTTTTCAGACACAAATTTAAGATTATTTTGCCATTCATCTATAGCATTTGATTCAACTAATACATCATATTTTTCAATTAAATAGCTAATTTTTTTATTAATAGTAAACAAAACAGTATCATTATAAAATCTATTTATCATACTATTAAAATACAATTGTGTTAAATCTACTTTTTTTAAATACTCTCTTTTTATACTTAATTTATTTGCATCAATAAAATAATGTTCACCTTCAATAGCATTTTCATCATCTTTTAACAATGTTACAAAACCCACTATACCTGCATTTTTTAGAAAATCACCTGTTAATATTTGGATAAAATCATCATTTTGCACTAACACTCCCTCCTCTCTAACCAACAATTTTAAATTTACCCAATCCTGCGGCTCGTCTACTACCAATACCAGTTTGTAATAATACTGATATAATGTTTGGATCACCTACTATTTTTAAATATCCTAGAGTTGCTGTAGCTTTATGTCTAAATAAATTTGTTACTGTTTTTTTACCTTTTACTATAGATATCTTTAAATCAAAATCTGTATAACCTAAATCTAAAAGCATTTGTTTAGTGATTTTGTTTAACACATCTTCAAAACAATTATTATCAATTCCAAGATATTTATCTTGACCTGTATATGCATACCGAACAACCAATGGACTTTCCATTTTAACTATAACTTCATTATCCAAAACTTTATTAAGTTTTTTCATTGAAACCTTTACTAACTTCATAGAATTTCTATTCATTGAAAAACTTGATCTATTATTTTTATAATTTATAAATGCATTATAAAATGCTAATAATTCAGAAAAATCTGCATCAGTAAACTCTACAGAAATTGTATTATTAGCCAAATACACTAATCCATCTTTATATTGTATAGAACGCATTTTAACACAATAAGTATATTGTCTGACTTTTCTGTTTTTCAATTCATATAACTTTTCATATAAAATTTCATTATCTGTTTGTAAAGCATGTTTGATCCAACTTGCAACTATGATATTAATCTTATCTGGAATAATATTATTTTCTAAAATAAAATCTAATTTGATACTATACACTTTTTCACCACCTTTCTTATGCTATATCTAAATTTTATAATTAATTTTGTCAAAAATCAATCATAAATAATAAATACGGTTTATAAAATACTAAAAATAAATTTATAAATTATTTTTTTACTTTTTTTCTTAAAAATTTATGATAAAATAAGGAGGTCAACGGAATGTAAATTATTTTTTATTTATGATTTCTTAATAATCTAACCGTGACTCGGAATGCTATACATTATATCTTTAATACATTATCTTGATGATAACAAGATAATGTATTTTTCTTATAAGCTACTTTCTTTTCAACATATTATAACTTTAAAATTATAAACCATTACATAATTTTTATAACCTATAGATAAAGCACTAATTTACATTCCATATAATGGTTAGATTATTAACACTAATTTCATTTTTACTTCTGTAAATACTACCTACATTTACATTCCATATAATGGTTAGATTATTAACCTTGATACTTGCTATATAAAAGCCATTGCTTTGATATTTACATTCCATATAATGGTTAGATTATTAACTAGCAGCTGCTACTGGTACAGCGTAGAATTCGATGAATTTACATTCCATATAATGGTTAGATTATTAACTTTGTAACATTGCCTTTGGCACCTTTTTTAACAGTATTTACATTCCATATAATGGTTAGATTATTAACTTTGTAACATTGCCTTTGGCACCTTTTTTAACAGTATTTACATTCCATATAATGGTTAGATTATTAACGCCCTAAGTTTGAATTTTACATATTTATTGTTAATAATTTACATTCCATATAATGGTTAGATTATTAACTATCTTTTTCCTGATCATGCAGCGCCGGATAAAGATAATTTACATTCCATATAATGGTTAGATTATTAACCTGTAATGTAGACACTTCTTGTTTCAATTTTAATAATATTTACATTCCATATAATGGTTAGATTATTAACCCCGTAAAATTGTAATTTACTTTACCAATTACATAATAAGTATAACATTTAAATTAAATTTAAACTATTAAATATAGTAATTTTGTAAAAAATACAAATACAATTATATTATTTACCTAAATCAATCTGTCGAACTTGTACTATTTTTACATAATAACAATCGACAGACAATATTTATATCTACGTTTAAATAACAATTAAGTATTTTAAAAGTATAAAATATGTTTATAAATATTAAAACAATATTAATACCATTATACCACACAATTTGACAGTTAATAGTAATTAGCCTACAATTACAATTAATTATAATTGATAAAAAAATAATTATAATGGAGACTTTTAGAAGCGTTTACACTATTTTCATAAAAAGGAAGGGATGGATAAAAAGAATGAATCGAATTAGAGTTTTTACAAGTGGTTTATTGTTTTTATTTTCAATTTATTGTCTTATTAATGATCCTAATCTACCGTTTTCTCTTCCTCCATGGATATATATAATTGCAACAATATACTTTGCTATATTTCCTATTAAAGATATGATTGCTTCATGTAATTCAACATTGTATAAGGGTCGCCAATTTTCTAAAAACTATGAACCTGAAACTAATCTTGATAAAATTTATTTTGAAAAAATAAAAAAAGAATATAACAGAAGAGCTCTTCATGCACTTCTATTCTGGATTATATTTTTATTAATTCCTGGTTTTCTTTATTTAACTGGTAAAATTGATCGAATTTGGATATTCTTATTCTTTGCATTATCTAATTTTTCTGTATTTTTTGCAATCTTTGGATGGTGTCCATTTAATTCTATCTTTATTAAACCAGATTGCTGTATGGAATGCCGAATATATAATTGGGATTCATTTTTTCAATACAGCTTTCTTGTTTTCATACCTTGCTTCTACACAATAATTTTATTTTGTTTAGGGATGCTTTCAATGATAGAATGGGAATATATGCATTATAAATACCCTGAACATTTTTATAAAATTAGTAATAGACATATTAGCTGTAAAAATTGTGATCTTGATGCTTGTCGGAAACATAAAAAGAAATTATTTCACAAAACTCTTAAATCTGAATGGAAAGATGACTAATAATGAAAAAATACAGGAAATATTTATATTATTATAATAAAATAAAACAAGCATTTTTTGTGCTTGTTTATAATCTTTATAGATAATCAGAATAACTCTTATTTGTAGTTTTCAAAATATATATTGCTTTTATTCCTTGGTTTTGAATATCATCCATAATTTCCTGATCAGTTAGTGATTGAAGATACACGTAAGCTGTATCACCATCAAAATAAACTGCATAGTTAACATCTGGATCATTTTTTTGTACAATATTATAACAGTTTTCCATCTCACGTTTTTCAAATGTAATTGTTGTGTTAGATTCATATCCTTTTCTTTCAATATTATATATACCAAAATCAGCAGATAAAGAATCTTCACTTATTTTTAAAAAGGTTATCAATGAAAATCCTTTTGCATTGATATCTATTTCTGAATAATAATCAGTAGTAGTTGATGTTTCTTCACTAATATTATCTAATGCTGGAATGTCAAGATCTTTTGATAATTCTGGTAAATTAATAAAATCATATTCACGGTAATATAGATTGAATTCTTGTTGAAAATCATTAATTAAAGTAAGATATGCATCCATTGCTTCCTTTAATAAAGGAACGTTATCATATGTTATTTTATTATCATTTCCAATCTGTAATTTTCCTTTAGCTTCTTTGCCATCATGATAATTTTCATTTTGATATTCTTCATAACTATATGTGATTTCATATTCGTGATATGATTCATCAACTGATTTAATTGTTACAGTTTGATCATAACGATTATAATCTTCAGTTTGACTTTTTTTGTAAATATATGAAATTGTTTTAGTGTTATTTAGATTTTGTAAAGAAAACATAGTTGTCTTGGTTGTATTTTCTTCTTCAAAAACCTCACGAATTGTCAAAGATCTATGTTCTTCATCTTCAACTTGAGATTTATCCTGTACTCCAATTTGCCAATGTCCTTTGTTATAGCTATTGTTTTCTAATTTATCTTCTAATACATTTATAGTAGCTGACCAAAAATCTTTATTTTTTTCTTCGCTATTACTACAGCCTGTTATGCCTAATAGCATTATCATAGCTAATAATGCTATTTTTTTAATTTTCATAATACCTAGATACCTCCTTGCATTATATTATAACTAGATATTATGAGATTAACAAGCTTATAAAATTTCTATAAATAAAGTTTTAATCAACATAGCTTATGATTATTCTTGTTTTTCCTTTAAAAGTAATTGCTGAACAATCAGCAGGAACTAAAATATTTTCTGTATAACGAAAATCTATAATTTGATTATCGTAAATTATTTGGCAATCATTAGAAACATTAGTTAAACAATAAAATGTTTCCCCATTTGGATAAAGAGTATATTCACCATTTATATCAATTAACTTTATTGTAAATTCTTTTCTTTGGTATACTATTGTTTCTTGCTGATTTTTAAATGGAAATGAAAATTTTTGGCCCTTCTTTGAAAAATCAACCACATCAAAACATTTATCTAAATGAAGTTCTCTTTCATTACCGTTTGCATCCTTACGATGAAAGTCATAGAAACGATATGTTACATCACTATTTTGACTGATTTCTAATCCTAATAGACCTCCCCCAAAAGCATGTAACTGCCCTGATTCAATACAAATAAAATCTCCTTCATTCATCTCTATTCTATTGACATAATTTTCGATTTTTCCATCTTTAATAGCCTGTTTAATGAGTTGTCTATCATCAGTGGTTGTTCCTGCAATTAAATTACTATTAGGATTTGCTTTTAAAATATACCAGGCTTCTACTTTTCCTTCGTCATTTTCATGTTTACGTGCGTAATTATCATCAGGATGGACCTGAATCGATAATGACTCTTTTGCATCTAAAAATGAGATTCTCAACATTTGATTTCTTTTCTTTTTTCCTAAAATTTGTTTAGGATATAAATCTAGCAAATTTGATAAAGTTTGCCCTTTATATTTACCATTAGCAATAAGATTATCTGCATGTGGATGCGCACTTATTTCCCAACTTGATCCAATTATTTCATTCTCACCACGAATCCTAGCAAACCTTGTGTTTCCCCAAACGGTTTCTACATAAATTGGTTCAAATTTAAACGGATACATGCTCATCATCAAATCCTTTCAAAATAGCAAATGATGAACTTGTCCCAATTCGAGTGGCGCCAGCTTCAATCATTTTTTTACATGTTGCCCAATCTCTTATTCCTCCTGCTGCTTTAACTTGAACCTCATCACCAACTACTTCTTTCATTAATTTAACATCTTCTACTAGTGCTCCACCAGTTCCAAAACCAGTACTAGTTTTTATAAAATCTGGTTTTACTACTTTAGCAATTTCAGCTAATTTTTTTATTTCGTCTTTTTCTAAATAACAGTTTTCAAAAATCACCTTTGATAAAACATCATTTTCTTTACAAAGAGCTACAACACTTTCCATTTCTTTTTGGATGTAATCCCAGTCTTTCATTTTAACCTTTCCAATATTTACTACATAGTCGATTTCATCAGCACCATCAACAATTGCCTTCTTTGTTTCTGCTAATTTTACTTCTAAAATAGTTTGTCCTAAAGGAAATGAAATTGCTGCACCAACATGAACTGAGGAATCTTTTAATTGTTCTTTACAAAAACGAACTGGAGCACTATTGATTGCTACCATGGCAGCATTAATTTCTTTTGCTTCTTTACATAATTTAATAAAATCTTCTTTAGTTGCATAAGCTTTTAAAAATGTATGGTCAAACATTCTAGCTAATTGTTCTCTTGTTAAATCTTCAATTTTCATTTTTATTTTATCTAATCAACTTAGAGATAAATCCAAGTTTATTTCCTTTCTATATTTTTTATTTAATAATTCCAAATTCTTCTAAACAATTTTTAATTGCTTCTTTTGATGAAGCAAAAATTAAACCAGCTTGAGTAGCTTTTGTTGTATCTAAACGTAAATCTCGGGGATTATCTTTAGTATAATGACTATCATCACTAATTAATTTATCTTCAATGATCTGTTGATCAACATTTAATAATTCCATAATATACTTTACTACATCATAACGTCCTAAATCATTGACAGACCCAAAATGATATATTCCATATGGTAAAGAAAATAATTTTTCTAAGTTAATACATATTTCTTTAATATCGCTCATTCCTCGATATTCATAGTGAGTAGTTGTAATTGTTTTACCCTGGATTAAACTTTGAACTGTATCCCATAAAATATTACTTCCTGAAACACAATTTCTTTCTGGTAAACCAAATAGCCATGTAAAACGGACAATCCAGCATTCTTGAATAATAGCAGGTAGTTTATTTTCTACTTCTAACTTATTTTCTCCATAGACAGTATTTGGGCATGGCTCACTTTCTTCATTGTATGGTCCTGCTTCTTTTGAACCATTAAAAATTTGTTCAGTAGAAATAAAAACTAATTTAGCATTAATTTTCTTGCATGCTTTAGCCACATTTATTGCTCCATCAACATTAACAGCTCTTGCCCTTTGAGGATGTTCAATGCAATATTGTTGATTAGGAATTGCTGCTGCATGAATAACATAATCTGGTCTCTCTTTTAATAAATATTCATTGACCACTTTTTCATTTGTTACATCTAATTCTTTTGATCCAGGCGTTAAAACCTGATACTTCCTTTCCCACATTTTTTGAAAGCGGGAACCAAAAAAACCTTTTCCACCAGTTATAACGATTTTTTTCATCTTTACACTCCTTTGTTATATTGTAATTACAATATAACATTGTTTTTAAATAAAATCAATAGAATAAAAAAAATCTATCTCAAAGATAGATTCTAATCATTTAATTGTAAATCAATTTGGAATTGAGCAATGGCTCCATTATATCTAGCAAGCGAATATTCAACTGGTTTTCCATTTTTATCTTTTCCAATCGTTTGACTATATAATATCGGTTCTCCAGTTTCTATCTCCAAGTAAGTAGCAACTTCTTTGCTACTTTTACTAGCTTTGATTATTCTTCTAACACTTTCTACAGGCTGTCCTATTTTTTTCATTGACTCATATAAAGATTCTTTTTCTAAATCATAAGCAAATAAATCTTTATAATTATCATATGGTATGTATGTATCGATATAAACTAAAGGTGTGTTATCACTATAACGTAACCTTATCAAATGAATTAATTTGTCTGTCTTTAACACTTCGCTAGCTTTTTGATCTTTAATAATTTCAAATTGTAAAACTTTTGTTTTAACTTCCATATCTTCAGCACTTAATTCATTATAATAATTGGTTAATTCTGATAAAAACTTACTTAAAACTTTAGGCTTTGTTACTACCGTTCCTTTTGATCTTTTTCTTTGAATATAACCTTTAGTTGATAATTCTTTATATGCTTGACGAATTGTTGGTCTACTAATTTTAAGAAGCTTTACAAGTTCATCTTCTGGAGGTAAACGATCTCCTTCTACAAGTTTGTTTTCTTTAATTAGTTTTTCAATATAAGTATATAATTGATAGTATAAAGGAATAGCTGAATTTTTATCAATAATATTACTTTGAAATAAATCATTCATCTTATTTACCTCCTATTGTTATTACAATTTTACTATATTTTTAATAATTAAACAAACTCAATTTAATAAATTCTTTTATTTATTAAAAGGATTTTGATCAAATTTTAAATAATCTAACGCTTCTATTCCAAATGTAGCTTTCATAAAACTGTTACCATCATAACTATTATTTAAAAAATTAATCTCATTCCATTTAATCATTGTCTTCAATGGTAGAAACCAATATTGATTACTTAATGATAAACCATAATTATTCATTATTAATTTATTAATATTGTCTTGTTTTAGAGTATCTAATAAATATTTTAAATTATCACGAAAAGAAGAAATTTTTCGATCATTCAATCATTTATACATTACTTTATCAATTAAATCAGTAGCACAGCTTTTTAATGATAAAGGAGCATAAGCAAGATTAATTACCTCTTTTATACCTAAATATGATTATATTCAAAAACTAAAACTTCTTTATTATTCATCAATGTAAATAACAACTTCCCCACCTCCTAATACATATAACATTCTTTAAAATATTTTTAACTATGCTAAATAATAATTATAATTCCTCTTTGCATACGATTAATATAATATGATAAACAAATTAATGATTATTCTGCTTCTAACATCTCTAAATAGAAATCTAATCGCTTATGCCAATATATTATTTTTCACATGATACTCATCAAATGCATTATAATAAGCAACTCGATCTGCAAATTTAATATCAATTGGCAGATATCCTACTTTCATCAACACCAGATTCACCAATAACCTTCCTGCTTTTCCATTTCGTTAATAAAAAGATAAACTCCTTTAAATTCAATATGAAAACGTGCTAATCGTGTAACTATATGTTCTTAACTATTTTGACAACTTTCCAGTAATTGTTCCATTTTCGGTTGAATCAAATACGGCTGAACTAGCTCATGGTTTGCTCCCATTATTCTTACAGGTACCCGTCTACAAACACCTCAATCATCTCTTTTATCAGCTAACACTAAATAATTTATTTGTTTAATAACGCGCTCTAAAATTGGTGTACTTTCTTTTACCAACTCTCTTACAAAATCAAAAGCTTCTTTATGTCCTACGGCCTCCATATGATCGTTGAGCGATTTTTTATCAATCGTCAATCCCCGCAATACCATATCTGTTTCCCAAAAAGTAAGAGTATTACCTTCAATTGCATTGGAATTATAAGTGTATTCAACGACAAACTCCTCAGCAAATTGCTCAATCTCACCTTCTGTCAAAGGTCTTCTAGCATCAAGCTCAATTTTTTTCTATCAATAATATCCCATATATTTTCTGTTGTTTTAATTCGGCAATCTTTCGGCTTCTTCGCATCTATAGGAATTTTCCAACTACGTCCTTCACGAATAACGCCTGATATTTTCCTTTGAGAGCACAATGTACGTACTCTCCTATCTGAAATCCCCCATTTTTTTTAAAGTATGTTTAACTGTAATGTACACAAATTTATACCTCTCTTTACAACATAGTATATCTTCTTATCGGAACAATACAAAAACAAGAATCAAATTATTAACTAACTTTTTCATTCATCTTTCTACATTTACAACAAAGCCTAAATATCCTGGCTATATGGCATTTTTTCTACTTATCGTAATATATGTGCTTACTTGAAATCAAGGTATATTAAAATAAATTTTATGAAAAAAAAGAAATAATATTTCTATTATTTCCCTTTTTGTCTAATTATATAATTATTTAATTAATTGTAAAGTTTCTGTATTAGTTGAAAACTTAGTTAAAAAATCATCATACCACTTTTTCATTTCTTGCATTTCAGCATATTGTTCAAGTGTTGGTGTTCCCTGTAAGATTGTATCATCACTGTACTGATAAACAATTAATGTTTCTCCATTAGCTGAATAACCACATGTTCCTTGACTTGGAATATACATATAACCAGTCTTATTATCAAGATCAAATTCAGCATCTAAAACCATACATAAATTATTCATAACAACTATTTGATAAGCTTCGTTCGAACTAATAATTTGTCGCCCAAGACTATCTTTTTCATAGTTATAACCATTTTTCTGAATCGTTTCTAGTACTTTACTTGCTTCTGCTTTAGCATCTTTAATTAAATTAGTACGTGTTTCCTCATTAAAATATCTTACAGCCCATTGACCAAATAAGTCTGCTGACAATCCCAATCCTTCAAAATTTTCTTGATATGCTTCATAAGCCTCTTTTCGTCCTTTATCACTAAATTCTTCAAGATCATCTTCATCTACAGCAAATTCACCATCTTGTAATCGAAGATATAGCCATTGACCACCTACATCTTTGTTTGGTTTTACCTCAATACTTTTAATATCTTCAGCAGACAAAATTTTATTCACATAATAATCTTTTGGAGTTTCTTCAATATCAAAAATCACACTAAAACTCATATCAGCAAAACTAAACTTCCAAAATAATCCAATATTATCAAAACCATTATCTTTTAAATCATTTTCTTTAACAATTTTTTCAACATCATCAATTGTTTTAGCCATTTCAACCTTTTTATTATCACCGCACGCAGTTAAACTAAGACACATAATACATACTAATAATACTTTAATAAATTTTTTCATCATAATATCCTTTCCCTCTTTATCAATTAACTAATTATATTTGTTTAAATCTAAATATAGCTTTTTATTAACAAAATATTTTTATTTTCCCTTTATTCCATTTATCTAATTTTAGATATAACAAAATTAATTATTTGATAACATATTATTTATTTACTAATGCTTTTTTAGAATAATTTCCCTTTCATTTTTACTCTAAAATCAATATTATATTACGATTTAATAATTCTATAATCACCCTTTCTAGTCTTGATACTGGATAACTCTAATATTATTATGTCATATTATTAATATGCATGCAACTACAATATTATTTAATTAGACTTTCTGCTTATTCCAATAATTCTCTATATTTTTTTCTCTTAATCCTTCGCCTATAACAATTATAATATCTTGCCCTACTTTGATTGGTTTAATAGAAATATCATGATGTGTTGCATTTAATTCAATCCATTCATTATTTGATAATTGCATAAATCCCTTGATTCTAAATATTTTTCCACATGAAGCATCATTCATTAACTTTTTAACTGTATCATATAATCTCTCTTTGGATATATGCACATTCATAAAATAAAGAGATGTGAATGCTTTACTTTGTTCAAAACTCAACTTCACATAATTTTCAGATACATATCCACAAGATAATATATCATTAAAATCTTCTTCAATCATATTATCCCAATTTTTACATATAATTTCATTTTTAAGCTGTCGCTTACATTGAACATTCTTTAATGCATCATTTATATGATCAATTGTATTTTTAATGTCATCTTTTGATGCTTCCTGACTTCTACTTAAAATAATACGACCTGCACTAGCTACCTGTGATGCCAATAAATAATCGGATTCTTTAGATAAATTATTTTCCAATTTAGCATCTACAATTGCCATAACATTACCTATTTCATACCATTTATCTAGTGGTTCTTCATAAAGAACATCAAAAAATTCATCTACATCATATATACCTGATGGTTCAATTAAAATGCGATCATAACCTAACATTCCCATTGAAATCAACTTAGTTTTAAATCTTCTTCGATGAGTTTCTTGATCACATCCTCCAGATATCATCTCTAGTTCACATTTATCCCCCATCACATCTTGAAGAAGCATCATATCAACATTAACAGCTCCAAAGTCATTTTCAATGATACCTATTTTATAACCTTTTTCGATTAGATAATTAGCATATTTTTTTATAAATGTAGTTTTGCCTGAGCCTAAAAATCCCGTAATTAAATCTATTTTTATCATTGTTGTGTCCTTTCATAAATTTAGTATTTAAAATTATTCTTAATCCTTTTTTAGTTTAAACCTTCTTTATCAAAATAACAATGATTATACTAAACCCTTGTTATTTTTAGTATATATTTTGATAAAAAAAGATTCCCATTCTTTTGTTATAGATTTTTTTAAATAACTATTTCACATTTATTACAACAGCATAAAAGTGTCATTGGAAATGACACTTTTAAATTATTTTAAACTACTGATTTTCTGTTGCCACTGGTGCTGCTTCCATATTTTTTGGTAATACAAGATTAAGAATGATTGCCACCAGAAATACTACCGCAACACAATTTTCAGCAAAAATATTTTGAATCAATTGTGGGAAAATATTAAATATCTCAGGAACTTGAGTGAAACCAATACCAGTACTTAAAGATAGGGCTGCTATTGTTATATTTCTTTGCGAATAACCACATTTACTGATCATCTGTAATCCACTTACGACAATAGTTCCAAACATCATAATCGTACAACCGCCTAATACAGCATCTGGTAAAGTTGCAAGCAGGACCCCAAATACTGGAAATACTCCTGCAAGAATCATAATTAAGGCCCCTAATGCAATAGTAAAACGATTGACAACTTTTGTCATTGCTACAAGTCCAACATTTTGGCTAAATGATGTAATTGGTAAGCACCCAAAAACAGAAGACAAAGCACTAATAAAACCATCACATGCAAGAGAACCAGAAATTTCCTTTGTAGTAACATCTCGGTTAAGACCAGAAGTCGCTAGTGCAGATGTATCACCTATAGTTTCTGTAGCTGATACTAAGAAAATAAGCACTACAGATAAAATAGCATCAGCATTAAATTCTGGTTTAAATGGCATTATTGATGGTAAGGCAATAATAGAAGCATCCTTAAACCCTGAAAAATCTACTACTCCCATGCAAGCAGCTACAATATATCCTACTACTAGTCCAAATAGAACCGACAATTGCTTCCAATAGGATTTTGCAAAAATATTAAATAGAATACAGCAAAGTAATGTTATTGTTCCAAGAATCCAGTTTGTCGCAGAACCAAAGTTACTACTTCCACTACCTCCACCAAAAGAAGCGGCCCCTACTGATAAAAGAGAAAATCCAATAGCAGTAACAACGCTGGCTGATACAATTGGCGTAATCAGCTTGATCCAGTATTTTGCAAATAATCCTAAAATACCTTCAATAATTCCACCAACTAAAACTGCACCAACAATTGCATTATATCCATATGTTGGTCCTAAATAACAAAAAACAGAAACAAATGTAAAACTAATTCCCATAACTATAGGAAGTCCTGAACCAATTTTCCAGAGAGGAAAGAGTTGAATCAAGGTTCCAATTCCAGCTATAATCATGGCACTTTGAATCAACATAGCACTATCTTTAGAATCAAGTCCACTGGCTCCTGCTACAATGATAATCGGTGCAATATTAGCTACAAACATCGCTAATATATGCTGTAGACCAAATGGAATTGCCTTACCAACAGGAACTTTTCCATCAAGCTTATAAATATTATCAACACTTCCTGATTTATTACTCATAATATTTCATACCTTTCTTTTATATTTTACTTTCTAAAAATAATTTTTCCCGTTTTAGGATCCATACTTTCTACGATAGCAAGAGATTCTAAACGATATCCAAGATTTCTAATTACCCGTCCCCCTGACTGGAATCCTTTTTCAATCGCAATACCGATTCCTTCTACTGAAGCTCCAGCTTGTGATACAATAGAAATCAATCCCTGTAAAGCACAGCCATTTGCTAGAAAGTCATCAATAATTAAAACATGGTCATCAGGGCCTAAAAACTTTTTAGAAACAATGACTTGATTTTTACATTTATGTGTAAAAGATTCAACTTCAGCTATATACATATCGCCTTCAATATTAATACTTTTTGATTTCTTAGCAAAAACAACTGGTGCATTAAAATATTCAGATGCAATACATGCAATTCCTATTCCTGATGCTTCGATAGTCAATATTTTATTGATATGTACATCAGCAAAACGCTTTTTCCATTCCTCTCCCATCTGTTTAAAAAGCTCAATATCCATCTGATGATTTAAAAAACTATCAACCTTAAGAACGTTTCCCTCTTTTACAATACCATCTTTTTGTATTCTTTCTTCTAAACAATTCATCCTTTTCCACCCCTTTAATATGTTCATAAATGCATAAAATATTAAATTTGTAATTTAACATTTTATTGAATATTTGAATTAACAGTATAAGTAAAAAATAATTTCTTATATTCTATTGCACAAAAAATAGTATCAAATTGATATTATCATTTCAACAATTTTCTATTTAAAATGACATAAATTTAAATAGAATTATAAAATATCTGTATTTAATAATACTTCAATTAATTTCATTTTAATTAGTATTTTTGTATTAATAATCAATTGATAAACAGCCTGATTTCTTTATATTTTGTACAAGTTCTTTCAATTCACTTGGAAAGTCTTTATCATCCATGGTTAAAACTTTCTTGCCTAACTGATAAATAATTTCTTTTTGTTTTAAAAAATAATCAGTTTGGTAAAACTTTTTTACTTCTTGACTGCAAATCAAATTTTCTTGCCTCATTTGATTAATTAAACAAAAACAATCTAGAGATTTTACACGACTTAATGCTACATACAATTGTCCACAATCAAATGAATAGGGAATCAAATTTACTTTTTCGTATGTTTGGCCCTGGCTTTTATGTATTGTTATAGCATAAGCTAATTTTAATGGGATTTGTAAAAATGAGCCAATTTTCTTTTTACTAAGTTTATGATCTTCAATTTCACCATCATCATTTTTTGTAAGAATATAATCTTCTATTACCCATTCGTAATAACCGAATTTAACTTTTACATGATTTTTATCTAAACAAACCGTGACACTTTCTTTATCTAATTTTTCAATTTTTCCAAATGATCCATTTTGATAAAGATTCTCTTCTGTATCATTGATCAACACCATCACTCTTGCACCTACTTTTAAACGTAATTCATCTTGTGTTGGTTTATCACTATCTTTGACATCACCGATTATTATTGATTTATAAACTTTTGCTTGAGAAGGAATTTTATTTAATCTTTCATGATTAATTTTATTAGCAACTTTATTAGTTGCAGTTAAAATAATGCCATCATCTATCATTTGATGTTTTGCATGACGATTAAAATAAGCAATACCAGATACATCACCAACCCGAATTTTATTAAGTTCATAAACAAATTCTGGATTACTTTGCCTTACTACTTCTTTTAATTCGATCATATGAAAATCCAAATCTTTCCAATTTGTAGACTCAAAAGCATACCCATTATTATATTCAGGATACAGTTTCTCTAAAACTTTTTTATCATTAAGTTTCGTAACAGGTGGTAGTTGAAAGAAATCACCTACAACAACTATCTGTTTTCTTGCTAAACATTTTTCCTCTGCTTTCATTATAGTTCTTACAACAAAATCAAATAAATCAATACGACACATACTAATTTCATCAATAATGATAATGTCACTTTCTTTAACAACCTGAGGAACTCTTTTAATATTATGAACAACTTGCGGTTCTGGTGACGCTTGAAAGCAACGATGAATAGTTACACCTTTAATGTTGATGGCAGCAATTCCTGTAGGAGCACAAACTAAAACATTTTTTCCTTGTTTTTCCACTGTTTCAATAAACTTTTTAAGTACAAATGATTTACCTGTTCCTGCCCCTCCTGTTAAAAAAATATTTTCTTTCGACATCATATACTCATATGCTTTTTTTTGATCGTTAGTCAATGAATAATTAGATTGTTTTAATGATTTTGGTTTTATCTGCTTTACTGATTCAAGACAGTTTATTTTTTGAGACTTTTCAGCTTTTATCTTATTTTCACCATTTAAATATTTTTTTGCTTCATCTTCAAAAATAAAACTTTTATACTCTGCTCCCTTATATTTATCTACTTGAACTTTACATTCTTCCCATGATTGATATATTCCCGTTTTTCTTCCTTTTTTTACAGCATAATATTTTCCCATAATAATCTCACCCTCCTTGATAACAGTAAAATTGAAAATAACTCTAAAATTATGCAATTATTTTTAATTTTTAAACATTAACAAAAAATATGCTTTATTTATCAATATTGTAAAGATTTAATCTATTATTCTCTTTTTTTGTATTTATTACATTGTCTCATTTCTTATCTTGTTTGTAAGCGTCAAATATGGTACTATGTCAAGAAAGGAACTTGTTTATCATCCTGCAAGATATGAAGTTATTGAACATGTTCAGTATGTCTATACCTGTGGCAGACGAAAAGTATTTTTATCATATCTTTAAAATTCCTTGTATTTGCTGTATTTCCTTGATTTATCGGCTTTTCCTGTCGTTTGTAATTTCCCTTTGTTCTTGGCATATCGTAGTCTAAATTGGCATATCTTTTACCTCAAAAGTAGTAAAAAAAGTAGTAAATTGAGAGTAATTATATCATTTTACTACTCAGCTTTTGCCATCCGTTCTAACTCCTCTTTCGCATCATCGTAACCGATGTGCGTATAGGTATTCAATGTTACTCCAATATCAGAATGTCCCATAAGGTACTGAAGTGTTTTCGGATTCAATGGCGGCTTCAAACAGATGCACGGTATCTGTCGGCACTCTCGAAGATAATCCCCTCGGCGATACATTCCTGTATGAGAGAATAATCAATGCCACGCCCGAAAAGATACTCCGTCACCCTGTCGCAGTTCTTATTCTTTGGCGGCAGAAGAAGCACTTTCGACTCGCCTTTTTTCACGGTAGGGGGCGACGGTTTCCAGTCCGCCATCGTCCTGCCCCGTGAGGATTTCCACGGCTTCCACAAAGCCGTATTCTTTGACTTTCATCAGATAGTCAAGGGCAGAATAGTCGCCGAAGCCCCTCGACCACCAGTACCATTTACCATTGGAAATCTTTAGGCTGTCATGCTCGGCGGTACAGTACACGTTTGTTGTGCCTTTGACCTTTACCAGATTGCTCGGCTCATAGCTTCTAAGATAGGGTGACAAGTCTATCTGCCTTGCCCGCTCAAGCACGTCTGGGTCAATCTGCACATAGGGTCTGCTGCTTCTCAATAAATAAAATCACCTCCCGAAAATGAAATACGCCGAGGGATTTTCGTTAATGAAGGGAGTGTAAAATAAAGTGTGTAAGTAAGTAATATGTGTTATATTACTGCTACACACTTTTCTTATTATCAAAATTAAAAATATGGAGGTTAATGAAATATGGCAAGAATAAAAAGAGATCCAAAAACAGTAGCTTTGGCTCAACAAATTATTGATACTTATAATCCACAATCAGCACAGGATATGGATGAAGCTTTAAAAGATATTTTTGGACCATTATTTGAATCAATGCTTCAGGGAGAAATGAACAACCATCTTGGTTATGCATCTAACAGTAAAGAAGAAAAAAAGACATTAAACAGAAGAAATGGTTATTCTCCTAAAAAAATAAAAACATCAAGAGGAGAATTAGATATTAATATACCTAGAGACAGGGAGGCATCTTTTGAACCGCAAATTATTCCTAAGAGAACGAGAGATGTTTCGGACATTGAAAATAAAGTCATCTCAATGTATGCAAAAGGAATGTCTCAAAGAGATATATCAACCACAATTGAAGATATCTATGGATTTTCGGTTTCTCATGAAATGATTTCCGATATAACCGATGCTATCATTCCTGAACTGGAAAACTGGCAAAACCGACCACTATCTCAATGTTATGCATTCTTGTTTGTTGACTGTTTATATGTGACAGTAAGAAATGATTATGAGGTAAAGGAATATGCTGTATATGCTGTTTTAGGCTATGACATCAATGGAAACAAGGAAATACTGGGGTTATGGTTAAACGAGACAGAAAGCAAGCATAAATGGATGCAGATTTTTGATGAAATCAAAGCGAGAGGTGTGGAAGATGTTTTCTTTATATCTATGGATGGTGTTAGTGGACTTGAAGATGGTGCGAAAGCAATATTTCCCAATGTTGTGGTACAAAGATGTATTGTCCACCTTATAAGGAATTCTATTAAATATGTCCCAAGCAAGGATTATAAGCGATTTACACAATCATTGAAAAAAGTTTATGGAGCTCCTAGTTTAAAGGCGGCCAAAAACGCATTTGAAACATTCAAGAATGAGTGGAAACAATATCCGGGAGCAGTTGATGTATGGGAAAGGAACATTCATCATGTAGAACAGCTGTTTGATTATGGATCAGCCATCAGAAAAGTTATGTATACAACCAATGCAATTGAAAGTGTCAATTCAAGTTTTAGAAAGGTCATAAAAAAAGGAGCATTTCCAAATGAGACAGCGGTATTAAAAGTGTTATATTTAAGAGTTCTTGAATTATCGAAAAAATGGTCAGGTGGGCGTGTATCAAATTGGGCAATGGTTATGAATCAATTAATGATGGATGATAGATTTTCAACAAGAATCCAAAAATATTTAGAAAAATAAAATGACCTATATATACTCGATATAAGTCATTTCTATAGTTCTTTGACAATTTAATAAAATTACTTACACAAATTTCTTGACATTCCCTTAATGAAAACCTCTCGGCTATGTAATAAGGCTTTATATGTTCATTTATGGCTCAATAAAATCTAAGTCTATTTCTTAAATATTGTGTTTATTTGCTATTTTCTTGTATAATCTGTTTTGCTGTGTCAATTTCAAACTTTCTTAAACTTGTTTGAGCATTAGTGTAGTTTTCAAAGCGTTCTGTGTTAATAGGGTCAATTAAGTCATATACTCTTTTTAATGCTTCTTCCAACACATTGGAATCTGCTCCTTGTTCCAATGCAACATTATATAAAGAAATTTTAGCTCTTAAAGCCCCTAAGAGTTTTGCTATATCTTGATGTAAAGAAACATCCCCAACCAAATCCTTTATATTATTATCAATATGCGGATATACTCCTTTAATACGATATTCTTTGTCCTTTGGATTTGCGATATTATTAAGGTAGTGTAATTCATTCAAAAGGCTGTCATAGAACACCATTTCTTTTATAAGTTCTTCATAAAATCTATTTGTTTCTGCCTTCAATTTATCATTAGCTTTTTCTAAATTAGCTTTTCTTTGTTCTTCTCGTAATTGCTCTATCTTTTCATCATATTCTTTTTGTGATTGTTCCATCTGTACAAAAAATTGTTTTCTTGATTCCTCAAGTTGTTTTTCTTGAATTTCTCTATTTTTCTTTGCTATTCTTAATTGAAAGATACCCGCTATTATTGCAACAATAACAGCACTTCCAAATCCTATAAATGCACTAATAATATATTGAATTTGTACTATGTTCTCCATAAGTCATCCCCAAAATCTTCGTCATTAAAATCTCCTTGACAATCGTTTTTTGTATGAGTTTTTATTTTAATAGTAATCGTAATATGATGCCATTTCCGTTTCATAATCTTTAATTTCACTTAGCATCCAAAAAATTGCATAGTTCTTCAAAGCAAGAAGCCACATTCTCTATGTCTAATACCTTTTCTTCCGAAAAGTAAACCTGCAAGTTTTTATTACATGGATACCTAAACAAATCAGAACTTTGGTCAAAATCATGAAACGCTTGAATATACTGTGTTGTATCATTTAAAGTAGTGTCATCATCTGGTGCATTGGAATATTTGTCAACTTCATCGACAATACTGTTCCAAAGTCCAAATATGCTATGTTTTTTTCGTCGAAGTATCTTCAATGCCTTTGTTCTTTCTATGTGGCTATCTTCAATGATTATCCTTTTTAAACCAAGTTCAACTGCATTACGATACATATAGCACATTGGCATAAACAATTCTTTTTTATTGTCATTCACGATTTTTTCTTTTAAAAAATTCCCTACTTCTTCATACGAGGAATAGTAAGGATAAAACGAATGTTGAGCATATTTATAACCGACAACGCTCTGCTGGTAGTAATGTCCACCTTCAATAACCAACTGTGGTGAATATGCTTCATATTCCTGCTCTGTAAAATTCCCCGTCTTATATAGCTCACTCAAAATATTAAAGGCTTTATTCATATTATCATGAGTTGCCACCAAAGAAATATGCGTCTGTTTATCAAATAAAACATTAAGATTATTACCAAAAGGATAACGGAACATATCGGATTCTTTATCAATCCTTGAAATGTCTGCTAGATATTTCCATAACCAATTAGCATTATCTGTATATTCTAAATCCCTTAACTCCAAAAGTTTATCATACCCTTGTTTAAGGTCATGTCGTATGTCACCGATTATTGACTTTCTATCACTTTCCGAATTAACAGTCTTAAATATATTTGCTTTCAATAGAAGCTCAAGGCTTTGCCTATACAAATAGACCATTACAAAATACCATAAATCAAGCTTTGCTATATCACCATTTTTTGCTGCATCTTCGCCCAAATAATGAATCACAATCTCTGCCGCATTAAAGAAATTTTTCGCATAATTATTAAAATCCGTTGCCAAATCTCCACTGTTTAGTAATGATATTGGATACAGACAATTCTTATCCACATAATATAATGATATATTGGGACGAATCCATTTAAAGTCATAATTCATAATAATATAACTCCTTTATAAAATGTACCAACTACATTTTTGTCGCTTCATACTGTTGTTTTCTCCACTCCCTTTCAAGCAGACAAGATATACTATCAAAAATTTTTCCTTGATATTCATCTAAAATCAAACATCGTAATTCATGCATCCTTTTCCGTGCTTGAATAACAATATCCAAATCCTCAATTTCTGTTTTATTACTACTAAAAAGCCCTTTATTTTTTTCATATTGAGAAATGATAATATTATTCTGGTCTACAATTTCAAAAGCCCTACTTCTCAAAGCACTCATGTTGTTATGCAAATCTTTATCCTGCTCAAATAATAATAAAATAATAGCAAAGTGATAATGTGTTAATTCATTGTAAATATCTCCTAGATTATTTTCTTGTCCGCTACATAACCTAGCAATTTGAGTAAAATATAAAGAAGAATTTTCTCTTAAAGAATTTGACCACCTATCACGACTTGCAGTAATTGTATTTAGATACCCCGACCTTTTTGCCGCTTTATTGGAGCATCGTAATGATATTATAGAAACAATAACTGCCGCCATTGATGCCAAAAAAGTAAAACCTATTCCAACTGCTGAAAACACATTAAACATTTCGTCAGACATTTAAATTCCTCCCTTTTTAAATAATGTTTGTTCATTAAGATTAAAAGCATCTATTTTTATATGCATTATCACGTTGCAATACTGAATAATATACTCGGTATTTCTGAAAAATCGGAACACCAAATAACATTTAATCCAAGCGAATTTGCATCTTGTTCAAAAAGCATGGTAGCAATTTCATCCGTTCTATTTTTTTGAGGTGCTTTTTTCATAATAATATAATGCTTACATCTTTGATTTCGCCTCCACGATATATCCAATAATCGTCTTAAATTGGGGTCGGATAAACTTAATCCTACAAATAAACATATATTTGTAGAGAATGTGTTAAGTTGAATTAAATTTGACCAACTATATGGGTCAATAAATTGTGTGTGGTATGATTCTTCGCTAAAGACTAAATTGGGAGTATCTACTTCTCTTTGATTTGGCAAAAAACCATGTACATGGAAGACAGGTAACGCATCCATACCACATGTTTGACCCTCTTTCCATATTGAACAATATTCAATTTTATGTTTTGACAATGCACATTCTATTAAATCATCAAAATTAAAAGTAATTATAGATTCTAATCGTTTACCTCTCCTCTTGGGGCGAGCAAGTTCGACTATTGCTTTCATCATATTGGTTTCTAATGCATAATTGATTATCTCATGACCTTGCACTATCGTTGATAATTCACAATCTCGGTCTTGATTATAGTATAAGTACAGATGTTTTTGTACAACTTTTTCGAAATCTTCTTTTAATACCAATCTTAAATACTTTCCTAAAATTAAATTCGACTGTGGCATTAGCGATAGTAAATCCTCTGCTAAAACCTTAGATTCTGGAACGTTTGAATCATTATTAAAAAATGTTTCATTAAGGATATTAACAAGTAAATCATTCCAATCTGGTATTGATGAATCTCTCGATACACCTGCTCCGCATACCAAAGTAAGCTGATTATCAATTAAAGCTTCTTTCAGTAAAGTTATTTTTCCTTCTATATCTTTTTTTTCCGATTGGGCGTTACTATGCTTGTGAAAAAGAGTTGAATCACTCCCAATCTTTCCTAATTGAGCAATATCACTCAATACAGTCTTTGTAACATCTTTTCCAGAATTTACTTTTCTGTATTGAAATTGTATCAAAAAATTAGGTACAAATATATCGCCCACTACAACTGGCAGAATACAAATATTATTAGTGCCTAATACAACTGAACTTAATTCTGCCTGTGCCCACGATGAGTTTAAAAAATTCTCCGTTATAATTGCAATAAGAACATCTGAATCACTTAAAGCAACTTTGATTTTTTCAACTACATTTTCTCCAACATTCACTTCATTAACATTGAAAATTATATGCCCTTTTTCTTTTAAAGCGTTAGCAAGTTCATTATATATTTCTATATCACGACTAGAATGACTTATAAATATTTTCATTTAAACCTCCTCATATTCGCAATAATTCATTTCTTCATCTGTAATTATACATCAAAAAACATTTTTTTCACCTATCAACTTATATAAAAAGATGGCATCAACTTCATGCCAACGCCACCTTTTCCTCGGTCAGTACATTATAAAATCCCTGTCTTTTTCAGATAACCCACGCCGTCATAGCATCCTCTGAAATAGACCGATTCCATCTGCATATCGTAGAGTTTATTACGAAGCTCCACAACCTCTATCAGAGCCTTGCACTCCTGCACCGATAAATCGTCTGCTTTCTCCGTGTCAAGAGCCGCCAACACTTTCGGATATTCCCTATAAATATCCTCTATCTTTTCCTGTATGGTTTTGTATTCTGGGTTTTCTTTTGGCAGCAGTTGGTCAAACAAAACTCAGCAAGGCCCTGACTTACAGCATCAATCAGGAAGAAAGTTTAAGATTCTATCTTGAAGATGGGCGTGTTGAAATATCTAACAATCGTGCAGAAAATTCAATACGACCATTCTGTGTAGGTCGCCGCAACTGGTTATTTTCGAATACCATCAAAGGAGCAGAAGCAAGCGCATCAATCTATTCACTTCTTGAAACAGCCAAAGCAAATCAACTCAAACCATATGATTATTTTGAATATCTTTTAACAGCATTAACAGAAATAGATATTAATGATGATAAAGAACTTGAAAAAATCATGCCATGGTCAAAAACATTACCAGAAAATGTATATCTGACAAAAAAATCGTAGAGATACGATCTTTTCGTCGTCAAGTTAAATCCAATAAATAATTACAGCCCTATTATAGTTTAATTAGCACTAATCATAGGGCTTTTTGGTTTGACGCTTACCTTTTTTACGTAAAAAGCTTTTTTTAGTGATATTTGAAAATTATAGGCGGGAGTTAATGTGATATAATAACTATATAATTATATAAATATAAAAAGGGGAGATTTTATAATGGAGAATAAAAAATATCAAATATTTATAAGCTCAACATATAATGATTTAAAAAAAGAAAGAAGAAAAGTCCAAGATACTATATTATCAATGTATCATTTTCCAATAGGAATGGAAATGTTTAGTGCAGCTGATGAAGAACAATGGGAAATTATTAAAGATACCATAGATAGTTCTGATTATTATATTCTCATCATAGGAAATAGGTATGGAACAACTATAAAAGATGGAAAAGATAAAGGAATGAGTTATACAGAGAAAGAATATAGATATGCAAAAAGTAAGAATATTCCAATATTAGTTTTTATTATCGATGAATCAGTTCCAAGGCAAGAATATCAACGTGAATCAAAATTGAAATATCAAAAGAAACTTCAAAATTTTATAGATGAAGTAAAAAAGGACAGAATGATTGAATGGTGGAAAAATAGTGATGAGTTAGCATTTAAAGTTATGAATGCATTAAATAAACAATTCATTAAAGGGAAGAGACCTGGATGGGTAAGAGCAAATAATTATATCAATAATAAAGAACTAGAAAAAGCAGAAAAAAATATACAAGAATTGCAAAAAATAAATGAAGAATTGAGAAAAAAATCATATGAACTTCCATCGATGTATTTAAATGCACTAGATTTAAGAAACATGAAATGTTATATTTCTCAATATAATATGAGATATAATCTTATTATATTAGAAAAAAAGTTTGATTATAATCCAAATGGATATATTATTTATTTCAATAATAACAATATAGAAAGAATGAAAATACTTAAAGATGAATTTATTATGCTGGCATATACTTTTCTAGAAAATCAAAATTGGGTAAAATACTATTATAATGATTATGGATTATTTTTCTCTGTTAGAGGCTCTAAAAATATAAATCATGTACAAATAGAAATTAAAGAAAAAAATACAAGTTTAATATGTGTTTTGTATAAGAAGTTTGATATTGAAGAAAATAGAAAGGATTATTTTATACGTTTGAGAGATTGCGATATTAGAAAACTTTCTAATATCAGAGAAATATGTTTTACAATTTATAATGATTTTTATAATGATGTTGGAGAATGTGAATTTGAAGTTTGTGATATATGGCTAAAACAATTGGATAGGTAAAATAAACGAGACCCTGCTTTTGCCACAGAATCAGTCTATTTAATTCTTCTCTCATAGTTTTTTATAATGAGCTTTGATGCTAGAATAAAAAACGAACAAGTAAAATAGAAGAAAATAATATCATATGGTACAATGTCATACAGTTAATTACAATTATTGATGCTAGAATAAAAAACGAACAAGTTAAATAGAAGAAAATAATATCATATGGTACAATGTCATACAGTTAATTACAATTATATGAAAGAGGTATATGACAATGAGTAAACCAACATTTACAGATGAATTTAAACAAGGAGTAGTACAGTATGTTGCTGATCATCCTGACGAATCTAAACTTTCTATCGCTAAGCGCTTTGGCATTGCTGACAGTACTGTTCATAAGTGGCTTAAAGATGCCGCCGATAATAATGGTACTATCAGTAGTCGAGGTAGTGGCAACTATTCCAGTGATGAAGCTAAAGAAATCGCCAGATTAAGAAAAGAACTTAAAGATACACAGGATGCTTTAGATGTGCTAAAAAAGGCTATTGGCATACTGGGAAAATAACAAAACAGGAAATTTACAGACGGATCGAACAAAAAAGCAAAAAAAGTAAAATTTCTGTAGCCAGTGTGCTGGAAAAATTAAATGTAAGTAAATCTGGATATTATGATTATTTAAAAAGAGTTCCATGCAAAACAAAAATAAGAAAGGCAGTATTAACATCAGAAATAAAGAAAATTCATGAAGAGTCAAAACAAATTTATGGAGCGCCTAAGATAACTGTAAAGTTAAGGCAGGCAGGACATAGAGTTAGCGAACGCCATGTTGGAAAGATCATGAGAGAAAATGGGATAAGAGCCCAGTATATAAAACCGCATACAAAAACAACAAAAGACTGCGATTTTTCAAACAAACTGACAAATGTATTAGAACGTGATTTTAATCCTAAAAAGCCAAATGCAGCATGGTGTACAGATATAACATATATTCATACATATGATGATGGGTTTGTCTATTTAACAAGTATAATGGATTTATATTCAAGAAAAATAATAAGCTGGACATTAAGTAAAACAATGGAAACAGAAGAAGTATTAAGATGTTTAGAGGAGGCGAAAGAAAAAAGGAACAATGAAAATCCAATAATACTGCAAAGTATAAATGCTAACATAAGAATGTACATAAATGATCATTTAAAAATGTACAAAAAGATATATAATTGACTGGCAATATCAATAATGAAGGGAGTTATAAAAATGATATTAGCTTGTCAGTTAAACACAAATATTCAAATTAATGTTTTGGAAGATCTCAATAAATTAAAGGATTTGATAGATCATAATCATCTTAAGGTCAATGTTTCTCAAATAGCCAGAGAATTGGGCAAGGATAGAAGAACTGTCAAAAAGTATATTCATGGTTATGATGCTAGTATATATTTAGGTCCAGTTAAATAGAGAAATGTTAGTAAAGTGACAACGGTATTGATTAATACAGATAATAGATGTAATCTATATTAATCAATAATCTAATTATAAATAAGAGGTAAAGTTATATGAGTAAAAAGAAACAAATCGATAAACAATTTAAAATTGATGCTGTTAATTACAAGAAGAATCATCCTGAACTTACTATGGCAGAAGCAGCAAATAATCTTGGAATCTCATTAAGTTCTATTCATCGCTGGATCAAAGAATATTCATCAAACAATGATGATGAAAGTAAGGTGTTTAGAGGTTCTGGTAATTATTCCAGTGATGATGCAAAAGAACTGGCAAGATTAAAAAAAGAAAACAGGGATTTAAGAGATGCTGTTGAAATATTAAAAAAAGCTATGAACATTCTCAACAGCCAGTAAGTATTCTTTATAGAGCATTGAGTGAATATATTGAAAAAACAGCAGATTCAGATAAAGTTTCGATTAGAGCAGTAACCAAAATATTAAATATTTCCAGAAGCGGTTTTAAATCATGGAAACATCGTAAAAAGTCCCATCAGCAATTGCATAAAGAACGAATCAAAGAAATGATTCTAACTGTTTATCACGAAAACAAGGAAATATATGGGGCACCAAAAATCACCCATATCCTGCGACAAAAAGGAATAAAGATAAGCATGAAAACGGTTAGTAATTATATGCGTGAAATGGGGATAAAAGCCTGCTATATAAAACACTGGACAAAAACAACAGTTTCCAAAGATTTCACTGCAAATCTAAAAAACCTGCTCAAGCGAGAATTCAATCCAGATAGACCAAATGCTTTTTGGTGTACAGACATAACCTATATCTGGACCTATGATGAAGGTTTTGTTTATTTAACAAGTGTGATGGATCTATATTCAAGGAAAATCATATCATGGGTATTAACTAAAGATATAAAAGCTGAATCAGTAGTAGAAGCAATAAATATTGCAAAAGCGAGAAGAAATATTGAAAAACCACTTGTGATCCATTCAGACAGAGGAGTACAGTTTACGAGTGAAGAATATCAAAAAATAACGATGAAAATGGAAAGAAGTTATTCACAAAAGGGAACACCATGGGATAATGCATGTATAGAATCATTTCATGCACTGATAAAAAGGGAATGGTTGGAAAGATTCAAAATAATGGATTATAGGCAAGCATAACAATTAATATTTGAATATATTGAGACATTTTATAACACAGTAAGAATTCATAATCATTGCGGTTATATGAGTCCAAATAATTATGAATCTGCATTTTTCAAATGTAGAAGTTAAATAGAAAAAATTTCTATTTTACTGGTACTTTTTCTTGACATAGTACCACTCAATGATGAACATCCTGAAGATATTGGATTTACACCTGTTACTGTTGTTGACCATGCTTTTTCTGATGAGATTTCCATCTGTATAGATGGTCATACCCTTCAGTTCAATCCTCAGCTTCTTGACAGGATTATTGGTGCTCTCAAATGATCATCAATACTGATGAAATCAAGAATATCTATATTTCAAGTCATTACGTTGATATGAGAAAGTCAATTGATGGCCTGACATTGATTGTTCATTCACAGTTTCAGATGAATGTACTTGATCATAGTCTATTTATTTTTACAAACAAAGCTAGAAACAGAATCAAGATTCTTTACTATGAAAGCAATGGTTTCTGGCTGTTTATCAAGAGACTTGAGCATGGCAAATTCAAAATCAAGGAATATGATAATTCCAATACAAGATCCATAACTCCCACTCAGCTCAACTGGCTTCTGGAAGGTCTGGAATTTGAAGAAAAACTGAAAGAAAAACAGCTTCTTATCTAATAATTTATTTTGATTTGTGGTATAATACAGCTTGTTGAATTATTGGAATATGGAGTGAGTTAAGCAATGGATTTGAGAAATCTAAGTCAGGAAGAACTTATCAAAATGATAAATGAAAAAGACAGAAAAATTGAAGTTTTAACTGAACAGTTAAACTGGTACAGTCAGCAGGTCAAACTTCAGCAGAAGAAACTTTTTGGTTCATCATCAGAAAAAACGGTTCTTCCTGATCAGATTTCTCTTTTTGATGAAATCGAGCTTGAATCAACGCCAATCAAGACAGAACCAAAACTTGAAGAAATAACATATAAGCGTAAAAAGAAAAATAATAAACGAGGTCTTGATATTTCATCATTGCCTACTACAACAAAGATTTATGATATTGAAGACAAAAACTGTCCTGAATGTGGTGCACCATTAAGAAAGATTGGTGAAAATACAAGAAAGGAACTTGTTTATCATCCTGCAAGATATGAAGTTATTGAACATGTTCAGTATGTCTATACCTGTGATAAATGCGAAGATGGTTCAATTAAATCAAAAATGTACAAAGCAGATATGAAAGATTCTATTATTTATAAAAGTTTTGCTTCTCCATCACTTTTATCATATATTATTGATAATAAATTTAATAAAGCATTGCCTTTATATAGACAGGAAGTTATGTTCAGCCAGATAGGATTGAAATTATCAAGACAAACGATGGCCAACTGGATGATCAAACTTCATAATGAATATTTCAAAAAAATGACTGATTATATGCATAAGGTTCTTCTTCAAAGTGAATATCTGCATGCAGATGAAACAACAAATCAGGTGCTGAATGTTCCCAACCAAAAGCCAACCATAAAATCCTATATGTGGGTATATCAATCAGGAAGAAGTGAAGATAAGCAAATTGCTCACTTTATTTATGAAAATACAAGAGGTCATGAACATGTCAAGAAACACCTTGAAGGATATCATCATATACTTCAAAGTGATGGATATCAGGCATATGATAACCTTGATGATATCAAGCATATGGGGTGCTGGGCCCATTGTCGACGAAAATATTCAGAGGCACTTGAAAGTGCACCAGCTGGTACAGATCTAAAAGGTACTGCAAGCTACAGGCTGCTTCATAAGATCAATAAGCTTTTTACACTTGAAAAGAAATTAGCCGGCAAAAGCTATGAAGAAATCAAAGAAATCAGACAAAAAGAGGCTAAGCCAATCGTTGATGATTTCTTCAATGATGTCAGAGAATGCGCGAAAGTAGCAGTTGGTCAAACAAAACTCAGCAAGGCCCTGACTTACAGCATCAATCAGGAAGAAAGTTTAAGATTCTATCTTGAAGATGGACGCGTTGAAGTATCTAACAATCGTGCAGAAAATTCAATACGACCATTTTGTGTAGGTCGCCGCAACTGGTTGTTTTCGAACAGCATCAAGGGAGCAGAGGCAAGTGCATCAATCTATTCACTTCTTGAAACAGCCAAAGTTAATCATCTAAAACCATATGATTATTTTGAATATCTTTTAACAATATTAACAGAAATAGATATTAATGATGATAAAGAACTCGAAAAAATCATGCCATGGTCAAAAACATTACCAAAAAATGTATATCTGATTAAAAAATCGTAGAAATACGATCTTTTAGTCGTTGAATTAAATCCAATAAATAATTACAGTCCTATTATAGTGCTTGATTAGCACTAATCATAGGGCTTTTTTATTTGACGCTTACAGTTTTTCTTAATCCATAGGTTTTCTCCAATATCAATCTCATATGCTGCAAAGTATTTATCGCATATTTCTTCCAATTCACCATCTCCTGTAATAGGCAATGAATAGAAACGTTCTCTATATGATAATTTATAACGATCTTCAAATACATATGGTCTAGAAAGAAACACAAACTTTATTCTTGAAAATTTTCTTTTGAATGCAGTAGTCTCTTCAATCTTTTCTTTCCAAAACTTCCAAGATATTGCTTCATCTATTCCATCAACAAAAATTACACACTGTGGTTCAACAGGAAATTCTATATTGTCTTTCTTTCTAATCAAAGCTGCATTTTGTAAAGCTCCAAGAAGATCCATTTCATTCCATTCATAACTAAGTCCCAATGTTTTTATTATCATGGATGCCCAAGTTTCGCCTTCAGAATACTCTTTCGCATGAATAATTACTGGTAAATGAACACCATTTTGTAAAAACAATGATGCCTCAGCAATCATTCCAGCTGTTTTCCCTGTACCCTGCATTCCTAAAAAAAGAATTTTATTGCTGTCACAATCTTCTAATAAACGTCTCAGATTAAAAAAATCGTCTTCTATACCATCTAATAATTGCTCTGCCTCACTAAAATGAAAATATTTGCCAAAGTGTAATGGTGAATCTTTTATATCACGTACTGAGCAACTTAACCCCAATGATTCAGTTATGCTACCTATTCTTCCACCATCTCCAATGATAGTTTTGCTTGATTCTAGGATATCCACCCATCTTTTTATAATTGACAAATCTTTTTCAATTTTGGCTTCTAATTCTTTCGCTGTCTCTGGAATACCCAATTCCAATAAATCTTCATATGCTCGTAATAATGCTTTAAGTCTATGTATAAACTTGCATATTTCTTCAAAACGATGTTTAGTTAACTCAACACTTCCAAGAAAATATTCTAATTTGTTATGAATATAACCAGTTGTATGAATCTCAGGAATATACTTTAATTTAGCCCATCCATTAACAGTTTTCTCATATGATAGTTTAAACAGATTATCAAAAATGATCGTGTTCTCAAACCAATATTTATAAATACCTTGTGTTTCAGGCTTTGTTAAACTTTCTTGTAAAGTTGTTTCATCCCAAAGAATAATTTCCACATTCGGATTAGATGATTTACAATTCAGAACCATCTGTTTCCATCTTTCATATTCTGTATTTCTGGCAACTACTCCTCTCTTAACCATCTTCTTTGATCCTAAGTCTCGCGGAATACAAACGATGTATTTTGTTATGCTTGGGCGTACTTTTATCGCAGTCTTAAATGAATTGTTTATCTGCCTTATTTGCTCATCACCTATTTTTTCAGGAAACCATTTAGATTGTACACCAATTATATTTCCATTTGCTAAAACACCATATGCTTCAACTCCACCATCGCCTCCAGCACCATTAACAAATGCAAATTGAACTAACTGATCTTTATAACTTTCCTTACACCATGACTCAAAAAGTAAATTACACATAACTTCAAATGCATGATTATTTGATTCGCCATGATTACTAAACTTCGTCCAATCCATATAATCCTCCTCAAATTTTAATGTTTTTTAATTCTTTAACTACCTCATATTTAATTCCTGTATCAATAACTTCAAAATGCTTTCTACCACAAAGAATCTTTTTCTTTTCAGGACCTTTTAAATCATTAATATTTTCTGTTCCTTTTGTTTCAGCAACAAAATAAAGTTTTTTACCATCATCAGTATTTAGTACAACAACCCAATCAGGATTATATCCTCCTATTGGTGTATCAATTTTAAAAGTACTTGGTAATTTCGCATAAAGAATAACATCATCATCATTTTCAGCATCCATTGCAAAAGTTTTTTCAATTTCAGAATCATAAATAACATGATCAAATACATTTTTCTTTGCAGTTAATTCTAGTAAATTTTTATTTCTATATCCGTATAGTTCTTCATCATTAAATATAAAATCTTGTTGATAATATTCGTCTATCTTTTGATACTTAATACCTTCAGTTAAATTTTCCTTTTTTACTGCTAAAAGTATTTTAGATACTTGTTTTATAAATTCTTCAGGATTTTTATAAAAGTCTTTTAATCTTCCAGATTTAGCTATAACCTCTATAATTGTTTTTCGCAATAATTGAGTAGAATCTTGTAATCTTCTTATAAAATCAGGATATGTCATTTTTCCAAATTCATAAATTTCTCCTAATTCTCGTACTTGATGTCCAATATCTTGAACTCCCTGTTTATTAATGTCAATTTTTGTCAATTGACTATCAATTCTATCAGGTTTAATTTTAGGCATATTTTTAATTTGTTCTATTGCTTCATCTTTGAGTTTATCTATATCCATATTAATTGTATAAACTGTCTTCTGTTTTATTTTATTCCATAATTCTTCAAATTCAGGAGATAATTGAACTTCTTTATTAATCCTAACAGGAACTTTTTCATTAAAATTTTTGATTTCAATTTCTCTAGAAAGATTATCAATTCGTTTAATAACCTTGGACGTAAAGGATTCAAACTCATCAGGTAATATAAAATCACCATTTTGTTTCTCAAAGTGATATTTATTGCTAATCTTTCCTTGTTTTGTCATATATTCATTTTTAATTAAATAATCAAATATCTTTTGAGAATCTTCTTGTGTTAACTCCTTAACAGAACCATCGTATTGAGTTACACAAATGCCAGTAAAACTAATAGGTTCTATAATACCAAACTTAAAATTATCAGTTTCTAATTCTTTTTGTAAAGTTGAAGCAAAATCTTTATAAGACTCATTAGCAACAACACTTAAAGTATTATATCTGTTATCAAGTACTCTATTTCCATCTTGATCAACACAAATTCTTAACCCACGTCCTACTTTTTGACGTTTTGTCATTGTATCTTTAGTTTCAATTAACGTACAAACTTGAAATACATTAGGATTATCCCATCCTTCTTTTAAAGCTGAATGTGAGAAAATAAAACGAATAGGTTCATCAAAACTTAAAAGTTGTTCCTTATTTTTCATTATTAAATGAAACGTAGACTCATCATCTTTACTTGAAGCAGATGCATTTGAATTTTTCATTCTTCCTTTACCATCTTTAGAAAAATATCCATCATGCACTTCTTCAGCATTTAATGATATTTTATTTGAATATTTTTCTCTTAATACTTTATATTTAGGTAATTTAACAAGACGATTATACTCTTCTTCAAACCATATAGCATAATCTCCTTTTTCATCTTCTCTATCATAATTACGATATTTAGCAACCTCATCAATAAAGAACAAGCTTAACACTTTAATTCCTTTTTTTACATAATGAAGTTCTTTATTTAAATGTAATTCAATTGTCTGTCTTATTTGTGCTCTTTTTATAACTTGATCATCAACTTCTCCAATTGCTTCCCCAATATATAAAGATTCACCATTAGATAAAGAAATAGATTCTTCTCCCACAAAACAATCAATATTATCAATGATATAGCCTTCACCTTGATAATAATCTACTTCATTAGATAATTCCCATAAATCATCATTTGTTTTTGCTGTAACTGCTTTTTTCTCAATAACACCTGTTTTTTTGTTTTTAACATATATTTCTAATTTTGCAAAATATGTATTATTTTTATTACTAACATCCTTTAATTTGATATATGGTTCTGTACTAGCTTCATTACTTGTTATTGAAGCCACTTCAATATGTTTAACTAAATTTTCTTGATAAGCATCTACAGGTGTTAATCTATACATAAGGTTATATAATTGTTTATGAGTTGCTGAATATCTTAATGTACAAATTGGATTAAGTGATGCTATTGCTTCTTTTGATTTTTTTGTATTATCAACTGACTGTGGTTCATCGATAATAACAATTGGATTTGTACTAGCAATTAAATCAATAGGTTTGTTTCCACTTAATCTATCACTTTCTCTATGTATCAAGTTAGCTTTTGTTTCTTTTTCTGGATTGGTGAAACTTTTTCTAAAAGCATCTATATTAATAATCATGATTTCAATATTTGTACTAGTAGCAAAATCTCTTATTTTTTCTAAATGACCAGAATCATAAACAAAATAATTATATACTACATTATCATACTTTTCTTTAAAATGTTCTTCTGTTGCTTGAAATGAGCTAAAAACACCTTCTTTAATAGCAATACTAGGAACAACAACGATAAATTTGGTAAAACCATATCTTTTATTTAATTCTAAAATTGTTTTTGTATAAACATACGTTTTTCCAGTCCCTGTTTCCATTTCAACAGTAAAATTTCTACCTTGTATATCTTTTGATCTTTGAATATCATTTTCTTCTTGTATTCTTTGAACATTTTCTAACATTTGATAATCATCTATTGACAATCTATTTGAATGCCCTAAAAAATAACTAACCCCTTCTCCAGAAAGAAATTCTCGATTAAAAAATTTATCGTTAGTCGCATCAATCGTAAATAATGAGTCTTTAATTTCACACCCTTCAAATATATCACATATAGCATTAACAGCATCTGTTTGATAAGGCTGGTCTATAAATTTAAGTTTCATTTACAAACACCACCTTAAATACATTTAATATCTTCAACACCAGCTTTTTCTAAATTATACACTGCGTTGATTTTATCATTATCATTTTGAAAACCAGATTCTTTAAATACAACTGTTTTAGGAGAAAGATTTGCAATTGCTTGTATATCCTCATTTGTTATATCATCTTCTAAGCACACAATCATATATCTTTTCCCTACTCTATACATAATCTTTCCATTAACTTCTATCTCATTAGCAGGCATATCGAAAATACCATATTTAAGCATGATTTCATAAAAAACATCTTCTTTCGTTCTATCTTCTTTAAATATATCACCATAATCAAATATTGATTTTTCATCTAATTCATTTTCATTGTCCCAAGATTTTATATTTGTAGAATCTAATTTAAATACTTTGAAACCTATATCAAAAGGAAATTCTTTTTGTTCATCTGCAAATAAGCCTTCTCCTTGATTATCTTTTAACCATTCTTTCTTGATTTTTTTACCAGCCCAACAAATGCGTTCTATTCCTATTTCACAGATATTTTTATATCCCGCTTTAAAAGATTCTGATTTTTCATCACATAATTCAGGTAATTGAACCATAATAAATTTACGATTCATATTATCTTCTTTATTTAATTGCATAACTGCATCAGCAGTTGTAGAAGAACCAGAAAAGAAATCTAAAATGATATCATTTTCATTTGTGCACATTTGAATTAATTGTTTAATCAATCTAACTGGCTTTTTCCCATTTGAAAAAACCACATTTCCTTCTTTAGATACATTACCCATGTCTAAATAAAATTCTTTCCACCAATCTCCTCGTATTTTTCTTAATCCAAATGAAGTTTTAAAATCATCACATTTACCATAAGATTCAGAAAGACGCAGTAATTGTCTTAACTTTTTTCCATTGTTAATAATCAAATATTCTTTATTGTTTCTTTTAATATTATAAATTTTTCCACATTCAAAATCTTTAATATTAAAACCAGTAACCTTGTCATCTGCGACTATTTCATTTAAATTATTATTTATAATATTTTTAAATATTTTACTTTTTTTATATAAGCCACCTAGACTTTCATTTATAAATTCCTTTTCTATTTTAGAGTTCACATAATCCTTTAGTGAAAATAATTCATCATTAATAATTATTTTATTATAATGTTCATCATAATCAGGTCTAGAATCATATAATAAATGAGAAACTATATTCTTACTTCCATCTTTACTGTAAACTAATATATATTCTGCATTTTTCACAATATTTCCATTTTGGGCAGCCTTAATTTTCATTCCTTGGGTTGTTGATAATTCAACATGTATTGTTGTAACAAATGAATTTTCTCCAAATATCTCATCACAAATTTTTTTCAAATTACTTTGCTCTTTATCATTTATACTTATAAAAATAACGCCACGCTTCTCTAATAAATTTTTTGATAATAATAATCTTGGGTACATCATATTTAACCAATCTGTATGATATCTACCATTAGTCTCAGGGTTAGAAGACATAAATTGTTTTGTCTGTTTTTTATAATTTTCTATACTATCTATAAAATCATCTCTATATATAAAATCACTACCTGTATTATATGGAGGATCAATATAAATCATCTTAATTTTCCCATAATAAGTTTTTTGAAGCTGTTTCAATACTTCTAAGTTATCACCTTCAATATATATTTTCTGTAGTATCCCAATCTTTAGATGATTTTTTATCAGGTCGAAGTGTTGATGATGAAGGAGTTTGAGCTAATTTAATTGCATTACTTTTTCCTTTCCAAGTAAATTGATATTTTTCTCTACTATCATCTACTTCGCCACCTAATACAGCTCTAAGAACATCGAAATTAATTTTTCCTTCTGTTACAACATTAGGAAACAATTCTTTAAGTTTCTCAATATTAATTTTTTTAATATCTAAACTTTTATCATCAATTCTTTTCATTATTACTCTACCTCCTCTATCTCCTCTATCTCTACATGTATCTTACCAGATAATTTCCTTAATACCTTCTTATCCTCACTAGGCATTTGTTTTTTATAATAAATTTTACTTGGAGCATAATTTATTTTTTTATTTGTATAAAAATCTCCATTGCCATACCCTATTATTATTCTATATTCATTCTCTTGTTCCCAATTTTGACTTTTCCCATTATTATCAACATCTTTTTTCAATTTAGTATATAAATTAGCAATAAATAAATCTTTCAATATATTTTTACGATACTTTCCTATATCTAAATTATGAATTTTATAAACTAATTGATCTGTATAACTTTTATCATCAACATATATAACTTTTTTCATATAATCTTTTAAATGACTATTTCTTTCATCGTTCATATCTATTTCAATACAAACTGCTGATTCATTTCTTCCATATTCATCCCACATATGTTTTGTCTTTGAATCATTACTTATTGGTGAATTACTAGTCAAACAATTTATGATAAAATTGTCTCTCAACTTTTCATAATCATTAAGTAAAATACCATCATCTTTATGCTTTCTCTTTAATTCTTCAATACTTTTCAAAATTAATATATTAAATTCCTTTGAATCATTGATATCATTTTTTACATCTCTTAAATGCAATAATTCATTTTTTAAGCAACAAATTATGCTATCTCTTTTATCACAATTTAATGTTTGATAGACATACAATTCATTTGGAATGTTTAATATATCCAATCGAGAATTTATTTTATGATTAAATGCATAATATTCATTAAATACACTTGTAGATAAATCATTATGCATTTTGCTTAATTTCCATAACAAATCTTTTTTTTCTTTTGTATCTTCTCCATATTTAACCCAATTTATAACGTCAATTATTTCATCCACACATTTATCAATTTCTTCTATGGTTTTATGCTTTATCATTTAGAATTCTCTCCTTAAATTGTTAATCAAATTATTTAATAATATTTCTTTCTCATAAATTTCATTATCAATTCTCATCTTTTCTGCTTTCATAGTTACATTTTTATATTTTTCTTTCAGTACATTTAATTCAGAATTTAATTTTTCATATTCTTTGATAACATTTTTGAAATCAATATTATCAATAGGAAAGACATTAATAATACTATAAACTTTACATTTATAAATCAATTTCATAATACTTTCATAATATTCCTTTAAATTTGACTCAATTAATTTATTAAAATCTAAATATTCTAATGTATCATTATTAATGGTAATTTTTGATAATACTGTATCCTCAATTACTGTTTTTGTTTTATCTAATTTATTTATACGTTTACTTGCTCCAGAAATATATTGTTTTCTCTTATAATCAAACAATAAAATAGTAGACTCTGGAAAAGCTGAATGAATCAAAGTTGATAATGACATTAAATTATCACTTTTTTTTAAATTTATTTTAAATACATATATTGCTTGAAAACTATATATTTCATCTTTAAATGCACGTATTCTTATTGTTTGTTCATTTAATAAGCTAACCAAATACATTGATTGTATATGGGTTTCTAATATTTTTTTATCTGAAGTTGTTGACTGTAGTTGTTCAATTAGCATTTTAACTGGTATTCTTTGTTGTTGACACAATGGTATATTGATAGCATCTAATAATTCCATTATTTGATAACCAAGAATGATATTAATTCAAAATCATTCAATCCTGTAACAGTATTTTCAAATAAAGTTGCTTGTCCTATTTGAAATAAAGATTGAATACCTTTTTGTTCAACAACACCTTTAATATCAAAAACAGCCTTTTCTAACAACTCAGTATATTTATCCATTTTATTTCCATTCTTTGTTTCTTTATTAAATCCTTTAACTAATCTTTCAATTGGTTTTGTTTTACCCTCACATAAAACTTTATATAAATCTAATATCTTTTTAGGATTTGTGTTTTTAATATGTATTTCACCATCTTCTCTTACATACACCAGAAAAAATGGATACAAAGAAGTAGCACCCTCTTGAACTTCTGTATAACGTTTTTGTTTTAAACAATAAATGACACCTTTTTTGCATTCCTCTGTTACTCTATCTGTTATATCAGTTACAGCATAGACACCAGTAGGATATTTTTCTAAAACATGAGAATTCTCTTTCATATATCTATCTAATGACATAATAAAATCATCTAGTGTTAAATCAGTGATAGAAATACCACCTTGTAATTCTTCTACATCTAATACTTCATTTTGTAATTGTTTTAATTGTTTCTTTCTATACTCTAAGTCCTTGCTTTCTACATTTAGTAAATCATCTTCACCTGTAGCTGACAAATCCAACATTATCATTCTATTTTTAACTCTATTTTCAAGATTAATATATTCATCTAGTTCCATATTTGGCCAAAAATTAACTAATTGAATTTGTTTGTTCATTGATCCAATACGATCAATACGACCAAATCTTTGAATGATACGAACAGGATTCCAATGAATATCGTAATTGATTAAATAATCACAATCTTGTAAATTTTGACCTTCACTAATACAATCAGTAGCAATCAAAATATCTATTTGTGTATTATTGCTATCTAAATGATTTGATTTTGGTGAAAAACGAGTAAGTATAGACTCAAACGTATTGGACACATTTTTTAGATTCGTTTTAGTTCCTGAACTTCCTGTAACAACTCCACTATATAATCCATGTTCATTTAATAACCATTCATTTATATTTTTATACAGATAATCTGCTGTATCAGAAAATGATGTAAATATAATAATCTTTTTATTATTATCATTAATTGGCTGATTAATTTTATCCGTAATATGATTTTTTAAATCAATCAATTTTGCATCTCTTGATACATCTACTCTTCTTGCATATTCAAGAAGATACATTAAAGTTTCTTCATCTTCTAATAAATCTTGCTTAATTCTAATCACATCTAAATCCTTAACTCTAACCTTTATTTTTCCACCAATTTCAACATCTTCATCTAATTCATCAGAGTCAAAAGAATTATCATCAATATTATATTCATTTCCTGATTCAATTAAATCAAGCATCATAGTAATTTGTTTCATAATTCTATCTAAAGTTAAGGTAAAAGAATTGACTGAACTTTCTAATCTTTTAAAGATATTCACTCTCATTAAATTAACAATATTTTTTTCACGGTCAACTTGTTTAAAACTTCCTTTACCTTCTTTAACTTCTTGATCATATAATTCTTCATAATATTTTATTCTATTAGGAAGAATATATAGCATTGGTGAATAAATTGCTAAATGGAGACTAGCTATCATACTATTGACTTTAGATAATGTAGGAAATTCATTTTGAGTATCTATATCTGATTTTATTGATATAGGTAGTAAACGTTTTGGGAATTCTCCTATATCTTTTGTATCGTAATATGTCTGTATATGTTTTCTACTTCTAGCAATAGTTACTGTATTTAGTAAATTAAAAAAATTATAATCTAACATAGGTAATAAGTTCTTGGTAGTTTGTTCATCTTGTGGTAATTTAGACCATTCATTAAATCTTGTTTGAGCAATTCTTAATGTTGTTTCAATACTATCTATATTAGCATTATCTTTAAAAGCATTGTCATTGCCTTCTGTAATAAACATAATCTGGTTCTTTAAATCTGCTAATCTATTATTAACTGGTGTAGCTGATAAAAGTAAAACTTTAGTCTTAACACCTTTTTTAATGATATTGTCCATCAACTTCTGATATCTTGTAATTCTATCTTTTCGTGGTGCATTATTTCTAAAATTATGAGACTCATCAATGACTAATAAATCATAATTTCCCCAATTGATTGTTTCAAGATTAATATCTCCAGAATATCCTTTATCTCTAGATAAATCTGTATGATTTAAAACATCATAATTAAAACGATCTTCAGCAAGTATATTTGTTGTACTATTTTCTTTAAATCCTGTCCAATTGTTTCTTAATTTTTTTGGAGCCAATACCAGAACTCGATCATTTCTTAGTTCGTAATACTTAATAATGGCTAATGCTTCAAATGTTTTCCCTAATCCAACTGAATCTGCAATAATACATCCATTATATAATTCTAACTTCTTTATTGCTCCTACAACTGCATCATGTTGAAAATTATATAAAGAATTCCATATTTTAGTTTGATTTATTCCAGTACGTTCCTTAACTCTAGCCATATCATCAAGATTTAATAATTTTTCACCAAAGATATTATATAAAGTTAAGTAATATAATAATTCAGGTGAATTTTCTTTATATAAATTTGATAAATGTTTTAATAATTCTTCTTTTACATCTTCAACAACTTCTTTATTAGAAAAAATCGAATCAAAAAAATGCTCATATTGTTTGATAATCCCTTTTTCATCATTAACTGTATTAAAATCAAATCTAATAGTGTTTGTATATCCTAATCCATCTTTTGAAAAAGAAATATGACTTCCATTTATCAAGTAACTGTTTGATATTGGATTTTTAATATAAATATTATTTGGTGTAACAGTACCTGATTTTACTACTGATTTTAATTCACCTTTTTCCTTAATAAAATTATAACATTTACTTGCTATTTGATTTTGATCTAGATTGTTTTTTAATCCAATCTCTAATGCAAATTCAGATACATTTCTTTCTCTTTGTTGCATTTGTAATTCAAATTCTTTTACTTCTTTTTCATTGGCGATAATCTTTCTTATAAAAGTAGGTTCGTTAAAAAGAAACCTGAATTTATCACTTTTTTCTAATACTTTTCTTAATTCTTCAAATGCAAAAATTGTAAACATGGGAGAAGAAACATTAATAACTGCTTTTTCATCAGTATGATTTTTTATATATTCTCCTACAGCACCAATTTTAGTAGAATCTAATACTTCTGGCATAATACTTCACCACTTTCTATTTATTATCCAAAGGCAAAATTTCCATAATATCATTAGGAGTACAATTTAACCCTCTACAAATTTTAACAAGTACTTCCATTGATACAAATTCATTTCTAGATAATTTTGCTAATGTATTTTGGCTAATACCTACCATTTTAGCAAATTCTGTTTTTCGTAAACTTTTGTCAATTAACATTTTAAATAATTTATTATAACAAACATCCATACTATTTATATCCTTTTTTTCTTTATCTATTATTATATAATATAATTCTCTTAAAACAAACATATTTCTTTGTATATAAACATTTTTCTAATAAAAAAAGTAAAAAACTAATCTTTTTAAAATTCATTCTAGTTTTCTCTAATAAAATTGGAAATTTCTTTACTTAATTTTCCTGCTAATCCTACATTATCATTAACAGTCTTTTTACTAACAACAAAGCTTTCACAACAAATATCTATTCTTATAAAACTAATCATGTGCATTAATATCCTTTTTCTAATCTATAATGAAGTTTTACAATATTCATCTTCATTTCTAATAATAGAATCTGCTTGAACATTATGATGTGGACAACCTAAATTTATTAAAGATTTTTCTAAATGAACAAATTCATCCTGTATATCGTTCTTTTGATTATGAAAAACCATTGTAATTATGTAATATGATAAATAATAATCATATTACCCAAAATCTCCCAATTCATCTTATAAAAATATTTAATTCACTCATCTCGTCTTTTCTTGTAAGAAAACAGCGGGTGTCATACCCGCTGTTTGATGGACCTAGGTCTTACGACCAGCCCAATTAATAGAACTTTTCTACATGTAGTAGTATATCATAATTAACAAAATTTAAAATTTATTTGTTAGTTGGGATAATAGCTTTTAAAAATCTTTTTTAAATATAAAAAAGTAATTTCTGTAATAAATTTAACAATCATCTATAATTCCAAGCTCTTCATGAAAATATTTAAGAGTAGAATATTTATATTTTCTTTCAAATTGTTTAATATGTAATAACATATGTCCATTAACATGTTCTACATAGTCATGTATATACTTTTCTAAATTCTTATGAATATGATCTTCTTGTTTTTCAAATTCTTTATATTCATCAATATCAATAGTAGAACTTTCACCAAATGGCACACAAACATAACAATCTTTTAAATAATCTATCTCAAATAAAACAACATCATAACTTCTTCCTTCTTTTGTTAAAATTTCTTGATATTAATCATGAGAATAATCTTTATAAAATTACTCACTCAACCTTTTAATTTCATAATCATGCATCTTATTTATCCTTTTCTCTAAAAAAATAAGAGGAACCTGCTATAGATTCCTCTATCTTGCATCCTTGAGCCATTTTTTATTTTACCGATGTGTCGTTGCTCTCACACATCATCATCGCTCAGTCATTTTTTATTTTACCGACGAGTCAGAACCGTCACTCGTCATCATAGGATGCCTTGAGGTTGAACACCTCATTATTAATATGCACCAAATATGCATTTATATTATACACATTCAAATAAAAAAGTCTATAATTTTTAAATCTAATAATTAAACATAAATAACATAAATGAAGTTACTATTCACCGATAAAATAAAGAATAACTTTGTGCAACACAAAAAGAGAGCGCTAATTAGAAAACATTTCATCTAGCTTTTCTAATGTATTCTCCTTTATACTATATGACACTTTTTTATGTCATAAATATGCAATATATATTTATAAATGTTATAATAAGTAAAGAAAAAAGTACAAAAGTGAGTAACTACGGCGAGTATATAAAAAAAGAATGCTAGTTTTCAATGAATATATGCTCAAAAGAATAAGTAATACTTCAAATGTAAATTCTTATTATTCAAATCAAGATATGTACACAAATGCATTAGATTTAACATATAAATTATTTACTTGCGATGATGTTTTCCCATTTAAATTCTAAAAAGATTCAGATGATCGCTGGATTCAATTTGATCAAATTTTTTCGGTATGATAAAAAACAATAAATTCATAGTAAAATATCACGAAAACATCTAAAATGCAGTAAATAAAATTTTTTTAATTCTACCTTATTTTTGAAATATTTCATAAAAAACACTTTTTTATATAGTCAAATTTAAATCAGTTTTTACTTTACATATAGTAAATCATATACTTAAATACTATTGATAACTTATAAAATGACACGCAATATTAATAACTTTTAAATAATAAGGGGTGAAAATCAATGGAATGGCTTATTGCTGTAAATAATAAAAAATATGATCATAATAAAGCTTTTAAAGAATTACCTTATATTGATTGGAAACAATCTGTTAATTATAACATTGGTGATTTAGTTTATATTTATTCTTTAAAACCTACTAGTACAATTGAATTCTTAGCTGAAGTTATAAAAGTAAATATACATTCTAAAGATACTTTAAATGATGAAAAATACTGGAGTAATAAAAATGAATATTTGGAAGGAAGAAAAAATGATAAATATGTTAGACTTAAATTATTGCACAAATTTAGAGAAAATAAAATACCATTATATGATCTGCAAAATCATGAACTAGAAGAAAATATTCATGTTCCTAGAAAACTTAGGGATAATTATGGTAATCTTACAAATTTAGGAGAATATATACTAAATTTTAAAAATAGTAATCAAAAAATACTGTTTTGTAATATTGCATATATGAAACATTACGATTCTATTCGTTTTAAAAATGATATTCCTAAAAATGGTGGAAAATATGTTAATGTAAATGGTGACGCATTCAAAAAAATAATTTTCATATTTGTGAAGATGGAATGGTTTATGGCTTTGTAGAAACAAAATACACTGGAGGATACGAGAATAATTTTAACAATCCTAAACAAATACATATAGAGAACATTGATCAAAATTTTAAAAATAGAGAATCAATAGAAGATGTTACAGTTGTATTTTGTACTAATAATTCAACAAAAACAGTAGTTGTTGGATGGTACAATCATGCTACCATATATAGAAATCGTCAAAAATATCATGAAAGACAATATAATATTAAAACGACAGCAACTAATGCACATTTATTATCCTCCAAAAAAAGAGATAAAGAAATCCCTCGTGCAAGAGTTAATACTCAAAATATTGGTTTTGGTCAATCAAATATTTGGTACGCAAATAAACCAGAACATAGAAAACTGGTTAATGATATTTTAAACTATATAAATAATGAAAATTATAAACATCAACAAAATATAAAACTAAATAACTTTGAAGACACCAAATTAAACGATTCTATTAAAAATATTAAAATTAACATTGTGGATTATAAATACTCCCCTTTAATAAAAAAGAAGCAAGAACCTTTGCTAACCACTAAAGGTCAACAATACTTCAAGCGTGATCGACAAGTTGCCATAAATGCTTTGAATCACGCTTCCTTTAAATGTGAAATAAATATGCTCCACCAAACTTTTAACAGAAAAAAAGATGGCTTACCTTATATGGAAGCTCATCACTTAATTCCTATGGCATATCAAGACAATTTTAAATACTCATTAGATATAGAAGAAAACATAGTATCATTATGTAGTCATTGTCATAACGAAATTCATTATGGAGAAAATAGTAAAGAACTCATAACTATTCTCTATAATCAAAGAAAAGATTTATTAAAATCTAAAAATATTAATATTGAATTAAAAGAACTACTTTCATATTATGACATATAGATAAATAAATAGTTAAAATATCTCTTATATATTATTCATTTAATCAAGCTAACTTTTGCTAAATTCTTATTAATGATAACATTTTAATAGCAACACCTTAAACAAATTATTTTTTATTCTCCTCTCAAAAAATTTTAATTCTTTAATGCTGACCTTGTAAATAAAAATATAAATTTAATATTTTATACAAAAAAAGTGCCATCTTTTAATGACACTTCTAAACCACTTGTTACTATTCGAACTTGACAAATACTAATCAATTTTGTTTAGAGATTATTCTCTGCCGAGTATGTAAATCCTTTGATTATTTGATATATCCATATTATCCTGCCTATATGAGCTAATGTTATCATTTTGTTATCGGTGTTGATAACATTTACTCTGTAACTGCGGATAATAGCTATATGTTGTGACCTAAATTATAAGCGATTTTGCTAAGAAAAACAATATATTTCTTTCCCAATGTTTATATTCACTTATCGCAAATGTATCGTTATAGATTTTTTCGATTTCTGCCAATTATTCGTTGTTCCGCTCCATAAGTTTCAGTTTAATAATTGAATTAAATATTTTCTTTTCAACTCAGAGAAACCTAAAACTATTCTGGCTTTGCTACTAATTCATGTAATACTGCTTCGCCTTTTTTGTAAATTGTTTTATTATCTTTATATTCTTCTCATCAAACAAATCGATTTGTTTATTAAAAATATCACAAACGAACCTAAGTATCTTCTTTCTATCACGCATTTCCATATCAACTTTTCCAAAATCAAGTTGTATTGCAGAAACTAATTCAACTATTTTGCTATCATCCAAGAAATAATCACATAATAATATAAGTATTTTTTCAATTTCATCACAATTATCAAGTTTCACCTTTCGACAAATTAGATAGAATTTCTCATACTGTTTAAGATTTGTTTCTTTAAGCAAAGTGATTAATATATTATCTACATTATAAAATTTAGGTTCATATTGATGTTTAACCAATACATCAATTGCTGACTTCAATGAAATATCCGATAAAATTTCAAAAACTAGTTCATCAATCCTTACATCTTTTCTATCAAGCATTTTAGCAAATCCTGTAACATCATCTACAGAATTAAAGACGTTTGTTACATTATAGTCAACAGAAACCTTCTCGAGCAGAGCCAAAATAGAATAATTATCTAGATTATTTACTATATCCCATATTTCAGATCTTGGGAAAATATACTCCAATTCTTCTGTTACAAATAATGCACATACTAAGTCTGCATTAAGCAAATCATCTTCCTCACTAAACGCCTCCAATATGATTTTTTTGAATTCATCCCTTAGTCTTGGACTTCTTATATAAAATGATGTCAATTCCACTTCTGAACCAAGTGCAGAAAAAACAGTAACGATTTGTTTTTTGTTAAAATCATCTGACTCCGAATATAATTTTACAATTCGGCGAACTCCATCATCATCCCCAAATTGATACAAAATAGTTTTAATGAGGGCACTAAAAATTTGTCTATTAGAATTTTTTTCCAACAAAGAATCCATCACTTCCAACAGTTCATCTCTTTCACTATATATATAATAACTACCAAAATATTGCAGACAGGCAATAATAGTATTTTTGCTAGTTGATTTTTCAAGTATATTTATAATCTTAGCCACTATATCTTGATTAGTAACTTTATGTACGACTATTGAATGGATAACTGCATCTAATAATTTTTCATTCTCTGTGTCCAATAGCGATAAATAGCAGGGATTCAGCAAATTATCTTCATTTGTACACCGATCATAAAATTTTAATAATTCAATCAACTCTTCTGTACTTATATCTTCTTTTTGTAAATACTTAATAATAAAAGCCCTAAATTCATCAAGCATAAATATTTGTTTATCAGAGTATGACAAACTTTTCCATACATCTATTCTCAAATTCATTTTTTCGTCAGACAACTTATTAATAATTTCAACCAGAGACAATTTTGATGGTGTAAAAACAAGTTTGTCCTCTGGCAAAATATTCTCTATATTAAATCTTGCTAAAAGTTTGGGTAAGTTTTTTGAAAAATTTCTTGCAGTTGACATATCAACATAAAGCTTACCTTTTAGAAAACCAGGCAAATCACATTTTCCTGCTAAAACAGGCAAAACAATTACTTTTTTTCTTTCAATTTCTTTATTCATTGCTATATCTAGTTCTTTCAGTACCCATTCCGACTCAACTGAATATTTAGAAATTAACGCAATCAAATAATCAACATCATCAATTCCTTTACGAATTTTAGCAATAAGCGAATCTCCAACTTTAATTTCCGATTCATCAATCCAAGTTCTAATACCATAATAATTCAAATTATTGGAAATCTTTCTAGCCAATGGCTTATCCATGTAGTTATGACTAATAAAAACACTTGTCATTTTCATGACTCCTTTCTAATGTATTTTAACCAGCTATCTTAAAAATTTTTCTTTAGCAAAGTTTTTAAACCATTTTACTATTATCCATAGAAAAATGTTTATCTGTTCCGAGCAAAAATTCGTTAAAATTGGTGTGACACCCCTTCCCTAATGACAAAAATAAGCATTGCAATCGTAGTTAAAACATAGTATATGCCGTATTCAAGGGGATGGTTTGCTATTTTGACACAAAATTATCTTTAATATACACACTTAGCGAGCAATTTGATGTGATAAAAATATATTTTCTTCTCCAAACCCAAGTAAAATATTACAAATTTCTAAAATAATTATACTAAAACGCTTCGCGTTAATTCAATTCTTTCTTTATGTTTTCTATATTTTTTTGTTTGCCATCTTTCTTATGATGGCTTTTTTTTATTTATAATTTAGTTGAACTTTATAATTCCAGTAATAATCGTATTATTCTTCGTGATGAACCATATAAATCCCTTATTGAAGAACTTTATTTATTTAAAGGAATGGGTTGTCTATTCAAAGAAGCCTTTAGGAAACAATCAGGCAGTCTTAAACTATATTGGAAGATATTCTCATAGAATCGCTATCTCCAATTCAAAAATCTTGAATTATAATCAAAATAATCATATGGTTACATTCAGATATAAAGACCATAAGGACAATTCCAAACAAAAAAGAAATGACTCTTGATGCATGTGAATTCCTTAGAAGATTTATGCAACACATACTGCCATCTCATTTTATCAAGATTCGACATTATGGTTTCATGTCCAATGGTAACCGAAAGACAAAGATTCCATTATGCCGAACATTACTGAATCAGACCCCACCACAGGTTGATTCACATAGCGGTGACCAAAAGGTTCAGTCTGCGTGCCAATGCCCAAAATGTCACGGAAAACTGATTTTGAAATATAGAATTCCTCACAAAAGTTCTATATTTCCTTTACTGAATTCATCCTGATTAACTCCACAATAGAATACCGCTTCATTTGAGGAGGGGCCACCATGTTCATTTTACCACTAAAACATTAAAGATTAACAGTACTTACTAAAATATTTTGATTATTAATACTCAAACAGTCATTCTTATAAAAAGAAGCCATCATAAGAATTACATACGTTTTAGTACAATGCGTTTATACTATGAAATTCAATGTGGTTATTTTAATTTTCATTAGATTTTGTTATAATTACTATATATTTTATATATTTCAAGAAAGGTTAGTCTATTTATTAAAATAATTAATCTAGGTAAAAAACTACAAACATTGAGAAAAGAAATGAAAATGTCACAAAAGGAATTTGCTTTATTATTAAATATTCCTCAATCATTATTATCTGCTTATGAAAATAATCGTAATTCCCCTACTATGGAAGTTTTAATAAACATTGCTCAAAATGTAAAGTTTCTCTAGATTGGCTATGTAGTATATCTTCATCTAAATACAATATTTCTTCATTAGCTGATATCGATGATATACTCTATGCTTTAATGAAATTGGATTTAAAATTGATATACACGATCAATTAGTAAATGATCTAGAAGCATAAGATGATAAATGATATACAAGTCTTATAGTTTATGGAGATGATCCTAACTATCCTTTTAATGCTGACTTATGTAATCTAATTAAGAAAATTGTTAGTGACTACAGTGATCTAGAATCATATGCTGTTTCCAAAGAAATGTATGAATTTGCCAAAGAAAAAATAAGAACTTACTATACTTTGCCTCTAACACAAAAAAAGTTCCCAGATTTTTCTCAAGAGAAACGTTTAAAAAACATATTGATTTTCTTAAAAAACTTGATAAATAATTATTAACTTCTTAGATTATATTATATGTATAATTATATATTTTATTTTCTAAACATTCATTACATGAGAGGTGAGTTACAAGAAATATGAATTTTGAAACAATCTATACATTGATATTTTTAATAATGCTATTAATAACTAGTATTATTAGTTACAATTTAAGAACTGCATTAATCAACATATTCAAAAGTATGTTCCACATATCAATTATTTTGACATTATTTATTTTTATTATTATTTTTTTCCTTTTTGACAACACATCATTCAAAATATTTGAAACAGGATTTTTGTCACCGTTTTTTTATATTGCTTCATATATTGAATTTGTGTATTCTTTTGATTTATTATATGAAAACGATAAAATAAAGTTAAAAAATATTTTTTCTTATGCAAAATCGATTTTTACAATCTCTATATATTCATTTTTTTTAGATGTTTTATTCACAATGTCAATTAATACGATAGTCATGATCATTACAGCTTTAATTTGTATTTTTCTTTTTATTATAGCAAATTTTACAAATAAAAAAGATTATCCTGATGAAGTTTCAATGGGATATGACGGATTAATTGCATTGGCATATTCCTTGAATTTTTATATTCCATATGGGTTAATTGCTTTCAACTTTAAAATTTATAATTTCAGTTTTTTCTTTTATATTATTATATTAATAATAACAGTTTTCTTTGATTTTTGTGTTTCAATAATAAAAAGTAAAAAAGCAGAAAAACTTGCTAAAACAATAAAAATATTTTACATAGTACTATTTATACTTCATATTCCATCACATATACTTTTAAATGATATTATAGAACCAACTTTTGTTGGTAATATTGCTATTTTTATAGCATCGATGATATCTTTATTTATAATTGATTTGCAAAATAGAATTTATCACTATAAATATAAGAAACAATAATAATTTTTTGTAAGTCCTCTATAATTCACACACTAACAAACCTCACTTTTTTATGGGATAATAATGTTGTCTTAAAAAAAGGAGGTTTTCTATTATGAGTAATGAAATTAACTGGAATCACATACTAGATGAATTTGATCAGCTACCTTGTCATGAATCTATCCAGTCATTCTGTTCAAAAAAACATATAGAAATTAGTGAACTTAAAAAGCGTTTTAATAATCGACATAATAAGCCATTGATTGTTGACTTAAAACACAGTCAAAAAAGAACAGCTCAAAACTATATACTAATTGATGTTAATAGAATGAAACTAAAAGTTGGAAAGGATTTTGATCATAATCATCTTGCAGATGTTTTAAAGGTGATGAAGAGTATATGTTAATTGATACAAAAAATATAGATCATCTTTATTTGATATGTGGTCCAACTGATGGACGTAAATCAATTAATGGTCTAGCCAGTGAAGCCATGAATACCTATCGACTTGATCCCTTCTCCAATTCACTCTTCCTGTTTTGCAATAAGAAGAGAACAGTATTGAAGGTTCTTCACTGGGATGATAATGGTTTTGAATTATTGACAAAGAAATTATCAGAAGATAAGTTTCAATGGCCGAAAGATGAAAATGAAGCAAGAATCATTGATAAAAAACAGCTGAACTGGCTTCTTGATGGTCTGTCAGTCGAGCAGAAATTTCGGATTAACAAAGTGCAAGGAACAGGGTCGCATGATACAGGTAAGTATTCCTGCCACAGTTCCGCTAAAGGAGTTTGACTACAACGCAGAGGTGGAAATCATCAACCCTGTGGCTGATACGGTGGCAACTGCTACTTTTCAAGGAGCAGACGTTGACTGGTATATCAAGGCAGATGATATTGTCTTGAAGAACAAACAGGTTGGAAATAACCATGCTCCAGACAAATCAGAATCGAAAACCAAATAGAACCCGATTGATTGTATAATATGGATTAAAGTGATATAATATGCTATATTTTATAAGGGGGGATAAACGAAGTGGATAGTGCATTAGATAAAGTTGGATTATATGATTTTTTCGGGGTATTTTTATCTGGAATGTTGGTGGTTGTTGTAAGTTTTTATCTTGATTTACCATTGGTGAATTTAATAGAAAATACGGATAATGATATTATCAATGTTATCCTATTTATGTTAGAGAGTTATTTCTTGGGGTTGATTTTACAAGAAGCTAGTTCAGCTATTGATAAAAATTGTTTTAAATTCCGAGAAAAAGCAAGGTCTGATTTTCTAAATGATGATAATAAAATTATTGATAATGAATTAGAATTAAAATCTTTTAGAGAGCTTGCAAACAATATATTAAGTATATAAGTCAATAACCACGTTTATAGTAAAAATGAAAATGAGTATGTATATTATCAGTGCAAAACTTTTTTAGAAACCTGCGGAAAAAATGATAAAGTCAATAGAATAAACTCACTGTATGCTATGAGTCGTAGTTTAATAGTGTCACTTCCTTTATGTCTAATTGCCTATTTTATATGTAATATGAAATCCCTCGGCGTTCAAAATTTTATAGTTATATTTATTATGGTTTTGTTGATTCTTATCTTTTACAGAAGAACCAAAAGATTTTCTACATATAAAGTACGTGTAATTTTACGTCACTATAAAATATTAAATGAGAAAAATACATAAATCATTTTACTATGAAGCAGTAAATCTACAAGGTTTGCTGCTTTTTTCATGTAGAATTTTAAGATTGGAGGACAACATGAAAACGTAAACGTCAAATTATGTTAATATTAACATAATTTGACACTGACACACTCAATGAATTAAAGATTTGGAAAAAGGTTCAGCAGCAGGTTCTTCCAAAATGTGAATTGGTATTAAGCTACAACGGTACACCTACCAGCAAGACCACACTTCCCAGAGCGTTAGAAAAATTGGCTGGACTGGCTGACGTACACCGTATCAAGATTCATGCGTTACGACACCCGTATGTCAATCCCACGACAAAAAAATTTCTATCTTTTTTCAGAGAATTTAGGCATGCCGCAGCGGATTCTCCATTCTAAAGACAGATTGGGCGAGTAATTACAATTATAATTCATTTAATTGCTGAAAATGAAGTATTTGGAATACCTAAGACGAGTATGGGAGGAAGCAGCATATACTAAACGTTTTTCTTCATTATTGATGAAATTACTGTCAGGAAGGAACCTGTCACACTAGCGTGCTGAGCTGTCTGATATGCTCCAGCAGTGTTCTAAGGTGGTACACCTGTGATAAAAGGGTGTGATCCCGGATTGCTCCCTTTTACTCCGGCTTCTGGCCACACTAATCAGAAGCTAGAAAAACTTATTCTGATGTAAATTAAAAACGTTTGTTTTGGTGCCACTCAATAATTCCCCATATTATTCCCAGTACAAAGAAAATCAAAATTACCACACTAAAACTATACTCAAACGGTATGCTTAGCTGATCCTCCAAAGTATCAAGCGTACCAATAGCTCCTATCAGCGAAACAATGTAAAGAAGAATATTGAGAAGTACACCGTTCCTATTTTTCTTTGAGTCATTCTCAGCGGTCATATATGAAATTTTCAACTTTGTTGCTTCCTTTTGATGCTGAAAGGTATTTGTTTTATATATGTAGTTGAGTAAATTATGGGTTTCTATCGGAACATGAGGGGCAAAAAACAAATTTTCTAAATACAGATCGTTGCGCATTACCCTATTTATGCCTGAGGTTATTTCTAAATTAATAATTTGTGTCAAATATACATACATTTTAATAGATTCAAGTATAATTCCATTGTATAAGGGAATATCAACATCATTTGAGTTATATTTTGTAATAACACAACTTCCATCTTGTGGATAGTATTGATAGTTCTCTGTTGTGCTAATATTTACAAGTGGGGATGGTATTTCCTTTGTACCTATGAGTTTACAAAAATAGCCTGCGATATCATCAATATCATTTGATAGTACAAGTGTATTATGGATGAAAGAATAGTTTTCAGGTATGAACTTTTTCCCAGTCATTTCAGAAAAGAAACTGCTAATATTATTATATACGATCTCGGATATTTTGTTGTTGGCTGGTGTTATAGATGCTTCACCAAAATATTGATACCCATTAACAGTCAACAGATTATAATTGCCCAGCTTTCCCAAAACATCATCTTTTTTAAGTGGATTGCCCGTTTCAAAATCTATGACCTCAAAAGCAACAATTAATGCTCTGTTTAATGAGAATATAACTGGATCAATTTGAAAAATATGTTCCCCGATATACACCAGAAATTGCTCCATCAAAATAAAAAAGTCAATGTTAAAATACACCAGATCAGACAGCACAGATTGAGCATGAAGCAATTTAATACATGAACCAGTTTGCTTTACAATTTCTTCAAAACTCCCAATATCACTTTTTTTATTGATAGGAGAGAAAGAAAAGGCGGTGCTTTGTTGAACATAGTCGTACTCAGCACATAATTCTAATGCTCCTTTGGATGATATCAGCTTATCATCTTTCAATATGTAGGAAAGATGATATTTGTCTAATAATGTAGTGTTAAACTGCAAACTCTCCCCACTTTGCAACTGCAAATTAAAATAATCAGATTTTTATACTTTTTGAATTGTAACCGCAAATTATTTTAACTTGTTATCTGTTAAATAAAAAAAGAATGCAATTATGCATTCTCTTGTTTTTTCATATATCGCTTTTATTCCATATGCTATTTTTAAACTTATTTCAATATCTTCAAATACTTCATATATCGCTTTCATATTCCAATAGACATCTCTTGGATGTGCAAGTTCTACATTTTTTCTAATATCAATAAAATGTATGCACCATTCATTTAATAAATGCTCCATCTGACACCATATTATTTTATCTTTTATTTTTATTGAAAAATCATATACTGGTGTTATTACCAGTCCTTCTATTGTTCCTACACACTTTTCTTCTTGTGAATTTCTATATATAATCCATAATCATTACCCAATCATCAATTCCTTGCTTGCTTTCATTATTAATTCACTATCTATTACATCTTTTTGTTGTTTAGCGAATTAATTTAACTAACTTTTTTCAAATTAAATTAGACAGTATTAAATGTAAAATCATCACGATTAATTAAATTTGTTATACTATTTTAGACAATATCCGCACTTTATTTTATACTTTAACAGTAACAAAAATGCAGCTTTACACTGCATTTTCATATATTAATTTTAATCCTTCTGCAATCATTACACCATCAATTATGCTGTGCATGATATTTCCAATCCTTTCACTGTTCCAAAAAATATCATCTAACGTACTTAATGGACTTGATACATTTATCTCTGGTATACCAATCCAACGCTCTTGTCCCAGCTGAATTAAATATATGTCATACCTGCTCTTTCTTCCGCTTATACTGAATGATGTTATTTCATTGATTTTTTTTATATTTCTTATTTCACATTTCCATACCTGCTTTTTATATCTGCAGTTATATCTTATTGTTTTATCCGATTTCATTTGCTGCCTCCATTACTGTTTCATTATCGATTACCATTTTCTCTCTGGCTGCTCCTATTATTAAACAGTGGGTCAATAAATTATTCAGCTTTCTTGATGATCCCTGGCTTGCATTTGATAATGCCTTGAGCGCATCTGGCATTATCAGCGGCTGTGTTCTTCCTGCTTTTTTTAGCTTTTCAACCACATACCTTTCGATATCTTTCTCATTCATTCCAGAAGTTTCATACTGAATTACAATTCGCTGTTTCAATGCTTCATGCACAGCTCTGTTGACAGTGTGATTTAATACTGGTGTTCCTGACAGGATCAAAATTACATAATTATTTGAATCAAAATTAAAATTTAAAAGCATTATAAGATCATTAAGAATATCAGTTTTTAAAAACTGAGCTTCATCCAGTATGATCACTGGTACGATCCTTTTTTCATCGACAGTACTTTTTATATAGCTCTGTATATTTCTGAAATTATCTATTTTTTTATGCTGTGGTTCCAGCCCAAGCTGACTGCTCAGCTCACGATAAAATTCAATCGTTGTCAATGTAGACATTGGCATATAGATAACCTTATACAGTCCTGGGTTTAGTGTCTCACTGAATTTTTTCATGATAAATGTCTTGCCAGTTCCACTGCGTCCTGTGAAAAGTCCAATTCCTCGAACATCTTTCAGATAGTTAAGCCGACCAAGTGCTTCTTTAAAATCATTTGTAGATATTTCTATATCAGGCTGTCCTTTTTCAAACGGATTGAATTCAAGTCCGTAATAAATCTTAAAATCCTTCATCATGAATCCTCCTGTGCAAATAATGGTTTATTTCTTTTTATTCTGGAATTGTCAACCTTTCTGACTTCAAAGATTTCTATATAACTGTCATTTTCATATATATAAACGTTGCTTAAATCCGGTTTGTATTTAACTGTTATTCTTGTGCCGATATATTCCTGTTTTGTTTCATAAATTCTGGTATTGAGTCTGATTGTTGCATCATTGGCTACCTTTCTGGTAACCGTATGATAAAATATCTTTTCAAGTAAATTTGAATCGATTCTCCTGATTAAGTTTGAATCATCCATAAATACATTCAATGGTGTTTGACCGTTTAATGATGCATGTGGAGAATTGTTTTTTTGATTGACATATATACCAAAAGCAGCATCTATATCCTCGATACTTTTAAACTGGCTGAAATCAGTATTGTACATCCACTGTTCCTTTACTGATTTAAAGGCCCGCTCCACCTTTCCTTTCTGGTTGCCATGAAAGATTTTTGCACGACTTATCTGAATCTGCAGCTGAGCACAGATAAGTGGCAGCTGTTCATTCTTGTACGGTGTGCCGTTGTCAGTAAAAATTCTTTTTGGTATGCCGTATTTAGTTACAGCTCTCTTTAATACGGTTTGAACATTTACTGCATTGTCTTCGAGAAAAAATCCATAACCAACAATCATCCTTGAATGATCATCAATAATCATGATCAGATATGTTCTGAGCTTATGCCCGCTGTCATCGTTAATATAGGAACAGTAAGTAGTATCCATCTGCCACATGTCATTGGAATGTTCCATTTCAAAGGCCCGCATATCTTCAACAGGTATTCGGTTAAGTTCGGGTTTTGAGGCAATAAATCTTGATACTGTTGAAAGTGATACATCTTTTTTCAATATATCGCCATCTTCTATCAGTTTTAGATAAATGGAAGTGGCGGTCATCCTGGAGTTGTTTGCTTTCATATCAATGATTTTATTTTTTACATCTTTGGTCAGTTTGCGTGAATGCCCCTTGTCTTCACGTGTTTTTGGCATCAGCCCATTAAATCCCTCCCTGCGGTACAGGTCATACCAGTACCGTACAGTCTGGAAAGAGAATTCTTTAGAAGTGCCGTCAGGATACCGAAACGGAGTAGACGTAATTCTTTTGTAGTACTGCAGCGCAGAACGGTCAGGATATGTTTCATTAAGAACGGGAACGATCAGTTCATACCTGAAAAGTGCAATTTGAATGTTTAAATCTTCTTTTTTACTGTTATTCATATAGAATACACCTCCTGACCTAACCATATAACAGAGTGGAGGCATATTCAAAGGAAGGGGTATGGGAAAAAGAAATCATGTAAAAATGATCATATTTTTAGTTGAAATATGCTGCATAAACATAACATGATATTCTGAAAAATAATTTATTATGAAATCAAAACATTCAAAGTCACACCTACCAAAAAAAGCCAAAAAAGAAGTGAGACGTTCTTTGTGAAATTTAATATAAAAGGCAATAATTTTTTTGACCAGTTCTCTAGAAAAACCAGTTATTTTAGAAATAACAGAAGCAGAATCACTGACATTGCGATAGGACTGGATTATTTTTATTATACAGGGATTGGACAAAATCCGGTAAGGAATGATAATACTGGGCAAAAGAGCATGAGTACAGTTACAGCTTTCGCATTTGATTCTAACGATAGAAATTAAAATAGTATTGTCAGAATCAAGAGTTAAATAACGGGGATAGACAGCATGTCTGTGAAAATGACCAGTAGAACCGCATGTACATTTGATTTTAGTAAGAGCAAGAGATGAAATATCAAGGTCATATGAATCTTGAGAATAATTGTTGAAATTGAAGGTTTGAAATGTTATCATAATCTTGTACAAAACATACGTTTTGTTTTTTGGGAAAAGAAAGGCAGGAAGGCGAACCGATGACCCTTTCTTTTTTCGTATGTTTAACTCCTTTATATAATAATAAAACAGTTAGAATAACTTGCATATAATTTTATCAAATTATTCTAACTGTTTTGTTGCATTTATTAATTTTAATTGACTGGATGGTATTGTTTTTATTTTATATAATGTGCTAATCAACATCTTTTTTATAATGCATTCCCAGTATCAGACTCTTGTTTATTAAAAGGTTGAGTATTCTTACAGAAGTATTCATTAATGAATATAGTGTATGATAACATTCTTCTTTGAAAAGATCGCTTCTGCAGTTAACTGATTTGAGTCTTGAGACAACATAGTTTTTGACCTCTTCTTCATTGAAGCCAGTAAATGTATAATTCATATTGATGCGTTGTCTAAATGGTTCAAGTGATTTGAGTCTTAATGTTCTTAAAAATTCATTCTGCCCTACAAATATAAGTGTGCAGTAATCTTTAGAATCATAATCAAAATTCATAAGCATGATGAATTCTCTGAGTACTTCTTTTCTTAAAAACTGTGCCTCATCAACAGCTATGATGACTTCCATCTTGTTTTCTGATGTCAGTCTTTTGAGTTCTTCCTGTATCTGATTGAACATTTGCGATTTCTTCGTTGTTTCTTCCAGACCAAGTGCATCATTAAGCATACGATAAAAATCAATCGCTGTTATAGTTGTCATGCATATATAGATGACGACATAACGATTTGGATTGAGTGATTCAAGTGTCTTTCTTAAACATGTCGTCTTTCCCATTCCTGGACTGCTTAAAAATACACCAATACCCCTTGAACGTATGATAAAATCCAGTCTATTTGTCATCTGATTGAAATCATTCGATGCATAAAGTGTTGAAACTGTTGCATCCTTGGTAAAAGGATTTTTATCCATTCCATAATATGTTGTCATTTCCATCAGTAAATGATCTCCTCTCTTCTTGTTTTTCCATTTTCAACTCTATCTGTTCTCTTTAGGAATACTTTTTTCTTTTGTGATGTATCATAAAGATATGTTCCTTCAAAAGTACGAGGATTATAACGAATAATAACTCGAATCCCTATATAAACAGAAGGAACATCAAATAATACATTCTCTATAAGAACTGTTGAATCTCCATTAACCTTTCTTGTCGTTTCATGAAGAAATACATCATCAAGCCATGAAGAATAATCAGCCGGTGATTTATTGGAAAGTCTTGATACTTCAATATCTCTCATATCATACATATACCTTTCAAATGGTGTATGATTATCGTGTTCATCATCTTTCATGGATGAATGGACCGTTCTGTTGTATTCATTGATCCATTTATTGAGATCATCATTCAATTGATGGAGTGACTGATAATCACTTCCTTTATGTACATCTAAAAATCTCATTTTCATGGTATGAAAAAATCTTTCAATAACAGCTTTTCCCGTTGGAGAATAAGGGGGATTATAGATAATCTTAGTTCCCAATTTTGCTTCTATTTCTTTTGTGCTCTTATTTTTATAGCTGCTTCCATTATCTAAGATAATGACTTTGCTTCTCCCATACCTTAAAACAGCATCATGCCACACTTTTTGAAAGTTGACTGCATTATCATTGAAAAAGAATTCAGCACCAACGATCATCCTTGAATGATTATCAATAATAGCTATCAGATATGTTTTTCGATATTCTCCATTTTTATCAAAAATATAAAATGTATGACATGTATCAGCTTCATATCCATCACATGAATGGGCAAATTCCCAAGCCCTTCTTTCTTTGGTCAGTGTTTTACCCTGTCCGTTTCTTAAACCACTGTTTTTGATATAACGCTGAACCGTATCTACCGAACAGTCTCCTTGATTTAACACACCATCTTCGATCATTTTTTCATAGATCATAACTCCTGTTATTTTAGGATATTCTTTAATGAGATTAGCGATATATTTCTTATGTTCCTCATCAAGTTTCCTGACTCTCCCAAGATCGAGTCTATCTTTAGGCATAAGTCCTTCAAAGCCAAATTTTCTGTAAATATGGAGCCAGTATTTCATTGTCTGTCCAGAAAAGTGGCGTTTTGTACCATCAGGCCATTCAATTTCACTGTTTCCAATGCGCTTGAAATAGGCAGTTATAGAATCATCAGTAAATGTATGTGAAACAACTGGCGCAATCATCGAAAATTTGACCTGTGCTACAAGCTTTCGATACTCATAGCTGTCTGTTTTTTGTATATTCATATTATTTTACCTCCTGATTTGAGTATAGAACAGACAATCATGAAATGACATTGCCAACATATTTATTTGATTATCTTTCAAGAACGATCAGGATATTGATTGAAACAGCTTGCGACTGTTTTGAAAAAGAGTATGAAGAGTCATACCGAAAATATCACTGATGAGACTTTCGTAGTCATAGATCAAATGAATGAAGAAATGCATATGATATTTATTTTTTAAAAAGCTGAATATCCTTAAATAATATGAATATTTTTTTATCCAGCGGTAAAGTGTTGAAACAGATATCTGAAATATATTGACGATTTTTTCAATGGTCAATGAAGAAAACATCTTCAAAGAGAGGACATGAAGTACAAAAAATATGGAATATGATGAATGAGGTATGATAAAAGAAGCAGGCAAAATAGAATGAAAATGACCGTCATTACGGCAGTACATCACAGGGACTTCAAGCATCTGATCATCAATTTGGCCATTATGAAAAGAGATATAATGTCTCTGATAGGACTGATAATATTTGATATTGGAAGATTTACAGACGATGCCGTTATGAGTATGTAAAGATGACAGCTCCAAATGATTGAGACAGTAGAATTCGAAATCGCGGATTTGTGAAAAAGAAGGTTCATTATAGAATTTAATATTTTGAGAATCAAAAGCTGACTTGATATTGAGTATAAAATCCTGTATCATATAATTTGTATCATCAGTATCAACTGACGATTGAAAAGGGACAGTGTTAGAGGGTGAGAAGCTTTAACGGGCTGTTTCTTTTCTTTTTCCTTTCATAATATTGATCGATAGATATCATACACTATTCTGCAAATAAAAAACAGATTAAGGTTGATGCAGTGCAGTTTGAAACGGCATCTTTCTTAATCCGTTTGTTTTTTTTATTTGCAGTTTTTGTATTATTTTTTTTGTAGAGAATTTGCGGTTTAACAATGTAGACAAGGCTGATGTTTTCCTAAAAATTTGCCTAGACTTTGAGTATTTGGTCGTTTCGTATGCACTCATAAAAATAATTGTATCAGTTTTATTCAAGCAATTATCACCTCTCTATGTTTATAGAGTGTATCATACCTCTTTGTTTAGCACAAGCATTATTGCTCCAGACATCATTGTGCCTAATTTTGAGAAATGGAGGAACGCCCATGGCCACGGCATATATCAAGCCCTACAAATAGGCCGCCAAGCGGACGGCCATCCAAAGTTTGAAATGATAATGTTAATATAAAGATAACCAATTTGGTTAGTTTAATTTTCACCAATTATGGTGAAATATAAATAATCAAATGACGTTATCTTTTTGTTTTGTTAAACTTCCTTTGGAAAGGAGGTGCAACAAAATTGATGGATGATAATTTATTAGGAGAATTAAGAATTATGGATGATTTTCATATAAAACCAAATTATAGTGATTTGGCCAGAAAATATAAAATGGATAGACATACTGTTAAAAAATATCATATAAATGGTAAAATTCCTGACAGAAAAAAGTTAAGCGAAAAAGTAAGTGGGATAAATATTATGATGAGATTCTGTCTTTGATGGCTTTACCATCTATTACAAAAATGGCTGTTTTCAATCTCTGTATTATCAAAATAACGGTGATCTTCCTGGTGATTATTCCAGTTTTAAATCTTATACCTGGCGTAAGAATTTGACATGTAAAAAAACAGATAGTACGCCTCATGTTCTTTATAAAACTGCTCCTGGCGAACAATTACAATGTGACTGGAAAGAAAAGTTACATACACATTCTAAAGATGGCGTATTATATGAATATGATGTATTTTCTGCTACTCTTGGATATTCCAGATAACATGTATTCATTTATTCACGTGGTAAGACTTCTGTAGACTTTATGCGCTGTCTTCTTGAAACTTTTAAAAGGATTGGTGGTAAAACAAAGACTGTTAAGACAGATAATATGAGTGCTGTTGTTTCTTTTCAAGATGGTGAAAGGAATATCCATCCAATCATCAAAAGTTTCTTTGATGATTTGGAAGTTAAACTGAAATTATGTGATGTCAGAACTCCTGAAACCAAAGGTAAACGTGAAAGTGCTAATCGATTTGTCAACTGGATCAGAGCCTTTGATCGTTTGTTTTTGTAAAAAGCAGATGTTGATATATGATTTGTTTTGCAGTAAATGCTTATAGGCAAATTGCTTGCTTCCCAATCATCAAAAACTGCTTTCCAGTTTCTTCTTTGTGTCATTTAAAAAGCCACCTCCATTTATAAGATGACTTTATTTTATTACTGAATTCCATTCACTACAATTGCCTATTGCTTTGACGTTTACATCTATCATAGAGAAGTTGATGAAAAATAATGCAATCGTAATGCAATTCTATAAAGGAAAAGCTGTAAAACCCTTATAAGTAAAGGCTTTACAGCTTAGCTCCGACTATTCGAATTCTATTGTCCCTGGTGGTTTTGAAGTAATATCATACATTACTCTGTTTACCCCACGAACTTCATTTATAATTCTAGACATAACTTTATTTAATATTTCATATGGGATTTGAGCTGCTTCAGCAGTCATGAAATCAATTGTGTTAACTGCACGTAATGCAACAGCATAATCATAAGTTCTTTCATCACCCATAACCCCTACAGAACGCATATTTGTTAAAGCTGCAAAGTATTGACCAATTGATCTATCTAAACCAGCTTTAGCAATTTCTTCTCTATAGATGGCATCGGCATCTTGAACAATTTTAACTTTTTCACCCGTAACTTCACCAATAATTCTAATTCCAAGTCCTGGTCCAGGGAATGGTTGTCTAAAGACTAAATATTCAGGAATACCTAATTCTAACCCAACTTTACGGACTTCATCTTTGAAAAGATCACGTAATGGTTCAATGATTTCCTTGAAATCTACTGCATCAGGTAATCCTCCAACATTATGATGAGATTTAATTACTGCTGATTCTCCGCCTAATCCACTTTCAACAACATCAGGATAAATAGTTCCTTGAACTAAGAAATCTACTGCCCCAATCTTTTTAGCTTCTTCTTCAAAAACACGAATAAATTCTTCACCAATAATTTTTCGTTTAGCTTCTGGCTCAGTAACTCCTTTTAATTTAGCGTAATATCTTTCTTGAGCATTAACACGAATAAAGTTTAAGTCATATTGCCCATCTGGTCCAAACACTGCTTCTACTTCATCACCTTCGTTTTTACGAAGTAATCCATGATCAACAAAGACACAAGTTAATTGATTCCCAATTGCTTTAGATAATAATACTGCAGCAACAGAAGAATCAACTCCACCAGATAAAGCACATAATACTTTACCATTACCAACTCTTTCTCTAATTGCTTTGATTTGTTCTTCAACAAATGAATCCATGCGCCAATCACCACTACAGTTACATACACCTAAAACAAAGTTAGACAAAATATTTTTTCCATATTCAGTATGTAATACCTCTGGATGGAACTGAATTGCATATAACTTTTGATCAGCATTTTCACAAGAAGCTACTGGACAATCTTTTGTATAAGAAGTAATTTTGAAACCTGGTCCAATCTTAGAAATATAATCAAAATGACTCATCCAGCAAATTGATTCTTCAGGAACATCCTTAAATAACTTAGAATCTTTATCACTTACAATTAAATTAGATTTACCATATTCTCTAACATCAGCTCTTTCAACTTTACCACCTAAAATATGCTGCATCAGCTGAGCTCCATAACATAAACCTAATACTGGAACCCCTAATTCAAACAACTCTTTTTTATATGTTGGAGAATCTTCTAAATAACAGCTATTAGGACCACCAGTTAAGATAATTCCTTTAGGATTCATTTCTTTAATCTTTTCAATATCTGTCTTATAAGAATAAATCTCACAATAAACATTACATTCACGAACCCTACGAGCCACTAATTGATTATATTGACCACCAAAATCAATAACAATAACTAACTCTCTTTTCACGCATCTTCCTCCTTAAAATTCAATATCTTTTAAAACAACAGTCTGTTCACGATCAGGCCCTACTGAAAACATAACTACTGGACAATGAACTAACTCTTCAATTCTTTTAATATAATTTTGACAATTAACAGGTAATTCTTCAAATGATTTAACATTAGTAATATCTTCCTGCCATCCTGGCATTTCCTCATATACTGGTTCTACTGATTCAATTCCTTTGACAGTAGCTGGTAAACCATGAATAATTTCACCATTATATTTATAAGCAGTACAAATCTTAAGCGTTTCAAAACCACTTAAAACATCCAATAACATCAAACTAATTCCTGTTAAAGAAGACATTCTTCTTGATTGATTTACTACAACTGCATCAAACCATCCCGTTCTTCTAGCCCTTTGAGTTACTGTCCCATATTCATGACCACGTTCACGAATTAAATCACCAGTTTCATCAAATAATTCAGTTGGAAAAGGTCCTGCTCCAACTCTTGTTGTATAAGATTTAATAATTCCAATTGCCTCTTTAATATATAATGGTCCAATTCCGGCACCCTCACATACACCATTAGCACCTGGATGCGAACTTGTAACATATGGATATGTTCCATAATCAATATCAAGCATTGCTCCTTGAGCTCCTTCAAATAAAACTTTTTTGTCAGCTTGTAAATATTCATCAATCAACATACCAGTATCACAAACCATAGGAGCAATAGTTTTAGCGTATTCTTTATATTCTTCAAAAATACCTTCAACTGTAAATTTACCCTCTAATTCAGGATATTCCATAACTTTCATTGGGAAAGTTTCTTTCAATCTTTCTAAAAATAATTCTTCATCAATAAACTCACCCATACGAATACCAATACGACTATATTTATCAATATATGTAGGTCCAATTCCTCTTTTAGTTGTACCAATGCTATTAGCACCTTTACGTTCCTCTTGAATAGCATCAATTTCCATATGATAAGGTAAAATAACATGACAACGATCACTTATTTTAATTTTACTAGTATCAATTCCAGCATCCTCTAAATACTTCACTTCTTCTAAAAACGCTTTAGGATTAACAACCATTCCATTACCCATAATAACTTCATGACCACTAAAAATACCTGAAGGAATCAATTTCAAAGCAAATTTCTTTCCATCATAAACAATCGTATGACCAGCATTATTCCCACCAGCATATCGAACTACAACATCAGCCTTTTGAGCAAGATAATCGGTAACCTTACCTTTACCTTCATCTCCCCACATACTTCCTACTACGACTACTCCAGCCATTAAATTCACACCTTTCTTATTTACTCTTACATTATATACAATTAAATATAAAATTGCATCAATAATATAATATTTGACTAACTTACGTAATCATTATATTATAGAGTTAGTCATTAGTAAAATTAATATATTATAACTATGATATAAGGAGTACTTATATGTATATCAAACTAGAACAATATAAAATATTTAATGAAGCTGCTACTACCTTATCATTTTCTACAGCTGCTAGAAACTTATTCATTTCACAATCAGCCGTATCCCAAACTATTAGCAGTATCGAAAAAGAATTACAAATCCAATTATTCGTTCGTAACTCTAAAGGGGTTACTTTAACCAAAGAAGGAAAATTACTTCATCAACAAATCGATCAAGCCTTAGCACTGATTACTGGGGTTGAAAACCAGCTTTCTAACTATCATGAACTAAAAGAAGGTGAATTGATCATTGGTGCTGGAGATACATTTAGCGAGTATTTTTTAACTGCTTATATTGTTAAATTTAAACAGTTATATCCTGGGGTTAAAATTAAAGTTATTAATCGTACTAGCTTAGAAACACGAGAATTATTAAAATCTGATCAAATTGATATCGGATTTTTAAACCTGCCTATTAAAGATGATTCACTTGTAATTAAAGAATGTTTTCAAGTTCATGATATCTTTGTTTCTAAAGACATAGATGATCATATCTATTCATTTGATGAATTAGCTAATCAACCATTGATCTTATTAGAAAAATCATCAAATACTAGAAACCGTATCGACAACTATTTTGCAGAAAAAGGACTGCTATTAAAACCAACAATTGAATTAGGAGCTCATAACTTATTACTAGACTTTGCTCGAGCTGGTTTAGGAATTTCTTGTGTTATTAAAGAATTTTCGCAAGATTTACTTGACCAGGGAATTCTTCATGAAATCAAAACTACGCAACCACTCCCTAAACGAAGTATTGGTTATGCTTATCCTAAAAGACGTAGCCAGTCAATTGCTACTAATAAGTTTATTGAATTAATTGCTAAAAATAACGATTAACTATAAGTTCAAAAAAGCCGCATTATTTAATATAATGCGACTCAATAAAAACTATTTTTTAACCCTTTAATCCTCTTGACTGACGATCCATATCCTCAATAACAATATCATAAATTTCTCCAAGAGTAGCACAGTACTCTAAGATCAACCATGGTTCATTAGTATGAAAATGAATTTTAATCAACTCATCATCACCAACCGCTAATAAACAATCACCTTTAAAATTTTTTGTAATATAATCATTAATTACATCTTCATCAAGATTTTCACCTTCAATTAATAATTGAGTATCATATCTAAATTCAAGCATTCATTTCTCCTTAATTATAACTCTGCTGTGTTAAAAACTGATATACCCGACTAATGATCCTTGATTCTAACTTACTGTATGATAAAGTCGGATCTTTTAATAACGGTACTTCAAAATAATCTTTACGACCTAAATATTCAAGTTTGATTTTAACGATCACACCTAAACGATGATCTAAACAATCAATTGTCATTGTCAGTACTTCTTCACTATGATTTTCACCTAAACTAAAACCATCACGTAATTTAAATTTATCACAATTATAAATAATAAAATATGTCGGCATGATCTTAGCCAAAGCCTCTTTTAAATTAGGCTCTCTAATAATATATTTACCAATTACAGCTTCGATCCTTTTTTTAATCGGTAGCATTTTTTCATCAGCAGCTTCCTTTGAACCAGCCTTACAACCAAGACGGATACGCACCGTTTCTTCTGAAGCATACAAAGCAATACTTACTTCGCTTTGCTGATTGATTAAATCTTCTAACACTTCATCAACCTTACTTTCACCAATTCCCATAGTTAAAAAATCATAAGTATAGATAATATCTTTTTTATACTGACTTAAATAAGCTTTTAACACATGATCAACAACATATTTCATCTCTTTAGGGGGACCAGGTAAATTAACGATCATTTTTTCATCTTGAGACATTACACAGCCATTAGCAGTTCCAACTTCATTTTCTAAGACATAGCATCCTTTAGGAAAATAGGCCTGTTTAAAATTGTTTTCAGGAATTTCACCCCATGTAGTTACAAATCGACATTTCTCTGCAACCTTTTTTGCTTCATCTTCTAAATATACTAACTCCAATCCTAAATATTGAGCTGATAGTTCTTTAGTTAAATCATCCTGCGTTGGTCCTAAACCACCTGTTGTAATAACACAATCAGCCCCTCGTTTAAAAGCAATATCTAAACACTGTTTAAAGCGCTCAGGATTATCACCAACAGTAGTTTGAAAATAAACATTAAAACCTAAATCTTTACACATCTTTTGAATATATGCGGCATTGGTATTAACAATTTCACCAAGTAATAATTCTGTACCAACATTAATAATTTCTACATTCATGCATTATTCCTCCTAAAACGATATCTATATTATAAATAATTTTAACCATTTTTCCAATCATATAATCATTTTATATAAGATGATGTTATTTTCAAATACTAATATTACATATCTTTAACCTAAATTTAAATATTTATAACAAAAAAAGAAATGGCGAACCATTTCTTATTTTCTAACTTCTTTAATTCTAGCAGCTTTACCTGATAATCCACGTAAGTAATGTAATTTAGCACGACGTACTTTACCAACTTTAACTACTTCAATATGATCGATGATTGGTGTATGAACTGGGAAAGTTCTTTCAACACCTACTTGGTATGAGATTTTTCTTACTGTAAATGTTTCAGAAATACCGCTACCTTTTCTTGCAATACAAACCCCTTCAAATAATTGGACACGGAATTTGTCACCTTCTTTAATTTTTACAAATACTTTTAATGTATCCCCTGCTTTGAATTGAGGAATATCATTTCTTAATTGTTTTTTAGTAATTTGTTCTACTAATTGTAAATTCATTTCTCTTCTCCTTCTCCAAAAATTGTCTTGAATGTTCATTCGATTAACCAGCGGAACATCTGCAGTCTCACGACTTTTTCATTATAAAGAAAACACTAGTAAAAATCAATCATTTTTTTCAATTTTTTTCATCATTTCTAAACTTTCTTCATCAAATTGATATGATCGTAATAAATCTGGTCTTTTTAAATAAGTTTTTTTAAGAGCCTGATATTTTCGCCATTTACGAATATTTTCATGATGCCCACTTAATAAAACAGCTGGTACTTCATTACCATCATAACATTGTGGTCTAGTATACTGAGGATACTCTAAAAGCCCCTGACTAAAAGAATCATCCTGATGACTATCTTCCTTGATTGCACCATCTAGTAATCTAATAACAGCATCACTTACGACCATGCTGCCAAGCTCGCCTCCGGTTAAAACATAATCACCTATAGATATTTCCATATCAACATAATTTCTAATTCTTTCATCAAAACCTTCATAATGTCCACAAATAATAACTAGATGTTCCTGCTGCGACAAATCAACCGCTAAGCCATGATTTAAAGTTGATCCCTGGGGCGACATTAAAATAACCATACTTTTATCACTGCAAATTGTCTTTAAACACTCAACTATTGGTTCACACATCAACACCATCCCTTGACCACCACCATAAGGGTAGTCATCAACATGTTTGTGTTTATCATTAGAAAATTCTCTAAAATCATGTAACGTTACTTTAACAAGCTCTTTATCAATAGCTCTTTTTATAATTGATGTATTTAGAAAACCTGTAAACATTTCAGGAAACAACGTCAAAATATCAATCTTCATCAATTAACCCTTTAATTAACTGAACTCTAATTATTTGATTATCTAAATCAACATCTTTAATAAAAGCATCGACATAAGGAATAGCCACATTTTTACCATGATGATCAACATTCAATATATCATGACGTCCATTATCATAAATAGAAGTAACATTACCAATTAATTTTCCTTCCAAACTTACTACTTGCAAACCAATCAAATCACTATAAAAATATTCATCCTCATCTAACAATTCATCATCTTTTAATCCATAAACAAATGAACCAACATATTTTTCAACTAAATTTATATCTTGATTATCTTTAAACGCCACCAAATAATTACCTTTATGAATTCTAGATGAAACGATCACAAACTCTAGATCCACACCTTGATAACGAATATAAAGAGAATTACCTTTTTTAAATCTCACCGCACCAAAATCACTATTTGACCTTATTTTCAATTCACCTTTTAAGCCATGTTTTCCAATAATTTTTCCAACCTTAACTTTCTCCATCTTACCTCCAAAAAAATAGATGTGCTCAGCACATCTATCATTATTCATACGATTCAAACTTAATATCTAGTTTCTTATTAGTCTTACGACCAGCAACTGACATTAATTGTCTAATTGAATTAGCCATTGCTCCTTTACGTCCGATTAATCTAGCAATATCACTTTGCGCAGAATAAACATGTAAAACAACAACATTTTCTTCTAACGAAGGCAATTCACGAACTTCTAAATGTTCCTTATCCTCAACTAATTCAATTGCGATATCTTTAAGAATCTTAGCATAATCCATAATTACTTACCTAATTTTGAATCAGCAAATTTTTTCATAATTCCTTGTTTAGATAATAAGTTTCTAACTGTATCAGATGGTTGCGCACCGTTATTTAACCATTTTAATACTTCTTCTTCTTTGATTGTAACTTGTGCAGGATTAGTACAAGGATTATAAGTTCCTAATAATTCAATAAAACGTCCATCTCTTGGAGCTCTTGAATCTGCTGCTACAATTCTATAGAAAGGAGCTTTCTTAGCACCCATTCTGATTAATCTTAATTTTACTGCCATTTATATTTCCTCCTAATTAATTTACTTGTACACTTTAACATAACATTTTAAAGGTGTCAAGCTTTTTTACTTGACACCTTTAGTTTATTTTAATTATATAATTTTTAATCTTTTAAATCTTATATCATTTATTTAGCTCAATTCACATAATTAATAAATAGTGATAAACACACACATGCATAACAACAAAAAACATCATTTCATTCTTTTTATTTAAAACATCTAATTTATAATTATACGCTAAACATTTTTTTATAAATCTAATATATTAATAAAAATAGAATTCTTCTTTTAATAAAAAATCACCTATAAATTGATAGTACAATAAATAACTATTTGTCTTCTAAATTTTCTTTTATGATCTTCTAAAAATATGACCATACTCAACTGTATATACTCCAATTAAGCTATTATCACTAGTTTCAACATTTACTGTAACATCTTAAAATGTAAGATAATAATAAGTTACAAAAAGATTACTTGTTAAAAAGTTAAACGATGCTTTTATTTATCCTGGAAATCATCACACCAATTAATTCATATACAAATACTGCTCCAGCAAAACCAAAGATAATATCATTGACATCAAAATATCCACGCAATGTCAACACTTGTACCAGTTTGATAAAAATAATCAGGATAATAATAAATAGATAAAAGGCTTTTTGCTTATTTAACATATTAAAACTATCTCTTGATAATAAAGCTATTGGTGTATAAATAATTAATGAAATCAAGAGTGATTTTGGGGAACCAAAATTACAAAATGGCACAAAATTTGAACATTTAATTATCTTTTCTGTGTAAGAAAGACCCTCAAGTCCACCTAAATTGCTATGTGCATAAATAAAACTTAATAGTATTAAAATATATGTAAATAACAAACCTCTAAATATTAATTTTTTCATTTAGTTTTCTCCTGTGTTTAATATAATGTATGTAACAAATATGTCATTTTGATAATTGGTAAAATATGAGCCATTATATTTATCCACAATATCTTTAATTATCTCTATTCCGTAACCATGATTTTTTTTATCAGATTTGCTTGTTTTCATTTTCTTTAATAACGGATTAAAATAACACGTATTTTCTACTTTGATAATAAACTGTCCATCTTTTAATACAAAAAATGCACCGACTTTTTTTTCTTCACCAATATTTTCAATAGCATTATTCATTAGATTCATTATTACTAATAATAAATCTGTCGTCATATTATCGAAACCTGATAAATTATTACTTTCAATATTAAAATTAATATCGTTGTGATCTGCAATAACATAATTTATATATGCATCAATAATTAAATTTTTAGTAAAAACCATATTCTTTTTCTCAACTATTCTATTTGTCAAATCATTGATATAATTATGTACTTCAGTATATTTATTTTGTGCGATTAACTGCTGTATCACAATTAATTGATTTTTATAATCATGCCTTATTTTTGATAAATTGTCTTTCTCTTTTTTAAATTGATCAAGATAAATATTTGAAAAAATATTGCTTAAATTTAATTGTTTTTCTTTTTCAAATTTTTTAGCCATTGTTTGTAATGTATTTGAAATTATAATTCCAAATAAACATAATAACCCAAGTAAAATAAATATTGAAAAATTATATATGCTCCAATCTGAAAAATTTGGCATTATACTTAAACAGCACAACTCAATCAATAACATTGATATTGAGAAAAAAATAAAGAGAAGTGCATTACTGCTATTAGGTATGAAAAAACTTTTATTACAAGTATAGTACGTAACGACAAATAATATCAATGTTCCCAGCCAAGAGAATATAATCAGTGAATAATCAGTTATGTCTATACTATCTAGCGGATAACGAGATAACCTGCTAACAATAATGAACATAATATGATATGTAATTATAATTATGGATGAGTTAAAAATAATTAAATATAACTTTTCGAAATTAATAGCATATAATATACCAACTAAAATAATTAATAAAATTATCCCTAAGATAAAAATATTTATAAAAAAATACTTAAAACATATAAAATAAACAATCGATCCAATTAAAGATGAAAATAATATTTTTGGTTTATTAAGCGAGAGATTAAAATTATCCTGAAAACAAAAACAAACAGAAAACAAAATCACTGTCTGCATCAATATATATACGATTATATCAATATTTTTTAACATGTGCTAATTTCCTTTCGATAATTTTTATTTGCAGGTCTTTTGCTCTTCTTCGGCTCACCGGCAGCTTTTTTCCCATTAAATATATATTTCCATTTCTATAATCATCTGCGTATGCTAGATTAATAATGGTACTGCGATTAATTAACATAAAATCACTATTTAGCAGTATTTCAAAATCTTTTAAATTTCTATTTTTAACTACTATATCTCTTTGGTTCAAAAGATGAAAATTAATATCGTGTAAATAATATGAAATATACATAATTTCTTCAAAATAAATTTTTATCTCAGTCTGCTTATTTGGAAGCATTAAATAAGGTTTGTTTGCTTCTATACTTAAATTGTTTAATAATTTAGTTAATCCATTGTTTAGGTTGTCTTTTAAAACAAAACCAACAACATTCTTGCCAAATGCCTGGATCATTTTTTCTTCGTGTGCTGTAACAAATATGATATTAATATTATGTTCGCCGAGTAATTTTGATAACGTAATTCCATCAATATTAGGCATGTCTATATCTAAAAAGACTAATTCATATTCCATTGCTTTCTTTAAGAAAGTAAAACCATCTTCAAAGCAGGTAATATTTAACTGGTTATTTATGCCAATTAGAACATTTTTTATTATTAAAAGGAAGTCTTTGTTATCGTCAACTATTGCTGTTTTCATGAATTTTTCCTTTCAACTTAACTAATAATCTATTAATAAATTTATATAAAAGTCTAGAACAATAGATTTATATGTTCTTTTACTAAACTTCATTATTACAATCACATTATAGCATACTAACTTATTACCATCTATACCACTCATGTTGTTTACATTCCACTTACATTATACTTAATTAATATTTTCTGTTCATATGTATTGCATTGATAAAAGATGCAGACAAAAATATTTATCTCTTGAATCTGCAACAATTCTATCGAAAGAAGCCATTTAACACCCATTTTGATTAATCTTAATTTTACTGCTATTTATATTTCCTTTTAATATAATAATAATTTTAAAGGTGCCAAGCTTTTTTACTTGACACCTTATATATTTAATTATTTTTTAGAAGAAAATATCTAAACGCCCTATTAATCTTCTTTTCTTCTATAGCTTACTAGAGCAGCTGCCATGCTTAACAATCCTACTCCCGCAAAGACACCAATTAAACTATCATCACCAGTAGCTACACTTGTACTTGCTGTTTTATCACCAGTTTTGACTGGATTACTTGCTTCTAATCCGGCCATCGCTTTTGTTAATACATCTTTAGCACTATCTACTTGTTCTTGAGTTGCTTCTGGATCATTTAATACTGCTTTGGCTTCATCTAATGCTTCTGCCACCACTGACCATGTCCTAGCACTATAATTAGCTGCATTTAGTGTCTCAGCTTTATTGATCAATCCTTGTAATAGATCCTTGTTTGGAATCAATCTTAAGTCTAAATAAGCTTCAATTAAAGCTTTATAAGCACTATCTACTTCTGCTTGTGTTGCATCTGGATCATCTAATACCGCTTTAGCATTTGCCATCGGCTCTGTTAAGTTGGCAACACTTCCTTCTGTATATACACTCTTATCTAAGCCATTTACTTTGTCATATGCTTCTTGTAATCTTGTTTTATCTACTTTGATTACTAAGTTTGTCATGGCATCTTTTAAGTTATTTAACGCTTCGTTAACATCAGCTTCTAAAGCATTTTCATCAGCTGCTACTTCTTTTGCAGCTTCTAAAGCTTCTTTGAATACAGCCCATGAATCTGCAGTATAGTCATCTTCTTGATATTTTTCAGCTTCTTCGATCAAAGCATTTAATGCTGTTTTGTCACCTTTAATGAAATCTAACATATGAATTGCATTAGCTAAACGATAGAAAGCAGCATCAACTGCAGTTTGAGTTGCATTATCATCAGCTAAAACATCAGTACCTTCAGCCAATGCAGCATTAAATTCTGTTACTACTAGAGGAATTACATTATCTAAAGCTCCTTGAGCTTTTAATGTATTTGCTGTATCAACAGCTATTTGTAATGCTGTTTTATCTACTTTAACTGCTTTAACTAAACCGTCGATTGCAGATTGTAAATTATTATATGCTTCATCTACAACTTCTTGTAAAGCATTTTCATTTGCCATTACTTCGTTAGCTGTTTCTAACGCTGCTTTAAATGCAGACCATGAATCAGCTGTATAATTTTCTTCTGCATATTTTTCTACAGAATTAATCAATGCTTCTAACTCACTCTTATCGCCTTTTTCAAATCCTAACATTTGCATTACACCTGATAACCGTGCAAAAGAAGCATCAACCGTAGCTTGAGTTGCGTTTTTATCAGCTAAAATATTTGTAGCTTCAGCTAACGCTGCCTTAAATTCTGTTACTACTACTGGAACTACTTTATCTAACTGCTCTTCAGTAATATCATTAGCCATCTCAACAGCAATCGATAATGCTGTTTTATCTGCTTCAGTTTTATCTAAAAGTGAAGCATAAGTTAATCCATATCCTCTAGGATAAACAATATTATCAGTATATGTGTTATTAGAATTATCAAATTCTGGAATATTTACAGGTAATTTTCCTGTTGCTCCAAATGTTCCTAAAGCAACCTCGATTCCTGCGATAATGTTAGGACCATAAGCTGCCTTATCTGAAGTGATTCCACCGACTAATGCTTCAGTTACATCAACAGAAGAACCTTTACATCCATAAACAGCTAATATTGCATCAGCATTTGGATATAACTGCACATCATATGGTTTATCAACAGACATGATAATAGATGTTTTATTATTTTCATGACAATAATTTACATAATTATTAGGAGCTGCAGATAACCAATGATCATAAGCCATTCTCGCCGCTGACGATACTTCAGAATTAATGATAACTGTATCAGCCCAATCTAATAATCCTTGAAGTTCAGCGTTAATTGTTGCATTTGCAAATCGATAAACTTTACATTCAGCACCATCAGGTACTAAACCAGCCTCTTTTGCCCGATTCCATGCCATTACCATCTGTGCTTTTTCATTATCATAAGGACATAACATTAAAACTTTTGAATTTTCAGTAATATTTAAAGGTAATGTATTATTTTCGTTTTTGATAACTGTAACAGCTGCTGCTGAAATTTCTCGTTCTAATTCTCTGTTTGCATCAGAACCAACTGTAGCCAAAGCTTTTTCTAATGAATAATCATTAGCATCATAATCTAAAATTCCTCTGTTTTCTTTAACAGTTAAAATTCTTGTAACAGCATCATCAAGACGTGATTCAGGAATCTCACCGCTTTCAACAGCCGCAACGACACCATCGATTATCGCATCTAAATCTTTTAAATCATCTAAATTGTATAATGTACATGGCATACAAATCATATCAACACCAGCTGCAATTGCAACTTTAACAGCCTGCACTTGATCATAGATAGCTGAAACCCCAGCCATATTCATTGCATCAGTACATACGATTCCGTCAAATCCCATTTCACCTTTTAATAAATCAGTCAAAATCTTTTTAGACATTGTTGCAGGTAGAGATTCTTCTTGACCCGTTTTGTTTGAAAAGACCTTAGTATCATCTAATTGTGGATATAAAATATGGGCTGTCATGATCATTTCAATTCCTTGATCAATAGCAACTTCATATGGTTTTAATTCATTTTCCAATAATTCCTCTTTAGATTTATCAACTACAGGTAATCCGTAATGAGAATCGGTTGCTGTATCACCATGCCCAGGGAAATGTTTGGCACAACCAATAACATTATAATCAGCTAATCCTTTGATCGTTGCTGAAGCCAATGTTCCTACTAGCTCAGCATCATCACTATATGAGCGAAGTCCAATGACAGGATTGTTTGCATTGTTATTAACATCAACAACAGGAGCTAAATTTGTATTGATTCCTAAAACACTCAATTCACTACCAATAATTTCTCCTGCTGCCTGTGCATATTCAACACTTCCAGTTGCTCCTAAAGCCATATTTCCAGGTAAAGCAGTTCCAGAACCTAGACGATAAACAGAACCACCTTCTTGATCCGCACTAATGATTAGTGGGATTCCACCATCTTTAGTAGCAGCTTCTTGTAAAGCCTGTGATAGCTCAAAAGATTGTTCTGTTTCAACAATATTTTGAGCAAAATAAATAACTGCTCCAAAATCATAATCTTCAACAACTTTTTGGACCTGTGAATTCATTTTAGTAAATTCATTACCTGTTGTTTGCTCACCATCAGACAGGTCCGTATCCCAATACCTAAAATCAACCATCAACATTTGCGTCACTTTTTGACGCAATGTCATATTAGCTAGTAACTCTTCTACTCTTGAAGAAGCAGCATTAATTGGTACCACAATGGATAAAATCATTGACAGTGATAGTATACCAGCTAAAAACTTTCCCCTTTTCATCCTTATCTCCTCCATTCTACAAGCAAATTTAAAAGGGCTTGTACATATATTTTAGCAATTCTTCAATCAATAGTCAAAAAAATGCGTTAAATACAAATAAATTTTATCCAACAAAAAATAGCCTTAAAAGGCTATTAACGACAAATATTTTATTTTTTCTTTTTCTTTTTATGACGTACTTTTTTACGATTAGGATTAAACGTATTAGGATTTTTAGGTTTACCATGCATTGGCATTCCAGTATTAGGATCAAAATTACCTAGCATCTTCATCATTTTCTTAGATTCTTCAAACTGTTTCAATAAACGATTGATCGCTGCAACATCTTTACCGCATCCTTTTGCAATTCTTTCTTTACGCGATAAAGTGATAATACTAGGATCGCGACGTTCCTGTTTGGTCATCGAAAAAATAATTGACTCAGTTTCTTTTAATTTACGATCAGAATCTTCATCATTTAATTTAGGAATCTTAGGCATTCCAGGAATCATTTTTAAGACCCCAGAAAGTGGTCCTAGTTTTCTTAACTGCTGCATTTGTGAAAGCATATCATCAAGACCGAATTGACCTGACTGCATTCTTTTATATGCTTTCATTGTATCTTTTTCATCGTATACATCTTGAACTTTTTCTACTAATGAAACGACATCTCCCATCCCTAAAATACGATCTGCCATACGATCAGGATAGAATAAATCGATTGCATCTAACTTTTCACCAGTACCAATAAACTTGATTGGTACATGAGTAATATGTCTAATCGATAAAGCACCCCCACCACGAGAGTCCCCATCTAATTTTGTCAATACTGCCCCAGTAATATTTAACTGTTCATTAAATGAACTAGCAACATTAACGATATCTTGCCCAGTAAGAGCATCAACTACTAATAAAATTTCATGAGGATGAGCAATTTCTTTAATATTTGATAACTCTTTCATTAATGGCTCATCAATATGTAAACGACCAGCCGTATCAATAATAATTACATCATTATTATTTTCTCGCGCAAAACGCATTGCTTCTTGTACGATCGACTCAGCTGACTGTGAAGTTCCTTTTTCATATACGGGAACATTTAGCTGTTCTCCTAATGTTTTCAACTGATCGACAGCTGCAGGACGATAAATATCAGCAGCTACTAATAATGGTTTTTTACCATGCTTTTTACTAATTAAATTAGCGATCTTACCAGCTGTAGTGGTTTTACCAGAACCCTGTAAACCAACCATCATGATAACTGTTGGTTTTTTATTAAAATCAATTGTCGCTACTGTTGTCCCTAACAATTCTACTAATTCATCATGGACGATCTTTACAACAACTTGACCTGGTTTTAATGACCCTAAAACGTCCTGTCCTAAAGCCTTCTCTTTAGTTGAAGCGATAAACTCTTTGACAACTTGAAAGTTAACATCTGCTTCCAATAATGCTAAACGAATCTCGGTTAGCATCTCTTCCATATTTTTTTCTGTTAAACGCCCTTGTCCAGAAACTTTCTTTAAAGTACTCTGCAGACGTTCTGATAATGAATCAAAAGCCATAAATACCCCTTTCTATATCTTCCTTAACAAATCTAAGTATTCTTCTATTTTTTTATGTTCACAAGACATATCATCTTCAATTCTTTGAATTAAGTCAAGTCTTTCTTGATGTTTTTTCAATAATTGTAACTTTTCTTCATAATTTTCTAATAAATGCACTGCTTTTTTCAAATTATCAAAAACCGCATTACGACTAACATTCAAAGCCTCCGCAATCTCCGAAAGTGAATAATCATCATGATAATAGTAATCTAAATACATCTGCTGCTTCTCTGTTAATAAATCACTATAACAATCCATCAACAAATTTACCCGCTGCTTTTTCTCTAAACTAGACTCCATCATTATTCCTCAACTAGATTCTTACATAATCCATAAATATACTGATCTAGATCAAATTCTTGCAAATCATCAACCTTTTCACCTAAACCAATAAATTTAACTGGTATATTTAATTGATCTTTGATCGATAAAACAATTCCACCTTTAGCCGTTCCATCCATCTTTGTTAAAACTAGACCCGTCACATCGGTGATCTTTGAAAACTCAACTGCCTGGCTAACCCCATTTTGTCCTGTCGTAGCATCAATAACTAATAAAGTTTCATGCGGTGCTTCAGGCACTTCACGCTTAATAATACGATTCATTTTCTCTAATTCTTTCATTAAATTGACCTTATTTTGTAAGCGTCCTGCCGTATCGCAGATCAAAACATCGATATTTTTTTCTTTAGCTTGTTTTAAAGCATCAAAAACAACGGCTGAAGGGTCACCACCTTCACGCCCTTTAACGATTTCGACACCAACTCGACTAGCCCATACTGCTAACTGGTCAATAGCTCCTGCTCTAAATGTATCGCCAGCAGCAACCATAACTTTTTTACCTTCATCTTTAACTATCCGATTTGCCAATTTGCCAATCGTTGTCGTCTTTCCAGCACCATTGACACCAACCATTAAAATAACTGTTAAACCATCATTAGCATAGTTTATCTTTGTTGTCATGACACTATCATTAGCATAAATAACAAACATTTTATCGACAATGATCTCATTGATTTCTTTAGGATCCGTAATATTTTGAATGCGGACTTCGTTCTTGATTTCTTCAACAATTTTCATCACCATCGAAACCCCAACGTCTGACATGATCAAAATATTTTCTAATTCTTCAAAATACTCATCGTTGATTTCCCTAAATCTTGCAGCCAACTCATTGATTCGATCGGAAAAAGTTGTATTAGACCGATCTAACCCAGCAACATATTTTTCATTTTGTTTAGCTGATTTTCCGACAAACTTTTCTTTAACTTTACTAAAAAATCCCATTTCAAATCCCTCCTAACTTGGATCAGATAAATCAATCGCTTCTTCTAATTTAACACTAACTAACTTCGTAACTCCTTTTTGCTGCATCGTTGCACCATATAAAAGATCACATTCTTCCATTGTTCCTTCACGATGCGTTACAACAATAAATTGCGTTGTTCCAGAAAATTCTTTTAGATATTTCGCAAATCTTTCAACATTTGCAATATCTAATGCTGCTTCAACCTCATCTAAAATACACATTGGTATTGGTCTAACTCGCAAAATTGCAAATAGACACGAAATAGCGATCAAAGCTTTCTCACCACCTGAAAATAGTGAAATATTTTGGACTGCCTTACCAGGCGGCTGAACATCGATATCAATTCCTGTTTCTAAAATATTAGTCGGATCACTATACTTTATTTTAGCCTTTCCGCCTCCAAATAAACTTCTAAATACAATATTAAATTCTTCATTTATTTTTTCAAAAGTTTCTGAAAAACGTTCGATCATGATCTCATCCATCTCTTTTATAGCCTCTAAAATACTATCTTGAGCCTGTAATAAATCAATTCGCTGACGATTCATATTTTCATAACGTTCACTTACAGTTTTATACTCTTCGATGGCATCAATATTAACATTCCCTAATCTACTGATCTTAGTTCTTAATTCGTATACTTCTAATTTTGCCTGTTCAACATCAATTTCTTCTTGATACTGTTCAACGGCATATTCATAAGTCATTCGATATTCATCATTCAAACGTGTCAAATGACTATTGAGCATTGTTTCCAATTTTGTCGCTTTAATAGCATTAGCGTTAACTTCACTTTGCACCTCTTTTAGATCTTTACGATATTCGCGCAGTTCTACTTCTAAAGCTTCATTTTGATTTACATAAGACATTCTAAGTTCCCGCTTTGATTTGATTTCTTCAGTTAAATCATCACGATATTTAACAGCTTCATTTAACTGATTGATCAATTTACTTTCTGTCTTACCAGTAGCAAAATCTTCTAATTCAACGCTTTGATCAGCTAATGACTCATATTCAGATTTTGCTTTGATCAGCTCTTCGCGCTTACCTTGAACAACTACTTCCAATTTAGCATAAGCCATCTGCTTTTGTAATAAAGCATGTGATATTTCTTTGATTTCATTATCTAAAACATTATACTCATTTCTTTTTTTAGCATAATCTTTTTCTTGATTTTCTAAAGTAACAGCAACTTCTTCAAGTTCCCTTTTTTGCACTAATGATGATTTTTGACGATTAAAACTTCCTCCTGTCAAAGATCCGCCAACATTGACGATATCACCGTCAAGTGACACGATTTTATATCGAGCAAAAGTTGCTTTACTGATTTCATTAGCACAATCAATATCTTTAGCAATAATGATATTACCTAACTGATTTAAAACAACACTTTCAATTTTATCATCATAACTAACAAAATCACTTGCTAGACCAAGATAACCATCCATTGTCTTACTAACGATCAAATGTTCTTCCCGAACACTGCGCGGTTTCATTGTATTTACTGGTAAAAATGTTGCTCGTCCAGCTTTGTTATCACGTAAAAACTTGATTGTATCACGAGCTGTTAGATCATCAGTTGTGACAATGAATTCAATTGCTCCAGCTAATGCTGAAGAAATTGCCAGTTCGTATCCTTCATTTGTAGTAATTAAATCACCTAAAACACCAATAATATTTTTATTGCTTTTGGCAAGTGATAGTACTGTTTTGATGCCGTGATGATAATTAGATTTGTTTTCAACCGCATCGATCAAAATCTCTTTTTTTGATTTGTTTTTGTTGATCTCACTAGTAAGATAATCAATATCTTCCTTTAATTTAGTCAATCGATCATTGCGATTTTCCTGATTTTCAATGATCTCATTTAATTCTTTTTCAGTATTTTCTAATCGTTCCACACGATCGTTATATTCATTGACAATATCACTTAAAATAGCTTTCATATTATCAATGCTTTCTTGGAGATTTTCTTTACTTAATGTTTCTAAAGCATGCTTTCTTTTTTGGTCAATTTCCACTTTAGCTGTTTCTAACTTAGAAACATTAGATACAGCCTCTAACAGTTTTGTTTGTAAAACATTTATTTCTTGATCTAAAACAAACATCTTCTTTTTGATCTTATCATTACTATCTTCTTTTAACTGGATATCTGTTTCTAATGATACTTGTCGTTCATTTAGATCTTTAATACTTTTACTAAATTCATCCAGTGATTTTTTAGCATTACTTATCTCATGGATCAAAACATTTACCTCGATCGAAGTTAAGCGCTCTTTTAAAGTCAAATACTTTTCAGCTTTTTCTTTTTGCCGCTTTAAAGGACCAACCTGCTTTTCCAATTCGACAACAATATCACCAATTCTTTCAAGATTCTCTTTAGTTCTTTCTAATTTACGAATCGATTCTAACTTCCGTTTTTTATATTTAGAAACACCAGCTGCTTCTTCAAAAATACCTCTTCTTTCTTCCGGCTTACTATCTGCAAAACTCGAAATATTTCCTTGCGAAATAATCGATAAAGAATCTCTTCCTAAACCAGTATCCATAATCAAATCAACAATATCTTTTAAACGACACTGCTGTTTGTTGATCAAATATTCAGCTTCATTATTTTGACGATAAAGCCGTCTGGTAATTTCAACTTCATTATAATCATATTTCATAAAACGATCACTATTATCAAAGACTAAAGTTACTTCAGCTAAATTTTGGGCTCGACGATCTTCACTTCCAGCAAAAATAACATCCGCCATATTTGATCCCCGCAATGATTTTACTGACTGTTCGCCCAGTACCCATCTAACGGCATCTGAAATATTTGATTTACCACAGCCATTAGGTCCCACGATTCCGGTGATTCCTGGCTGAAATTCGACGTTAACTTTATCGGCAAATGATTTAAAACCATGCAATTCAATTCTTTTTAAATACATTTATACCCTCTTTTCATTATCTTAAAATTACCGTTCCATCTTTAAAAGCATCAACGATTGCTAAAGATTCTACCCGATATCCTTTTTCTTCAATTAATCTGCGACCATCCTGAAACCCTTTTTCAATTACGATTCCAACTCCAGCAACGTTTGCTTTTGCCTGATCAATAATATTGATCAATCCTAAAACAGCTTGTCCATTTGCCAAGAAATCATCAATGATTAAAATATTATCATCTTCACTAAGATATTTTTTACTAACGATTGCATCATAATCGATTCCTTTGGTAAATGAATGGACTTTCGCTGTGTATAAGTGGGTACTAGTCGTTTTAGCTGTCCCTTTTTTAGCAAAGACTACTGGCACATCATCAAATTCAAAAGCCGTAGCTAAAGCAATTCCAATTCCTGAAGCTTCAATTGTTAAAATTTTATTTATCTTGACATCTTTAAAACGTTCTTTAAACTCTTTAGCAATTTTCCGATATAATGAGCAGTCTATTTGATGATTCAAAAAACTATCAACTCTTAAAATATCCGGCATAATCACATTTCCATCTTTTAAAATTCTCTGTTTTAATAAATCCATCTTTAATCCTTCCTATTTAACGATAATTTTTCTTTTAGATCAAAAGATTTTCTTTCACTTGGCAATTTAACAATAAAAGTAGATCCAACATCAACCTGTGAGATAACATCTATCTTACCTTGATGCAAATCAATTATTGATTTAACGATTGAAAGACCTAAACCATTACCTTCAACAGAACGAGCTTTTTCTTCACGATAAAACCGTTCAAAAATATGCGAAATAACTTCTTTTGACATTCCGTGACCAGTATCTTCAATAGAGACTTCAACATCACGAGATGACTTTTTGATTCCGATCGTAATCAACCCGCCTTTATCAGTATATTTGATAGCATTAGATATAATATTGATCCAAACCTGTTCTAAACGCTGCTCATCACCGTATACCATAATATTTTTCCGCGGTTTTTCAAATACAATTTCAATATCTTTTAAAATAGCCTGATTTTCTTGAGTTGAAATAACTCTTGTCAATTGATCAACAATTGAAAAAGTTGTAAATTCCAAATCAACTTCTTCTCGTTCCAACAACGTCAACTGCAACATATTTTTAGATAATGTCGAAAGTCGTTTAGAATGAAATAAAATAATATCGGCATATTTTTGTCGCTGCTCTTTAGGCAGATCCTCTTCTTTTAAGATATTGGCAAAGCCCTGGATAGCTGTTAAAGGCGTCTGAAATTCATGAGAAATATCTGAAATGAATTTCTGTCGTGTCTCTTCCTGTTTAGCAAGCTGCTGAGCCATTTGATTAAACCCTTGATTTAAACGCGAGATCTCATCATCACCAACATAATTTACCCTAACATTATAATTCCCTTTTGACAATTCTTTAGTCGCTTTAGTTAAACGGGTAATCGGTTTAACAATAATATCAGCAATAGCGATAAAAACAATATTTCCTGATAAAAATACACATCCTAAAATCAATACTGCCGAATTTGCAAAAATTCCCTTTTCATAACTTGTATCTTTTTGGACATATACATATACATCCATATCTTTTATATTAGTTTTACTACCATACGATTGAATATTTTTACGGACATCATAGCAACCATTTTTACTACTATCATAATAATATTTTGTCATCGTTTCTTTAGATGGTGAATATTTACCATCGCCATATGCATAATAGCCATAACTAGGTGAAAACAATGTAATATTGACCTCAGAACTAATCGCATATTGATTCATGATATCATTAATATTATTATCATCTAAATTATTTAAAATTCCAACTACATATTCACTCGTCGCATTAAGTTCACTTTTAGCCATATCCTCAATTTGATCATAATTACTTCTCAAAGCAACATATCCAGCAACTGAAAAACTAAAAACGATCGTAATTAAAAAGCCGCAAATCAACTTCCCATAAATTGATTTCATCATTCAACTTCTACCTTATACCCTAGACCTCTTACCGTAACAACTTTAAATCCCGGTAAATGTCCTAAGTTTTCACGAATCCGCTTAATATGAACATCTACTGTTCGATCAAAGCCATCGTAGTCCATTCCCCATATTTTTTCAATTAACTGCTCTCTACTAAATATTTGATCAGGATGTTTAGCTAATTCAAAAACTAATTCAAATTGTTTCAATGGCAAATGAATCGTTTCATCAAGATAACGAATTTCATATTTTTCACCATCAAATTCGACATCATTCAATTTAATAATATTTGATGTATTGACACTATATCTTTTCAATACCGCTCTTACACGCGCCATCAATTCCGTTGGATCAAATGGTTTAACTACATAATCATCAGCCCCAACTGAAAAGCCTCTCAATTTATCTTTACTTTCACCCTTAGCAGTCAACATAATTACCGGAACATCTTTAAACTCCTTTAAGTTTTCAACTAACTCAAAGCCATCCATTACCGGCATCATCACATCAATAATTCCTAAATCAATATATTCATTTTCAAAGATTTCTAAAGCTTCTTCACCATTACTAGCTTCCAGCATTTCAAAACCTTCTTTATTTAAATAAAAGCCAATTAATTCTCTAATATCTCTTTCATCATCAACTACCAGCACTCTTGGTTTCATCATCAACACCTCAATTCATTGTAAGATTATAACATAATTTATTTTGTAAATATAGTCAAACCCCCAGCAAAAAAGCAGAAAACTACAGTTTTCTGCCTAATTAAATTCAATTGAAGTAATTACTTCACTATCATCTTTACTATTTACAAACTCAATCGTTACGATATCACCTGTTTTAGCAAGAGGAAAACGATTACTTAAACTAATATCACCAATAAAAACGGTCTCACTACCTTCAATCTTAAAATAATACGTACTATTTCCATCAACTACAGCCTCACTGATTGCACTAATAGCACCCGTTAATTTATTTGTTTCAAAATCACCAGTATCGGCTTTTTTTCCATTAGATTCAAGCAAAGCATAATATGCCTGTTCAGCCTGAGCGACACTATCGCCAGTAGCAACGATCTGATAATTTTCAACACTAACAAAAGCATATTTTTTAACTAAATTAGCATCATCTTTTAATGATAAGAAATATGTTGGCTGTCCTCCAGCATTGATCAAGATCGGGAAAGTAGCTTTATACTTAAGATTTTGGACTTGCCCCTCAGCCGATGACATTGCCGAATATTCTTCAGCTCCAGAAATATTATAATATTTACTTTCTTTAGTTCTTAAATTGATCATTGCAAAGCCGACATTTGAAGCATCTTTAGATACTGAAGTCAAGCCTGTATATAAATAAACATCATCATTGATAGCTACATAGTTATACCCATCAGTAGGCTGTAAAACGCCTTTTTGAGAAAGCAAAGTATTAAAATAACCATTAGTATATTTTCCATAATTTTCTAACTGCGTCAATACAAGATCAGCAGGATAAACACGGTCGACCCATTCAGGAACCTTTTTAATATCATAATATTTATGATCGCCATCGATTGCATTAACAAGTACAGCCCCAGTAATATCCTTACCACCAAAAACCCCGATTTTATACTCATATACTGGAGCGATCCAGTATGGTATGCCATCATCATCAATTTCAAAAGCCAGTGTATCGAACATCAAAGTAGGGTAATTAGCTCGTAAATGCCGCTCGATCTTTCTACCAAAATGCTCTGATTTAGAATATTTCATTCCTTCTTTTAACTTAACAACTTCAGATTCCTGACTAACCATATTAACTCTAATATAAGCAGGCAAGCCATCACTGCGATTAGTAAACCACTTGATTAAATCACTATATTCAAGCGGTGTAACCCGATAAGGATTATCCTTGTAATTAATCTGTTCATATGATTCATCGACATCAAATTGGGAAACATAATCTACCATCTCACCCATCTTACGATCTCCTAATTTGATGGCACTATCACGATCAACAACGGGAATCGACTGATAAGAAATCGTCTTATTATCATCGTAAAAATCTGCTTTTTTATCAAGGGTCAACTGTTTTTGATAACTTTTAGCATTAAAGACTGGTGAACTAACAAAGGTTCCCCCAGCTACATAAATTACTAAAATACCCACTAAAATTAAGCTATACTTAATAATTTTATTAAAACCGCGACTTAAAACAGAATAGATTCCATTAAAAATAAGTAATAAAAAACAAAAATAAATAATAAATTGCGGAGAACGAAAATTTAAGGGAATCAATAATAGATATTCACTGATCAATCCTACTATTAATGTTATGATCAAGGCTTTAATAAAAGCTCCTTTACTCGGTTCATTGACAATATTTTGTTGTCGATGAGTTGTAAATCCCTCAACAAAATTGGCAAATATTTCATTTAATTTATTCATTTATAAGCTCCTTTAAATCTTCAATTAATTTTGGCAGCATCTCGATAGAATTTAATTTTGCTCCACTGGCTAGAGCATGACCACCACCATTATACTTTTTAGCTACTTCATTAATAGCAAAATCTCGAGATCGAATACTAACTCGCCAATTATTATCAGCGACATTTTCCGTTATTGCTAGCCAAATTTTATATTCGATAACACCTGATAAAACATTTACAAAATCTGATCCTCGTTCTCTACTGATTCCTAGTTTTTTCAAATCATCATTTGTTAAAACATAATAAGCAACACCGCCATCAAATTTATAATTATTTAAAATAAACTTATTAACTTCTAATTCTTTAGCATTTTTTAAATAAATGCGATTATATAATTCTACAATATCGATTCCCGTCTTTAACAGCGCACTAGCAGCTTCAAAAGTTCTAACATCAGTATTTTGATATAAAAATCTTGCTGTATCGCCAACGATTCCCAAATACAAAGCGGCAGCGCCATCTTGAGATATTTTTAAAACATCATTATCTTTATATAAGCGACTCACTAATTGACTCGCTGAACTAGCTGTACTATCTTCATAGTTTATAACACCATAGCTATCAACAACGATGTGATGATCGATTTTAATAAGTTCTTTACATCTTTGATAATTTTCATCATCGATTCTTTCCCTATTAGCAGTATCTAAAACTATTCCTAATACATCATTATTATAATCAACTTCATTATAATTAACAGCAACTGTGTACTTTCCAACTAATTCTGAGCTAAAATCACCACAAACATAAATTTTTTTATCTGGATATGTGGTTTTAATTATATCATACATACCAAACTGACTTCCAAAAGCATCAAAGTCAGGATTTACATGACGGTAGATAGCAATATAATCATACTCTTCTATCTTCTCAATAATTTCTTTATCCATTTTCTCACTCCTTAATTACATATGACTATAACACATTTTTATATAAAGATAAACAAAAAGGATTTTTTGCCTTATTTTATTATGATGGATGCTTGACTACAATATAATATTATTATCATTCTTTGTTTAAAAATACAGTTAAATAAGAAAGTTATGGGAATTTGGACTTTAGAGTAACAGTAAGATATAAAACTGTTATTTTGCCTTGCAGATCAAAAATCAGATTAGAAAGATAAATAAAATCTTAAAGAAAAATTCAATCAAATAAATCAACTTGTTTCTAATTACTGGATATATTTTTTCAAACCAGCAAACATCCTGCCATTTGTACTAATATTAAAGAAACTGCAAAATTATTACAGATTTTATAAACGAACACTAGTTAGAATTACAAAAAGGAAGCATTGAACTGTTCAATGCCTCTTTTTTCATCTACTTTACTAAATATATTTACTTGCTTCTTTTATACTTAACTTATCCATTTTACCTTCATATTTACTAATAAAATTTCTGACCCAATCAGGATTTGTTTTAGAATAATCCCTTAAACTCCAGCCAATAGCCTTATTAATAAAAAATTCATCACTACCAAAATTATTAACTATTATTTGTTCTAATAATTCTATCTTTGTTTTTTCTTTTCGACACAATTGATGATCGATTGCCAGTCTTCTGATCCAAAAATCCTCATCTTTAGACCATTTTAACATTAAATCATCAACGCGATTATCTCGCAAACCTATTTTTCCAATAACTTTATCTAAAAAGTCTATCGTATCCCACCATTGTTTTGATTTAAGATATTTCTTTATTTTAAAAATATCTTCATAAGTTAAATATTTTATCATAGCATTTAAATAATCACATACAAGATATTGAAATTCGCGATGTTCATCTTCATAACATTTATCTAAAAAATCCCAATCTATTATTTTATTTTTCTTTTCATCTTTGAGAAAACTTTTATATATTTCTTTTCTTTTAGGCGTTGGAAGTCCATAAAACTTGAACTTGTTACGCATATATTTTGCCATTACAAGAGCATTTTCTTTATCTTCCCTATTTTCAAACATTGCCCTTATTTCTAAATATTTATCCATGATCAGCCTCCCTATAAAATATCATCGCTATTATAAAAGGTTATTGAACAATTTCAATAACCTTTATTGACTATAGTCCTAAAATATTTACTGTATCTCGAGCAATCATCACTTCTTCATTAGTTGGAATTACATATACTTCCACCTGAGAAAATTGATTTGAAATCACACGATTTTCTTTGCTTCTTACTTCATTTGCTTTTTCATCCAAGAAAGCTCCTAAAGCACGTGAAATATTATCAATGATCAAACGACGCAAATAAGCTGCATTTTCGCCAACTCCAGCTGTAAATGCAATCGCATCAACACCACCCATTTCTACAAAATAACTTCCAATATATTTTGAAACGATTCTTGCATATAATAAACTAGTTAATAAAGCACGTTCATCACCATCTTTAAATAAAGCATTTTCAATATCCCGTGAATCTGAAGAGATTCCAGAAATACCTAACATTCCTGATTTCTTATTATAAATATCTAATACTTCATCAGGTGTCTTATTTAATTTTTTACATAAATAAGGCATGATTGAAGGATCCACATCACCACAGCGAGTTCCCATCATAACTCCAGCTAAAGGTGTAAAGCCCATTGAAGTATCAATACATACGCCATCTTGAACAGCTGAAATACTAGCGCCATTTCCTAAGTGACAAACAATAATTCTTGAATGTTTAGGATTACCTAACATCTCATTAGCGACTTGAGAAACATATTTATGGCTCGTACCATGAGCTCCATATTTACGCACTTTTAAATCTTCATAATACTCTAAAGGTAAAGGATATAAATATCTTTCTCGATCTAATGTTTGATGGAATGCTGTATCAAAAACAAACACATGTTCTACGCCTGGTAAAGCTTCTTTAAAAGCATTATAACCAATGATATGAGCTGGATTGTGAAGTGGTGCTAATTCAGCTAATTCTTCAACCTTACGAACAACATCATCATCTACTTTTACCGAGTCACTAAAATATTCACCACCGTGAACGATTCGATGTCCACAAGCATCGATTTCATCTAAACTGTTTACTACTTTTTGATCTACTAATGCTTCTAATAATAACTGTACTGCCACACTATGATCTTTGATTGGGCATTCTTTAGTGTATTTTTCACCATTATATTTCATTTCAAAGTTACCTTGTTCTAGACCTATTCTTTCAACTATTCCAGAAGTAATAACTTCTTCACTTGGCATATTAATTAACTGGAATTTCAAAGAAGAACTTCCTGCATTTATAGCCATTACTTTTACCATCTATAATTCCTCCTTAGTTCTGTCATCTTTTATATTGTACCTAAATTATTGAGCAAACTCAACATTTTTTTAGAAGCGCTTTCAAATTTTAAACCGATTTTATTTTTCTTGACAATTTAAAACCCTAGTTAAGCTAGGGTTTTAAAATAATTATTTTGATTGATTGTAATTAGATGAACTCATTTGAGATTGTCCCATGGCAACTAATCTTTTTGTGATTTCGCCACCAACAGAACCATTCGCACGAGCAGTTGTATCAGGACCTAAATTAACGCCAAATTCGTTTGCAATTTCATACTTCATTTGATCAATTGCATTTTGAGCTCCAGGAACAACTAATTTGTTTCTGCTAGAGTTACTTTGTGACATATATTTTCACCTCCTGACACAATTATTTTGTGTCATTAATTTTAAATTATGCATTTTAATTTAAAATTTTTAATAAACTAACTAAAAGCTTAGCTAAATTAACTATAACGATTTTATGAACTCAAATAAGTTCATCAAAAATATTAATTATTAAATACGGATAAAATGTGCAAATTATACATTTTATACCTTTTTGGGAAATTTTTAAAAGTAAATAAATTCTTATATCTTTTATTATATATTATCCTAAAAAAATAAAATTTACTTCTTTTTTATATGTAATATGAATAGAGCATCTAATTTTTAAGCTGCTTATATTTATTAATTTTCCTGATAAATAAAGCTCTCATAGATGACTTATAAGTTATAATATTTCTACTTCCTACCACATAAATTATTTCTATTTTTGTAAATTTGTTAAAAATAAATTTATGAATCTAATGGGTAAAAAAATACCAAAATATGTATTGCTTGACTTTTGTACTTCGTATCAGTATTCTAATAATAGAGAGTACTTTCTTTATAATTTGTTTTGCAAAATAATAAAAGGTGGCAAGTGGAAGTCACGAGATGGAGAAAAATGAAAACTTTAAAACAATTGAATAAGAATTTTTGTAGTACATTATTAATTTTAGTAGTTTTACTTCTATCTATAAGTAGTGTTAATGCAACAAAGCCAGCACCATATGTTTTTCAATCAGTTTCCAAAGAAAGCGGCTGGATTTATAAAATTTTAGAATATAATGGTAGAAAAACAGCAAATGAGTTTGGTGGAAAAGTAAAAGCTGTCTGTACATTTAATGATGCAATCGGACAATATACTAACATTGGTAATCCATATATATCACTTACCTCTGGAAACGTAAGTGATATTAAATTAACATATAGTAAAACTGTTGCAACTAATAAAAGAAAAGTCACTTATAGTAATTTTTCATTTCTAGTTTATGATGAACAATTTGGCAATAACAGTGGAACGGGTCTATATTATGATAAATTCACAATTCCAGATAGTTTAACTTTTAATTGAAAGAGAGTAGTTTATGAAAATATCAAAAGGAACTATTATTGTAGCAATTTTTGTGATTTCAATGGTTTCAGTTATAGTATGTGCGATTATTGATGGAAATTCAAATTCTTATCCTAATACAACCAAATATCTTAAAGATGCTTTTAATAAAAATGAATATGGTGTAAAAATCATCGATTCAGATAAAGGAGAAGATGTTACAGATTCTTTTATTTCAGAAAATAAAGAACTTTATGAAAATGGAGATTGGAATGCAATTATGGAAAATTTCAATCAAAACCATTATCATTTATCAGTTGAAATCAATCCAGATGAAGAATGATTTTAATATAAAATGAAGGTTAAGATATAATGTCTTAACCTTTTTATTAAACGCAAAAAATACGTTAAAACCCTAGCTTAACTAGGGTTTTATCAACTATTTAGATTGATTATAACGATTTGATGAACTCATTTGTTTTTGTCCCATCTCGACTAATCTTTTCGTAATTTCGCCACCGACAGAACCGTTTTCACGAGCAGTTGTATCAGGACCTAAATTAACGCCAAATTCGTTTGCAATTTCGTATTTCATTTGATCGATTGCATTTTGAGCTCCAGGGACAACTAATTTGTTTCTACTAGAGTTTTGTGACATATATCTTCACCTCCTGACACATATATCTTGTGTCAAAGCTAAAAATATATACATCATTTTTTAAAAAATTTCATTATTTTGTTTATAGCTATTATCTACGACAATTTCCTCAACATTATCAACACACTCATCAATTAATTTTTTAAAATCAAAATTTTCTTCAAAAGCTTCTGCTTTATAACTTTTTGGTTTAGTTGCAGGAGCTTTAGGTGTAAAGATCGTACAACAATCTTCATGAGGCCGAATCGATATTTCATAAGTATCGATTTTATTTGCAATATCAATAATTTCCAATTTATCTAAACATAAAACTGGTCTTAATACAGGAATTTTAACAACCTCATTAATAACCTGCATGCTGTTTAAAGTTTGTGAAGCTACTTGCCCAATACTTTCACCATTAACCAAAGCCAGACAATTATTTTTATTAGCGATCATTTCACTAATACGATACATCATTCTACGCATTACTGTCATAGCATAACTTTCATCACAGTTATCATAAACTGCTAATTGCAATTTAGTAAAATTAACAACATGAACTTTGATTTTTCCATGGGTATAATGACGTAATTTATCTACTAAATCAAAAACTTTTTCTCGTGCCAATTCATTTGTATATGGTGGTGCTGCAAAATGAATACATTCAAGATCGACGCCACGTTTTAAAGTCAAATAACCCGCTACTGGCGAATCAATTCCCCCAGACATCATTAACAAGGCTTTACCACCAACGCCAACTGGATATCCACCAGCACCTTTAATAATATTATCCATTACATAAATTGCATCATAACGAATCTCAACCGTAACTAAGATTTCCGGATGATGAACATCAACTTTTAACTTTTTGGTCGTATGATGAAAAACATATCCTGCAATTTCTCGGTTTATTTCTTGAGAAGAACCAGGAAAATTCTTATCAGAACGCTTGGTATTGATCTTAAAAGTATTCCCATCATTTTTTTCAATTATTTGCATTACAGCTTTTTTTGCCATTTCTAGATCTTTATCAATTTTATATGCAACAGAAAAAGAATAGATTCCAAAAACTGTTTTTAACTTATCACAAACAGCTTGATGATCAGCACCATTTAGAATCACATACATGCGATCATGCTGTAAATCATAGCTTAACTGTTTAAAATCATTCAATATTTCTTTTGTATTTTTTAAAAGACGATTTGTAAATAATTTTCGATTTTTACCTTTTGTAGTAAGTTCACCAAAGCGAACTAATATATAATTTGCTTCCATTTTCTACCTCTGTTTCTTTAATTTTCCTAAACTGTCTTGTAAATAATAACAAAACTGGTCAATATCTTCTTTTGTTGTATGTTCACTAAAACTAATTCTAAGTGCACTTGAAGCAATAGCATCATCAAGATGCAATTGCGCCATGATTCTAGAAACATTGCTCGTTTTTGAAGAGCAGGCACTGCGGGTCGATAAATATATTTCTTTAGTCTCTAGATCATGTAAAATAACTTCTGGTTTATACCCAGGACAAGAAAAATTTAATATTGATGAAATACAACACGATTCATCACTATTAATGACAATTCCTGGTATTTGTTGTAAACATTCTCTAGCATATTTGTTAATGATATCAATATGTTTAGTTTTAGCATCAAAATTTTCTAATGCTAAGCGTAAAGTTTTTGCTAAAACAATATTACTGCAGGCATTTGAAGTTCCACCACGAAGTCCAAATTCCTGCTGACCACCGCTTATCAATGGTACGATAGTTGTGGAACGACGTTTAAATAATAATCCGCTTCCTTTTAACCCATAAATTTTATGAGCCGAAAATGAGGCCAAATCTACATCTTCTAAATTGATTGGCAATTTTCCTAAAGCCTGAACCATATCAAAATGAAGTTTAACTTTATCATGTTTTTTTACAATTTTTTTAATTTCTTCAATCGGATTAATTACCCCGATTTCATTATTTACATACATGATCGAAACAAGAATCGTATCATCTCTAATGCTGTCTTGTAACTGTTGTAAAGAAATACAGCCTTTTTGATCAACATCTAAATATGTGACTTCAAAACCAAAAACCTTTTCTAATTCTTTACAAGTTTCATATACCGATGAATGTTCAATTGCCGTTGTAATAATATGCTTACCACGATTTTGATATTGGAACGCTGTCCCTTTAATTGCCATATTATTAGCCTCACTGCCACAGCTGGTAAAAATAACTTCATCTTCTTTAACCTTAAGCATTTCACTTACTAACTTGCGAGAATGTTCCATCAAGCGATTAACTTCGATTCCTTTATCATAAATTGAATCAGCATTATAAAAATATTTTTCTAATAAATTATGGTAAGTCGTTAAAACCTCAGGATTTAACGGTGTCGTTGCTACATAATCTAAATATATCATAAATAACCCCCTATTTTATTATATGCAATTAAAACACAAAGTCCTACACCGACTTTGTGTTTTTATTAATCAACATCTCATATGACCCCGGATTTATCTTTTCAATTATATCAACAGCTGTAGATAAAGCTTTTGTATACTCACCATTTCTAAATAATAACTCCGCTTTAGTCAACTCAGTATTAACTTCTAAAAAAGAACTACGATACCGATTACCATAAATAATTGCCTCTTCAACCATTTCTGCAGTAACGATCAAATTATGAACATTATCATATAATTTATAAATCACATCACGAGCCGCATCAACTTGGAGTGACAATCTTTCTAAGTCAATTGGCCGATGACGAATAAACTTTAAGATTTCATCAGCTTTTTGATAAGAATCATCAATATAATCTTTATACGATTCATTGATCATTGGTAAGTGTTTATTTTTAATTTCTGATTTTATTTCTAAGAGAACGATATTAATATTATCCAATTCATCTAAAGCTCTTTTTTCCTGTAATCTTAATGAATTTTCTAATTCATTGTATTTTACTAACGCATCATCAAATGGCTGACAACGCTTTACTAATTGATCGAATTCTTCAATCAACGTACTATACGAAAAATCTTTAGACTCAATTACTGTCGTTATTTCTTCTAAATCATCTATAATTGGTTTAAAATTCTTATAATCTTCATCAATTGTAATATTATAATCACTCAATAAATAATTACGTTGTAATTCAGCTAAAGAATTTACTGTTCGTTTAAGCCCATCGTCTAAACGACCAATATGTCGATAACAATTATTACGCGCTTCTTCATACTGATTACAAGCAGCCTGTTCTTTTTCCAAATCAGCTCCCAGTCCATTTAATTCATCAGTCATTACTTCAATCGAAGAACCAACGTTCTCTAATCTTAGATCTTTAATAGCTTGAATAGTATTTTCTAAATCAGCATGAATCTTATTATAGCGCACTGAAGCGTTTAATTTTTCAATTGAAAAATCCTTTTCCTTCATATCTTCAATAATTGCATATAACTCTTCTAAACGCTTAGGAATATATTTCCGGACAATTGAAATATAAGTTGGTAAATCTCTAAGATTAGCTGCTAATAAATCAATATCTTTTTCGATTTTAGCAGCAAATGATTCTGCTTCATCAAAACGCTGATTATTCATCATATCTTCCAAAGAAACAAAACGACTATCAATATCATCGAAAATAGCGGGAATCGCTGGAACAAAATCCTCGATCTTAAATCTAACGGCCGCAAAATTATCACTTGCAGCTCGATATTTTTCCTTGATTTTAATAATTGCAACTCGTTGAACATTTTCAATTTCCGTAATAACTTCGATTTTTTTCAACAAATCTTGAGCTTTGTTTTCATAATTATCAATTTCATTTTTCAATTTAACTATTTTCTTACGAGCACCTGTTAATTTACGATAAAACAGCTGTTCATCTATTTCGTTTATTAAAGGCATGATATCATTATTTTGAAAAACATTTAATTTATTAAATTCAGATTCATATAATTCATATTTTTCAAGTACTTCAGGCATGTTTTTTCCAATTCCTTTTACTCTACCTAAACGATACTGAATCGGTAATGTTTTGATTGCATTCATGCGATTTTCAAGTTCAATTATTTCTTTACGATACATCTTTAACTTAATCGCACGATAAACTATCGTACCAATAATTATCACTAACACACAGACACAAGCTATGATTACATTTTGACTACCAAATTTTTTTAATATATTATCTAAAAATTCCATCTGTACATCCCTCTTTACATAAAGCTTACTTATAGAGTATACCACAACATACCAGTCATGTCTAAACAGAATCGACAATTTTTCATAATCATTTACATTATTTTCTTTCTCGATAATATATATTAATAGGAGGTTACATGAATGAATAAAAAAATCTTAGCGCCACTGCGTTCATATAATCCAAACAGAGTTTTTTATATCTATCATGAATATATTAAAATGTTCAAAAAAGCCAATCTTGATATCATTACAATTGCTCCTGCAAGTTTTGCGACCTTACAGTTTTTAGTTGATAATTGTGATGGTCTATTACTTACAGGCGGTCTCGATGTCGACCCTGCTTACTATCACAAAAGTTTACATCCCAAAACTAAAAAAGAGCTTTTCGAACTTGAGGAACTAGAATTTACGTTAATTAAAATGTTTTTCCAGCAAAACAAACCGATTTTAGGAATTTGCCGCGGCATCCAAACTATTAACGTTGCTTTTGGCGGAACCTTGATTCAAGACCTTGACTCAAATTTGCACATGCAAAAAGAAATGCAGGGCTATCGTCATTTAGTTACCACCTGTAAAAATTCTTTACTATCAAAGTATTTAGGTGATAAATTTATGACAAATTCTTTCCATCATCAAGCCCTCGATAAAGTTGCCGATGGTTTTATCATTAGCGCTAAAAGTGTTGATAATATAATTGAAGGGATCGAAAAAGATAAAATTATCGCAGTACAGTGGCATCCAGAAAAGAATAATGATAAAATACAACAAAGACTTTTAAAATTATTTAATGATTTACTGGAGGAAAAATAAATGAAAAAAATTGGATTTATCGGTGTTGGAGTAATGGGTAAAGCGATGGTATTGAATCTATGTAAAGCAGATTATGATATCTCCATATTTACTCGAAGCAAACATAAAGTTGAAGATATTATAAGTGATAAGATCAAATGGTGTGATAGTATTGAAGAATGCTGTAAAGATAAAGATATTATTATGACGATGGTTGGTTTTCCTAATGATGTTGAAGAAGTATATTTTAGTGAAAAAGGAATCATTAATAGTGTAAAAGAAAATACTATTTTAATTGATTTTACGACGTCAAGTCCCCTGTTAGCTAAAAAAATATATACTGAAGCAATAAAAAAAGGCGTTGTTAGCTTAGATTGCCCAGTTTCTGGTGGCGATATTGGAGCCATCAAAGGAACCTTATCTATTATGGTCGGTGGTGACAAAGAAGTTTTTGAAAAAGTAAAACCTGTCTTAAAAGTTTTAGGAACTAATCTCAATTATGTCGGAGCTCCTGGAAACGGTCAGCATACTAAAATGGCTAATCAAATTGCCCTAGCTGGTGCATTAGCCAGTACCTGTGAAGCCATCACATACGCTAAAAGCGTTGACTTGGATCCTGAATTAATGTTACAGTGTATCTCTAGTGGAGCTGCTGGTTCTTGGCAGTTAAGTAACAATGGTCCCAAAATGCTGACAAATGATTTCGACCCTGGTTTTTACATCAAACATTATATCAAAGATATGAAAATAGCCAAGGATGTAAATGATAGCAACAGCCTTGACCTTGAAGTACTTAATGTTGTTTTAAAAATGTTTGAGACTTTACAAGTTAATGGTGATGAAGATCTAGGAACGCAAGCTCTAATTAAATATTATCAAAGATAGCTCAGCTATCTTTTTTTACAAGTAGATTATGTTTATTGGCAATCAACATTGCTATAACCATCAAGATCATCGCCAACATCTTATTAAAAGCAAACTCTTCTTGCAGCAACAAAGAGCCAAGATACGTAAAGATTGGATTTAATCCCAGTAAAAAACTAGTTTTTATACTACCGATTTCATGAACGGCATTAAAATAAATCAACTGGATGATGGCAAATCCAATCCCAGAAAAAAGAATAAAAACGAGCCATAACATTAACGAAATATTTTCGATATCGTTATGTTGCGGAAAAAATAACGATATCAGTAATAACTGGATAAAACCATAACTCAAATACTCTAATGTAAACGACAGATTCTCTTCTTTTTTACAATTATGCTGCATCAATAAATTACCATAACTATAAAAAACAATTCCCCCAAGTAGCATCAAATGCCCCCAAGAAAGCTGATTCAATTTAAAATCAATCGAAACAAAAAAAGCTACAAAAGCTATCATCATAGCAAGCAATTGATTTTTAACGATCTTATTTTTATATATCAATAAAGCTAAAAGAATCGTTACTAACGGAGCCAGTGAATTCATGATTGCATTAGCACTGCCGCTAATTAAATTCAAGCCCTCAAAAGTTAAAATAAAATTTATTGTTATTGAAAACAAGGCAACTTTAAAGCCTAAAAAATCATGACGACGCTTAAATTTCACTTTCTTATATTTCATCACTAAAAAAATCGCTACGATTGAAAGAAAAACCTTAAGTGTCGCCAGATCATATGTCGACATATATTCCAGCATATATCTCATTACTAAAACATTGGTTCCCCATAAAAAACTTGCAAAAATCAACCAGACATACATTATATCACCACTATTAGTATATCCATCTAAAAAACTTTAAAACTAAAAATGTAGATACATTAACTATATCTACAAAATTATTTCATTTTTGATCTGTTGACGATCATGCTTTAACTGTTCAATCAACCCTTCAACACTAGCAAACTTCTTTTCCATTCTAATTTTCTTAATAAAAGCAACTGTTAAAACTTGTCCATAAATATTTTCATCAAAATCAAAAATATTTACTTCTAAAGATAATCCTGGTAATGCTGTAAAAGTAGGATTATAACCAATATTGACCATTCCTAAATAAACTTTATCTTTAAAATAGACTTTTGCGCCATACACCCCATTTTCCGGTAACAAATAATCTTTAGCATCGATATTAGCAGTTGGAAAACCAATCTTACGTCCATTTTGCCGTCCATATATCACTTTACCACTTATACAATAAGGACGACTTAATAATTTAGCTGCCAGCTCGACATCACCCTTAGTTAAAAGCTCTCTTAAGTAACTTGAAGATATTTTATGATGATCGTATTCCAGTTTTTCAATTACGGTTACCTGATAATCATTATGCCCATAAGCTTGTAAAATTTCGCTATTACCACGACCTCGATCGCCAAAATGGAAATCATACCCACAAACAACATGTTTGATTTTAGATTTGATAATAAATTCTTGAATAAATTTTTCTGGCATCAATTTAGCGATATCGTGATTAAAACGTAAAATAAATAAATAATCAAAATCATATGATTTTAATAAATTAATTTTGTCTTCTAAACTCATTAAATACTTAAACGGCTGATTAGTTAAATAAGCTCGAGGCTGAACATCGAATGTCAACAGCACTTTTTTTAAATTATCTCTTTTTGCAACCTTAATAACTTCATTAACTAACTTTAAATGCCCTAAGTGAAAACCATCAAAAAAGCCAAGCGCAACACAACTAGGTTCCATCTTCAAATCATTTTGTTCATTTAAATATATTATTTCCATTACCATAATCCTCTTATATTCTTTAAATAACCATTACCATCAGGGCCATACACTGCTAAAACCTTCTTATTTCTATTTACGATCACGACCTGCTCATTGAGATCAGATTTGATCTTCTTACCATGATAAACGATATTTTCATCTTCTACTTCTAATTGTTTAAAATCACTTAAGGCAGTTTCAATACTCAAACAATTGAACTTACCAGCTTCAATTTCTTCTAAAGTAAAACAGTCATTTAAAGCAAACTTACCTGATTTCGTTCTAATCAGATCTTGCATATGTCCAGGATAGCCTAATTTAGCAGCTATATCAAAACATAATGAACGAATATAAGTTCCTTTAGAACAGCCAACTTTAAATTTAATCAAATTTTCTTTGATTTCTAAAACATCGATATAATCAATTGTAACAACTCTAGTAGGAACTTCTACATTTTCACCACTTCTTGCATATTCATATAATTTTTTGCCCTTAATTTTGATTGCTGAATATAAAGGCGGTTTTTGTTCCTGTTTTCCTATAAAACTCTTTAAACAAGCAATAATTTTATCATCATCTATTTTTTGATATTCTTTAGTTTCTAAAACTTTACCACTAGCATCATACGTATCCGTACTTACACCTAAATTTAAGGTTGCGACATATTCTTTACTTTCACTAGTTAAAAACTGTAATACTTTAGTTGCTTTATTAATACATACAACTAAAACACCAGTTGCATCAGGGTCTAAAGTTCCACAATGCCCTACTTTTTTAGTATGTAATATTTTACGAAGTTTATTAACGACATCATGACTCGTCATCCCTGCAGGTTTATTTATTAATATGATTCCATCCATTTTTATCACCGCTTATCATTTTACAAAGGTTTGTAATAAAATGCAAATATCTTTGCATATATTCATAATTTTGTTAAAATAGAAGACGGTGATTATAAATGACAATGAAAAAAGTATTAGGCTGTATAAGAAAAGCTGATGAAGAATTTGATTTAATTCAAGATGGTGATAAAGTTTGTGTCGGTGTATCAGGCGGAAAAGATTCAACGTTACTTTTATACTGCTTATCGCTGTATCAAAAATTTGCCCGTGTTAAATTCGAGGTAGTTGGTGTTCATATTGAAATGGGCTTTCCAGATATGGATTTTAGTGAAGTAGATGCTTTTTGTAAAAAGAATCAGATCGAATTATATCATGAACCTAGCGATGTTTATGAAATCTTAAAGTTAAATAAAACTGAAGATGGTCGTTTACAATGCTCGCTTTGTTCAAAGTTTAAAAAAGCTTTAGTTATTGATGGCGCAAAAAAGTATGGTTGTAACAAAGTTGCTTTTGCTCATCATGGTGATGATGCTGTAGAAACTTTATTTATGAATATGGTCTACGGTGGTAAAATTGCAACTTTTACCCCTAAAATGTATCTAACGCGAACCGAAATGAATTTCATTCGACCTTTAGTTTATGCTTATGAATCAGATATCATTTCAGCTGTAGAAGAAGCTCATATTCCTGTTGTGACATCAACCTGCCCAGCGGATAAACATACTAAGCGCGAAGAATTTAAACAGTTATTAAATGAGCTGTATCAAAAATATCCTCAAGCTAAAAGTAATTTATTGACTTGTTTATCGAATGAGAAAAATACATTACTTTGGAAAAAAACACCTAAAGAAAAATAAATTCACAATTGTGAATAAAGTGTGAAAAAGTGGACGTTATGTCCACTTTTAAACATGTTTAATTACAAAATAGTTCTTTTTACCACGACGAATTACCGTTGCTTCATTACCAAAAGCATTAGCTTTGCAAACAGTAAATTCAACATCTTTGATTCTTTCACCATTAATTAAAATTGATCCACCATTAACAAATTCACGTGCTTCGCGTTTACTTTTAGCTGCCCCACAAGTAATCAAAGCATCTAAAATATTTAAATCTTCATTTATTTCAACACTTGGCACTCCTTCAAAACATACTTTAACTTGTTCTAAAGTCAAAGATTGAATTTGACCTGAAAATAACATTTTAGAAATATTTACAGCTTCTTCATAAGCCTCTTTACCATGTAAGAATGTGATTACTTCACGAGCTAGCGCCTGGTGGGCTTCTCGTAAATGAGGCTGGGTTTTATTCTTTTCTTCTAATTCCATAATTTCTTCAGGTGTTAAGAAAGTTAAGAATTTTAAATAATCGATTACTTTATCATCCTCTGAGTTAATAAAGAACTGATACATTTCATAAGGTGATGTTTTTTCTTTATCTAGCCAAATAGCTTTGCCATTTGTCTTACCAAACTTTGTTCCATCACTTTTAGTTAAAAGCGGCATTGTAAAACCATAAGCTTCTTTACCATCTTTTTTTCTGATCAATTCAATTCCTGCTGTAATATTGCCCCATTGATCCTGGCCTGCAACCTGCATAACACAGTTTTTATTATTATATAACCATTCAAAATCCATTGCCTGCATGATCATATAAGAAAATTCGGTATATGTAATCCCAGCATCTAGACGCCGTTTAACAATATCTTTATTCAACATATAATTGACATTAAAGTATTTACCATAATCTCTAAGAAAATCAATGAAATTTAAATCTTTAGACCAGTCATAGTTATTAACTACTTCAAATCCAAATAAGTCCTGAGCCTGTTTTTTTAAACAAGCAAAGTTATGTTCAACTGTTTCTTTCGTAATCATTGGTCTTTCAGTATCTGGTTTTGGATCCCCGATCAATCCTGTGGCTCCACCAACTAATAAAATCGGATTATGTCCTGCTTCCTTTAAACGTTTTGAAATTAAAAATGATGAAAAATGTCCAATATGTAAACTGTCTCCAGTTGGATCAGTTCCAATATAAAAAGTCATCCCACCATTATTTAATTTTTCTTCTAGATCCGGCGAACTAACATCTTTGATCAATCCTCGCCATACTAATTCATCATAAATCTTCATCTTCTATCCTCCATCTATAAAATAAAAAAGATTTCATCCTAAAGGACGAAATCTCGCGGTACCACCTTTATTCATGTATTACTACATGCTCTTAAATCGATAACGGGATGACCCGTCTAGACTTTGCATCTAGAAACTCCAGAGTGTATTCATCAGTAGTACATCCTTGTTTTCACCAGCCACAAGGTCTCTTAAATGCCTATTTTGATTACTATTTTCCTTCAACGTCGTAATTGAATTATATTCTAAAACAAAGGATAAGTCAACCTTCATTATTTGATATTATTCTACGACAACAGCTGTACCACTTGCTGTAACCATCATCATATCATTACCAGCACCTAACATTTCATAGTCAATATCAACTCCAATTACAGCATTAGCACCCGCTGCCTTAGCTCTTTCTTCCATTTCTTTTAAAGCTTCCTGACGACAAGCCATTAATTCTTCTTCATATCCAGCACTGCGACCACCAAAAATATTTCTAATTCCAGCTCCAATATCTTTAAACATATTTACTCCAGAAATTACTTCACCAAAAACTATTCCCCTATAGTCAACTACTTTTTTACCTTCAATTTGATTTGTTGTTGTAATGATCATATTATTTTCCTCCATCTATTTGATAATTTAATTTTAACCTATCTATCAAATATATGCTACTTATAGTATAATAATTCTAAAAAAACATTGCCCATTTTAAAAATATTTCCCTTTTAATATACTCAACAAAAAACAGCATAAATAATTATGCTGTAAATACTTTTATTCATTTGTTGAATCACGCTTTATAAACATGTGCTGGACAACGATTTCCTTAGATTCAATCTTTTCTTCATGCAAAAACTTTGTCAATAAACGCACTGCAAGCGCTCCCATATCATAGACAGGAACATTCATCGAAGATAGTGTTGGCTTACACATAATTGAATAACTTGTGTTCAACATTCCTACAACTTCCATCTCTTCAGGAATTTTAATCCCATTTTCCTGAGCTGCATTAATTACAGCCACACCATCTTTATCATACCCGCAAAATACTAAATCATGTTTATGATCTTTAAAATACTCTACAAAATTAGGATATGTATTCTCATAATGGCTTGAGCTGGTTAAAATCTGATTAGTTGTAAAAACTTTTTCATATTTTTTATATGTATCTTTAATACCTTCAATTATTTCATCACTTTTAATTAAATTTTGTTTAGGTAAAATATAAATTATATCATCTTTACCCTCAGCTAGATATTTATCAACAATCTCTTCTGCCGCCTTTTTAACATCAATATAAATAGAACCGATATTGTCACCTGATAACTTCTTACCTATGACAACTATTGGTAATTTATACTTAACGATCGCTTCAATTGTTTCATCAATATTATCATTGTTGAATAAAATAACACCATCCACTCTTGATTTAACCAAGCGTTCTGTTACATCAGCGACTGTATTTTCATCACCAATATCATCAGTAGTATACATATTGATATTATAATCTAAATGTCTTCCTGTATCACCGATACCACCAATCATGTCTTTAACATGGGCAAATAACGACTGGGGAAAAACAATTGCAATAGTTGTTGTTTTACTAGTTGCTAATCCTCTAGCTATATCATTCGGTTTGAAATCTAAACGTTCAATAACATCCAAGACTTTTTGTTTAGTTTTTTCTCGAACAACATTTGAACCATTAATTACTCGAGAAACTGTCGCAAGAGAAACGCCAGCTTCCCTTGCAACATCATATATCGTAACTTTTTTCATTAATCTTTTAGATCTTCAATGATGACATCTAATTCATCTTCAATATCATCCATTGCATCATCTAATTCCTTTAACGCATCAAAATCTTTGTCTTGAATCTTGTCCTTGATTTCATTTAATTTACTTGTCATTTCATCACTAATCTTTGTAACTGATGCTTTAAAATTTGCATATTCATCACTTGATTTAACAGAATTTGCCAACTCTTCTAATTTTCCCTTAACTTCAGATAATTTAGTACTTGTAGTGTCCTTAAATTCTTCCATATCAAATTCATCAATAGCAAGTTTTATTTCTTCAATTGTATTATTAACTAAAGTCTCAACATCTTCTTTTGTGATATTCTGTGCTTTATCATATAATTCCTGTGATTTTTCTTTAAGATCTTCTCTTAACTCACTACCTTTTTTTGGGGCAAATAACATTCCAACTATTGTCCCAATACCAATACCAGCTATAAATTTTCCAAATTTCATAATAATCTCACCTTTCTAAAATTTCTTTTTAAACAAACTAATAATAGCACTAATCGGATTAAACTTAGGTCGATTTGGATCAAAGAAACGGGCAATTGTTTCTACTGGAGCATTTAAAAGATCCAGTTTATAAGTTATATCATCCATAATTTTTTCTGCTTTATTAATCGTAGTTTGAGCCATTTCAACTGTGCTGCCTACCTGCTTTATTGTCGTTGAACTGCGAAGCAGTAAAATTCCTAAACAAACTAAAGCAAATGCTCCTGATAAAATTAAAACACAGTAACAAATATCTATAGCAGTCATAACTTTACCTCGACTTTCTAAAAAATATTATATCACAATTTTAAATACTTACATAGATTTTTTTATCGTGATAACTTTTTCTTCAAGTTTATAAATATCTTTACTTGACATAAACAAGAATACGACACCATCATATTTAGCTAATTCCTTAGCTGCCTCTTCATCTTCTCCAATAACTTTTGCTCTTGATAGATTTTTAGCAATATCGTAAATATCAATATCGATTCCTTCTTCTTTTACAGCATTTTCAGGGAATGGACAAAAATAAGGATAATCAGCTAAATCCATAGCTCGAGCAAATTCAACTGCAAATCTAGCCCCCCGAGAATAGCGATCCGGTTTAAATACCGCAACGATCTTTTTCCCCGGATATTTAACTCGAGTAGCTTCAATAACATATTTGATTGCTGTAGGATGATGGGCATAATCATCAACATAAACATTATTTCCCACCTCAGTAACACTATAACGGCGTTTTGTACCCTCAAAAGTTGCAAGCTTATCTTGAATATATTCACTACTCATATTTTCTAAATAGCCAAGGGTAATAATTGCAAGTGAATTATATAACATATGCATACCAAAGAATGGTAAATTAAAATGTCCAAATAATTCATCATGAATATATACATCAAATGAAAAACCTAAATTGTTTTCAATTACATTTACCGCCCTAACGTCATTATAGTCATTTAAACCAAATCTCATAACTCTTTTTTCAAATTTAATTTTTTTTATGTTCGGATCATCACCCCAAACAATAACCGTATCTTTGACTTGATTAGCAAATTTTTCAAATGATTCTATATAACGGTCTAACGTCTTAAAATAATCAACATGATCTAATTCAATATTATTGATTATTGCATAATCAGGATAATAATGTAAAAAATGATCCTGGAACTCACATGATTCAGCAATAAAATATTTACTATCTTTAGTCGCATGACCAGTTCCATCACCTATCAATACAGAAGTTTTATCAAAATCTTCAAACAAATGATATGCCATTCCTGTCGTCGTTGTTTTACCATGAGTACCGGCAACACTAATAGAAATAAAATTTTTCATAAATTTTCCTAAAAATTCAAAATAACGATAACATTTGACATTAGGATTAGCTAATGCTGCTTTAACTTCGACATGATCATCATTAAAAGCATTACCAATAATAACCGTATAACCATCTTTAATATTATCAGCATTAAATGAGTAAATTGGAATATTTCTCTTTCTTAACTCATCTTCTATAAAAATATATTTATCAATATCACTTCCACATACTTCATTTCCAAGTTCATATAGGATTTCAGCAAGTGGCGCCATCCCTGAACCTTTAATTCCTATAAAATAATACATTTCTGTCACCTCACTCCACCATTTTAGCACAAATTAAGATAAATGTGTTTAACGTATCCCAAAAAGTATAATTTTTTATCGACAAATAAAATGATTAAGAGTAATTCTCTTAATCATTAAATTACTATTAGATCTTTAGAATAACTATTTAACACTTTACAGCCGTCTTTTGTCACCATTACTAAATCTTCAATTCGAACTCCAAATTTGCCTGGTAAATAAACACCTGGCTCGATTGAAAAAATCATTCCTGCTTGAACTTCTAAATCAAAATTTACTGAAACATCTCCATATTCATGAACATCTTTACCAATAAAATGTCCTAAACGATGATTGAATTCCTTTCCATAACCTGCTTCACTAATAATATCCCGAGCCGTTTTATCAATATCACATAATCTAACACCAGGTTTGATCATCGCTTCAGCTGCCTGATTAGCACTTCTTACCAATTCATATACTTTTTTAGCTTCTTCACTAACTTCTTGATAAAAAACAGTTCTCGTCATATCTGAACAATACCCATGGTATTTACACCCCATATCAATAATGACACTATCACCAGGTGCTAAAGTGCTATCATCATTTTCATGATGGGGATTTGCGCCATTAGCACCATAGGCAATGATTGCATCAAAACTATTTCCGTCAGCACCAAGATCACTATAAATATCATTTAACTTAGCAGCCACTTCAACTTCACTTAACCCAAGAGCAACTTGTTTAATCACTTCATCCATTGCCTTATCATTAATAATGCTTGCTTCGATCATTAGTTTTTGTTCATCTTCATCTTTTACCATTCTTTGATAATCAACACATTTTGACCCATTTACTATTTTAACATCCGGTATTCTATTCATTAAATCAAGTAAAAAATTAGCTGTCCAATGTTTATCTACACCAATTTTTTTAGCGTTATCAAGATTATCAACGATCGTTTGGATCGCATCATCGACATCACTATGCCAAACTATTTCAATCCCTAAATCTTTTTCAACAAAGAATAAATCATTGAAAAATAATTTATGATCTCCTTTTGCTGATAACATCAATACATACATTCTTTCCCCAGGATGATTAACGTAATCAATCAAATAATCAATTGATGAAGGTTCACTGATCAGTAAATAATCAAGATCAGCTTCCTTCATTCTCGCAATTACACCATCGATTCGCTTTTTATTCATCTTCGATCACCGCAATTCCTAGTTCATCTAACTGCACTTTATCAACATTTCCAGGTGCTTTTGACATCGGACAAACAGCACTTGCATTTTTAGGAAACGCAATTACTTCACGAATATTATCACTATTAGTAAGCAGCATCGCTAAACGGTCTAATCCTAAGGCAAATCCGCCATGAGGTGGCGTTCCATATTGGAAGGCTTCAACAAACCAGCCAAACTGACTATCGATTCTTTCTTGAGTGAATCCTAACGCTTTAAAAGCTCTTTCTTGTAGATCCTGTTCATAAATACGCTGTGATCCACCACCTAATTCAAATCCATTTAAGACGATATCATAAGCATCCGCTAAACAGTTTGCAGGATCATTTTCAATTTTATCGATATCGCTATCTTTTGGACGCGTAAATGGATGATGAACAGCATAATAACGTTCTGTTTCATCGTCATATTCAAACATTGGGAAATCTACGACCCATAAAAATGCATACTCATCATTATTATATAATTTTAATTCTTTACCTAAATGATTTCTAAGTGCTGCTAAAGCATCACAAACAACATTATATTTAACATCACTTACAAATAACAATAGATCATCATTATTAGCATTCATTGCTGTTAATAGACGACTCATTTGTTCATCGCTAAAGAACTTTGCAATTGGTCCTTCACCTTTACCATCTTTAACTTTTAACCAGGCTAATCCTTTAGCTTTATATGTTTTAACGATATCCGTTAATTTATCGATAGCTTTACGTGAAAAATCATTTGCTTTACCTTTAACATTGATTCCTTTAACATGACCATTAGCTTCTAAAGCACTTTTAAAAACCATAAAATCAACATCTTTAACGACTTCATTTAAATTAACCAATTCTAAACCAAAACGAATATCTGGTTTATCAATTCCATATTTTTCCATAGCTTCATGCCAAGTCATTCTTGGCAGTGGCAATTGCAGATCAATTCCCTTAACATCTTTCATGACTTTAGCGATCAATCCCTCACCGATAGAAATGATTTCATCAGTAGTCATAAAACTCATTTCCACATCAACTTGTGTAAATTCAGGTTGCCGATCCAAACGTAGATCTTCATCTCTAAAACAACGAGCAATTTGATAATAACGTTCAAATCCAGAAACCATTAATAATTGTTTAAACAATTGTGGTGATTGTGGCAAAGCATAAAAAGATCCATTATGAACTCTTGAAGGTACTAAAAAATCTCTTGCCCCTTCAGGTGTTGAACGGTTTAAATATGGCGTTTCAATATCAATAAAATCATGATTATCTAAAAATTCACGAATACTGCGCGTAATTTTATGACGCATAATAAGCTTGTTTTGCATCACTGGTCTTCTAAGATCTAAATAGCGATATTGCATTCTAGCATCTTCACTAGCATCAGTATCATCAGTAGTATAGATCGGTGTTACATTAGCTGTATTAATAATATCGATTTGACTAGCTTCGATTTCAATCTCACCAGTTGGCATATTAGGATTTTTTGAACTTCGTTCAATTACTTTTCCAACAACATGAATCACATATTCATTTTTAATGTCTTTAGCTAAAGCTTCCATACTTTCACTTAAGACGATCTGCGTAATTCCATAGCGATCTCTTAAATCAATAAAAACTAAAGAGCCAAGATTTCTTTTTTTAGCTACCCAGCCTTTTAATTCAACAATTTTATTAACATCACTGATTCTTAATTCTCCATTATTATGAGTTCTATTCATGGCTATGACCCTCCATATGATTTTCAATATATGCAACAATATTTTCAATTGGTACAACATCCTGGGTTTTAGAATGCGTACATTTAATATTTACGACTTCATCTTCTACCTCTTGATCACCAATAATCATCGCAAAATGACTATTCATGCGATCAACAGTTTTAAATTGGGCTTTTAAAGAACGATCTTGATAATCCATATCAACACTAAAACCATTAGCTCTTAACATCGTCGTAATTTGTAACGCTAAATCTTTAGCCTTAGCACCTAAAGGCATAACGTATACATCTAAGCCTTCTGTTTCCTGTAATTCATCATCCATCGCAATCAATAACCGTTCCATTCCAAAAGCAAAACCAACACCTGGAGCTTCTGGACCACCTAATTCACTAATTAAACCGTTATAACGGCCACCACCGCCAACAGTTGCTCCGGCTCCTAAACGTGGATCATCAGAAATAACTTCAAAAACAGTATGACAATAATAATCTAAACCTCTAACTAAGTTAGTATCCAACTCATATTCAATTTCCAAATCATCTAATAACTCACATACTTTAGTAAAGTGGGCTTTAGCTTCATCACTTAAATAATCAATTGTTTTTGGCGCATTCGCCATCGCTGGATGATCATGATCAACTTTACAATCTAAAATACGTAATGGATTAGTTTCAAAACGGCTTTTACAATCGCTGCACAATTCATCTAAATGTGCGCTAAAGTGTTCTTTTAAAGCCTTACGATAAGCATCACGACTTGCTTCATCACCTAAAGTATTGATATGTAATTTAACCCCTTTTAAACCTAATGCTTCAACTAATGTAACTGCCATCGTCATACATTCAACGTCTAAAAATGGTGATTCATAACCAATCATTTCTACTCCAAATTGATGAAATTGACGCTGACGTCCATTTTGGGGACGTTCATATCTAAACATCGGTCCAATATAATATAACTTAGAAATCTTATCAGGACTAGCAAACATCTTATTTTCAACATATGCCCGAGCTACTCCCGCTGTTCCTTCTGGTCTAAGGGTAATTGAGCGTCCTTTTTTATCATTAAAAGTATACATCTCTTTACTAACGACATCAGTTGTATCACCAACTGCGCGGTTAAATAACTCAGTATGCTCAAAAATTGGAGTTCTCACTTCTTTAACATTATAGTTAGCACAAATCGTTCTAATTAATTGTTCCAGCATTTGCCATTTTGCAGTATTTTCTGGCAAAATATCTACTGTTCCACGTGGGGCTTTATACATCATTTTCTCTTCCTCCTTTAAAATATAAAAACGTCCTTAAAATAAGGACGTTAAAAACGCGGTACCACCTTAATTCATGTAATTATACATGCCCTCTTGTCTTAACGCGACGTACGTTTACTCCTACTAATTTCAAAGTAACTCCTCCCAAGTGTCCCACAGCATTTCTTTTTAAATACTTTCACCAACCGTATTCTCTCTATGAAAAGACTTAGCTGTTTAATCTTGTTCATTGGATTAAAATGATTATATTCGATTATTTAAAAAAAATCAATGATTTGATTGGATAAATATTGATTATTTATGAAAAAAGATTTTTTGAAAATCTTATTATTATCTTTACTTTTTCAAAAACACATAGAATATAGATATAAACTAAATATTCCATGGTATAAATTTTGATCTTGGCCCATGAAAATTTACAAATCACATAGGCCTTTCTTCCATTAAAACAACGCTTTTATTAATTAGTTTAAAAAACTTATTACTAAACAACAAAAAAGATCATCGTCTATTATCACTTAATAGAAAACGATCTTTTTATGTCTTTAAATAAATCATTTTTATATTTTATCAATAAATAATAACATTAGTGAATGACTCTTTTAACTTCAAAAATACCCTGAATTCTGTCAATATTATCAATTGCCTGTTGTAAACGAGAGGCATCTTCAACCGAAATCTTAAGCTTAATAATAGCTTTCATATCAACCACATCAGCACGAATATTTAAAATATTGATCTTTGTTTGTCCTAAAACAGTAATAACATCATTCAATAAATTTGTTCGATCTAAACCGGTAATCTCTAGATCAGCCTGGAATTTCATCGTTGAAATTGAAGCAAAATCCCAATAAACATCGATCAATCGGGCTTTGACTTCAGGAACCTGGATATTTGGACAATCTTTACGATGCACTTTAATTCCCTGCCCTTGAGAAACAAAACCTAAAATTTCATCGCCGGGAATAGGATTGCAGCATTTTGATAACTGAATTTTTAAACCATCGATTCCTTTAACAACTACACCAGAGCTGCTCTTTGCTGCCTGTTGACGGTCATTGACCTGATTATTTCTTTGCAGCATTTTTGAAATACTATCGAAAAAACCGCTTTTTTTAGGAACGACACGATCGATCAATGTCATTGCCGGCAAACTTTTTTTCCCAATAAAATACAATATATCATCAAATGAACGTGCGCCAAATGACCCTAAAAAAGTCTTATAAGTATCTGGATCAAGATACTTCTTTTCATTTAACTGTCTTTTTCTAAGCTCATCTCTTAAAATCTTACGACCATCTTCGATTGCATCTTTTTTCGTCTCAGCCTCTCTAGAAGCAATGAACTGTCTAATTTTATTACGAGCACCAGCAGTACGAACAAATTTTAACCAGTCATCACTAGGCCCCTGTGACTGTTTATTTGTCTTGATTTCTACGACATCACCTGTATTTAATTTTGTATCGATCGGAACCATCACATTATTAACTATCGCACCAACGGCCTTATGGCCAACTTCGGTATGGATCCGATAAGCAAAATCAATAGGGGTCGAACCATTGGGTAACTCAACGATCTTCCCTTGTGGTGTCAAAACATAGACATTAGCTTCAAAAATATCTCTTTTTAAAGAATCATAGTATTCTTTAGCATCACCATCTTTTATATCTTCGCTCAAAGAAATAAATTCTCTTAACCACTGTAATTTTTCACCAATTTCCTGTTGTTCTTTTTTCGATGAATAACCTTTATTTTCTTTATAACGCCAGTGCGCAGCTACTCCTAATTCTGCAAGTTCATCCATTTCTTCAGTTCTGATTTGAATTTCAAAAGTATTACCATCTTCACCAATTACCGAAGTATGCAAAGATTGATACATATTAGGTTTAGGCATTGCAATATAATCTTTAAACCGTCCGGGAATTGGGCGATAATGATCATGAATCAATCCTAAAATACTATAACAATCCATCTTATCCTTAGTAATGATCCGTAAAGCATATAGATCATACAATTCATCAAATCGTTTCTTTTTAACAAACATTTTTTTATAAATACTATAAATTGATTTAGCCCGACCTAAGATTCGATACTCATATTTATTTTCATTAAGCATTGTTTCAACCGATGCCATCATTTTTGCAACAGATTCTTTTCTTTCTTCCTGTTTTACTGCCAAAAGATTAGAGATATCGTTAAAAGCAACGGGATCTAGATACGAAAGACTTAAATCTTCTAATTCTGTCTTGATATCATTGATCCCTAAACGATGGGCAATTGGAGTATAGACTTCCAATGTCTCTCTAGCAATTCTTTTTTGTTTATGAGCAGGCATATATTGTAATGTTCGCATATTGTGCAAACGATCAGCAAATTTAATTAATATAACACGAATATCTTTTGCCATCGCAATATAAATTTTACGGTGATTTTCTGCATAAACATCTGCCTCATCTTTAAACGGCATCTTACCGATCTTGGTTACTCCTTCAACTAGTGTTGTGATTTCTTCACCAAAACGTTCTACCATTTCTTCACGACTTACATCACAGTCCTCCATAACATCATGAAGCAAACCAGCAGTAATTGTCGCAGGTCCTGTCTGTAAAGTTGCTAAAATATAAGCAACCCAGATCAAATGATTAGTATATGGTTCCCCACTCTTTCTTTTTTGCCCTTTATGCTTTTCCATAATATAATCATAAGCCTGATTAATCAAAGTAAGACTTTCTTGATTAGTAATATATTTGCCACAAACCTCAAGAACATCTTTTATTGAAACAACATCTCCTGCCCCTTTATATTCAGCCATAAATAACACCTCCCATAATTATTAAAAAAGAGCTTAGCTCTTTTTAATATTTCAATAATGAATAAACATTATAACCTTGTAATCTTTCACGTCCTTTTAATTCTTCCAGTTCAATTAAAAATGCAATTCCAATTACTTTACCACCTAATTTTTCGACCAATTTAACAGTTGCTTCAACAGTTCCACCGGTTGCAAGCAAATCATCAACAATAATAATATTTTGATTTGGCTTGATACTATCAGCATGAATATGAACTTCGTTTGTTCCATACTCTAATGCATATGTTTCACTTATTGTTTCTCGTGGTAATTTACCAGGTTTTCTAACTGGTACAAAGCCTGCATCGATCTTATAAGCTACCGGACAGCCAAATAAAAATCCCCGTGCTTCTGGTCCCGCAACAACATCAACTTTTGTCTCTAAAGTATTAGTCCAGTCAACAAATTTATTGATCGTTTCTTTAAATGCATCTTTATCCTGCATTAAAGGCGTTACATCTCTAAAAATAATTCCTTCTTCTGGAAAATCCTTTATATCAGCTACATATTTAGTTAAATCCATTTTTTATATCTTCTCCTTTACAACCATGCCTTATGATATTCAATTATAACATTTTTATACATTAATTAAAACTATTTAATTCCCTCAATAATTATATTTACAGATTCAAAATTATTAAAAACATTGATACTAAACTTCCCAACCACATTAATCTTTTCAATATCTTTATACTGTTCATACAATTCACCATGATTAAAATATAACGCTTGGCCCCGTACTTTTGGTAATTCAAGATCAAAACGAAGATGTTTCCCATTCGATAAAGGCGTTACTTTTTTAACTGATAAGTTCTTTGCATAGAAACAGACTTCTTCATTGCCATTACCTAAGGGTTCTAAAAGTTCTAACTGTTTTACAGCATTTTTACTAATTTCATCTTCTGAAACTTCTAATACCTCAACTAACGGCGGCTGATAGTTTTCTAACTGTTCTTCTAAATATCTTGTTAGCTTAGATTTAAGAATTTCTACATTATCAACAGATACACTAAAACCACCCGCAAGAGCATGACCGCCATAATTATCCAAAACATCTTCAACCTGCTTAAAAATACTGCTTAAAGATAAGCCTTCGATTCCTCTAGCACTGCCTTTATACATATTTTTTTCCTTATCAAGACTCATGACAAAACTTGGCCGATTATATTGACGAGTGTACTTGCCAGCCACCAAACCGATCAAGCCTTCATGAACTTCATTTTGATAGCTATATAAAAATTTATCATTTACGTCAACTGCGGCAAGAACCTCCTGATACTGCTTATTTGTCAATTCTTGTCTTTTAGCGTTGACTTCAACAGCTTTCGAACTTACTGCTGTTAATAGCCCGATCGATGCGTCTTGGCGAAAATATTTAACTAGATGATTAGGATTAATAATTTCACTAAGGCGTCCAAATGAATTGATTTTAGGGGCTAATATAAAGCCAATACTAGTAACGTTATATTTTTGATTACCACCAAGTAACAATTCTAATTGGGGATATTGATTTTCCTTCATAAATTCTAATGCTCTTTTAACTAATGCCCGGTTTTCATCTAATAAAGGCATCATGTCGGAAATAGTTGTTATTGCCGCTAAACAAAATAAATATTTATCATGTTTTTTTAATAACGCACTAGCTAATTTGTACGCCACGAATCCTCCTGATATTTCTTTATAAGGATAATCAGGGGAAATCTTAGCATGAATGATTGAAAAGGCATCTGGTAATTGATCATCGTAATTATGATGATCAGTGACGATTACATCGATCCCCAGTTCATTGGCTCTTTCAATTGCCTCATAGGCTTTTATTCCATTATCAACAGTAATGATAAGTGTATAACCTTTTGCTGCCATCTGTTCAACGCGCTGTTTATTTAAACCATATCCATCTTGTAAACGATTAGGGATATGAAAACCAACTTCGATGCCTAACTGTCTAAAAGCATCTACTAAAATTGATGTCGCTAGAATACCATCACAGTCATAGTCACCGTAAATACAAATTTTTTCTTTGTTGGCGATTGCTTCATTAATTCTTTCTAATGTCAGCTCTGCTTCTGAAAACAATGAAAAATCATGATATATCAAACGATTTGAAAGCATTGCTTCAATTTGTTGCGAAGAATAATTTTTATAAGCAAAAATCTTCGCTAAAAGTGAATTTATATTATATTCTTGCATATAGTGTTTGTAGTCTAAATTATTTATGATCTGCCACTCCATAAAGTCCTCCTCTCAAACAAAAATAGTTGCATCAGCAACTATTTTGAAATTAAATCTGAAAAATCATTTATACTCAAACGAGATGCTTCTTTTACTACTTGTAAACTTAAATAATCAAATATTTCCGAAAAATCAAGACTCATGATATCATCAATAATTTCACACATTGGAATAGCATCTCTTTGTTTCCATTTTCGTTCAAACAAATAATCTTTTATTTGCTGTTCAGAAATATTGTGAATATTTTGTTGTTTAAAGTCACGGGCTTTTAATTTAATTAAAAAATTAAGATCACGTTTATTAAATTTAAAATCGTTACTCGATTCCACTTACAGCCCTCCATTTCAAAGTCACTTACATATTATATGACAAAATTCATCAGAAAGGAAGTGCTTTATGAAAAGAAAACTAATAAATTCATTTATCATTCTTTCCGCTAGTTCTGCCATCGCAAAATTATTCAGTATTCTTAATAGAATGGTTTTAGCACGTCAATTAAGCAGTGATGCTATGGCGCTATATATCTTAGTTATGCCTACAGTATCTTTATGTATTACTTTAGGACAGTTAGGAATTCCTTCAGCAGTATTCAGATTAGTAGCTAATCCTAAATATAGTAATAAAAAAATTGTTATTTCTGCTTTTACGATCTGTCTTTTTACATGTGTCATTGTAATGAGCACCCTGCTATTTGCTTCAAAATTTATTAGTCATAATTTATTAAAAAATGAGGGTGCCTTTTATCCTTTACTATCATTAGCCCTGTTTATTCCTTTAGTGGGAATAAGCGGTATCATCAAAAATTATTTTTTAGCCCAGCAAAATGTTTATCTTGTTGCAAAAGCTGGTTTTATTGAAGAAATAGCCCGTTTAAGTTTCAGTTATTTAATGATCAAACAATTCTCTTTTTTGGCAGATACTTATTTAGTAAGTTTTGCCACATTAGCTATGTCAGTGGGAGAATTAAGCTCGATTATTTATCTTTCAACTCGTTTAAAAAATCATAAAATCACTACTTTTAGTAAACAAAGCATTATTAATAACTTACAAATAAAAGATATGTTGAATATTGCGATGCCGTTAACTGGTTCCAGACTATATCACTGTATTGTTTCTTTTTTAGAGCCAATTACCCTGGTTTATGTATTAACTAAATTTAATCTAAGTGAAAGTACTATTCATCAACAATATGCGATCATTAGTGGTTATGTTATTTCTTTATTGGTTACCCCGACTTTTTTTAATAATGTTGTCTATCGGCTATTTTTACCAATCATTACTGATGATGTTGTCTATAAAAAAATATTTTTGGCTAGAAAACATATATTTTTAGCTTTACTAGGAAGTTTTTTGATCAGCATCCCTTTTACCTTGATTTTTTATTTTATTCCTGAATTCTGTTTAAAGCTCTTATATAATACGACTAGTGGTGCTAATTATCTTAAATATATGGCTATTCCTTTTACGATCTTTTACCTTCAAACCCCGCTTAGCGCTTTATTACAAGCACTAAATCGTAATAAACTAATGTTTATCAGCAGTATTATTGAATGTACCAGCGAAATAATATTAGTATATGTATTGAGTCATTATTTAGGTGTCTTCAGTATCGCAATCAGTTTACTAGTCGGGTTATTGATTACTTTGATCATTAGTGCTGCTGCCTGTTATAAATATTTATTTATCTCTAATTAAAAACTGCATAATTTAGCTTATATCGATCATTATTTAAAATTAGTTGAGAGCGCTGATAAATGAATAAAATATTGCTTATTTGATCACTATCCTTGCGTCTTGAATTTTATCCCCAATGTTACTTTACCGATTTTTAATCTGATCATCTTTATACTTATAATAAATGATCATATTAAAATATTATTAAGATTTTTCTACCTGCGTAATTGTAAATAAACTACCTATATATATCTTTATTTAATACCATCATATATGTAGTATTTTTAAAAAGGACAAATTTAGCTTTTTTTAATATAAATACTTTTTATCAAAACAGATAGCTATCTATTTCTAGATTACTATCTGTTTTAAATGATACTAGCTGCATAGAACAGTTTCCAATCCAATTTAAATCTTTTATCTTCAATAAATTTTTTACGTGATGGATTACCTTCTACGCGATAAATTTTTTTATTCTTTAAATCATATATTACTGACCAGACTGTATCTTTGTTCATACTACGATCATACTGACAAATAAAACCGTACTTTCCAGACAATAGATCAGCAACATCATCAAATGTTTTAATTTGTTCATTTAATAAAGCATTTCTTATCGTTAAATAACGACGCTCAGCGTCCCAATCATCATTAATATAATTATTATAAAGCTTCATTTTATCATTATGAAATAAATTTGTTGCCCAAACATACTTACTATCGGTAATAATCTCGATTTTTTCAGCGTTACATTCAATTACAGCTATCTTTCCACTGGCATCAGCCAAAGTAAAAGTTTGACTTGAAGCAATGGGTAACGTTTTGATCAATGCAATTACTTCATCTACCGTTTTACACTTTTCTAAAAATAACCGCAATAACATTCCCGCATTCAATCCAGGCTGTTTAACAGTTGGATAAACAGAAGTCAGACCGATTGCTAAAGCATGCTCATTGATACCATCTTCTATTTCCACACATGCTGTGGTATTCCCAGTAAAAGCGTATGAATCACCATTAAATCGATAAATACAATTACTAGATAATTTTTCGATTTCTGGTAAAAAATCACTATTTCGTCCAAATAATAATTCCTGTTCATTTTTTATTACAAAACAAGAACAATGAGCTTCAGGTAAGATACAATACATACTGAACAATACTGCACATACTGCTTCAAACGAACATTGTTGACTAGCGACGATTCCTTTGATTTCTTCAATGATTTCGGGAAAATATTTTTTGATATAATGGCAAGCATTGTAAAGCAAAGTCCCTTCTTTCTTTTGTTATTTCAAATGGAACGTTGTCTAGAAAGCAACGATTATTTTTTAGTAATCTACTACCCCTATTTATACCTATTTCATAATGGGTTCCTTTAAATCTTTCATGATACATAGTTATTCTTCACTCCTTTTTTAGAGTTGCCGGTAACTCATAAATCAAGAATAGATCAATAAAAAATTATTGTCAATCATTTAATTTAAGCACAATAAAACGTAAGAAAATTCTTACGTTTTATCCTCTGTATTTAGAAATTTTTTGATTCCATCAAATACCTCATCACTGATAATGTGTTCGATCTTACAAGCATCACCTTCAGCAATTTCTTTAGTAACACTTGCTGTATTCATCAAAAACTCAGTTAAAATTTGATGCTTTTCATAAATAAAATTAGCTCTGTCTCTTCCTTTGTCTGTTAAATCGATATACCCTTTATCATTAACTGTAATATATCCATCAGTTTTTAAAATTCCAATTCCACGGCTAACACTAGGTTTACTAAAACCTAATTGTCTTGCAATATCGATTGAACGAACATACTCATTTTTATTTTTTAAAATTAGTATTGTTTCTAAATACATTTCTCCTGATTCATGCATGAATAACAACCTCCATTATTAGTATACCAATAAATCGAAAAAAATAAAACCAGATTAATCTGGTTTTATCGATGAACAATTAGGAAATTGATAATTATAATGGCTAAATTATTGATATCAATATATTGGATGTGGACCCTAATTTTGTTCATATTTGACTAAAAATAAATCATAAGACTTGAAGGTTATTTATAAATGATTTATTTTTTACTATTATGTTTTTGAAGGTTAAAACATAATAAGTTAATCAAGAAGCCTACCGATATCACAAATATTTCATACTATTTTCAACGGGAATATATATATCTTTGTGTCAAGAAAAAGGTAAGTTTAGATATTTTAGATATATATTAAAGCTGATTAATATTACTAAGATTTGAAAATTATTGTGTAGGCATTGGGATATTAATCAAACATAGATTTATTATATTATTTAACTAATTCTTTGATTTTTGTAATATCTTCGTCTGTTCCAGCATTCTCGACTTTGTATAGACAAGGAACGTTGTATTGTTCAGCGATGACATCACCTGCTTTACAGTATGCTTCACCATATCCTTGATCACCACTAACAACGACACCTTTAATATTTTGGCCATTGTTTTCTAAGAATGATTCTACTTCTGGAGGTACATCTCCAAAACCATCAGTATAAGTAAATAAAATATATGGTTCTTCTACTACTTCATCACCAGAACTGATTTCTAAAGAATCATTATCTAGTTGATCAATGATACTTTGCACATTTCCTGTTCTTGAGGCATATACTACTTTCATACTCTTCTCCTTTTCTATAGTTAGCATTAACTAACTATCTATATGTTAGCATACGCTAACTAATTATGCAAGTATTTTTTTAAATTATTTATCTAATTGATAAAATCCAGTTAATCCAGAATATTTACTTTCTTTACCTAAACGATCTTCAATTCTGATTAATTGATTATATTTAGCAATACGATCTGTTCTTGATGCAGAACCAGTTTTAATTTGACCAGCATTAGTTGCCACAGCAATATCAGCAATAGTTGTATCTTCTGTTTCTCCAGAACGATGTGAAACAACAGCTGTATAATTAGCTTTTTGAGCCATTTCAATTGCTTCTAATGTTTCTGTTAAAGTACCGATTTGGTTAACTTTGATCAAGATTGAATTAGCAACACCGCGTGCAATTCCTTGTTCTAAACGTTTAGTGTTAGTTACAAAGAAATCATCTCCAACTAATTGTACTTTATCACCTAATTTTTCAGTTAAGTAATCCCAACCTTCCCAATCATCTTGGTCTAAACCATCTTCGATTGAGATAATTGGATATTTAGCACATAATTCAGCATAAAAATCAACTAATTCTTTTGAAGTGAATGATTTGTTATTTTCACCTGGTAATACATATTTACCATCTTTATAGAATTCGCTGCTGGCAACATCCATAGCTAATTTAACATCTTCACCAGGTTTATAACCAGCTTTTTCAATTGCTTCGATGATTGTCTTGATAGCATCTTCATTTGAAGCTAAGTTTGGTGCAAATCCACCTTCATCACCAACAGCTGTATTTAATCCTTTTCCATGTAAAACAGCTTTTAAAGAATGGAAAACTTCTGCACCCATTCTGATTGCTTCTTTAAAAGTTGGTGCACTCACTGGCATGATCATGAATTCTTGGAAATCCACATTGTTATCAGCATGAGCTCCACCATTAATAATATTCATCATTGGGGTTGGAAGAACATGCGCATTAGAACCACCGATATAACGATATAAAGGTACATCTAATTCATTAGCAGCAGCTTTAGCAACAGCTAAAGAAACACCTAAAATAGCATTAGCTCCTAATTTCCCTTTATTATCAGTACCATCTAAATCAATCATCATTTGATCGATCTTTCTTTGTTCAAAAACATCTTCACCTACTAATGCAGGAGCAATAATCTCATTTGCATTTTTTACAGCGTTAGCAACACCTTTACCTAAATAACGAGATTTATCACCGTCTCTTAATTCAACGGCTTCATAAATTCCAGTAGATGCACCACTAGGTACGATTGCACTACCAAATGCACCTTTTTCTGTAGTAACTTCAACCTCTACAGTAGGATTACCACGTGAATCTAATACTTCACGAGCATAAATAGTTTTAATTTTACTCATCTATAATTTCCTCCTCTTTGATTCTTTCTTATAGGGTGACTAAGCCTATAGAAAAAATCATTTATTCACATGAAGTTAGAAAAACCTAACTACTAATAAGTTAGCACAATCTAACCTTCTTTGCAAGCAAAATATTATAAAATTTAATTTCTCCCAAGAATCATATAATAAACTATCTTGTATGTCTTTTATCAAAAAAAAATGTCGAATTTATTTTTTTATCATTGATGTTTCATTGACTTTAACTCTGCTTTATTCTATACTTTACTCAGGTGATTTTAGTTCGCCTTAAATAGTGTGACTAGCTATTTATAATCGAAAACACGAAGGGAGTTAGAAAAAATGATTTATTCACATGAAGTAGAAGAAATGTGTTGTGTCAAACAAGGTGCATCACATGGTTGTGCTCCAATTCCTGAAGAAGGAAAATGGGTATATTCTAGAGAAATTAAAGATATCTCTGGATTAACACACGGTATTGGTTGGTGTGCTCCTCAACAAGGTGCCTGCAAATTAACATTAAACGTTAAAGAAGGGATTATTGAAGAAGCACTAATTGAAACAATTGGGTGTTCAGGAATGACTCATTCTGCAGCAATGGCTTCAGAAGCATTAGTTGGTAAAACTTTATTAGAAGGTTTAAATACTGATTTAGTTTGTGATGCTATTAATACTGCAATGAGAGAATTATTCTTACAAATCGTATATGGACGTACTCAATCTGCATTCTCTGAAAATGGATTACCTGTAGGAGCTGGATTGGAAGATTTAGGAAAAGGTCTAAGAAGTATGACTGGTACTTCTTACTCTACAAAAGCTAAAGGCCCTCGTTACCTAGAATTAACTGAAGGATACATCAATAAGATCGCTTTAGATGAAAATGATGAAATCATCGGTTATGAATTTACAAATTTAGGTAGAATGATGGATATGGTTAAAGCTGGAAAAGATGCTAATGAAGCAATCAAGGAAGCTACTGGTACTTACGGTAGATTTAATGATGCTGCTAAGTACATCGATCCAAGAAAGGAATAATAGGAGGGTACTAAAATGGCATTATTTGAAAGTTATGAAAGAAGAATTGATCAAATTAACGCTGCATTAGCAAAATTTGATATCAAATCAATCGAAGAAGCTAAAGCTATCTGCGATGAAAAAGGTATTGATGTTTACGAAATCGTAAAATCAACACAACCAATTTGTTTTGAAAATGCTTGTTGGGCTTACACTGTAGGTGCAGCAATGGCTATCAAAAATGGAGATACTAAAGCAGTAGAAGCTGCTAAAACAATCGGTATTGGTTTACAATCATTCTGTATTCCAGGATCAGTTGCTGATGATCGTAAAGTTGGATTAGGACATGGTAACTTAGGTTCTATGTTATTAGATGAAAAAACTGAATGTTTTGCTTTCTTAGCAGGTCATGAATCTTTCGCTGCTGCTGAAGGTGCAATCAAAATTGCTGAAAAAGCTAATAAAGTTAGAACAAAACCATTAAGAGTTATCTTAAACGGTTTAGGAAAAGATGCTGCTAAAATTATCTCAAGAATTAACGGATTCACTTACGTGGAAACTCAATTCGATTATTTTACAGGTGAAGTAAAAGAATTATCAAGAACAGCTTACTCAGACGGACCTCGTGCTAAAGTTAACTGCTATGGTGCTGATGATGTTAGAGAAGGTGTTGCAATTATGCATAAAGAAGGTGTAGACGTATCAATTACTGGTAACTCTACTAACCCTACTCGTTTCCAACATCCTGTTGCTGGAACATATAAAAAAGAATGTATTGAACAAGGTAAAAAATATTTCTCAGTTGCTTCTGGTGGAGGAACTGGACGTACTTTACACCCTGATAATATGGCTGCTGGTCCTGCTTCTTATGGTATGACAGATACTATGGGACGTATGCACAGTGATGCACAATTTGCTGGTTCTTCATCAGTTCCTGCACACGTAGAAATGATGGGATTAATCGGTATGGGTAACAACCCAATGGTTGGTGCAACTGTTGCTGTTGCCGTAGCAATCGAAGAAGCTTGTAAATAATTGACTGCAAACACAAATCCTTAAAAAACCTTGATATAATCAAGGTTTTTTTAATTTTCTCATAGTCCCTGATTTTCGGCTTTTCTTAAAAAAACGCCCTGAAACTTTATGAAACTCCGAAGGATTTTTTCGGTTACTAACACGTTACTAACACGTTACTAACACAGTTACTAACAAATTACTAACACGTTACTAACAAATTCGATTTTAAATTATTCCCTGTTTATCAACGCTTTTTCGATTTACGAAAAACCGGTGGGAGCGCAGTGGGAGCGTTTTGGACTTCGTGGGTTGTTTTCGGTTACTAACACGTTACTAACAAATTATTTTGAACTCCTTTTTACATAGTCGGAAAATAACAAATTCAACTATGTGAAAGGAGTTTTTTATTATGCATAAAAACAAAGTTATTGCGATAACAAATCAGAAAGGAGGTGTTGGAAAAACAGTGACTTCAGTCTCTTTAGGAGCATGTCTAGCAAATGACAACAAGAAAGTTTTAATTGTAGACTTTGATCCTCAAGGCAGCCTGACAAAGGGTCTAGGATACAGAGATTCAAGTTCCTATAAGTACAGCATTAAGGATGTTCTGTTCAATGAAATCAATGAAGGAGATATGGATTACAGAGATGCCATTATTCATACAGATGAGAACTTTGACCTATTACCATCAAATATTTCATTATCTGGCGCTGATATTCAGCTATCCAGTGTCATGAGTCGAGAAACAATTTTTAAGCGTGTTCTTGATAAGGTGAAGGAAGATTATGACTACATCCTCATAGACAGCAACCCTGCCCTCAATCTCTTTACGATTAATGGTTTAGTTGCTGCTGACAGTATTATTATTCCAGTTCAGGCTGAGCCTTATGCATGTGATGGTTTAAATGACCTGCTTCATACGATTGCTACTGCAAAAAAGCAGATCAATCCTGACTTAAAGATTGATGGCATCTTAATTACCATGACAGATGCAAGAACCAATCTTTCAAAGCATATTGCAAATGAAGTAAGAGAAATCTATGGTCAGCACATTCATGTCTTTAAAACCGAAATACCACGTGTAGTAAAAACGAGTGAAGCATCATTAACTGGACAGAGTCCAGTAAAGTATGCCCCTACTTCTGAATCTACCCTAGCCTATCAAAGACTCGCAAAGGAGGTTGAACAAATTGGCAAGAACATTACCAAAACTAAACACCAATTCTCTCGATGATCTATTTACAACGGAAGAACAGCGTCAAGATGCAAAGCTTGAAAAAGTCATAAAGATACCTATTCATCAGATTAGTGATTTTAAACAGCATCCATTTAATGTAAGAATGGATGAAGAAATGAACTCATTAATCGAAAGTATACAGGAAAATGGAATTCTTGTACCCGTACTTGTTAGACCTAATAAAGACAATGATGGATATGAAATGGTATCCGGACATAGACGTAAGTTTGCGATGCAACAGCTCGGTAAGATAGAAATTGACGCTATTGTACGTGACTTGGATGATGATCAGGCAACTATTATTATGGTTGATTCCAATATTCAAAGGGAAAATATTTTACCAAGTGAGCGTGGATTTGCCTATAAGATGAAATTAGATGCAATGAAAAGACAAGCAGGTAGACCTACTAAAAATTTGTCCCAAGTTGGGACAAATATTCGTTCAGACCAATTACTAGCCGAACAAGTTGGAGAAAGTCGCAATCAAATACAGCGATATATTAGACTTACCTATCTTGTTAAACCTTTACGAGATATGATAGATGGTGTAAGTGAAGATGGATTCAAAATAGCCATGAATCCTGCCTATGAACTGTCTTTTCTGACAGTAAAAGAACAAAATGATCTGGTTCAATGTATTAATGATACTCTAGCAACCCCTTCTCTTGCTCAAAGTCAGGAACTGAAAAGACTCAGTCAAAGCGAGAAACTTGATATTGACAAGATGATGGATATGCTGCTTACTGACAAGCCAAATCAGAAAGAAAAACTCAGTCTCAAGATGGAGGAAATTAATAAATATTTTCCAAAATCTTACACACCTAAGCAAAAGAAGGATTTAATTATCAAACTGCTAGGTGACTGGGCAAAGAAGAAAGAAAAATCAATGGAAAGATAAAATGTACGATTAAAAATTTTGTACATGTGACTAGGATTTCAGTGATTTTCCGTACATCTGGGGAATGTACGCCCTTTTTCGTCCAAAAACGTGACTGTGTTTTCCCCCTAAAACCCCCTTTCTACTAACCGAAAAGAATGTTTAATATAAGTATAATTATATAGTTATAATTGTTATTTATTTGAGAAGTTATAATTATTCATACATTCGTTATTTAAAATCGATAGAAGTAAAATCAAATTAGAAATTATTTTAAATAAGCATAAAGAATGGAGGTTTTCATATGAGCAAGAAAAAAATAATTCTACTGTTAGTTTTTGCTGGTTTTTTAGTAGGCTGTCATCAGACAAATACAAATAATAAATCAGCAACTAAATCAAAAAATGCAACTGGAGAAACTGTATATGAATATGACATCAAACAAGAAAACTCTACAAGCGCCAAAGACACTTTAGAGAAGAATAAAATTAAAAATGATGATTCTTTAAATGAAAAAGTTAATACTAACAATAAAAGTTCAAAAATAAATGAAATAAATATCACTCAAAAATCAGCTGTAAATCAAGAACAACACACAAACACAAATAAAACTGAAACAAAAAAATCATCAAACACAAATCAGGTCATAGAGGCTGTTGATTCTAAAGCAAACAGTAATCAAAGTACTAATTCTAATTCAGATCAGCAAAGTGTTCCAAAAGAAAATGTTTCAGATAAAAACAGTGGAAATGCTTCTCAAGAAAAACCTAAAGAAGATACTTCTACCTCACAAAAGTATTATTTTGCTAAATGTGACTGTGGTTACATGGTAGAAAGTCATGAATCTTTTGATGATGCAGTCAGTAAATTATTTGCAGCAGGTCATGGAAATTCATATGAACATTCTGGATATGTTGCAGGTGGAGACTTAGATTAAAAAATTATACATTACAAACAAATATCAGCTAACTAGACAGAAAAATATATAATTCTGTCTTTTTTATTTTAGATCAAACTATTTATCAAAATTAAGAAAGGAAAATGATTAAAATGATTAATCAAAATTTTATAAAGCGAATCAGTAAAATATTTCTGGTATTAACGATGGTATTTACAATGTTATTTACTTCTGGAAATAGTAATACCGTTAATGCCTATGATGTTAATGTCCCAAAACAGTTTACAAGGGTCAAAGAAATAACCTATCCTGAATGGTGGCGAAGAAAATGCCCTTCTATTACAAAACAGTGGTCTACATGGATGTGCAAGTATAACGGACAATGGTCCTACTGTCTAGAAGCCAGTAAGAATACACCAGTTGCAGGTTCTTATACTTCTCAGGTTATCGAAAATAACTCAATGGTAAGAAAACTGCTTTACTATGGTTTTGGTGGACCAGGAGCAAGCGATGCTAACGGTGGTTTGGATGGGAATCCAAATGACGGCAAAGGTTGTGGTGCCTTAACTGATGACGGATTGGACTATGAAGAAACAGCCTATCTTTACACACATGTACTTTTAAGTCTGGCTTATAGTGGTGATCTTTGTGGTGCTAATCTAGATGAACTTGAAGACTTAGGTATTGGTCTTAAAGGATTATATAATTTAATTTCTACTTTACCTGAACCAAGCAAAGCAAGTTTCAACGGTCAAACAAGAGCATCTTTTAAAGCTTCTTATGATAAAGCTACTAATTCTCAAAAAACTAATACAGTGACTTTTAATGGAGGAAGTCATTCAACAATCAAGATTCCTTTACAAAACAATGTCACATTACACAATGCAACTACTGGTGATGCACAGACTGGAGGAACTGTTACTGTACGAGGAGGTCAAAGTTTCTATTTCACTGCACCATGTAAAAACAGTCCATCAAACTATCAGACTGGTAACATTGCCGGAGAAAACTGTGCAAGATTTACAGCCCTAGCTATTGTTCCTGGTGGAGATAAACAAACACATGGTTCATGGGCTATGGACCCTGCATATCTTGATTTAAATATCACATGGTTAGATTTTGGAAATATTGAAATCAGTAAAACAAACACAAATAAAGATTTGATTGATGGTGCTGAATTCAATCTAAAATCAACATCATATGAAGGATATAATGAAAATGTTACTGTAAGTAATGGAAAAATAGTTATTGAAGACTTACTGGTTGGAACATATCAGCTAAAGGAATTAAATGCTCCTGATGGATATCTTTTAAATACTGATACTTTTACAATAACAGTTGAAAAAGATAAGACATCTGTGCAGCCAGTTATGGATCAGGAACCTACAGGTCAAATTGAACTGACAAAAGAAATTGATACTTCAAAAACAAATGGTTTACTTGGTGACGCAAATGCAAAAAATGTAACATTCAAATTATATGCAAAAGAAAAAATCATGAATAAAGCAGGTACTATCACCTTTTATGATAAAGATGATGTCGTATATACTTCCAAAACAGATGAAAATGGAAAAATTATCTGGGACAATCTTCCACTAGGAAAATACTATATTCAAGAATCAAAATCCAATGATTCATTAGTCATCAGTGATGAAAAAATCAACGTTTCTATTGACTACGAAGGACAAACTGTTTCAAAAGTAACAAGAAATGCTAAAGGAACAAATCGTGTCAATATGCAAAAGATTCAAGTTTTCAAATCAGGAGAAAAAGATGGAATTTCCGGACTTGTTAAAGGACTTCAAGGAGCTGAGTTTACTTTCCGCTTAAAAAGTGAAGTTGATCATGTTGGCTGGGATAACGCTACGGTATATGCTGTCATCACTACTGATACAAATGGAAAAGCAAATACCCCTTATATTCCATATGGTAAATATATCGTAAGAGAAACAAAAACACCTGAAGATTACATTACTGCTCCTGATTTTACTGTTTCTGTAACTGATGACTACACTGAATATCAGGATGTTGAACAAGTTAAAAGAATTAACATCAACAACAGACCTTTTACTTCTCAGTTAAAGATTATCAAAACTGATAAAGAAACTGGAAAAACTGTGACTTTAAATGGTGCTTCTTTTAAAATTAAAGACAATGAAGGAAACTATGTTGTTCAAAAAGTTGCAGGAAAAAAATATGACACTTTTACAACAAATTCTAAAAATATCGTTACAGTAAAAGATACAGAACTAGGAACAGTTACTCTTCCTCTACAGCTGGACGCTGGAAACTATACAATTGAAGAAATTGAAACTCCAAAAGGCTTTCTAGACTTGGATAGTCCTGTTCAGTTTACAATTACAAATACAAGAGATTACGATATGGACGAAGATGAAGATCCAATTTTAACAGTAAAAGTTAAAAACGAACAGCCAAAAGCTGAAATTAAAATCAGTAAGACAGTGACAGATTTAGATACTGATAAAGATTTAGTGGACAGATCTGATCTTTCACAAATTCAGTTCGAATTAAAAGCAAAAGATAATATCTACAGCTCTATTGATGGTTCTCTTCTATTTAAGAAAGATCAGAACATCTCTATTAAAGAATCAGGAGCGACATTAGTAGCTGGTAAAGAAATTAAAGACGGACTATTCAGCCTATCAGAAGATGGAAAGCTAGAAATCACAAACTTACCAATGAGTTCATCTGATGCTGCCTATTATTTACAGGAAGTTAAAACCATTGACGGATGTATTCTAGATTCTAAAAAATATGATGTAACATTCATACAGACTGATACTAAAACAAAACTTTATAGCAAAACATTCAACATTGAAAACAAAACAACACATTTTGAATTTAACAAAACTGATATTACTGGTGATAAAGAAGTTCCAGGTGCTACTTTAACAGTCAAAGATGAGCTTGGAACAACTATTGATGAATGGATATCAAATGATAAACCTCATTCAATTGAAGGTCTAACTGTTGGAAAAACATATACTTTAACCGAAACAATTAGCGCTGAAGGATATGTTAAAGCTACTGATATTATTTTTACAGTTAAGAATTCAAGCGAATTGGAAACTATCACCATGAAAGATAAGCAGGTATCTTTTACAAAGACTGATATCACTGGTGAAAAGGAAATTGAAGGAGCTACTATTTCTGTAAAGGAAAAAGAAAGTAAAAAAATTGTTGATGAATGGGTATCAACAAAAGACAGTCATTTTATCAGCGGACTTGAAGAAGGAAAAACATATATCCTTACTGAAAAAATTTCTCCTGAAGAATATGTTAAATCAAGTGACATTGAATTTACTGTAACAAAAGAAAAAGTCAATCAAAAAATCACGATGAAAGATAAGCAAGTTGCTATTTCAAAAATGACACTTGGTGGCGAAGAAGTAACTGGCGCTTCAATGCAAATTCTAGATCAAGATGGAAACATCATTGATGAATGGATTTCAGAAGGAAAAGAACATTTCGCAAATAATCTTGAAGAAGGAAAATCTTATATACTTCATGAAGATCTTTCTCCTCTAGGCTTAAATCTAGCAAATGATATAGAATTTGAAGTTACTTTTGATAAGGTTAATCAAAAAGTTGAAATGACTGATACAGTCAATGAAGTTTCAAAAATAAAAGAAGATGGAAAACTTCTAAAGAATGCTGAACTTACAGTTGTTTCTAAAAGAACAAAACAGATAGTAGATAAATGGATAACTGGTCAGCACATCTTTGATGTAACAGATGATATGAAGTCTCAAATCAAGGAAAATCAAAAAGCTGAAGGAATGTATATTGATGAAGATGACTCAACTGTCAGCTACAGCATTTCTAAAAATAAAGATCGTGATGATTACAGACTTTTATTTGTTAAAGATGGAACAACTACCTATACAAATATCGACTTAAATGGTAATGAAACTGCTCATATGATTAGTGGCTTAACCGCTGGAGAAGAATATGTTTTAATGGAAACTAAAACTCCAGATGGCTATGCAACAAGCAAGGAACAAACTTTTAAAGCTGAAAAAGATGAAGATATCACTCTTACAATGATTGATGAAGATATCAAAGTTCAAATAAGTAAACAAGATATTACCAGCAAAAAAGAAATCGAAGGAGCAAAATTAAAAGTTACTGATAAAGATGGTAATACTATCGATGAATGGACATCAAGTAAAGAACCACATTTAATTAAAAACTTACATGTTGGTGAAACCTATACACTTATTGAAGAAACTGCTCCTCAAGGCTATAAGATTGCTGAATCAATTAACTTTACAATCGAAGATACAGGAAATATTCAACATGTTACTATGTATGATGAACATCTTCCAGTTAAGGTAAAAACTGGTGATGACTGCTCATATCAATATTGGGTTGTTACTGGTATTTTAAGTCTAGCAGGACTATTAATAATCAGAATCAAAACTAGAAAAGAATATGAATAGTTTTTTACAAAATAAACTGGAGAATCTTAAAGATAATAGATTCTCCTTTTCTAACTGAATATATTTAATGAAAGGAATGAATGAAATGGAAACTTTAACACTAAAACAGGCAAACAAAATGATTATTAATGAAGTTATGGAATGTAAATTATTTAATCGTCCAGAAGTAGACTTTATCTTATTTAACGATAAAGAGAATTCAAATCAGACATCTATTGGTGTACATGAACATGACACCCCTTCTTTAGCCTATATTTTTTTACTAGAAACTAAAGCTGTGATTTCTGTTCATGACATAGATTTAAATGACGAAGATAAAGCAGTCATGGATCTTTATAATAATAATCTAGAAGGATACTTTCTTTTAAGAATTGAAAGCGAAGAAAACTATATAAATTATGTATCTCTTGATTTTCATATCCGATTATGGAATTATATTTCATCCCTAGAAGGTAATATTTTCTTTAAATATTTTTCGATAAAATATTATATTTCATACTGTAAAGAAAATGGTATCAACTATAAACTGTTAAACACATACAGTAATGATGATCTTGTAGACATCATTGAAGACTTTGATTTTGTTTATAATGAAGATAATTTCTTGGATTTATTAGATAACTTAAACAGGAAAATCTTATGTACACTTTCTGAAACAAACAAATCGGTTATTAATCAGTATTTAACTATGCGTGAACAGTTAATGGGTAAAAATTATGAATAAAAATAAGGTATATAAAATAGCCTTTTCTGCCTTACAGGAAAAAGGTATTTTTGATGGAAAGATAGACTATATTCTTGAAAAAGATTCTGGTATAAATGACAAGAGATATATATGCTATCTATCAAGGAAAAATGAAATAGAAGATATGTATTCAGTAACTATAGATACAAATGAAAAAGTAAATTCATACAACGTACCAAATTGGGATTTTAATATTGATGATTTTCTATTTAATGACTTAGAAAATGATTACAGAATATTAGAAATGAGCGCTGATACTCATTATGGAGTATGGTACCAAATCGATAAACTGAGAGATGAAATAAACAATACCGATGGCTTACAGAAATATCTTGCCTACTGTAAGCAAAATCATATAGACAAGAATTTTATGAAACAGTTTTATAAGGAAATTGATGTTATGGATCTCTATCAGGAAAAAGTTAATAACTATGTCATTATTTCTTCGACTGATGTAGGAACAAACAGTGTTGTCCTTGCCTACAACAAGAATGCTCCCAGTCCATATGTTACATGGGAAACAACTCCAAACAGACAATATGGCTACTCATCAGGTCATTACTTTTCTTCATTAAAGTCTGCTTTTCACGACTATCAGAAAAGAACAAATGATTGTCTTGAATCACATTTTCAATTTGAAAAAACCAAGCTACAAATAAAAGAAAATAAAGAAAAAGCTATTGAGCGATGATTAACAATCAAAATATTATATAATCTCTGGAACTCTTTGTAGTTCCTTTTTTATTACTGTAATAATTAGGAGGTGTTTCAATGCCTAGTAAATACAAATCAATACAAAATTTATGGTTTGAGTACGCTCAAATCATCAGTTCATCCCCTGCTTCATGGATGAACTTTTTAAATACTGCATCATGGTCATTCAAATATCGTTTTGAAGATCAGATTCTCATCTACGCTCAAAAACCGGAAGCAAAGGCATGTGCTGAATATGATACATGGAACAACAAACTTAATCGCTGGATTAAGAAAAATTCTAAAGGTATTGCACTATTAAGCAATGAACCAAACAAACTTCGTTATGTATTTGATATTGAAGATACATGGAGTCCTAAACATCAGCCTATTCATCTATGGTCTATAAACTTACAACATGAAGATGAAATCATAGAAATGATTGATGATAAATATGGTCCACTAAATACGCAGTCATTAAGTGATTCGATTATAGAAATGGCAAAAATTATTGCTGAAGAAAACACTCAGGATTATGTCACATCATTAATAAAATACAATCAAGGAAGTCATCTTGAAAATCTTGAAGAACAAGAAATCAAAAGAGTATTTACTCAACTATGTGCAAACTCTATTGCATACCAAATATTTAGTCGTTGTCAACTGGATACTCAATATGACTTTACCGAGGAAGATTTTAATGACATTACCCTGTTCAATACGTTAGATACAATTGGTCAATTAGGAACTACAGTTCATGATCTGACTGAAATTGGACTAGATGATATTGCTAGACTTGCAAGACAAATTATGATTCGTACATTTGAAGAAAATCAACAAATGATACAAAATAAAAACGTAGAAAACGAAAGGAGCAACCAAAATGAAAGAAATAGCTTATTCACAAGTGGGAGATTATCAAATGCCCAATCTTCGTCCAATGCAGCAGATTCTCAACAGCTACTACGCAAGGTTGAGATACGATTACCTGCAGATGAACCATCCAGGGCACCTGTTCGCACTCAAAGCGAAGAACGAACTCAATCAGCACCTTCAACAAATAGAATCTCAAGCACAAATGAGAATGGATACACTGATGAAGAAAATGCTGAAAAAGTATCCAGCTCCAGACAAACAGACTCATCAGATGGAATGGGTACAACATATGAACAATCTCAAACAGTCAGCCAACGAGATTATTCTCAAGGAGATAATCTACAGTTAGATTTAGACATTGATGAAACAATAGAAAACATTCAATCAGGTGGTAATATAAATCAATTACCGCCTTTTGATTTATTAGACCTGCCACAACTGTTAAGAGAAGATATGTCTTTGCAACATTCAAAAGAAGAAATCGTTCTTTTTTTCAAGGAACATACCGACGAAAAGGAACGAGCTTCCTATTTAGAAGAAGCATATGATGAAACTCTTGTTCAGACATTTAGAAATCCAGAAAAGAATGATTATTCTTATATTGGCTACAAAAAAATCAATCATCAGTTTCATGTATGGCGAGGCAACTATCTTAATAAAAAAAATGAATCAGTTCTGTCATTCTTTGAACTGCAGCAACATGTTGCTAAACTTATAGAAGATGATGAATATCTCCAATCTCCAGTTGACAGAATGACTGGCATACAGCTTGCCTATCAAAAGAAAGTTATCAATCGAAATGTAGACTATCATTTATTTCAATACCGCCCGTCAATGAACTATTCTTCATCTGAAATTATTGAATTTTTTAAAACTCATTCTTTTGAAATGCAGATTGAATATACAAAAACGATTTTCAATGACCATATAGAAGAATGGGAAGTTGATGGTGTTCCTCTTGGATATGATGTTCTAAGTGATGGACTTCATATCTATTTAGGAACTTTTGATAATCAGGTTGCAAGTCAGGATTTACAATGGAGCAATGTTGCCCACTATATAGATGGTATGATACTCAATCGATATTTTGACCCTGCTGTTCAGATTCCAACTTTAGAAGAACAGCAAAATGCAGTCTACGAAAACATACAAAATCTTCAAAATGGCATTTTCTTTTCACAGGAGGAAATCAATCGTGTTCTTGTCAGAGGAAGTGGCGTTGAAAATGGTAAGTATCGTATCTATCAGGAGTTTTTGAAAAATGGTTCATTAAAAGATAAGGCTCGTTTTCTTAAAGATGAATATGGTATGGGCGGAACATATCCGGTTATAGGATCTATCAGTGAATTTCATGACAGTAAGGGACTGCAATTAACAAAAGGAAAAGAAATTGGTCAAAATGAGATTGATATCACTTTAAAATGGGAAGATGTTGCTAAAAGGATTTCTTCACTTATAGCGGCAGACAGATATCTTAACAGTAAAGAAAAGCAGTACTATCCTGAATTTCTTAAAGAACAGATGCAACGTCAGCTTGAACATGAACGCTATCTTAAAGAAAAGAAACTAGGTATTTCAACTGATTTAACAGATAACGTAGAATCTATTAATGAAAAGCCTAAAGAATATCAGTTTGATGTTGGAGATACCATTTATATTGGTGCTGGTCAGTACTGTGTTATTGAAAACAAAGAAGATGTTGTTTTACAGGACAATGACTTCCCTCTTTTGCTTGAAAACTATTCAAAAGAAGAACTTCTCCAGCTCTTAAAAGAGAATCCATTAAATGATCATCTTTTAAAACCAATCGAAAACAGTATTGATGAAAATATCATGGAATCCACTATCGTACAAAATCAGGACACAATACATGAACTTCTAGATAAATATGTACCTCTACTTGAAGAAAAAATAAAACATTCTATGATTTATCCTGCACTTCTAGATCGTGATACTTCTATAGATGAAGCGACTGACTATGTGACTGAATATCTAATCGAAAATGCTTCAAAATATGAAAAAGATGATAAAATTTTTTATGAACAGTATATTCATGATACTGATTTTAGAAATTCTCTTATCCATCATCTTGTGGATAGAACATATCAGGATTATGTATTTACTAATCATCCAAAAGCAAACAAAAAAGATTTTAAAGAAATATATCATCTCATGGAAAAGATAGCACCTAGTATTGTCAGTCATGATGTTGTTTAGCGAATTAATTTAACTAACTTTTTTCAAATTAAATTAGACAGTATTAAATGTAAAATCATCACGATTAATTAAATTTGTTATACTATTTTAGACAATATCCGCACTTTATTTTATACTTTAACAGTAACAAAAATGCAGCTTTACACTGCATTTTCATATATTAATTTTAATCCTTCTGCAATCATTACACCATCAATTATGCTGTGCATGATATTTCCAATCCTTTCACTGTTCCAAAAAATATCATCTAACGTACTTAATGGACTTGATACATTTATCTCTGGTATACCAATCCAACGCTCTTGTCCCAGCTGAATTAAATATATGTCATACCTGCTCTTTCTTCCGCTTATACTGAATGATGTTATTTCATTGATTTTTTTTATATTTCTTATTTCACATTTCCATACCTGCTTTTTATATCTGCAGTTATATCTTATTGTTTTATCCGATTTCATTTGCTGCCTCCATTACTGTTTCATTATCGATTACCATTTTCTCTCTGGCTGCTCCTATTATTAAACAGTGGGTCAATAAATTATTCAGCTTTCTTGATGATCCCTGGCTTGCATTTGATAATGCCTTGAGCGCATCTGGCATTATCAGCGGCTGTGTTCTTCCTGCTTTTTTTAGCTTTTCAACCACATACCTTTCGATATCTTTCTCATTCATTCCAGAAGTTTCATACTGAATTACAATTCGCTGTTTCAATGCTTCATGCACAGCTCTGTTGACAGTGTGATTTAATACTGGTGTTCCTGACAGGATCAAAATTACATAATTATTTGAATCAAAATTAAAATTTAAAAGCATTATAAGATCATTAAGAATATCAGTTTTTAAAAACTGAGCTTCATCCAGTATGATCACTGGTACGATCCTTTTTTCATCGACAGTACTTTTTATATAGCTCTGTATATTTCTGAAATTATCTATTTTTTTATGCTGTGGTTCCAGCCCAAGCTGACTGCTCAGCTCACGATAAAATTCAATCGTTGTCAATGTAGACATTGGCATATAGATAACCTTATACAGTCCTGGGTTTAGTGTCTCACTGAATTTTTTCATGATAAATGTCTTGCCAGTTCCACTGCGTCCTGTGAAAAGTCCAATTCCTCGAACATCTTTCAGATAGTTAAGCCGACCAAGTGCTTCTTTAAAATCATTTGTAGATATTTCTATATCAGGCTGTCCTTTTTCAAACGGATTGAATTCAAGTCCGTAATAAATCTTAAAATCCTTCATCATGAATCCTCCTGTGCAAATAATGGTTTATTTCTTTTTATTCTGGAATTGTCAACCTTTCTGACTTCAAAGATTTCTATATAACTGTCATTTTCATATATATAAACGTTGCTTAAATCCGGTTTGTATTTAACTGTTATTCTTGTGCCGATATATTCCTGTTTTGTTTCATAAATTCTGGTATTGAGTCTGATTGTTGCATCATTGGCTACCTTTCTGGTAACCGTATGATAAAATATCTTTTCAAGTAAATTTGAATCGATTCTCCTGATTAAGTTTGAATCATCCATAAATACATTCAATGGTGTTTGACCGTTTAATGATGCATGTGGAGAATTGTTTTTTTGATTGACATATATACCAAAAGCAGCATCTATATCCTCGATACTTTTAAACTGGCTGAAATCAGTATTGTACATCCACTGTTCCTTTACTGATTTAAAGGCCCGCTCCACCTTTCCTTTCTGGTTGCCATGAAAGATTTTTGCACGACTTATCTGAATCTGCAGCTGAGCACAGATAAGTGGCAGCTGTTCATTCTTGTACGGTGTGCCGTTGTCAGTAAAAATTCTTTTTGGTATGCCGTATTTAGTTACAGCTCTCTTTAATACGGTTTGAACATTTACTGCATTGTCTTCGAGAAAAAATCCATAACCAACAATCATCCTTGAATGATCATCAATAATCATGATCAGATATGTTCTGAGCTTATGCCCGCTGTCATCGTTAATATAGGAACAGTAAGTAGTATCCATCTGCCACATGTCATTGGAATGTTCCATTTCAAAGGCCCGCATATCTTCAACAGGTATTCGGTTAAGTTCGGGTTTTGAGGCAATAAATCTTGATACTGTTGAAAGTGATACATCTTTTTTCAATATATCGCCATCTTCTATCAGTTTTAGATAAATGGAAGTGGCGGTCATCCTGGAGTTGTTTGCTTTCATATCAATGATTTTATTTTTTACATCTTTGGTCAGTTTGCGTGAATGCCCCTTGTCTTCACGTGTTTTTGGCATCAGCCCATTAAATCCCTCCCTGCGGTACAGGTCATACCAGTACCGTACAGTCTGGAAAGAGAATTCTTTAGAAGTGCCGTCAGGATACCGAAACGGAGTAGACGTAATTCTTTTGTAGTACTGCAGCGCAGAACGGTCAGGATATGTTTCATTAAGAACGGGAACGATCAGTTCATACCTGAAAAGTGCAATTTGAATGTTTAAATCTTCTTTTTTACTGTTATTCATATAGAATACACCTCCTGACCTAACCATATAACAGAGTGGAGGCATATTCAAAGGAAGGGGTATGGGAAAAAGAAATCATGTAAAAATGATCATATTTTTAGTTGAAATATGCTGCATAAACATAACATGATATTCTGAAAAATAATTTATTATGAAATCAAAACATTCAAAGTCACACCTACCAAAAAAAGCCAAAAAAGAAGTGAGACGTTCTTTGTGAAATTTAATATAAAAGGCAATAATTTTTTTGACCAGTTCTCTAGAAAAACCAGTTATTTTAGAAATAACAGAAGCAGAATCACTGACATTGCGATAGGACTGGATTATTTTTATTATACAGGGATTGGACAAAATCCGGTAAGGAATGATAATACTGGGCAAAAGAGCATGAGTACAGTTACAGCTTTCGCATTTGATTCTAACGATAGAAATTAAAATAGTATTGTCAGAATCAAGAGTTAAATAACGGGGATAGACAGCATGTCTGTGAAAATGACCAGTAGAACCGCATGTACATTTGATTTTAGTAAGAGCAAGAGATGAAATATCAAGGTCATATGAATCTTGAGAATAATTGTTGAAATTGAAGGTTTGAAATGTTATCATAATCTTGTACAAAACATACGTTTTGTTTTTTGGGAAAAGAAAGGCAGGAAGGCGAACCGATGACCCTTTCTTTTTTCGTATGTTTAACTCCTTTATATAATAATAAAACAGTTAGAATAACTTGCATATAATTTTATCAAATTATTCTAACTGTTTTGTTGCATTTATTAATTTTAATTGACTGGATGGTATTGTTTTTATTTTATATAATGTGCTAATCAACAGTCATGATGCCAGTTACTGTTCATTAAAAACAGCAAATGACTACGAACAGCAGCTCATGATTTCTTTTGATAATGACAATGTCATCAGTATGTTTCATTCAGCAGAATTAAATGGAATGGAATATAATGAACCATACATGTCATTTCAAATAGATATTGAAAACAAAACATTAACACCTGCTGAATATTCAAATGATTCTTTAGGAGTATCAATAGTGCCTGAGAACAATCAAAGCAGCTATAACGAAAATCTTACTGATTTAACAAAATATGCCAAACAGTGGCTGAATAATATCATTGATAAAGGCTATCATATCAAAACAGAACAGCTTACTATGATAAACCCAGGACAGCATCTCAGTTATACTGACTACATTGATTATCATGATGATGGAACGATTGCCTATAGTACTCTTCCTTACAGCGGGCTTGTCGAATACCTGAAAAAGTATCAAAAGGCTGTCACAAAAGAATACAGACAAAATTCAGAAGTTGAACTCCTAGAAAAAATATTAAGTCATCTTCAAATAGACAATATCGACATTACATGGGATGATGAAAATGAAATGATTCTTGCCGGCAATGAAGATTCCATGTGGAGCGGAAAAGAGTTTTATAATTTTCTCAAAAAGGAAGTTTTCAACTATCAGGATGACAAAATTACTGGTATCAATGATGTAGACTATCAGAAGTTTCTTGGCTATGAATCATTACAAAAGGAACTTCCTGAAAGAGAATCTAAACAAGCAGCAAAAATAGACTATCATATTGAAGATGAACACCTTGGTGAAGGAACACCAAAGGAACGATATAAAAACAACATTGCAGCAATCAGGCTGCTTTTTTCTTTGGAAAAGCAAAAAAGAAACGCAACTAAGGAAGAACAGGATGTTCTATCAAAATATGTTGGCTGGGGTGGACTTGCTGATGTTTTTGACGATTCCAAATCAAACTGGGCAAACGAATATCATGAACTCAAAACATTACTATCCGAAGAAGAATACACAAAGGCTAGAGAGTCAACATTAACTGCTTTCTATACTCCACCTGCTGTTATTGAAAGTATTTATAAAGTTTTAAATCAACTGGGTTTCAATTATGGAAACATTCTAGAACCAGCATGTGGAACTGGCAATTTCTTTGGCATGATACCTGAATCAATGAAAGATTCAAAGCTCTATGGAATTGAACTAGATTCCATTAGCGGAAGAATCGCAAAACAGCTTTATCAAAATGCCAGTATTGCTGTAGAAGGCTATGAAAAAACAAATCTTCCTGATTCTTTTTTTGATGTAGCTGTTGGGAACGTCCCTTTCGGTCAGTTTGGCATTCTCGATAAGAAGTACGATAAATATAACTTCAATATTCATGATTACTTCTTTGCAAAAACTATAGATAAAGTCAGACCAGGAGGTATCATTGCCTTTATTACAAGCCGCTATACAATGGATAAAGCCAATTCAACAGTAAGAAAGTATATCAATGAACGTGCTGAACTGTTAGGAGCTATAAGACTTCCTGATGATACATTTTCTAAAGCTGCCAATACAAAAGCAGTCAGCGATATTCTGATTCTTCAAAAACGTGAAAGACCTGTTGTTCATGATGATATATGGCTATCAACTCAAGCTGATGAAAATGGTTTGACCTATAACTCCTATTTCATTGAACATCCGGATATGATTTTAGGAACACCTGAAAAAAACAGAAGCATGTATGGACGTGAAGACTTAACTGTAAGTCCTTTTGAGGATATATCCTTAAAAGAAAGTCTTGATATTGCCATTCAATCCATTCATGGAAATATGGACAGTATTATCTTATCCGACTCCCCTCTCTTACAGGAAAATGAAGATATCACACGTATTCCTGCTGATCCTACAGTAAGGAATTTTTCATACACTCTTGTTGATGGTGACATTTATTTCAGAGAAAACAGTCAGATGTCAAAGATTGAATTATCTAAAACTGCAAAAAATCGTATTACTGGAATGATTGAAATAAGAGACTCTGTTCGTCGACTAATCGACTATCAAAAAGAAGATTATCCGGATGACATGATTCATAATGAACAGGTCAATCTGAATCAGCTCTATGATACATTTACCTCACAGTACGGTCTTATCAACAGTCGAGGAAATGCTATTGCATTTAGAGAAGATAGTGCCTACTACCTGCTCTGTTCACTAGAAAACATTAATGAAGATGGAACTTTAAAATCAAAAGCTGATATCTTTACTAAACGTACAATAAGAAAACATGAATTAAAAAATCATGTTGAAACTTCCAATGAAGCCTTAATGCTATCCTTAAGTGAAAAAGGAAAAATTGACTTTGATTACATGCAGTCTATAACAGATTATGATAAAGATAAAATCATTGATGATTTAAAAGGTGTTATTTATAAGATACCTAACATTAATGATGGATCCATTGAAGAATATGTAACTGCTGATGAATACTTAAGTGGTAATATTCGCAAGAAACTTGAAATAGCTAAACTGTCAGCAAGTATTAATCCTCAATATCAGTATCATGTTGAACAGCTGGAACATGCCATGCCACAAGAACTCACTGCCAGTGAAATAGAAGTAAGAATTGGTGCAACATGGATTGATCCACAAGTTTATGAACAGTTTATGTTTGAACTGCTATCTACTAGTCATTTTGCAAAGGAATATATGCATGTCAACTATTCTCATGTAACTGCTGAATGGAATATTTCAAACAAGAACTATGACAGAAATAATGCCAAGGCTGAAAAAACGTATGGAACGAGTCGAGCTAATGCCTATCGACTTATTGAAGATTGTTTAAATCTTAAAGCAACAAAGATTTATGACTATTCATATGATGAGAATGGTAAAAAAGTTGCTATATTAAATAAAAAGGAAACAATGATTGCTCAACAAAAGCAGGATTCCATCAAAGAAACATTTAAAGACTGGATATGGAAAGATTTTGACCGCAGAGAACAGCTAACAAAGAAATACAATGAGCTGTTTAATTCTACACGACCAAGAGAATATAATGGTGATCATTTAGAATTCCCTAATATGAACAGTGAGATCACTTTAAGAAAGCATCAAAAAGATGCAATTGCACATATACTTTATGGCGGTAATACCCTGCTTGCTCATGTTGTCGGTGCAGGGAAAACTTTTGAAATGGTTGCTGCATGTATGGAATTAAAGCGATTAGGAATATCTCAAAAAAGTATGTTTGTTGTACCTAATCATCTTATTGAACAATGGGGTTCAGAATTTTTACAGCTTTATCCAAGTGCTAATATTCTGGTTGCAAGAAAGCAGGACTTTGAAAAAAGCAATCGCAAAAAATTCTGTTCCAGAATAGCGACTGGTGATTATGATGCCATTATCATTGGTCATTCGATGTTTGAAAAAATACCTATGTCAGTAGAAAGACAAAAAAAGCTCATAGAAAATCAAATAGAAGAAATCACCAAAGGCGTACAAGATTTGAAACAGAATCATGGAGAAAGATATTCCATCAAGCAACTAGAAAAGACGAAAAAGTCGCTCACAAAAAGATTAGAAAAACTTAATGATACTGAAAGAAAAGATGATGTTGTTACATTTGAAGAATTAGGTGTTGACAGGATTTTTGTAGACGAAAGTCATAACTACAAAAATCTTTTTTTATATACGAAAATGAGAAATGTTGCTGGATTATCACAACCCGAAGCACAAAAATCATCAGATCTGTTTATGAAGTGTCAATATCTTGATGAAATAACGAGTGGTAAAGGAATTGTCTTTGCAACAGGAACACCTATCAGTAATTCAATGACAGAAATGTATACGATTCAACGCTATCTTCAGTACAACACTCTTAAGGAACATCATCTGGAGCATTTTGACAGCTGGGCATCAACATTTGGAGAAACAACAACAGCAATTGAACTGGCTCCTGAAGGAACTGGATATCGTATGAAAACAAGATTTGCGAAATTCTACAACCTTCCAGAACTTATAAATATGTTTAAAGAAGTTGCTGATATCAAAACTGCCGATATGCTAAACTTGCCAGTACCTCATGCTCACTATCACAATATTGCAGTGAAACCTAGTAACTTACAGAAAGAAATGGTTGAATCACTTGCTGATCGTGCTCAAAAGGTACGAGATGGAAATGTTGATCCTACAGAAGATAATATGCTGAAGATTACAAACGATGGTCGAAAATTAGCATTAGACCAGAGACTCATCAATCCCCTGCTTTCTGATAATGAAGACAGCAAAGTAAACGCATGTGTTGAAAATGTCTTCAACATCTATCAGGAAAACAGAGATAAAAAAGCTACTCAGCTTATCTTCTGTGATATGTCTACACCTTCAAAATCTTCAAATTCATTAAAGGGAAAAATAGCTAATAATGAACTGAATAATTTTGAATACTCTAATGTCTATGATGATATAACAAAGAAACTGATTCAAAAAGGTATTCCAGCAACTGAAATTGCCTATATTCATGATGCACCTACTGATGCAAAAAAGAAGGAACTATTCAGTAAAGTCCGTTCAGGAAATGTAAGGATTCTTATTGGTTCAACAGCAAAAATGGGTGCTGGAACTAATGTTCAAGACTTATTAATTGCCAGTCATGACTTAGATTGTCCATGGCGTCCATCTGACCTGGAACAGCGAGCTGGTCGTATCATTCGACAAGGAAATACGAATTCAGATGTTCATATTTACAGATATGTAACTGAACAGACATTTGATGCGTATTTATATCAGCTTGTCGAAAACAAGCAAAAATTTATTTCTCAGATCATGACAAGCAAGTCTCCAGTAAGAAGTGCTGAAGATATTGACGAAGCATCGTTAAGTTATGCCGAAATTAAGGCTTTAGCTAGTGGTAATCCTAAGATTAAGGAAAAGATGGATTTAGATATTCAAGTCAGCAAACTGAAACTTGCTAAAGCTAATTATCTTTCTGAAAAGTATGATCTGGAAGATAAAATCATCAAGTACTATCCTATGAAAATATCTTCAATAAATGAAAAAGTGAAAGCATATGAACAAGATATGAAAGAAGTCGTACCAGTTAATGAATTTGCAGGAATGAAATTAAGTGGCAAATTCTATCAGGAAAAGGAATTAGCTGGTAATGCATTATTACTTCTTTGCAAGCAAGTTCAATCACTTCATCCTACACAAATAGGCGAATATAGAGGATTTCAAATGAGCTTGTCATATGATACATTTAGTAACAGTCATATGATTGAACTCAAAAAGAATGCCACATATCTTGTAGAACTGGGTACTGATGTCTATGGAAATATCACTCGTTTAGATAATCAAATTGATAATATTTCTAAAAAACTTCAAGTCGAAAAAGCTTTACTTGATACAGTTGAACATCAGTTTGAAACTGCAAAAGAAGAAGTCAAACGTCCATTTGAAAAGGAAAAAGAACTTCAGGAAAAATCAAAAAGACTGTCAGAATTAAATAAAGAATTAGATATTGGAACCAATGATGAACATTTAGAAGCTGGATTGGATGATGAAGTTGAAGATGTTTCAATAACAAAAAATGAATATTCAAGATAAGGGAGTATGCTCCCTTTTCTTCATGATACAGGAAAGGAAGTCAAACAATGACCCGTAAAAAAAGAATAAGCACAAAAGATTTAAGAGTCGTAAGACAGTTAGATTTATTAACCTATTTTCAAAATTATGAAGCAGAAGAACTCATTAAAAACGGAAGAAATGATTACAAAATTAAAAGTCATAGTTCCCTTCACCTATCCAATGGAATGTGGTGCTACTGGGCTAAAAATATTGGTGGTGTATCTGCTTTAGATTATTTTATTAAAGTTGAAGGATGGGGTTTTCTAGATGCAGCTCTGTATCTTCAGCAATTAATTAAAAATAAAACACCAATTCAATCAAAACAAACTATCAAAATATCTGCCCCTTTTCGCTTGCCCAATAGAAATGAAAATGAAAACGAGCTAATTAAATATCTTACAAAAGAAAGATGTATTGATAAAAAGATTGTTGATTATTGCATAAATAACCACTTAGTCTACGAGACTCAAAAGGATCATTCTGTTATATTTATCGGATATGATGAACACCATTTTCCTCGACATGCAACAAAAAGGTCAACAACTTCCAATTTTAAAATGGACTTAGCCGGAAGTCATAAAGAAAATAGTTTCAATATTGTTAAGGATTCTTCTTCAATATTACATGTTTTTGAATCAGCAATTGACTTACTTTCTTATCTTACCTTATTAAAAAGACAAGGTCGAGATTACTTGAATGATAACTATCTTTCGCTATCAGGAGCAACACTTATCGGTCAGTCAATTGAAGAAAGTTCAATTCCAGTTGCATTAGAATATTTTTTAAATCATCATCCAAATATAAAAACTATTCATCTATATCTTGATAACGATAAAGCAGGAAAAGATACAACATTAAAGATTATTTATCATTTAAAGGATAGATATACAGTCTTTGATAATACTCCTCAAACTGTAAAAGACATGAATGAATTATTAATTAAACGAGTTCGAACTAGGAAATATTTACATGAAAGATGATGAAAATAGATTGTTAAGTATCTTGCTAAATGAGATAATTATAAAAAGTTAAAAACATCAAAATTTAGGAAGAAGGTATATTCATGCTATGGCTTATTGCTGCTAATCCAAAAAAATATAATGTAGAATTAGCATTTAAAGAACTACAATTCGTTGACTGGAAGAAAAACTCAAACTATAAAACTGGAGATACAATTTTCATTTATGTTAGCAAGCCAATTCAAGCAATTAAATATGTCTGTGAAGTGGTAAATGACAATATAAATGGAAAAACATATAGAGATGATAGAAAATATTGGGTAGATCAAATTCAATATGAATCAGGATTAAATGGAAATGGTTATGTAAGACTTAAATTAATAAAAGAATTTGATAATGATGAACTTACATTGGAAAAGCTTGCATCTCATGGATTAAATGGCAGAATACAAGGTCCAAGAAAATTCTATAATGATAATAATAATCTTCATACATGGGCTGAATATATATTAAATTATCAAATAGAAAATACACTTATTCATAATTTAATAACTGATAATTCCTTTGATTATTTTTGGAAAAAATTTGAAGATAAAGCGTTCGCTAATAATATATTTGCTTCATTATTTTTTAAAACAAGAACACACAATAGATCCTATTATGATGTTTCATGGCGAAGTAATGATGTTCATTTGGTCATAAGATACAATTCTCAAAATAAATGGATTGAGATCTATATTAGAAGAAGTAAATCTATATTTCAATATTATCTATCTCATATCAAAGAACTTGAAAATGATTTATCTAACCATCTTGAAATAACCGAAAATTCACTTAACAATTCTACTAAACATAAGAAATTCATCTTAAAATACACACATTACAATATTGTTCAAGAACAATTCATTGATTGGTGTATTAAAGAATGTATTCAAATTAAAAATAATATCGATACTATTGATAGTAATATGAGAAATGAGATAAAAAAAGAAGAAGTAAAAATTGATACTCAGCTTCAACTAGAACTTTCTTGCGAAAAGAAGTCCGATAATGCTTTTGAATATTCAGATGAACCAATAGAAAAACCTGATTCAACAATTGTCAACAATATAATCATTTACCAAAGAGATAAACAAATTGCTTTAAATGCTTTAAATCACGCAAACTACACTTGCGAAATTGATAAAAATCATAGATGTTTCTTGAAGAAAGATGGAGAAACTCCTTATACAGAAGCACATCATTTAATACCTTTATCTTTTCAAGATGAATTTGAATATTCATTAGATGTAGAACAAAATATTGTATCATTATGTAGTAATTGCCATAATGAAATTCATTATGGGTATAACGCTAAAGAACTTATCAAAAAATTATATGAAGAAAGAAAAGATTTATTAAAAGCAAAAAAAATACCAATTACTTTAGAAAAATTATATGAGTATTATGGTTATTAAGACATTAGCAAATTAAGTTAATGTCTTTTCTTTATTATATACTTTTATAAATCTAGGAGAAAATAAATGAAAAATTATACAATAGAAATTACTGAAACTTTACAAAAACAAGTGACAGTTAAAGCAAATTCTCGTGAAGAAGCCATACAAAAAGTCAAAGAACAATATTATGATTGTTCTATCATTTTAGATTCAAATAATTATATTGATACGGAGTTTCAATATATCAAAGAAGAAAAAATCAAAAAAGAAATGGAAAGATAATTTCAAATATCTTTCTTTTTTGTTTACTGAAAAAACAAAGCTAAAGGAGAAAAATTATATGAACTTAAAAGAAAAATATCCAAAAGGCACAAAAATAAGATGCATAAACATGCAAGATTCAATTCACCCTATCCCATCAGGTACTGTCGGAGAAGTAGACCATGTTGATGATGCTGGTCAGATTCATATGCACTGGCAGAATGGTTCTTCACTTGCTTTAATACCTGGCATTGATGAATTTGAAGTTATAGAAAGAAAACCTAAACAAAAAAATAAAGGAGTTGAACGCTAAAATGCTCAAGAAAATTCTTAAAGAAATCCAAAAACAAGAAAAAGAGAAAGAAGCAAAAATTAATTTAAAAAAGCAATTAGAGCTGCAAATCAATGAACATTCTAACAAGTTAAAACAGCTCTACACACTCAAAAATGAATTTGAAAAACTTGAAAATAATCTTGATGATTATTTCAATCCTAAACAGGAAGAATAACTCACTTTTTGAGTGTCTTGTACTGTAGCAAGCACTGAATTTGTACGGACACAAATTCGCATGTTAGGGTTGCACCCTAATACCCCAATCAACAAAAAATACAGAAAAGGAGAATTAAGAAATTATGAGAGGTAATCGCAAAAGAAAGCATCGTGTTGAAGTTGCAATGAATGATCAGGAATATGAAGTATTTTTAAAACATGTTAAAGAATGTGGAATGACCAAACAGACATATTTACTTTTTCTCATTAAAGATAGAATTCCTCAACCAAGACCGTCTGAAGATTTTCAAGAAGTTATTAGACAGTTAAGAAGGATTGGAACTAACATCAATCAGCTGACAACTGTTGCCAATAAAAACGGAAGTATTGATATACTAAAATTTAATAAAGCTTTAGAAGAACTCAATCATCAAATTATTGAAATAAGAAAACAGGTCTATCTTCCAAAGGTGGTTAATAAATAATGGCAACAACAGCTATATGGGATATCAAGGATAATTTAAAAAGAGTTCTTGATTATGCTTCCAATCCAGATAAAACAGAAATTCATGAACATGACTATCAATACAACGGTTTAAATCAGGTGATTTCATATACAACACAAGATATAAAAACGGAAAAACAACTTTATGTAACAGGCATAAACTGTTCTCTCCCTACTGCCTTTGAAGAAATGCAAATTACAAAAGCAGCTTTCAATAAAACTGATGGTATTATTGCCTTTCATGGTTATCAGTCCTTTGTTCCAGGTGAAGTCACTGCTGAAACTGCTCACCAGATTGGAATTGAACTTGCACAAGCCATGTGGGGAAATCGTTTTGAAGTTCTAGTTTCAACACATTTAGATAAAGCTCACTATCATAATCACTTTGTTATTAACTCTGTTAGTTTTGTTGATGGAAAGAAATACTATGACAATAAAGAAAGCTATAAAACAATGAGAAATCTATCTGACAATCTATGTCGTAAATATCATCTGTCAGTTATTGATGAACCACAACAAAAAGGAATGCACTATGCACAATGGAAAGCCGAAAAAAATCAGGAACCAACATGGCGTACACTCATTAAAGAAGATGTTGATTTTGCTATTGGTCATTCTATGAGCATGAAACAGTTCTACAAGCATCTTCAGGAACTGGGCTACGAAATCAAGTATGGTAAACATGTTGCTATCAGACCGAAAAACAAAGAACGTTTTGTAAGACTCAGAAGTTTAGATAAATTCGGTAATTATAAAACCGACAGTATTGAAGAAAGAATATATGAACAATATTATGTTCATTTCCAGTCAATAAAGCAGCCAAAACAAAAATTGAAACATTATCACTATCAGGGATCATTAAAAGATAACAAATGTAAAATAACTGGTTTTAAAGCTCTCTACTTTCGTTATCTTTATTTACTGGGAGTGATACCCAAAAATGCACCTCAAAAAAAAAGAGTGCATTTTTTATTGAGAGATGATTTAAGACAGCTTGATACGATTACTCAGGAAGTTACTTTAATCAACAAAAAAAATATAAACAACATAACAGAATTAGAATCACATCAATATTTTGCTTCAGAAAGATTGGAAAATCTTATTAAAGAGAGACGCTGTGTTTACAACAAAATAAGAAGATGCCGTAGTGATGGTAAAAAAGTTCTGCTTCAACAGGACGTAGAATCTTTATCAGATGAAATCAAAGACTTAAGAAAGGAGGTGATGCTTTATGAGGGTATAAAAGTTCGTTCTGAATCAATCAGACAAAAACTAAAACAGATTCAAGAAGAAGAAAAACAAAAAACTAGAAAAACAAAATATAAAAACAAGGAAGTGAAATAACTATGAATACTGGTGGCGAAACTGCTGATCAAATTGTGAAGATGTCTTTAGAAGGTATAGAAGTTGCAGCCAATATTGCACTTAAAGCTGGTGGCAGTGCTACTCGTTCTCTTGCAGCAATGCTCTATGCTATTATAACCGACCAAAAGAAGGTCAAAGGTAGAACAAGACTTGATTCACTTTTAAAAAGCGGTAAAGAATTAAAAGTCTTCGCTATTAGAAATCAAGATTTAAAACTATTCTGTGAAGAAGCAAAAAGATACGGTGTCCTCTACTCTGTCCTGAAGGAAAAAAACAATACTGATGGTATTTGTGACATCATGGTAAGAGCAGAAGATGCAGCAAAAATTTCCAGAATTGTCGATAAATTTGAACTTGCGACAATTGATACGAAAGCTATTCGTGAATCTATAATTGCTGAACGAGAAAACAAATTAAAAGATTTTCCCGTCATGAATGACAAGGAACATGATGAACTTGTTAAAGCTCTCATGGATTCAACACTTCAAAATAATAAGGAAAAACTGGACGTCAAGATAAACCCGACAGAAGCTCGAACAGAGAAAAAGAGCGACAGAGTGTTCGAGCCTACTTCAAAAAATGTAAAGAACAAAGAGGATACTAAACCTTCAGTTCATAAAAAACTTGAACAATACAAAAAAGAAATTGCCCAGGAACAAAAACAAAAGGAGCAGTCTCTTTCAAAATCAGGTAAACAAGCTCATAAAAAAATCAACAGAAAGAAAACTAAGGTAAGATAATGATGAATAATGTATACGATGCACTTAATCAACAGACTCAATCAAAAAAGAATAATTCTGTACCTGCTCATAAACCACGTATGAGCAAACAGGAATATGCAAAATATATGAAAGATAAAAGAACAAGTCTTTTCCAGATAGCTAATGAAGAAACAATGAAAGTTGTGAGTTCACCTCAATCATTTCTACGCTTTTTAGATATGCAGGCAAAGATGGATTATACAGTCACAAACACCCTTCTTATCATGGCTCAGTATCCTGAAGCAACTTTATTAAAGGATTTTTCTCATTGGCAAGAATCAAAAGCATCAATAGTAAAAGGCTCTAAAGGAATTGAGATACTTGAACCTTCAGGCGAATACACAAGAAGAGATGGCAGTATTGGTATTAGCTACAACCCTAAAACTGTTTTTGATGTCAGTCAGATATTAAATGGTGAACGTTTTCTTGAACATCCACCACAATATACTTCAAACGAACTAGTCAGTGCTATAATCTACAAAACGGATATTAAACCAGAAGTGGTTGCTCAAGATTCAAAACTGCCTTCAGATGTCTTCTTTGACGAACAAAGTCAAACAGTTTTTGTTAAAGAAGGTCAACAACCTTTTAACATGATTAATGGACTATTAAGAGAATATGCATATGTAGAATGCTATCAACAAGGTCAGTCAAGAAGTGATGCCTATTTTGTTGCTGAAAGTGCTGCTTATCTGCTTTCTAAAAAATATCATCTAGAAAACTATGATATTTCATTCTCTCAAGGTTGTATGAATCACTTCAATGATATGGATCAGTTCACAACAAAAAAAGAATTGGAATCTATTAAAAGTATAAGCAGTCAAATCAACGAAAGAATTGAACATGGTCTCTATGCCTTACAACAAGCAAGACAAGATAAAAAAGTTGAAAGAAACACTTATACAAGGTAATAAAGTTTCATGAAAGAACAAAATTACTCTCTTGTTGTAACTGACATAGAAAAAAGACTTGTCATTCAGGGACTGACACTTTTAAAAAATAGACAGATTTCTGAAAACAAAAAATATGACTTTATTGATGATTTAATTATCAAAGCTTGTGATGCTCCTGCTATCCAGTCAAGAAAGAAACATTTCTATGAAGAAAGATAGTCAAAAAGAAGAACTCATATTAATTGCAGTTCTCATTGTTCCTGTTATATGGGCAGCACTGCTTGTTGCTCCTTATATTCAAAATGGACTTTTCAGCAGTATAGAAAAAATAACTCAGGCTTTAAATCATCCATTTTCAATTACTCCATGTAAAGATACACCTCGCACTATTGGCGTGTTCTTACTCATATACCTGATGTGTGTAGCAATCTATTTTTCTACTTTAAGAAACTATCGCAGGCAGGAAGAATATGGTTCTGCCAGATGGGGCAATGCAAAACAGGTCAACAAAAAATATGCAGATTCTTATTACTTTGATAACAAGATTTTATCTCAAAATGTTCGTATAGATCTTGATGGCAAAAAGCATCGTAGAAATTTAAATACGATTGTTATTGGTGGCAGTGGTGCCGGTAAAACACGATTTTATGGAAAACCTAATATCATGCAATGCAATACCTCTTTTGTAATTTTAGATCCTAAGGGAGAAATTTTAAGAGATACAGGATATCTTCTAGAAAAGGAAAGTTATGTTATCAAAATTGTTGATCTGATAAACATGGACAAGTCACACTGCTATAATCCATTTGAATATATCTATGATGACAAGGATGTGTTAAAGCTCATTACCAATCTTATTCGTAATACAACTCCTAAAGGAAGTCAGACAATGGATCCCTTTTGGGAAAAATCTGAAACAGCATTACTGGAAGCATTATGTCTTTTTCTTCTTCATGAAGCTCCAAAGGAAGAACAAAACTTTACTATGGTCATGGAAATGATTGCAGCAGCAGAGGTAAGAGAAGATGATGAGGATTATGTCAGTCCTCTTGATCGTCTGTTTAATGATCTAGAAAGACAGGAACCAATGAGTCTAGCAGTTAAACAATACAATATCTACAAACAAGCAGCAGGAAAAACCGCTAAATCTATATTGATTTCCGTCGGTGTTCGTCTTGCTGCTTTTAATTTAGACAGTATTTCCAGCATGACATCTACCGATGAACTTGAACTAGAAAAAGTTGGAGAAAGAAAAACAGCAATCTTTGCTGTCATCCCCGATAATGACTCAACTTTTAACTTTTTAGTAGGAATGCTCTACACCCAGCTTTTTCAAACACTCTACTATCAGGCAGATATTGTTCATAATGGCGAATTACCGATACCCGTTCATTTTCTAATGGATGAATTTGCCAATGTTGCTTTACCTGATGAATTTGACAAGCTTCTTTCAACAATGCGTTCAAGACAGATATTTGTATCTATCATTATTCAAAATCTTGCTCAAATCAAAGCACTCTATAAAGATGCATGGGAATCCATAGTAGGAAACTGTGATGAACTCTACTATCTTGGTGGTAATGAACAAAGTACACATAAATTTATGAGTGAATATCTTGGTAAAGAAACTCTTGATACAAACACATATGGCAAATCAAGTGGTAAAAGTGGAAGCTATTCAACGAATTATCAGCAGGCAGGACGTGAATTACTGACTGCTGATGAAGTACGTCTATTAGATAATGATTATGCATTACTTTTTATCCGTGGTGAAAGACCTATTTTTGATAAGAAATATGATATTTTAAAGCATCCAAATGTAAGATTTACAAAAGATGGAATAGCTAAAGCTTATCAGCATGGTCAAATACATCACAACATAGAAAACTGGCAGGATATTGAACTTTCTGATTATGAGTATGAACTCTATTCAGAAGAAGATTTACAGGAATATTTTGCCTTACAAGATAAAGAAAAGGAAGAAAATGAAAATGAATAAATGGAATAAAAAACTAAAAATAAAATTTATGCTCTACTCTCTCATGGTCGTGTTAATGAGCCTATCCGTTAATACATGCTATGGAGCAAATGATCCTATTGTAGTTGTCAACAACCTCAGCAACTTTATTTTTTCACTTATTAGAGCAATAGGAATGATTTTATTAGGATTTGGTGTTGTGCAAGTTGGTTTATCATTAAAATCACATGATCCTTCTCAACGTGCCAATGTGCGCCTAGTAGGTGCATTAAGTAAGTAGTTTTAGGTACTACCTTGCAAGACAACGCAAGAGTCAACCTACCTTACTGTGTCGGTGAAAATACGGCGGGACAAGCGCATGGTAGGAAAGCGATAAGTCGATGTATGGCTAACATCGCGACTGAATGAAGTTTACTTCTACAATTCGCAATGACAAGTAGATATGAGGATTAGAGTGTATTTCTCGAACATGAGGTCCCAGTTGCTTTTCGTCTGGAGCCTGAGGAAATAGTCATGATACCTCAGTCATGGAAAACATATTGTACCGTTCGCGCAATATGGGTTGTCAATTATTCTATGAAACAGGCATGAGAACATGTCATAACGGACTGAAAATGAATCCGACAATCTACACTTACCTAACTTAATGTATAAACTAGGGATTACCTAAACAAGACTCATTCGTCTTGCATGGTAACAGAGCCATCATAGTAGTCAGAGAACCTTGAATTGACAAGGAAAGCCGTAAAATCGGATGCAGAAAAAACTGCTTACAAGGCGAAGGGTGGCAGCTAATTATTATCCAAAATGTAAATTTGAAAGGGAGGAGAAACCTCAATGAAACCAACATTGGAAATTTTGGAGCGTATTCAAAAGAATTCGACAGAACACAAAGATGGAGTATATACTCGTCTTTACAGATATCTACTTAGAGAAGATATCTATTATGTAGCCTATCAAAGACTATATTCTAACAAAGGTGCAACAACCAAAGGTATTGATGAAGATACTGCTGATGGATTTGGTAAAGTATATGTAGACCAATTGATTAACGATTTAACCAATGGAACTTACAAACCAAAACCATCACGTCGTGTGTACATCAAAAAAGCAAATGGAAAAATGCGCCCTTTAAGTATTCCTTCATTTAGGGATAAATTACTACAAGAAGTGATAAGAATGTTTTTAGAAGCAATATACGAGCCTACTTTCTCGGATTTTTCGCACGGGTTTAGACCAAATAGAAGCTGTCATACGGCTTTAAAACAAGCAAAAATATATTTTACAGGTTCTAAATGGTTTATTGAAGGAGATATAAAAGGATGTTTTGACAACATTGACCATAATATCCTTATCAATATCCTAGAAAGAAAAATCAAAGACAGTAAATTCATTAATCTTATTCGCTCTTTTCTAAAAGCCGGATATGTTGATGATTTCAAATACAATGAAACATATTCAGGTTGTGGCCAAGGTGGTATTATCTCACCTATTCTTGCAAATATCTATCTTAATGAATTAGACAATAAAATCATGGAGATAAAGCAAAGATTTGATAAACCACATCAAGAAAAGATGACTAAAGAATATAGTCATATGAAAAGCAAACGAGATTACCAAAAAACAAAACTTAAAACTGCAAAAGAAGAAGATAGACCTGAAATATTAGCACTTATTGAAAAGTATACAAAAGAATTATATAAAATCCCTCGTACACCTGATGATGACAAGAATATTTATTTTGTTCGTTATGCAGATGACTTTATTATTGGGGTCAAAGGTAGTAAGAAAGACTGTGAAGAAATCAAACTAGAACTTCATAAATTTCTTAAAGAGGAATTAAAACTGACTTTAAGTGAAGAAAAGACCCTCATCACACATAGTAGTAACAAAGCATTATTCCTAGGTTACAACATATCAGTTAGAAGAAACCAAAGTATTAAACCTGTGAATCAAAACGGTAAAAAGTATAAACAAAGAACTCTTAATAATCATGTTGAATTAACTATCCCATTTGATAGAATTGAAAGATTCATGTTTGATAGAGGAATTGTAACACAGACAAAAGCAAATACTTTTAAACCAATTCATAGAAAAGGATGGTTATATCTTCCTGACTATATCATTGTAGAAAGATATGATGCAGAACTTAGAGGAATACTAAATTATTATAATCTAGCAGTAGATTATAACTATCTAGGATATTTCAGATATCTAATGGAATATAGTTGTCTTGCGACATTGGCAGGAAAACACAATTCAACAACGAGTAAAATCGTTAAACAATATAGAAATGGAAAATATTGGAGTGTTCCATATTTAACACAAAATGGTATTGAAAAAACTAAAATGTTAGCAAGATTAAAAGGCTGTAAAAATGGAACATGCAATGACAGTATTGTGAAACATCAATATATAAAAGCATCCAATGCATCTATTAGAGATAGACTACAAACCGGAAAATGTGAACTATGCGGAAAAGAAACATCTGAACCGTTAGAAGTTCATATCGTCTCAAAACTTAAAACTCTTGAAGATGATAAACCATGGAAAATCATCATGAAATCTAAGAGAAGAAAAACTCTTGTGGTTTGTCCGGAGTGCCACAAGCAAATTCATGTCGAATAAATATGTTAAATAATTAGTGGAGAGCCGTATACATCGAGAGGTGTACGTACGGTTCGGTGGCAGGGCATTCTTAACGGAATGCCCTAGCCTATGGATTTTTGACACTTGCTGGTGGAATCATCATTACATTTGCAAAGGAAATATTAAACCTCATTGTAGGTGGATAAATCAAGAAAGGAGTGATTCATTTTGGACGGAATCATTGACAATCTTCAAAATGCAATTAACACTTGGAATGAGAAGCTAGCTGAAATCTGGCTACTTCTCACTCAATCACCTCAATCCTTTAAAGGAGGTGGTATCTGGAAAGTCATTACAAAAATACATGGTGCATTACTTGCTATAGGACTGGCCTTACTCGTGTTATTCTTTGTTTATGGAGTTGCTAAATCATGTGCTAATCTTACAGAAATTAAAAGACCAGAGGCAGCTTTAAAATACTTCATCAGATTTGCGATAGCCAGAGGATTAGTTGTATACGGTATGAATTTAATGCTTTCGGTATTTGAAATTATACAAGGAATAACCCAGACAATTATGAAAACTGCAGGCATAGGAACAGCAACAAAAACAGTATTACCCAAAGTCATTATAGAAGCAGTGAATGATTGTGGATTTTTGGAAAGCATACCTTTATGGGCAGTTACACTTTTAGGTGGTATCTTCATAACAATACTGTCATTTGTTATGATATTAACTGTCTATGGTCGATTCTTTAAGCTCTATATGTACACAGCTATCTCCCCTATTCCATTAAGCTGTGCTGCAGGAGAATCTACTCAAAACATTTCAGTTACCTTTATGAAATCCTATGCTGGTGTCTGTCTTGAAGGAGCTATCATTGTATTAGCCTGTATTATTTTTTCATCTTTTGCTGCTTCTCCTCCAGTATTTGATACAGAAGCAAGTGCTATCAACATGTTATGGACATATACCGGTGAACTTGTATTTAATATGCTAGTTCTTGTTGGTACTGTCAAAATGAGTGACAGAATTGTAAAAGAAATGATGGGCTTATAATTCTATAAATCATATTGGATACTTTTAATATATAAAGGAAGTGAAATAAAAAATGCAAATTAAAGTCAATAAAGAAGTGAGAGATTACACTGAAAGTATCTTTCTAGGTTTAACAGCAAGACAATTTATATTTTCAGCAGTAGCTTGTATTGTAGCTGTAGGAACATACTTTTTATGTGCTGATACATTAGGTACTGAAACAACCAGCTGGATATGTATGCTTGGAGCTGCTCCCTTTGCAGCACTAGGATTTATAACATTTCAACATATGAACGCCGAACAGATTGCAATAACTGCGTGGCGTTCTTTTTTACTGTCAAAAAGACATCTGATAGATAAACCATATAATCTCTATCATGAGATATTTCAGGATTATTTTGAACAACAAAAAAAGGAGGCGTTAGGAAAACATGATAAAAAGCGTTTCAAGATTAAGAAAACTTAATAAAGAAAAAGTAAAGGTTCCCCATTCTGTTCAGGATACCATACCTGTTGATACCATCTATAAGGATGGTATTTTTCGTATGGGAAATAAGTATTCTAAAAGTTATCGTTTTGTAGATATCAACTTTGCGATTGCTTCAAAGGAAGAAAGAACGAATTTATTATTAAAGTATGGTGATTTGTTAAACAGTTTTGATTCATCAATGATGATAAAAATAACGATCAACAATCGAAAAATAGATTTAAAACAATTTAAAAAGGATATTCTTATACCTTTAAAGGGGAATCATTATGATAAGTACATTCAGGAATACAATGATATGCTACTGGATAAATTAAAGGAATCAGATGACATAGTTCAGGAAAAATATCTAACAATTACAGTATTTAAAAATAATATTGAAGAAGCTCGTTCCTACTTTTCAAGATTGAGTACTGAAATCAATGCGCATTTTAGTTCTCTTGGTTCTGGATGTGTTGAATTAGATGCCAATGAACGATTGCAAATTCTTCACGACTTCTATCGTGGAGATAAAGAAGAGATGATATTTAATATCAATGATTCAGCAAAAAAAGGACATTCTTTTAAGGATGCAATTTGTCCTCATTCTCCTCAATATGAACATAACTATTTTAAGTTTGATGAAAGATTTGGACGTGTACTGTATTTAAAAGAATATCCTCGCTATTTAGATGTCAATTTTGTCTCAAAACTATGTGACTTAAATAAGAATCTTATGTATTCGTTCGACCTTGTCACAGTACCAACCGATGAAGCAGTTAAAGAAATTGAAAAAAAGCTTCTGCAAGTCAATACGAATATAACAAAATGGCAGCAAAAACAAAATGAAAATAACAACTTTTCAGCTGTAATTCCTTATGATATGGAACAGCAACGTGAAGAATGTCGAGAATTCCTTGAAGATTTAACAATTCGTGACCAGAGAATGATTTTGGGCAGTATGACGATAGTCCATCTGGCTGATGATAAAAAAGAACTTGATAATGATACAGAAATATTAAAATCAATCGCAAGAGCATCAACTTGTGAACTAGAAATTTTATACTTTTCGGAAAGACAGCTGTTAGGACTGAATATGACATTACCTATAGGAGTAAAACCTTTAAATATTGAAAGAACACTGTTAACGGAAAGTACTGCTGCCTTTATGCCATTTAGAGCACAAGAAATTAGAGATGTTGGTGGTATATGGTATGGTCAAAGTGCAATTACAAACAACCCAATTCTATGTAATAAAGAACTGCTACAAAACCCAAATGCCTTTGTACTAGGTGTACCAGGAAGCGGTAAGTCTTTTATTACAAAAGAAGAAATTGAATTTATTATTATGAGAACAGATGATGATATATTGATTTGTGACCCTGAAGGTGAGTATGATCCTATCATCAAAGAATTTGGTGGTGAGGTTATTAACATTGCTGCTGGAAGTAAAGATCATATCAATGCAATGGATATGGAGGAAGGATATGGTGATAGTGGTAATCCAGTAGGTGATAAGTCTCAATTTATCATGTCACTATTTGAACAGTTAGATATGAATCATAGCCGTATCACACCAATTGATAGAAGTATCATAGACAGATGTGTTTCTCTCGTTTATTCAGAAAGCTTTCATAATCATACTACCCCTACTCTTAAAACATTGCGTTTAAAGCTGTTAGACCAACCCGAACCAGAAGCACGTTCTTTAGCATTAAAGCTTGAACTTTTTACTGATGGTTCATTAGATGCTTTCGCCTATGAAACAAATGTAGATGTCTCAAACAGAATTATATCCTACAATATCTTTAACCTGGGAAAACAGTTAAAAACAATGGGATTACTTGTTATTACTGATGCCATGATCAATCGTGTAAATTCTAACTGGAAAAAAGGAAAAAGAACTCATGTATTTATTGATGAAATACATGTCATCTTTGAAAATGAAGAAAGTGCAACATTCTTCAGTTCAGCCTGGAGACAGTTCAGAAAACGTGATGCCTACCCTACTGGAATTACACAAAACGTTAAATATCTCTTGTCCAGTCAGCAGGGAACATCAATGCTGTCAAATAGTGAATTTATCGTGATGTTGAACCAGTCTCCAAATGACAGAGAAGATTTAGCTGAACTGTTAAAAATAAGCGAAGAACAGATGAGCTATATTACCAATGCTCCTTCGGGATGTGGATTGATTAAATATGGTGCTTCACTTGTTCCATTTGTTAATAAAATGCCAAAATATATGGAACTCTATAAACTTAATAGTACAAAACCTTCAGATAGAAAAGAAATGCTATTTCAACAGACTTAAATAAAAATGGACAATCTTTGTGTTGTCCATTTATTTTGACTTATTACAGATAATTTGACTAGTCCTTTATTTCAAGTGTTCATAACTAATTCTTGAAACAACTTATTGAGTAACAAGCTAATAATAAGCCCTTATGTAAAATCATGTTGTTAATATATGCGAGAATTAGAATTATATTCATTAAACACTTCTTATATTAAGTTATTAATCACTTTTTCTGATATGTTATGTAACTGATACGTTTTCCTTTATATTTGTATCTAAATTCATCTAATCTTCATTTATGTTCAAACTATATTTTTTCAAATATTTTAAATGTTGTCTATCTTCCATGACTGACACTCTTTTATTTTACTACGATTGAATAAGATTACTGAAGATTTTCGCTTTTATTGACATCATGAAAAATATCCTTACCAGATAGCACAAAATCTATTGCTGCTGCGTTAAGTGATAATCCTAAAATAAATGCATGAACAAAATACTGTATTTTAATCTCAAAAGTAATGCTGTTATATGCTTCATATAAATCTTCAAGTAAGGTATTAATTTCATCTTCTTTTAATGATTGATCAATACAGCATTTTCTTATCTGTTCACTGATTTTTTCAGCTTTATCATTAGCTTTTACAATAGTTTCATTACTAAACTCCAGATTATTTGTTACTGTTTCATGAATGCAGTTCAGGTAAAATTCTTTTAACAGTTCTTCTATCTTGTTTTTCTTTTCCATATATAAACCTCCCTTTTTCTTGATTATATGTAAAAGTTGTAAGTAATTACCAATGTACAAAATTTCATTTTATACATTTGAAAGGACGTGATAAATATGCTATATCAAATTATTTCGAAAGGATTACATGATTAAACACATGCAAGATTTAAAAGAAAAAAACGCTGTAAAAAATATCAAAGAAAAGAAACCCGATGAACACTTTAGTCATTTCATCAAAAATCAAACCATTCATCAAAAGATGGATAATATGAAAGAAAAAAATGAAGAAAAAGAAAATTTAGGATTTAATAACAAATATGCAATTAATAAAGTACAAGAAACGGAAAAAAAAGTTGCCTTAGAAACAATCTATCGTTCTAAAAAATTTGTGAAAAATCAAAGAAAAAAGAAAAACAGGAATCAGACTGTTTCAGCTATTTCTTCTCAAACATTAAAAATGAGAGACAAAGATGATCAATTATCTTTGAACACAAAAGAGTCAGATAAATTGAGTTTAAAAAATAATACTTTATATCAGAAATCTAGGACAAACTCAAAAAATAATGTTATCAATAAGAGAACAGACTTATCTTATCAAAATAATATGAAGTCACTTTTCATGAAAAAACATAGGAAGAAATCATTTGAAAATGCAACTTCAAAATCCTCTTCTAAAATTGCTAATAAATTTGTTGAAGTATTTAAGAAACCACTTGTTGTACTATCAAAAGGAGTCAATACTATATCATCATTATGGGCATACGGGAGCGGTCTTATTCTTCTTGTCGTTTTATCACTTTTTATTGGTATATTTGGAGTTTTATCAAATGATGGAGGCATTAACGAAGAGATATCTCCATTAAGTTCTGAAGTATTAGCTTATGAAGAAATCATTATAGAATACGCAAATCAATATGGTATTGGTGAATATGTAGCAATACTAGAAGCAATTATGATGCAAGAAAGTGGCGGTAAAGGTAGTGATCCTATGCAATCAAGTGAATGCGGATTTAATAAAAAATATCCTAATAAACCAAATGCCATTACTGATGCCAAATACTCAATTGAAGTCGGTGTTCAAGACTTTGCAGACTGCTTAAAAGAAGCAAAAACTGAAAATCCAGGTGATACTGAAAAACTGTATCTCGCTTTACAGGGATATAACTATGGTAAGGCTTATATCAAATGGGCTATTGAATATTTTGGCGGATATTCTAAAGCAAATGCCAAAGTCTATTCAGATAACAAAAAAGCTGAATTGAATGTAAAAGTCTATGGTGATCCCTATTATGTAGAACATGTAATAAGGTATGTAAGTTTTAGTTTCAGAAGTAGCTCTACTCCAAATTTCAGCAACTATGATGCATGGGTAAACAAAAACCCTTATGCCCAAGCAAAATTATATGGACAATGTACTTGGTTTGCCTGGGGACGTTTCTATGAATTATATGGGTATTCACCCGGCTTTATTGGTGATGGTTATAAATGTGTAGATCAGCTATTAAAATCTCATTCTGACAAATTTGAACGTTCATACAGTCCAAAAGCAGGAGCTGTATTTTCCAGTATTGGTAAAAATCATGTTGGTATTGTTATTGCTGTAAAAGATGGAACAATAGTTATTCAGGAAGGAAATCTAGATGGAAAAACAAATACATTTAAAGACGCACAGAAAGACTGGCATACAAAAGAACTAACACTTTCAGAACTATCAAATAGAAATCAAGGTGTCGTATTTGCAAATCCCAAATAAAATAATTAAATTATTGTACTTGTCTCTCTTATTTACGCATCATGTCGATGAAGTAATAACTATATCTTAATGAAAATAGCAATATAAAACCTGCTCAAAAGCAGGTTTTATTTGCTTGTTTATTTTCTATTTATTGATTCTACTCTATTGCCATTTAATATCTTTTTTATATTCCTTTTTTCCTATTTATTCTCCATATAATTTTTTTAATAATAAATAAAATCATTGAATCAATTTAACTATTTAATAACTTATGTAATATTTATCATATAACAATTTCTATATATATTCATTTTAAATGGAAAATTAACGAATATATGATAAAAATGATTTATTGTATGAAACATAAATTATTCATTCAATTAACCATATTATGTTTATAAAGAGGTACTATATGAAAAATCTAGAAGAAGAAAACGAACTACTAAAATCCATAATAGAAGATCTAATTGAAATATTACATGATGTAACACAACCCAATTATAAACAATTTTACTATAATTTTATTGTATTAAAGTATGATATTTTCCCTACATTCAAATCACATATTGCTATAGCATGTGATTCAAAGAAGAAAAGAATGTATAACAGTATTTGTGATTCAAATATTGATCAGGTAATTATGGAAGAAAAAGATTTTATCAAAAATGAAATAATGTACATTTTAAAAAATAGTAATAATTATAATTTATCTGATCAATTAAATGAAGAGGTTAATGATTTGATACTTGAATTTACCGAAATATGCAGACAATTTTCAAAACTTAAAAAAAAGTAATATCAAAATTGATAGTTTAATATTTAGATATGATATTTTCCTTAATATAATATTTTTATTTCTATAAAATCCTATTATTACTTCAAAATGAAATATTTATTATTATTATTGCATATTGATTTAGCACTAATAATTATGCTTGGGAACAGCGTAAGTTAGAAGATGTTGTTGATTTTCTTGACACAATGAGAAAACCATTAGAGGGTGTCAAGCGAATTTCTGGACCATATCCGTATTATGGTGCGTCTGGAATCGTGGATTATGTAGATGGATATTTATTTGATGAAGAACTTGTTTTATTAAGCGAAGATGGAGCTAATATTACAGATAGAAATTATCCAGTTTGCTTCTTGGCATCAGGAAAATACTGGGTTAACAACCATGCTCATGTGTTAAGAACTAAAGATGGAAATGAAAACAATTTCATTTGTAATTCTCTTGAACGAAAAGATTATAAACAATATAACTCTGGAATGGCTATGCCAAAATTAAACCAAGAAGTATGTAGAGGTATTCCGATAAGTTGTCCAAGTTTTGATGAACAAAAGAAAATAGGGGACTATTTTAGAAATCTTGACAACCTTATCACCCTTCATCAGCAATAGTTTAGTCTTTTAATTTAGATTAGACAATGATCTCATAATTAAATCAACATCTTTATTCTCTAATTCTTGAATAATATGTAAATAAGTCTTTTGAGTTGTAGTCATACTTGCATGTCCTAATCTTCTGGCAACACTAGCTATAGTGACTCCAGAAAATAATAATAATGATGCATGAGTATGCCTTAAACCATGAATAGAAATAACTGGTATACTACATCTTTTACAATGTCTCTCTAATATATCATTTACTGTTGAATTATAAACTTTATTTTTAACAAAGATTGGTTCTTCAATTGGTAAATTTTTTATAAGTTCAGAAAATTGACTAACAGTTTTCCAATCAATTTGAACTTTTCTCATTGATGTTTTATTTTTAGTATTAGTAAAACCTCCACCATGTTTATAATCCCATGTTTTATTAATATTTAACAATTGATGTGAAAAATCAAAATCTTTCGGTGTAATTGCTAAAGCCTCAGAAAATCTTATTCCTGTTTTTGCAACTAGCAAAATAAACCAATCCCATGATATTTCACTTCCTAACTCTAAATCATTGATTAGTATATGAAGTTGAAATTGATTTAAATATTTTATTTTCTTTGTCCTAGGCTTTTTTCCTTTTATTATCGCTTTCCTTGTAGGATCTCTATCAATCAACCCTTCATCAACAGCATCTAATATTGCTCCTTTTAATTGATGATGAAAGTCCATTGTAGTTTGCCTTTCATGTGTTTTAGCATATTCATTTAATAATTTTTGATATTCAGTTCTGTCTAATTTTTTTATTTTTAAATCTGGTATAATATTTTCAACCCATTTTAGACTCATATAATACTTATATAGAGTAACATCTCTAACAGCTCCTTTTTTGTAAACATCTATCCATTCCCTATAATACTCTTTAAAAGTTTTATCATTTTCTTTGTCATTCATATATTTCTCCTTCTTTTTTTGATAAAGGGTGATAAGTCTATTAAGTTTAACAAAAGCACAATTCAATTAATTTTTTCAAAAAGTATACCATTACATTATTATCCAAAAGAAATTGAAATCTTGCTAAACGCTTTTGATCAAGTATAACAGCGCCTCCTATTCTTTGAATCAATTTCACAGGTATATCATCGATCACATTTTTTTCGTGATATTTGTTCTACTTATCCATAATTAATTTCTAATACTAATTCATGCCAATTCGTGGTATATTCATGCTTGAAATATTGTAAAAAGGAATATATTCAGTAATCCCCCAATGTTCACTACTAAAGAATCCCACTCCTGACTTACCAAATCCTATTTCTACTAACTAACGGTGTTCCTAAAAATATTATATAAAAATAAAACCAAGAATTTTTCATCAATTCTTGGCATTTATATTTTCTTTACTAATAATTGAAAATCATTTTTCATTTTATTATTTCTATTTATCCTAAAAAAATATACTTCTTCGTCATTTCTATCACTGATGAAGGGTGATAAGGTTATCTAGTTGTAATAAATAACTTCCGATTTTATCCTGTTCTTCTTCTGATGGCATTAAAAAACTGTATGCATTTAATTCATCTCTGTTTATTTTAGGCATACCTGAACGCTTTGAAACTGAAACAGAATATTTGAAGAAATCACTTGTCTGTAATAATGCGAATAAGAATTTTTGTTTTAATCCATTCTTACCATTAAAAACGTAAGCATCTGCACTTGTAAGCCCATTAACAGTAGCATAGAAGTATTTTCCAAGCTGTGGGTTTATCTTTCCATAAACAACATCATCTGGTCTAAATCGAAATTTTCCACTTATTAACTGCTCTTCTTTTACAGTCTTCACATTGTCTAATATTCTTCCTGTAAATGGCTCTATATTCCCCGGTGCAATATGTGGCATATTATCATATTCACCATTTATTGGATTTACCATCTCCGTTGAAATATCAACAACATCAATCCACTTACGCTGTTCCCAAACTTAACACAATTTTTTTAAATAAAAGTAAAATTTATTAATGATTTTGATTATTATTTTAGTAATTTCATAAATTCTTCTAATTCTTTCTTAGACTCTAACGATGTTCCTTCTAACTGATCTAACAATCCAAATAATTCGTTAGATGTCATCTCAATTTCTCGTCTTACATTATTTAATTCTTTCATTACTTCTGGTAAAGGTGTAACTTCTTCCTCTTCAAATGTATCTACATATCGTGGAATATTTAAATTATAATCATTTTTTACTATTTCTTCATGAGTAGCAACATGAGCATATTTATCTACATCCACCCTATTTTTATATGTATCAATTATTTTCTCTATATTTTCAGAATTTAATTTATTTTGATTTTTATCTTTTACAAATTCTTTAGAAGCATCAATAAATAAAATATCCTTTGTTTCTCCTCTTGATTCTCTACCTTTAAAAACTAAAATACATGTAGGTATACTTGTTCCATAAAACAAATTAGCAGGCATTCCTATAACAGCATCTAATAAGTTTTCATCCACAATATTTTTTCGTATTTTACCTTCTGTACTGCCTCTAAATAAAACCCCATGAGGCAAAACAATAGCCATTGTACCTGTTTTGTCTAAGTGATATAGTCCATGTAGAACAAATGCATAATCTGCTTTGGAGGCTGGTGCAACTCCAAAGTTTGAAAATCTCGGATCCTTTTCTCTATTAATACTTTTTATATCCCATTTTTGAGAATATGGAGGATTTGCAACAACAGCATCAAATTTTAAAGGTGTTTGAATTCCATCTTTTTCATCAAATGGCCAATCACTATCAAGAGTATCTGCCCTTCTTAGTTCCATATTACGATAATTAACATGATGCATCATAAGATTCATACGTGCTAAGTTATATGTAGTTGTATTTAATTCTTGGCCATAAAACTTTACACTACCTTTTTTATTATGATAAGGTAACTCTTTTTGTACTGTTAATAATAATGACCCAGAACCCATTGTGGGGTCATATACTCTAAACTGTTCATTTGATTCCTTGACATTATACGAAACTAATTTAGCTAATACTTGACTTACCTCATGGGGTGTATAAAATTCTCCTCCTTTTTTGCCTGCGTTAGCGGCAAATTGTCCAATTAAATATTCATAAACATCTCCCAAAACATCGTGTCCAGAATCATCTTTAAAATTAAAATCATTAATCATTAACACAATATCATTTAATGCTTTAGCACGTTCGTTTGTACTACTTCCTAATCGTGTATCTCCTAAATTTACATCAGAGAATACATTAGCAAAATCATTTTCGGCAACGGGATTACGTTTAGCATTAATGTTAAACGAATCAAACATATCTTGAAAATCACTTGCTTTAATCTTATGGTCATTAATTTTTGCTACAATTGACTCCCATCTATATTTTGGAATAATAGCATACCCTAACCCTTTACTAATTTCCTCGAGATATTCATCTAGTTCTTCTTCATCTGAAATATCATAATATTCTTCCATATAATTATCTTTTAAATAATCATCTTGATTTTTAGAAAGATATCTATAGAACATAAATGGTAATATGTAATTCTTATACTCACTTGCATCCATTGTTCCACGTAGTTTATTAGCCATAGACCATAATTTTGCAGTTATTTCGGTTGTATTACTCATTTTTTATAACTCTCCTTTATACAAACATTCTCTTTAAACACGTTTTCTTCAAATTCTTCAAGATTTCTAACTCACGCTGATGAAGGGTGATAAGGTTATCGAGGTTATTAAAATATGTACCAATTTCTTTTTGTTCTTCGTATGTAGGAACATCAATAATTAACTCTTTTACAATGCTTCCAGATAGGTTCCCTTGACCTCCCTGAAGATATGTGCCAATGATATTATCTTTACTCTTTCTAAGCCATTGCATTAAGAATTGACTATCATAATTCTGATGTGGTTGAATTGATAAAATAGCCTGATTTATCGCTCCTTTTAGCTTAGAAATACTTACTTCTCCACTTGTTGCACCATAAAGTGCATATAAAATATCTCCCTTCTCAACCATCTTCGCAGATGAGCTATTTAATCCTTCATTAGATATAAAAAGTTCTGTTTTGTCACTACTTATTTCACCAGAACGAATAAACGGAATATTGCCATCGTAATACTCTTTCTTTCCTGCTGTTGGAGTCCCTCCAGAGTATGATTCAGTGATATCACCTAACTTACGCTGTTCCCAAGCATCAGTAAATCCAGCAAATCTAATTTCTGGGACACAGCATCCATCATGAGGAAACATTTTTTTCAACATTGTCTTTTTTAATTCTTTTAACTGATCACACTCACGCTGATGAAGGGTGATAAGGTTATCGAGGTTATTAAAATATGTACCAATTTCTTTTTGTTCTTCGTATGTAGGAACATCAATAATTAACTCTTTTACAATGCTTCCAGATAGGTTCCCTTGACCTCCCTGAAGATATGTGCCAATGATATTATCTTTACTCTTTCTAAGCCATTGCATTAAGAATTGACTATCATAATTCTGATGTGGTTGAATTGATAAAATAGCCTGATTTATCGCTCCTTTTAGCTTAGAAATACTTACTTCTCCACTTGTTGCACCATAAAGTGCATATAAAATATCTCCCTTCTCAACCATCTTCGCAGATGAGCTATTTAATCCTTCATTAGATATAAAAAGTTCTGTTTTGTCACTACTTATTTCACCAGAACGAATAAACGGAATATTGCCATCGTAATACTCTTTCTTTCCTGCTGTTGGAGTCCCTCCAGAGTATGATTCAGTGATATCACCTAACTTACGCTGTTCCCAAGTATCAGTAAAACCTTTGAACCTTATGTCTGGTTTTCTTTTATTCTCATTCATTTCAATCCTCCTCATCATTAATCAATCTTTTTAATTTCATCTGCAAGGACATAAACTGCCTTTCTAAATTCTTTACGATATTTAATCCATGATAAAGTCTTTACTTCATCTGCTGCTATTTCTTTATAGTCATCTTTTGATTTTATCATAATATCTGTTATTTCATTTTGATTATCTAAATCGTCCTTACCATAATGATGCTTATTAATTAATACCACTAATTCATTTGGTCTAATAGTATTATCTAATCCCCATTTTCGCACAAAATCAGTTACTAGCTTTAAGTTTGATTCTTTTTGTGATGAATCCATAGCCTTATTCATTAACTCCACATTTCTAGGAGCTGGATATTGATTAAATACAAACTCTTTATTGTATATACGATTAACAAAGTTTTGTATTTTTATTTTTTCTTTTTCATTATCTGATTTAGCTAATTCATTATGTATTTCATCTTTTGTTTGATTTGCTTTTTCCATTTCATTTTCATGAATTTCATCTGCCATTTGAGCAATAAGTTCTGTTAAATAATCATAGTTAATTGTCACATCATGAATATGCACCATTTCTAGATTTACTTGAGAAATATCTATGTTATCACGTCTTGCTCGATTAGCTTTGATTTCATCTGAAATAACTGTTGTAAGAATTACTTCTTGATCTTCTGTAAGACCTATTTTTTCGTAAAATCCTGAAGGATCGTCATAAGCTGAGATTGCATTGCCTTCTTCATCCTCAGTATATTGTTTTAATTGACTTAGTAAATGATTATATTTTTTTAAATTTTCAAATACTTCATCTTGTTTCGTTTCGCTTTGTGGAACTCTGACGAAATCCTCAGTGAGTTCAGCTAAAAGACTAACAACTTGTTTCAGTTCATGAAGAACTTCAGAAAACGGTCTAGAAATAATACCAGCTTTCTTGTTATCTCCTTCCATTCCTGGTAAATCCAATTCTTGTTGCTCATTAGCTGATTCCCTATTGGAATAAAGATAAAACGCTTTATTCATCTCGTATTCATTTTGAACTGGCCATCTATAATTGATTACATTTCCCCATGGTTTATCTACCAAATTATGCATTCTATTTGTTCGTGAGTAAGCTTGTATTAAATTCCCACCCTTTAAAGTTCTATCTACATACAATGTATTTAATTCAGGTGCATCAAATCCAGTAAGTAACTGATCAATAACAATAACCAAGTCTAGATATTTCCTATCATCTGCTGTCTTATTCAATCTTCTCGCTAAATCTTCTGTATATTGTTTTACTGATGTCATATCAAATGTTGTTCCAAACATTCTATTGTATTCCTTTATTGCTCTATGTAGATTATTATTGGTTTGTAATTGATTATTGCCATTTGATGTATCTGTTGAAAAACTAATAGCAACCTTTAGTCTTTCATCTTCTGATTTTGTTTCATTTACTCTTTGAAATTCATCAAAATATTCCATTGCTCTTGGTGTAGAAACTTTATTACCGCCCACATGTACAGTTAGTATAGCATTGTATTTTCTATTGTTTGAACGACTCTTCCAGTTATCAAATATATCTTTAACAACTAATTCTACATGTTCACTGCTTGTATCATAAATGCTGCCTTTAATATTATCATCTATGTCATCTTCTGTTGGATTTTCTGGTGCTTTGATTGTTTCTTTAAACTCAACATTAAATCCTAACACATTTTTATCCGCTATTGCTTCTTTTATCGTATATGCATGTAATAAATCACCAAAGATTTCTCTAGTTTCAGGAAATCTAGGAGTTCCTGTATAACCAATCCAGGCTGAATTTGGGATAGCTTTTCTTATTGATTCCAGCATACCTTGGTCTTCACTTCCATCTCCTGTAGATCTATGTGCCTCATCAACAATAAAGAGAATATTATCTTTTAAAGGCTTAAAATTCTGTTTTGAAACATAACGTGACATTTTTTGAATGCTCGTTACAATAATATTTTTATCGCTTTTTACAGTTAGTTTTCTATGTAGATCAGAAATATTAGCCGTATCACTTATAACTCCTGTTTTACCCTCAAATCCAGCGACAGGATCATATGCTTTATAAGCATCAGCTGTTTGATTGGTTAAAGCAATTCGATCAACTAAAAATATAACTTTATCCACATTTGGCAGCCTACTAGCAAGCCATGCAGTTTTAAAACTTGTAATTGTTTTACCACTTCCTGTAGTATGCCATATATATCCTAATTTTCCATCATCACAACTAAAATCATGTTTTCTAACCTTGTCAAGCACACGTTTTGTGGCATAAACTTGGTATGGTCTCATTACTTTTATACTTTCTTTATTTTTTGTACCATCTAAAACCATATATCTTGTAGCTAAATCATGTGCCATTGGAATAGATAACACTTTATCAGCAAATGTTTTCCAAGATCTTACAGGTTTTGCATCTTCTTCATTTTGCCAATTAAATGCAAAAGCTTTATTAAAATTTTTTAATGTTGTATTAGCCATATATCTAATATCATATGGTGTCATACCTATTAATATCTGTAATGTTGAAAAAATACCAGAATATTGTTTTTCAGCTATATATTGTTCCATTTGATTTAAAGATTCATTTGTAGAATGCATTGCTTTTTTTAATTCGATTTGAATAATTGGTAAACCATTTATCAACAATGTTATATCAAATCTTCTATTTGGTTTACCATCAACAATTTTTGGTCTTTCAATTTGATTAACAATTTGATATACAGTATTTCCTCCACCTACTTGAGCTTGATCAAATACTGTCAAATACACATGTTGACCATTATCCAAATCTAATTCAATCTCTGAAACTCCGTTAACTCCATATAAAAATTGTCCAGCATGATAAGGAGTATCAATATCTGATATTATTTTTTTGACTTGATTAAATTCTGTAACTGTCAATGGTTCTTTTAAACGAGCTCTATTATTCTGTTCTAAAATTGACTTAAAGTTATCCCATAATTGTTCGGTTGTTTTTATTTTTTCCAAATATTCCCATTGTTTGACACCACCTATATTTGTCAAATAGTCAATAACTTCTCTTTCAAAATCTAATTCTGATTTACTTTTATACTCACTCATCTTGTCTACCTCTCTATTGATTCTTTTCGAATTTAATTAATAAATTTTCCATCATTTCCATATATAATCATCATTTATACTCAAAACAACATTGTCTCTCTAATTTTATCATCTTTTTAAATAGAATAATATTACAGGAATTTAAAAATCCATTTAATTTGTATTATTCTTTTATATTCTACATCTAACAATTGCACTATAACTTCTCACTTACCTGCATCTATAATTATATTATTATTTGACATTCATTTGTAAAATAAAGTAAATATAAAAATATTATATTAATATAAGTAATAATCATAAAAGTCAAGACTTATATTATTTATCAATCCGATATATAATTTATATCTATGAGGTGAATATTTAAAAATGGAAACAACATTATATTTTAAAGACATTTCTAACAAGGATCATAATAATTATCCAACTAAAGTATATCGTGTTGAATACTCAAAAATGCTAATAGAAGTTTTAGATAAAAACCATATACAAGGTTCAGCACAATACTTTAACAGTATACGTTCTAGAGATGATTTCATAAAAAGTATGAAAGATCATATTTTACGAATTAATTTAGATGAATTAAAAGAAATACAAAATCATTGGAAATCTAATAAAAACACTTAAATAAAATGACTATCACCACGATAGTCATTTTATTTCTTAACTTCAAAATTTTTGCTAATAATACATCACTTTACTATTAATTAACCTTAGTGGTTGATTCATCAATATAATCTAATAAATCATTAATTTGTTGATTGCATAAAACAATGTTTCCTATTTGATTATACAAAATACTAGAAATATGTTTTGGACAGTCTTTATCAAAATATATCATTTGCAAAGTTTCAGCAATAGACTCAAGCTGTTTATTAATACTTGTTTTGATGAGTTCTTTATTTTCATTAATATTCTTTTTATTCATGATACTTTTCCTTTCTATAGTTAGAAAATAGCATAGTAACAGGAAAATGTATCAAAAAAGAACAAATTGTTCATTATTATAATAATTTATATCAAATCTCTTCTTACAAATCTAGCTAACCCAATAATTCTAACTGGTAGCATTTCTACTTCCTTTTGACTGAAAAACCTTGTTTCATAATTAGGATTTGCAGCTTCTAATATTAAATAATCATTTTTATAGTATACTCTTTTAATAGTGACTTCTTCCCCTATCATAACAATCCCTATCTTTCCAGATGGCACAGAAGACGTTTGTTGAACATAAACAAGATCACCTTCATAAATATTATCATTTATCATAGAGTCACCAATAACACGTAAAAAGTAGTCACCTAATCGTGCATCTTTAACACCCACTTCAATATAACTTTCAATATTTTGGTCAGCCCATAAATCATAACCTGCCTTGACATTACCAATAATTGGTTTAAATGTCGTATCCTCATTCATCATAGCTTCTACATCAATTCCTAAACTTTTAGACACTTTTTCTAAAGTCCCTTTTTTTGGTTTTTCACTTTCACCACTTAGCCAACGAAAATATGTAGATCTTGCTATTCCTATTAAGTCTATCATATCATCATGAGATAAATTATGTTCTACTTCATATTGTATTAATATCTGTCTTAACTTCATTTTCATCACCTATTTTAAATATAAAACAAAGTCCCAAATCTAACAAGTATTTTCGTCTTTTATAATCATAAAGTCCCAAATCCATATTGAAGTCACTGATAAAAGAAATATAATTAAAAGTCACAAGGAGCTGATTTTTAATGAATAAAATTTACTTATGTATCGATTTAAAATCTTTTTATGCAAGTGTAGAATGTGTTGAAAGAGGACTTGATCCTTTTCAAATTAATTTGGTTGTTGCTGATCCTACTCGTGGTGGAGGAGCAATCACTTTAGCTGCATCTCCAGCTATTAAACAACTAGGTATACCTAGCAGAGGTCGTATATACGAAATACCTAAGGATATACAGTACATTATAGCACCACCAAGAATGAAACTTTACATGCAATATTCGGCTAAAATATATAAAATCTTTTTAAAATATATTTCTAGTGAAGATATTCATGTCTATTCTATTGATGAATCATTTATTGATATAACTTCATATTTAAAATTATACAATATGACAGCAAAAGAACTTGCTAAAACCATCTTAGATGATATCTATAATGAGACTGGCATTACCGCAACTGTAGGAATTGGTACAAATCTGTTTCTTACAAAAGTTGCATTAGATATTACCGCAAAACATACACCAGATAATATGGGATATCTTGATGAAGATTTATTTAAACAGTTGATATGGCATCACAAGCCAATTACTGATATATGGATGATTGGTCCAGGAACCGCAAGAAGATTAGCTCAATTTGGCATTGACGATCTATATGGTGTAGCACATTTCCCTGAACAAAAACTTTATAAAATGTTTGGTGTGAATGCTGAATACTTAATTGATCATTCCTGGGGTAGAGAACCTACTGAAATTAAAGACATCAAAGCATATAAGCCATCTTCTAATTCAATTTCCAATTCACAAATCTTATTTGAAGATTATAACTATAAAGATGCCTTTCTGGTGATGAAAGAAATGGTAGAAAGTAATGTATTATCTTTAACAGAAAAACACCTTGTAACTAATCATATAGCTTTATATATCGGCTATTCAAAAAATATAATCAAACCATCGAGAGGTAGCTGTAAAATCACAAACACAACAAATTCATATAAAATTTTATTGCAAGAATTTATTAATCTATATAAACGTATTATTAATCCTGACTATCCTATTAGACAAATAGCTATTTCTTTCGGTAATGTTGTTAATGAATGTTATGAACAATTAGATCTATTTGCTGATTATGAAGATATAGAAAAAGAAAAACATGTACAAGAAGCACTAGTTTCTATAAAAAATAAATATGGGAAAAATGCTGTTCTCAAAGGAATGAATTTGTGTGATAAAGCAACACAAAGAAAACGTAATGGATTGGTAGGTGGTCATAATGCCTAGAACAAGAGCACAACGAGCACAAATATTTCAGTCATTTGATGCACTCAAAGGATTTAGAGAAATATTAAAGGAACAAGAGCGAATCGTTGTTCCTAAAAAAATACTATCCGAAGATGACTTAACAGAACTTGACTACAAAATACATCAAGTCAAGGTAGGCATGATTATTCAAATTATATACTATGACAAAGGTCATTATATAAAATTTGAAGGTGTTGTATCTAAAATCAATTTAGATACCAAAATAATACAAATCGTTAAAACAAAAATACATTTAACGACCATAATAAATATTTCTTTTCCATAAATAAATCAACATAAAAATCAACGTAAGCGTCAAATTATGTTCATATCAACATAATTTGTCTTATGTTTAGAAAATAATTATGTTAAGAAACTATAGAGAAGTCCTCTTTTTTATAAGGTCTTCTCATTTTTTTTACTTCATTTTCTTAACATAATATATTTATAAAATATATGTACAACACATATTATCTCAAGGAAGGCATCAAAATTTAGGAAGTGGAGCCATTGCAGATGCAACATTAGATAGAGTAATAGCTAATTCATATCTCATCCATATTAAAGGATCATAATCAATGGGAATAAGAGAAACTGAATAAAAACAGATAGCATAAAGCAGGAAGATTGTTAGAAAGGCAAACTTCCTTTTTTAGGAGAATATAATGTCGTCAAAATAATTAACATGATGCCGTCACTTAGATTGTGACACAGTCGTCATCTGATTAATATAGTGCGTGCAGTGGACTGAAATATTCAATCAATAGAATAGTATTAAATTTAAAAGTCAAATATCCAGATAAATTTAAGGGAAAGTATCATCCGCATTCATTTCGCCACGCCAAGGCGACTCATTTATATAATAATGGAGTACCATTATTATCAATAAAAGAGTTTCTGGGGCATTCATCAGTAACTACAACAGAAATTTATGCAACACCTGACAATATTAAAATTGGAGAACAAATTATGAGTGGAAATAAAGAATTGGGAATTGATTCGGTATATACGAAAACGAAAAAAAGATTTGAAAGAATGGTTAAATAATTATGTTAAGAAAATGAAGTAAAAAAATGAGAAGTCCTTATAAAAAACGAGGACTTCTCTATAGTTTCTTAACATAATTATTTTCTAAACATAAGTCAAATTATGTTGATATAAACATAATTTGGCGCTTACAGTGGAAGAAACCGTTGTGTATATATAAGAACTTACAAAAGTTAAATAAGAAATTGCCATACCACTTTAGTGATGAGCAAATCTATTCAGTAGCAAGTACTAGATTAGGTTGGCATAAACGAGCAAATGGCAATGTAGTTAATTTTCTATTGAATGCCGATATACTAGCCATAAGAAAAGGAGAAAGACCTGGATTGGTCAATCCCCTTAAATATTATCTAGGATAGTTGTATTAACATATAGATGTAGCGCCGTATACGAGACCCGTACGTACGATGCAAAGAGAGGGGTGAAAATAGTCTTATTTTCCCTCTACTCTATTTGTCGAAAAAATCAATTCATGCAATTAAGTAGTGAACCCATAAAGTTGGACTAAAAGTTACAAGACTTGAAGGAGTAAGCATAAGTGCAATAAGGGACTGCAAAAAGGCAATCATTTGATCAGCTGAGAAATAAACTAAGGTACAATATTCAAGATTTGTAGATTGGAAAAGAGATTAATAACTCAATATAATTTGAATATAAAGGAAAGGAAGAATTAAAAATGAAAAAAGAAATAATGACAATCAGAGAATTTGCTCAAGAAACAGGTATGAAGGAATGTAGTGTAAAAAGATTTGGTGTAAAGACACTAGTAATGTTAATATAAAAACAACCTAAACATTAGAGAGTGTAAAATTAACTGTGTAAGTCAGGAGCGCGCGGCCTGACAAACACAGTTTTTATTATATCTATGATATAATTAGGAGGAAAGAAGGATATGGATATGGCTAGAATTAAACGTGACCCTAAGAAAGTCGCACTTGCGCAAGCCATTCTTGAAGCTTACAACCCTGAATCGGTTGAAGACATGAATGACGCTCTCAAAGATTTATTTGGACCTTTATTTGAATCAATGCTACAAGGTGAAATGAATAATCATCTTGGATATGAATCTAATTATAAGGGTGCTAAAAAAACAAAAAACAGAAGAAACGGTTATACAAAGAAAACTCTTAAAACATCCCAAGGTGAAATTGAAATAGAATCACCTAGAGATAGAGATGGATCATTTGAGCCAATACTGGTTCCTAAAAGAAAAAAAGATGTATCAGCTATTGAAGGAAAAGTACTGGCGATGTATGCAAGAGGAATGTCTCAAAGAGACATCTATCACGACACCATTCTTAATACAACAAACTTTTTAGAGTGAATACAATTTAACATATATAATAAGAAAAGTTTTGTAAGTGAATAGGATTTAAAGGCACAAAAATAAGAGCCTTTCGGCTCCTATTATCTTTACCCTATAAATTGTAATTTGTTGCCCTCTTTATAATTTTGATATCCAATTATTTTATCATCAAATGTTAGAAATGTTTTATCTTTGATATTTTTCTTTTTGTCTTATAACATAATTACTAATATTTTTATCATAATCTGGATATAAATAATTTAAACATTGTGCCACTTCTTTTGATACCATTCTAAAAATTCCCATACATAATTCTAAAGATTTCCACATTTCTGTATATGACCCCATATTATATGTAGCAAGAATTTTCTTCCATAATTCAGGTGAAATATATCGTTCTAAAAATTTATAGTTTTTTCCTAGACTAAAACTATAACCTTGCTCTATTCCAACCTTCCATGAAATCATTCGCAGTAATTCCATACGCACAATATTATTTAAATGGTCGATTGCAAATAAAATTTCCTTTCGACATAATCCTTTCACTACATATGTTACAGTATTCCAAAATTCATTACAGCAATCATCAAAAGAACGTGCTGTCGGATGTTCTATATAATAATCTTCATCTGTAGGTACTGGTATATTAGTAACACGATTATCCTTATCTAATAATAATTTTACTAATTTATCCCAAGTAAAATATTCATCTAAAACTTCTAATGGCAATAATGTCAAATCTATTTTAACTCCGTCCCAAAATAACATAAGATATGAATACCCTTTTTCTTCTTTTGGAAACAATTCCATATCCTCGGGTTTTTGCATAATAAGTCTCTCTCCAAAAACATTAAGCCACTCATCACTATTAATAAAACTCTGCATGTCTGTGACAAAAAAAGTAATATCATAATCTTGAAAATCATCTGGTATAATATTAATATTTGTTCTTGAACCTTCTAAAGTAACCACCCTAATTCTATCATCTGCTTTAGCAAAATTAAGTATAGTATCATATATTTGTTTCTCTGTTCTCATTTTCATATCAACTCACTTTTAAAATTATTATTACTTATATTATAACAGAAAAAAGTAAATTTTCTATTGCCTTAGATTTACCTTAAACATAAAATTATTCTTTAAATTTAACCTTGTATCTATTTTATATTTTTTCCTTTTTGGATTTCCATCAATCCTATAAATGCTATTATTTTTAATATCATAGCTTACAGACCAAATTGTATTAGCATCCTTTCTCTATCATAATCACATCTAAACAGTACAAAAATCTTTTTGATTTCTAAATACTTATCCATATCATCAACTACTTAACAAATTGTAATTTAGCGAATAGTAACTTAATTTTCTTTTTTATTAAACATATGGCGTACTTTATCTATTCGATTATTTGGTCTGCGTGATTGAATAACTGGTTCACAAGTAGCAATTTGATAATCTTTTAATTCTGTCAAAAAAACTGCTTGCCCATTTGTATATAGAGTTAAAGTATTACGATATTCATTAATACAACGTGCAGGAATATGTCCTGTAAAAATAACTTCATCATTTTTTGATTGACTTGTTTCAATTATTGCACAATGTTTTTGTGCATCATTATATGCACGAGAAAGGTATCCCTGTGGTGTAAAAAGTATAAACGAAAGATATGGCTCTAATAATTGCGTTCCCGCTTTTTTCAATGTTTGTTCAAGTACAATTGGGGCAAGAAAACGAAAATCCGAGGGAGTACTAACAGGGCTATAATAAACACCATATTCAAAACATATTTTACAATCTGTTACTTCCCAGCCATACAAACCTTGCTCCAGTCCATAATTAATACCTTCTCTTACTGCATTTTGGAAACTTTGATTTAAATAACCGAGTGAAACTTTGCTTTCGTACTGTATTCCACTGCCAATTGGAAGTGGAGTTATTGATAATCCAATTGATGCCCAAAATGGATTTGGTGGTACTTCAATATGAATAGTATAATCTGCCTTTTGTAATGGCTTTTCCAAATAAATTACGGTTGGATCTTCGATTCTTATGTTTATGTGATATTTTTCAATCAACAGAGAACAGATAACTTCTAACTGCACTGTTCCTAAAAAAGAAATGACGATTTCATGTGTTATCGTATCAACATAATAACGTAAAAGAGGATCAGTATCTGCAATTTCTGTAAGAGCATCCAATAATTTTTCTCTCTCTTCTATTTTTATCGGTTCAATTCTTGTTCGTAGTATTGGTACAGTCTTGTCATTCCATACATTGCATGGCAAAATCTTTTCATTTCCTATAATATCGTTCAATCTTAATGTATTGTTAGGTATAATAAAAATATCTCCAGAACAAACTATTTTTGTCTGTATCATTTCCCCATTTGAAGGAATATATATTTCTGTAAGTTTCACTTTCTTTTTCGATGGCAATATAATTGTATCTCGTAAGTGTAATGTTCCACTGTAAAGACGCAAATAAACTAATCTTTGCTTATGGTCTGTATATTCAATTTTAAAAACTCTTCCACATAGTTCTGAATCATTCTCATTCATTTCAGAACAAAAAAGATTTGAAATAGCTTCGATGAGTTGTTGAGTCCCTATATTATTTCTAGCACTTCCATGGTATATAGGAAACAACGAACCTTTTTTAACACACCTAGATTCTTCATACGTTAATTCTTGTATAGTCAATTTTTCTCCTACAATATATTTTTCTAAAAGTTTATCATTTTTGGAAATTACAGGATCCCAATCATCTAAATCAATGATATTTTTAATTGATATTTCTGGAGTTAATGTTACATTTTGCATAACAATAATATCATTTGAAAGTTTTTCTTTGATATTTTGATAAATATTATTTAAGTTAATTCCATACTGATCTATTTTATTTATAAAAATAATTGTTGGTATATTCATTTTTTGAAGTGCATGGAATAGTATTCGGGTTTGTGCTTGTACACCATCTTTAGCAGAAATTACTAAAATAGCTCCATCAAGAACAGATAAGGAACGATACACTTCTGTTATAAAATCTGTATGTCCAGGAGTATCTACAATATTGATTTTGTAGTCATTCCAATTAAAAGAAGTAACTGCTGCCTGAATTGTGATTCCACGCTGACGTTCTAAAAACATAGTATCTGTCCTTGTTGTTCCCTTATCTACACTGCCTAATTCTAAAATCGCTCCACTTGTATAAAGCAGACTTTCCGTTAAAGTTGTCTTTCCTGCATCTACATGAGCAAGAATACCAATGTTGATTATTTTCATGGAATTTCCCTCCCTACAAATTTATCTTTTAACTTAAAATCAATATTTACTAATTTTGTTCTTTTAAACTATTCTCAAAATCAATTATCCACTTTTCTAATGTTTCTACTAATGCTAATTGTTGTTTAAACATTTGTTTTCCAACATTAGGAATATGTTGTCTATGAGATTGTCTTTCATTTAGTAATTCTTTTAATTCTAATATCTTTGATTTTATATTAGAAACAAGAATCTTTTTTTGTTCATCATCTACTAAATCTAAATTCGTGATAATAACATTAAAATCCAAATATAGACTAACATCAGAATTTGAAATATCATTCATAAGTTTATTAAAATAATCATTACCTTTGTCAGTAATAGTATATACTGCTTTATCTGGCATATTTCTCTCTTTCTCTTTATGGCTAACAATATATTCTTTTGATTCTAATTGTAATACTTTCTTATAAATAGACTGTTCACTAATTTTTACCCATCTTGGTATATTACGATATTCTATATTTTTTTTAATATCATAAGCACTTTGTGATTTTTGTTTAATAAGTCCTAATAATACTAAATCTATATTTGACATAATCTCTACTCCTTACTTAATATTCTGTAACGCCAAGTCTATTTCCAAATGGATCTTCAAACTCGACTGCATTACCAGTTCCAATTTTAAAAGGCTCACTCAAAAACTTTATACCATTGTTCAACATTTCTTTATAGAAGATTGCAACATCTTCTACTTCAAACCATATTGTAGGCTTTAAATTCTCAAATTTATTTTTGTCTTTTAAAATTATTGCAGGTTCTTCATTTCCAATATTATAAGCAACCATTCCCTTATTAGAGAAATCAAATTTCTTTTTAACCCCAATATTTCCTCATAATATCTTTTTGCTTCTTCCATATTATCTACAGGAAGAAAATAGTTGTCATAATTTTTCATATATTTAAGCCCTTCTTTCTACTACAAACTATACTACTATATTTTATAGTAGTTATAATTAAATGTCAATAAATAATAAAAAAATAATGTAAGCGTCAAATAACGAGCATAAAAAGTACTGGATGAAAACCAACCAGATAGGATCATTCTGTTTTTTAATTGATGCTCAAAAAGGACATATCGCTATGCCTTTTTGTCCCTATATAATGTTTTTGGTAATTTCTTTGACCATGGCATGATTTCTTCCAGCATGTTTTCTGTTAATTTATTTCCTGCCATTTTTGTAAGTATGTATTCTATGTAGTCATTAGGTTTTAACTTGTTCATTTTTGCACTTTCAATAATGCTGTATGCCGCACCACTTGCCTTCGCTCCATTGATACTGTTACTGAATAGAAAGTTCTTTCTTCCTATGGCAAAGACTTTACAACATCTTTCCGCTGAGTTGTTAGAAATTTCAACACGTCCATCTTCTATGTAATATCTTAAATATTTTTCATTGTTGATGGCATAGGTCAAAGCAGTATGCAAATGTGTTTTCTCAACTGAATGAGGATAGACAGCTTTGACTTTTTGATAGAACTCATCAAGAACTGGCAATGAATTCTTTTTTCTTTCCTCAGTTATACGATCAAAATCATTTCTGTATTTTTTATCATATACCTTTTCCAGGTGGAACAGTTTGTTAAGCATCTGGTACATTTTATATGTTTCTGTTTCTTTTATTTCTGTTCCTTTTGGTGCTACATCCATGACTTCTACAAACTTCCTTCTAAGATGTGCAAAGCATCCCATGTTTTTTACATCTTCCACATTTGAATATGCCTTATAGCCATCACTTTGTATAATTCCCTGATATCCTTCTAAGAAGTTGCTCGCTCTTTCATGTTTTCTGTCATTTTCAAACTGATAGAGAACCATTTGCTTTTCTTCGCTTCTTCCTGTTTTATAAACCCATACGTAGCTGTCCTGTCTTCCTTCACTTTTTTTAAGTTCCAGTACTTCCAGGGTTGTTTCATCTGCATTGATATAGCTGCATTTGAGAAGTTCCTTATGCATATAGTCAACAAATGTCTGAAAATAAAGATCATAGAGCTTTATGATCCAGTTGGACATTGTCTGTCTTGACAGCGTGATTCCAACTCTTTCAAGTGCCTTTTCCTGTCTGTATAGCGGCAATGACAGATTGAACTTTTTATCCAGAATAGATGCAAGCAGTGATGGTGATGCAAAGCTCTTTGGAATAACAGATGCTGGCACATCACCCTTATACATTGGAGTTGTTTCTATTTCTTCATCATAATCTGCACTGTAGACATACTGAATGTTGATTAGCACATTATATAAAATAAAAACAATACCATCCAGTCAATTAAAATTAATAAATGCAACAAAACAGTTAGAATAATTTGATAAAATTATATGCAAGTTATTCTAACTGTTTTATTATTATATAAAGGAGTTAAACATACGAAAAAAGAAAGGGTCATCGGTTCGCCTTCCTGCCTTTCTTTTCCCAAAAAACAAAACGTATGTTTTGTACAAGATTATGATAACATTTCAAACCTTCAATTTCAACAATTATTCTCAAGATTCATATGACCTTGATATTTCATCTCTTGCTCTTACTAAAATCAAATGTACATGCGGTTCTACTGGTCATTTTCACAGACATGCTGTCTATCCCCGTTATTTAACTCTTGATTCTGACAATACTATTTTAATTTCTATCGTTAGAATCAAATGCGAAAGCTGTAACTGTACTCATGCTCTTTTGCCCAGTATTATCATTCCTTACCGGATTTTGTCCAATCCCTGTATAATAAAAATAATCCAGTCCTATCGCAATGTCAGTGATTCTGCTTCTGTTATTTCTAAAATAACTGGTTTTTCTAGAGAACTGGTCAAAAAAATTATTGCCTTTTATATTAAATTTCACAAAGAACGTCTCACTTCTTTTTTGGCTTTTTTTGGTAGGTGTGACTTTGAATGTTTTGATTTCATAATAAATTATTTTTCAGAATATCATGTTATGTTTATGCAGCATATTTCAACTAAAAATATGATCATTTTTACATGATTTCTTTTTCCCATACCCCTTCCTTTGAATATGCCTCCACTCTGTTATATGGTTAGGTCAGGAGGTGTATTCTATATGAATAACAGTAAAAAAGAAGATTTAAACATTCAAATTGCACTTTTCAGGTATGAACTGATCGTTCCCGTTCTTAATGAAACATATCCTGACCGTTCTGCGCTGCAGTACTACAAAAGAATTACGTCTACTCCGTTTCGGTATCCTGACGGCACTTCTAAAGAATTCTCTTTCCAGACTGTACGGTACTGGTATGACCTGTACCGCAGGGAGGGATTTAATGGGCTGATGCCAAAAACACGTGAAGACAAGGGGCATTCACGCAAACTGACCAAAGATGTAAAAAATAAAATCATTGATATGAAAGCAAACAACTCCAGGATGACCGCCACTTCCATTTATCTAAAACTGATAGAAGATGGCGATATATTGAAAAAAGATGTATCACTTTCAACAGTATCAAGATTTATTGCCTCAAAACCCGAACTTAACCGAATACCTGTTGAAGATATGCGGGCCTTTGAAATGGAACATTCCAATGACATGTGGCAGATGGATACTACTTACTGTTCCTATATTAACGATGACAGCGGGCATAAGCTCAGAACATATCTGATCATGATTATTGATGATCATTCAAGGATGATTGTTGGTTATGGATTTTTTCTCGAAGACAATGCAGTAAATGTTCAAACCGTATTAAAGAGAGCTGTAACTAAATACGGCATACCAAAAAGAATTTTTACTGACAACGGCACACCGTACAAGAATGAACAGCTGCCACTTATCTGTGCTCAGCTGCAGATTCAGATAAGTCGTGCAAAAATCTTTCATGGCAACCAGAAAGGAAAGGTGGAGCGGGCCTTTAAATCAGTAAAGGAACAGTGGATGTACAATACTGATTTCAGCCAGTTTAAAAGTATCGAGGATATAGATGCTGCTTTTGGTATATATGTCAATCAAAAAAACAATTCTCCACATGCATCATTAAACGGTCAAACACCATTGAATGTATTTATGGATGATTCAAACTTAATCAGGAGAATCGATTCAAATTTACTTGAAAAGATATTTTATCATACGGTTACCAGAAAGGTAGCCAATGATGCAACAATCAGACTCAATACCAGAATTTATGAAACAAAACAGGAATATATCGGCACAAGAATAACAGTTAAATACAAACCGGATTTAAGCAACGTTTATATATATGAAAATGACAGTTATATAGAAATCTTTGAAGTCAGAAAGGTTGACAATTCCAGAATAAAAAGAAATAAACCATTATTTGCACAGGAGGATTCATGATGAAGGATTTTAAGATTTATTACGGACTTGAATTCAATCCGTTTGAAAAAGGACAGCCTGATATAGAAATATCTACAAATGATTTTAAAGAAGCACTTGGTCGGCTTAACTATCTGAAAGATGTTCGAGGAATTGGACTTTTCACAGGACGCAGTGGAACTGGCAAGACATTTATCATGAAAAAATTCAGTGAGACACTAAACCCAGGACTGTATAAGGTTATCTATATGCCAATGTCTACATTGACAACGATTGAATTTTATCGTGAGCTGAGCAGTCAGCTTGGGCTGGAACCACAGCATAAAAAAATAGATAATTTCAGAAATATACAGAGCTATATAAAAAGTACTGTCGATGAAAAAAGGATCGTACCAGTGATCATACTGGATGAAGCTCAGTTTTTAAAAACTGATATTCTTAATGATCTTATAATGCTTTTAAATTTTAATTTTGATTCAAATAATTATGTAATTTTGATCCTGTCAGGAACACCAGTATTAAATCACACTGTCAACAGAGCTGTGCATGAAGCATTGAAACAGCGAATTGTAATTCAGTATGAAACTTCTGGAATGAATGAGAAAGATATCGAAAGGTATGTGGTTGAAAAGCTAAAAAAAGCAGGAAGAACACAGCCGCTGATAATGCCAGATGCGCTCAAGGCATTATCAAATGCAAGCCAGGGATCATCAAGAAAGCTGAATAATTTATTGACCCACTGTTTAATAATAGGAGCAGCCAGAGAGAAAATGGTAATCGATAATGAAACAGTAATGGAGGCAGCAAATGAAATCGGATAAAACAATAAGATATAACTGCAGATATAAAAAGCAGGTATGGAAATGTGAAATAAGAAATATAAAAAAAATCAATGAAATAACATCATTCAGTATAAGCGGAAGAAAGAGCAGGTATGACATATATTTAATTCAGCTGGGACAAGAGCGTTGGATTGGTATACCAGAGATAAATGTATCAAGTCCATTAAGTACGTTAGATGATATTTTTTGGAACAGTGAAAGGATTGGAAATATCATGCACAGCATAATTGATGGTGTAATGATTGCAGAAGGATTAAAATTAATATATGAAAATGCAGTGTAAAGCTGCATTTTTGTTACTGTTAAAGTATAAAATAAAGTGCGGATATTGTCTAAAATAGTATAACAAATTTAATTAATCGTGATGATTTTACATTTAATACTGTCTAATTTAATTTGAAAAAAGTTAGTTAAATTAATTCGCTAAACAACATACTGAACATGTCTGATGACTTCATAGTATTCCTTATTGTTAAACCGCAATTTCAATACCGCTAGATTTTTAATAAAACTGCACATTAACTTAACTGTATGATTAAAGATATGACGTTTCAAACCGCATATTTCTAATCTTTTTTTTATTTCTTTTTGGTGTATTATATATTTATACATGCTAAATTTATGAAAGGAAAAAAGAAAAGAAACAGCCCCTTAAAGTATCCTACCCCTTTAATACTGTTTCTTTTCCATCGTCAGTTGATACTGATGATACAAATAGTATGATACAAGATTTTTCATTAATTATCAAGTCTGCCTTAAATTCTCAAAATATCAGATTCTTTAATGAACCGTCCTTTGAACAAATTGAATGGATAGAATCTTACTGTCTCAATCATATTCATTCCTCTTCTGTTCATTGTCACAATAATATTTCCTGTAAATCCTCTAACATTGTTTATTTCCGATGCTATTCAAGACATTATGTTTCTTTTCATCAGTCTGTTCATGATGATTTAATTACGATTCCCGTTTTCTATTGCCAGAATGACAAACATTTTCATGCTGTCCTTCCTGGCTCTATTTTTATTCCTCATTGTTCTTTTTCTGTGTTTTTTGTTTTAAAAATTCTTGCCTTAAAATTTTTTTCCTCTTTTACTGTTGGTAAACTGACTTCCATGTTTGGAATTTCTGTTTCAACTTTATATCGATGGATTAAAAAATATCATACATATCTGCGTATTTTTAATTTCCTCAAAAATAAATATAAAATGTCCTTCTTTGTTCATCTGATTTATAATTACAGTTCTGTCATTCAGGATCTTTTTGACTTTAATCTTCATACTCTTTTTCAGTATGACCGCAGTTTATTTAATCGAACCTCTTAGCCTCTTTCCTGCATTTCACAATTAAATAAGATGGCAATGTTATGTATCTTTCAGTTGTTCTATACTCTGTTTGAGGAGGAATTAATATGAATACACAAAATACTGCCAGCTATGAATACAGAAAACTTGTTAGCCAGATCAAGTTTTCTTTGATTGCACCAGTGATTTCTCATACTTATACTGATACTTCTGCCGGTGCCTATTTTAAACGTGTCGCAAAAAATGAAGTGAACTGGCCTGATGGCACTAAAAGGAAATTTTCTGATCAGACTATCAAGGGCTGGCTTTATATTTACCGGAACTCTGGCTTTGATGGCCTGATGCCAAAAGATCGTCTGGATTCGGGGAGAGTTAGAAAACTTGATGAAGAACACAAACAGTATATTGCATCCTTAATAAAGGAATACCCTAGAATTACTGGTGTCATGGTTTATGAGAAAATGATTGCAGATGGAATCCTGAACAAAGGAGACTGTTCCGTAGATACCATACAGCGTTATATTAAAAACAGCGGTTTAAGGAACAGTCATGGGGAAACACTGACCAGAGAAAGAAGAACATGGGAATTTGCTCATTCCTGTGACGGCTACGAAGCAGATACCTGTCACACATTCTATATTTATGACGAGGAAAATATTTACAGGAAAACCTATCTTATCGCTATGATTGATAATCATTCCAGAATGATCGTTGGTGCAGAATTCTTTTTCAATGACAATGCGGTTAACTTTCAAAAAGTATGGCATGATGCGGTATTAAGATATGGAAGAAGCAAAGTATTAATTTTAGATAATGGAAGCAGCTACAGAAATAAAAGTACTAGGGAAATAGAAGCAAGACTTGGAACCAAGATTATTTATAATCCCCCGTATTCACCGACTGGCAAGGCTCTTATAGAGAGATTCTTTCATACAATGAAGATGCGGTTTATGGATATACATAAAGGCTCAGATTACCATTCCCTCAGTCAGTTGAATAATGATCTGAACAGGTGGATCAATGAATATAACAGAACGATTCATTCATCATTAAAGGAAGATGAAAATGACAATCATACGCCCCTTGAACGCTATCTGTACGATATGAAGGATATAGAAGTAGCGAGACTGTCAAATAAATCACCTGTTGACTATGCTGACTGGCTAGCCGACACATTTCTTCATGAAACAACCAGAAAAGTAAACGGAGATTCTACCGTGCTTGTTGAGAATCAGCTGTTTGATGTACCATCAGTTTATATTGGCATGAGGGTGGTCATCCGCTATAATCCCAGAACCTTTGAAGGAACATATCTTTATGACATATCCCAGAAGAAAAAAGTTCCTTTAAAAAGAACGGATCGAATTGAAAACGGAAAAACAAGAAGAGAGGAGATTATATACTAATGGAAATGACAACTTATTATGGAATGGATAAAAATCCATTTACTAAGGATGCAGCTGTTTCAACACTTTTTACATCCAATGATTTCAATCAGATGACAAACCGACTGGAATTTACAATCAGATCAAGAGGTATTGGAGTATTTTTAAGCAACCCGGGAATGGGCAAGACCACATGCCTCAGAAAAACACTTGAAGCACTCAATCCAAATCGCTATGTCGTTATCTATATATGTATGACAACTATTACAGCTATTGATTTTTACCGTATGCTTAATGATGCACTTGGTCTTGAAGAAACAACTAAAAAATCACAGATGTTTCATCAGATTCAGGAGGAATTAAGAAGACTGACATCTGAAAATAAAACAGAAGTGATCATAGCGATAGATGAAGCACAATTTCTAAGGAAAGAGGTACTCAGAGAATTTATAATGCTTATGAACTTTGACTATGACTCAAAAGATTACTGTACACTTATATTTGTAGGTCAGAATGAATTCCTGAGAACACTGCGTCTGAAAGCACTGGAACCATTCAGACAGCGAATCAATATGAATTATACATTTACTGGTTTCAATGAAGAAGAAGTCAAAAATTATGTCATTTCAAGATTGCAGTCTGTCAACTGTCGAAGTGATCTTTTCAAAGAAGAGTGTTATCATACATTGTATTCTCTGATGAATACATCAGTAAGAATACTTAATTTGCTTATCAACAAGAGTCTTATACTTGGAATGCATTACAATAAGGAAATTATTGACAGTGAACTTATCATGGAGGCAAGCAAAGAACTGATGCTTGGATAGGATTATGGATTATATTTACAAGAACAAGGATGGAGGTAAGCTGGTTGGTGAAATTTCATATCTTCATATCACACCGTTTTATGAATTTGAAGTTGAAGCAGGCAACCGCAAATTGAGATGTTATCTAGAACATCTGTCAAATCAATGGAACATATGCATTGCGAACTATGAAATAAATGTGGAACTGGCACATCCAACAGATATATTTTGGAATTCAGATGCACTCTGTGAAAAGGTGAAAGATGAGGATTTAAGCTTACAGATTGCATATGCCATAAAAGAAGTTTATAAAAGCAAGGACTATAGTCAAGATGTACTGTAACAGGTGCATCTTTTTTTGAATCTGTCTGTAATGGAAAAGTTGAAATAATGTGCGCTCGTTAATAAAAAGCAATAAAATAACAGTTAATATAATTTGCGGTTAAGTGATGTGGAGAATATCCGGTTTAACACTTATGATGAACAAGTTCTTTTCTTTCATTCGTTCCAATAAGTCTTAATGGTTTCCCTGTTCGAGGATCAGTTTTATCTTCTATATCATGTTCAACAACTGTTTCAGGAAGATCATCAATATTTCTTTTTCTTGATTTCTTTCTTGAATGTGATGACACCCTTACCTGAAGTTCAGGTTCTGCTTTTATGGGTGTTTCTTCAGTTTCAGCTTCATTAAAAATATTGAGTGTCAACTGATTAGGAATTTCAGTCTTTTCAGTTCTTGAGCCATAGAGAGTCTTTTTATAAAGTACAAGCTGTTCATGAATATAATTCAGTTCCTGTTTGAGACTTTCTATGACATTGTTTTTAGCTTCAAGTTCTGCTTCTAGCTGACTGATTCTTTCTTCATTTTTCATTGATCATCACATCCTTAAAACACAAAAGATTATACCATAAAATACTAGATAATAATACGATTGGAAACCGTATTTTCACATATCATGTCTTCAAATTCCAACCCTTCAATCAGCCAGTTGAGCTGTTGAGGAGTAATCATCAGAACACCAGATTCTTCATGCATTTTAAGTTTAAATTTTCCATTTTCCAGTCTTCTGGTAAAAAGCCAGAATCCATTGGCTTCATAATAGAGCATCTTGATTCGATTGCGTGAAGCATTGGTAAAGATAAACAGACTGTGATCAAGAACATTCATCTTAAATTCGGATGTGACAATCAATGAAAGACCCGCAATCTGTTTTCTCATATCACAGTATTTTTTGGAAACATAGATATTTTTGATCTCATCGGTATTGATAATCATAGCAGACTCTCCAATATTACTCTGACATGTTGCTTTGAACACGAAATATGATGATGATCAATTTCAAAATCAATCATTTCATCATCTTTATCAACAACGACAGGAAGAAAAGAAGATTCTTCTTTAATAATCCGTGACTTATATTTATAGAAACTGGAAACACAGATATGGCTCTGTTGACAGTATTTTTCTATTGACAGTCCACTTGCTTTTTGATCTTCTATAACTTCTTTCCATTGTTCCCTGGTCTTTTTCATCATAAAGATGCACCTCCTTGTTTAGTACATCCTTATTGTATTGAATTATTCTATTATTTATAAGTGCTTAATTATTTGTCGCTTACAGTATTTTCTAATTTTTTAATAAACTTCTCCATATCAAATTTCTTTAATTTGACATTTGTATCAAATAAAGACATACCACATCCAATATCATTTCCTATGAAAAACGGATAGATCATGTCTTTTGTCTTAATAGTTGTTCCAACAGGTGTTTTCCCCTGATGAAGATCAGGTAATCCAATAATATCCACAACACTATCAAAACAACTGATTTTTACTAATTGTGCACTGGCATCATCTTCCATCCACAACTTCTTATTTTTCATTATTTTAACTTTCATGTTTCCTCCTGTGTCTATTCGTCACAAGAGCATAATAAAAGCACAGTAGATACTGTGCTTGACTAATCGATACACTTGTGACCTACATTTTTTATTTTTATTCTGTTTTTGTTATGAATATTTCTTAACATGTTGATCACATCCTTTCTTAAACAGTATTAGTTTATCATGTTCGTTTTTTATGTACAAGATTTTCTTCTCAAAACCAAAAGTGTTTTATTCATTTGTTGTTTTTTCAACTATACAATTTTTATCCAATTAATATTTATATAATTATAGGTTAATAATTGAAAAAAAGGTTTATAATTAGCTTAATACAAATAGCTAGTTCGACACATCATTTTGGATACTGCCGTGGCAGATGAAAAGTACGCGTATACTCATAAAAACTCCTTTCAAAATGCGCTGTCCTGCTGCCATTTGCAGCGATTTGCGCGGTGTAAATTCTTCTTTATGTATCGGTCATTTCTGTACAAAAAATGCAAAACTTAGCAAAATATTGCAAGATGTGTACAGCAATCGTAGTAGAAACGGAGTAAAAAGCTAGTTAGATTACTACTAAAGATTTAAATTGTACCTATTGGCACATCTATTTTATCCCTTGCAACACACACATTATTTTTTATCAAAAAGCACTCCACATAATGCTCACCTTCAAACTCTGTATTTTCCGTATGATGAGTTCCGCTTTCTTTGCAAATATTACCTCGCACCATATCACGTCTTATTGCCTCTGCTCCCACATTTCTAATTTTCCAATAAACATCATACGGTTTTGGACAATCCGTATCTACAATAAAGAAATCAAGTTTTTTATTTTTTCTTATAGGAATCGCACTGTCAATAAGATATTTTCTTAAAAAGAATGGTCTCCAACCATCCTGTGTCACATTGCAATCAATATCAAGAGTATACCTTATGTCAACAGGAAATCTCTCTTCAATAAATTCCTCTGTTGAAGCTCCTCTATCATAATATCTCTTAGTAACAGAATACTGTGCAGATTTTTCTGTTTTTCCTTCAGCTTTTGGAAATGCATTTCCAAGAACTTGCCTCAATATTTTATTGGCATCCTCTGATTCTATTGTAAGATTATTTATCTTATTATACGCCTTCTTTGCCTTACCAACAAACTTTCCATTATCAGAATTATATACACACTGATTACTTCCCATTGCATACCAATAACTTCTATTTTTATCCTGATTTTTCAAAAATGCAAATAAATCTTTTAGTATTTCTAAATAATTTTTTGACGAATCACCAACAAAAAAATCATTATCTTCGAAAAAGTCATATGTCAATGTGTCAATCAATAATCCTCCCATTTTGAAACCAATATGATTTCTCCAGCTTCTTACAATATGACAAAAATCATAATACTTTCCTTCAGATTCTGATTCGCATTCAGCACATGCACTTTGTTCGCTCAATGGATCTGTATACTTCCATTTTCCTCCATCATGTGTATCAGGATACTTAAACCTATCATCCGACTGTTTAAACCCCGGAACTAATTCGACAGTATATTTATTGAAAGCAATAACTACTACTTGACCATCCCCTCTAATATCTGAATTGGGATATTTTTCTTGAAGTACTTTCTTTACATCTTGTAACAATGCAGACTGTCCGTTTTCCGTATATGCCTCATATTTACTATATATACTAGCTGGCAAATCAAATATAACATCCAGATCACTACTTCCACAAACAGCTGTATTTCTTCCCACAGAGCCAACAATATACATATGCAATTCCGTTTCACCATCTAAATTGTAGTAACTCTTATTAAGTTTTTTCGCAATCTCTCCTGTAGTTTTCTTCATATCAGCTAGATTATCTAATTGAATATTACTACAAAATGTTTCAAAGTCATTTATTAATGCCAATTATTCCTCAATCCTTCCTCTAAGTGCCTGTGGTAAAAAATTATCTATTTCTTCGTCCGTATATGTATACTCCATATTTACCTTAAGTGCTTCTGATGCTCTATCAACTGCCTCTTGAGTGGTAGATGGTGCTTCAATATATAATTCATTTAATTCATCCATAATTTTAACATAATTTTCATTAATTTCATCTACACTACATTTTTTCATATGAATATCACAAACTATATGCAATAACCTATTTCGTATAACCAAAAACTTATTCGCATATTCTTTGTTTTGCTTTTCCATTCCTTTTATATCAAAACTTTTAAAATAAGCAGTAATTGTTAACGTTATAAAAGAAAGAACTGCAGAAATTATTTTTGCCCAAATGTTATCACAAAAAATTGAACTCACAATTCCACATGAAGTTACAGAAGCAACTAAAATATTTACAGTTTCTAATTTTGCATACTTCTCATGATAAATATCCGCTTGTTTTTCTTGTATTTTATGAGTCCACACTACACTTGCATAGTTTTGTCTTACCTCATCTAGCAACATTTGATATTCATTATTCATACTAAATCTTCCTCCTAATTTTAACATTCTTGGATATAAAATTTATGTAAGTTTACACAGCATATTAAACCATATATCTTAATACTTTTCCTAACACTTCCCAACCTTTGTTTACATCAACATCCATTTTGCTACCAGGTGCTTTTATTTGTGGCGCTATATATCCGTTTAATGATATTTCATTATAATATTTCAACAATGCTTCCTCAAATGTTTCATTTCCACCAGAATGTTGTTCTCCTTCACGTAAAAAATGCCACCCTTTAATAGCATCATACATAAAGGAATCTATCAAGATTCCTGATAAATGATAACTTGAAAAATGATTATCTCTCACATATCGAATATGTTTACAAGCATCACACAGTAAACCATTTGAGTGCTCATTTTTTTCTTTAATAGCATCTTGTTCTGCTTTAGGATTCGTCGACATCCAATTTCCACCCATATGTGTATCTGGATATTTATATGTTCCATCCCATCCCCATATAGTATTATTTTTAAAAACTGGTAATATTTCAAATTTCATATCATCTGAAAATTGTACTACAACAACTTGTCCATCACCTTTTATATCTGTCTTAGGATATGTAACCAATAATGCATTTCTTACTGCTTGTAACAATCTTGACTGCCCATTTCCATTAGCAGATGAAAAGTGCTCAAATTCACTATCTGGCAATTCAATTAATACATCCAAATCACTTGTATTAATTGCCGTTCCTCTCCCATATGAACCAACATAAAAGCTATGTGCCGTTTCACTTATACTATCCCAAAAAGTCTGATTCACTGCTTTAGTAATTCTTTTATACCTTGTTGATATCAATGATCGCGTATCTGCGTTAATAATATGTGCATTTTTAGTAACCATAGAACTCATATGCCTTCACCCTTTCTACATATAAATTACAAAATTATCTAACAAAGATATTATATCGTCATCTTACCAATTTTTCCACAAAAAACGCCCTAGTCAAAACCAGAGCGTCATCATTCTTCTATATTATATCGCCTTAAATATCCTCTGCGACACCGGCTTCTCCCCTTGTGTCCGTTCTAGTTCCTTTTTGCATTCTGCAGGTCTTCCAGCCGTTTCAATTCATCTTCTGCGTCCTCAAGGCCAAGATGCGTATAAGTGTTAAGCGTAACCCCTATATCACTATGCCCCATAAGGTACTGCAGCATCTTCGGATTCATTCCGGATTTCGCCATATTGCTGCAATAGGATACTTTAACAGTCTGTTTCTTTTCTTTTTCCTTTCGTAATATTTATATTACTATCATACAATAAATCATAGAAAAAAACAGGTGGAAAATTATGCCGTTACAAAGCGCATACCTTACACCTTTTGATTATTTTATTTTGCAGTTTTATTTTATTGTTTAATGTGTTAAAAATGCGGTTTAACAGTTTCCGTTTTTTTATTTCTGTTTCTTTTGGTGCTTTAACCTATACTTCTAAAAACTTCTATCTATGATGTGCTAAACATTCCATGTTTTTACATCTTGCATGTTTAAATATACCTTGTAACCTTCAATTTATATAATTTCCTAATATCCTTCTAAATAATTGCTTGCTCTTTTATGTTTTAAGTCATTTTTATACTGATACATAATCATTTTCTTTTTTGCATCTTTTATATATTCCTGACTTTCTTTAATATCATAATCTTCCTATATACTTTCTGTTATGTCATCTTTTCCAAAAAGATATCCATTATTTCCTGAATATCCTTCTAGATAATGATATTCAATATAGACATATAAATAATATTCACTTGACTGAACCATTTTATCAATCATATATATCAATCATCATTGTTCCTTTTGATTTTTCTTTTACTTTTAAAGTTTATCTTAATTAACCACATAACACATCTTTTTGTTTAACTACGTTTTTCCCACTTTCAAAGTCAATTATGTAAACTGCCAATTCTTTAAAATATTGTATACTTATTTTAAAAAGGTGGTTACTATGTCTAAAAATCTAAAACCAAGAAAAAATTCTTTAATTGATTTAACTAGAAAATATGTTAACAATCATGATGAATGTGTTCAATTCTTTTTCAGCATGAAATGGCCTGTTAGATTTTACTGTGAAAAATGTGACTGTACACATTACTACGCTATTAAAAGAGGCGATGTTTTTCAATGCAGAGAATGTGGACATCAACATGACCTGCTTTCAAATACTATATTTCAAGATAACAAGCTAGATCTTTATAAGCTGATTTTGGGGATGTACCTCTTTTTTACGGCTAATAAAGGTCTATCAGCAGTTGAATTAGCTAGTGAACTTGAAGTAAACTACAAAACAGCTTTATTGCTTTGCAGAAAATGCAGAATACTCATGTTTCAAAGTAAAAGTGATAAAATTTTGGACAGTTTATTTTATGAAGCGGATATTGCCTATATTGGTTCAAAAATAAAGAAGAACACAAACAAGGAGTTGCTACTGAACAGCAACCCTTTTTAGTAGTGTTATCAACATACAAGGAAAACAAGTATTCAAAATTCATAAAACTGATGCCAGTAGCCGTAGATAGCACAAACAATATAGTTAGATTTATTTCAAAAAAGTAGAACTGTCAGGAGAAAGAGTTCTCAATACTGATGGAAAATCATCATTTCTAGGATTAGCTGACAAAATCACATTAAAGTCAGAAAAAATACTCTATGATGAAGATAATCATTGATTATATTGGATCAACATATTGATTGGTGATATAAAAAATAATATTACCGGTATATATCATGGTGTAACAAAGCGTGACTTGCGATTATTCTTGAAAGAGCAGGAGTGGCGTTTCAATCATAGAAATACTGGAAAAAACTTTATGAGTAAAATACAAAAATATATTTTAAAATCACATCGATGTCCTAAAAAAACAATTATTACTGTACTCAATCTGGTTGAGCCATACTATGCACATGTGTCAGATGGTTAATTAAGAAGTTTATTATAACTTGAATATTTATATAAAATGGTGATTTTTTTATGCAAATAATGATAGTTTAAGACAAATGACTTCACCGATACTGTTTAATATAGCATGATAAAAAAATAATTTTTTTAATGATTAACATGTTAGTTAAACTATCTGTTTTATCAGATTATATACACAATGGTTTGAAGAAGGTTTGCTATGTTACATAATCGATCACCACCCTGTTTTCTTCTTATTAAAAATAAAGGAGGAAACAAAGGTGAAAAATCATTTATACGATTATAAAAAGAATGATTTTAAAATAGAAAACAAATCAGGAAACAAGATTTACTATTTAAGGATAAAAGATGAATATATAGAAGTAGATGAAAAAATTTATAAAATATGCAAAGCAAGTTATAATAAATTATATTATACATATCAACAGGAAGTAGCTAAATCCGTCTTACATTATGGAGACATTGATTTAGCTGCTTCTTTTTCTTTGCCAGACAATAAAAACATAATAGATAAGCTATGGTTAAAAGATGTAGTTAATGCTATTTATCAAGAAATAGATTTATTAGATGATTTAGATAAAAAGATTGCTATTGAGGCTTTTATTTATGAATATTCTGATACACAAATAGCAAAACACTTTCATCTCACACGACAGGCAGTAACTTATAGAAAAAAGAAAATCCAGAAACTTCTTCAAAAAAAGTTAAAAAAACTTTTGCACTTTGATGAGTAATTTCTGCGTATATGCATGAAAGGACAATTTGAAGGAGGAACGTGAATGGAACAAATAAGAGCGTGGATTTATTGTCGTATAAATCCAAATACATCAAGATCATTACTGTACTTTCAAAATGATCAGCTAGAAGAAATTGCTGAAAAATGTAATATGGAAGTCATTGGTCATACACATGTTATTTCAGATGGTAAGTATCTGAATTCTTATGAAATGAAAACACTTATCACAGAAATTAAGCAAAGGAACTTTGATGTGTTATTAATTAACAGTCCAATGAGAATTAGTATTTATCCTGATATTTTTGAAGAATTTGAATTATTATGTCGATTATATAATGTCAGAGTCCTTTCATATATCGACTACATAAACAGTTAAGTCATGAATATCAGATGTAGAAGTCCCCCTCCTTTTCCTATGTTCAGGAAAGGAGAAGGAATGGCCTACAATTATAATAAGGAATATGCTAAATGGAAAAGATGGAAGGAAAAGGAAGAAGAACTGTTGAAACAGCATGATGCTTCAAATAAGATGATTACTGAATTACGTAAGTATGACTGGTCACAATTCAATGCTGATCGTCGCTATAAAAGGCATCAAAATGTTACAAATGATATCTTCTTTACAATATCCCCTCAAGACTTCAGAAAAGATTTTTATACAGTTGATGATATATTAGACTCTATAGAAGATGAGGCTCTTTATGAATATCTCAAGGAGGAAGATCCAAAGCTTCTATCTGTCATATTATTAAAGACTCAAGGTTACAGTATCAAAGAGATTTCTGAAATAATTAAGCTTCCAGTCAGTACAATTTATCAGAAAACTGCAAAAATTAAAAAAATTTTTAAAAATCTTAGAAAATAAGCCGTTTTCAAGGCCTATATAGTGAAGACAAAAAATGTTCTTCATTTGAGACCCTTGAAAACCGAATAACAACTTATCAACACTTTATAATAGATATCCTTATTCAATACGCCATGACCATTTGAATATGAATGAGAGCGAAAACTATTGAATTACCAGGTGAAAGGCAATCACTTTAATAAAGATATTTATTTGACAATGATACACCTGCACGTCAGTTGCATGAGATACCATGCGATGGTGAAATTCCAGTGAGAACTTACGCTACGGTTCTGTTGATAAGTATTCCCTAGTTTCGGGTAATCAGGGATAAATGTGAAACAAAGATTCATACTCTAAAAGCGAATAAACTAACAATAGTTTATTCGTCATACATAGGAGGAGAAAAATGAAGATTAAAAGAGGACAGATCTATTTAGCAGATTTAGGTGAAGGATATGGTAGTGAACAAGGTGGTATTCGTCCTGTTCTTGTCGTACAGAACAATAAAGGAAACAAGCATTCCCCTACCATACTGGTAGCGTGTATTACAAGCAAGGCACATTCCAAACATTATTTACCAACCCATTATGTTATTCCAAAACATGTTGGCTTAAAATATGATTCTATGGTCATGATGGAACAAATCAAGGTGATTGACGAAAAAAGAATCATCAAATACATAGGTAAGCTGTCTCCAAATTTTATGAAAATATTAGATAAAAAAATCAAAATAAGTTTTGGACTCACTTATCCCTATTATAAAAGGAGAAATAAATAAAATGATGAGAACAGACATTCTTCAATTCAGTGGTGCAAATGTACCTATTTCCGTTGTTGCCAGAATAATGAAAAAAGATAAAAATTTTGTACGAATAGGTATTCAAGAAAACTGGCTACCTATTGGTGTTGCCTACAAAAAAGATGGTTCTTCAGAATATTCATATTATGTTTCACCAAAGAAATTATATGAATATACTGGTTATATCTATGAAGAATAATTGTCAAAGGTGCAAATTCAATATTTGCACTTTTTTATTTTATTGAACTTTATCTTATGATTAGTAGCGAAAGGAGTGACAAGTGATGAAATTACCTAATGGATTTGGAAGCATATATAAGTTAAAAGGAAATAGGAGAAATCCCTATATGGTCGTTCTTACAACCGGATATGTTAAGGTTAAGAACAACATGAAAAGAGAAAAAATGATTTTAGGTTACTACTCTACCAAGAAAGAAGCATTAGTTGCCCTGACAGAATATCATGAAAATCCTTATGACATTAAAATACACACTATAACTTTTGCTGAAGTATATGAAAAATGGAGCGAAGACCATTTTAAAACATTAAAGAATAAATCATCAATGAGAACTTATACAGCAGCCTTTAAACACTCTGAACCACTTCATAACATGAGATTCAGGGACATAAGACCCAATCATCTTGAAAAGGTTATTGAAAATGCAAATGTTGGTCAGGCAACAAAATCAAGAATGAAGTCTATGTATAACCTTTTATATAGATATGCATTAAAATACGATATTGTAGAAAAAAACTATGCAGAATTATGTAAGTCTGTGCGTGTTGAGAAATTAAAAGATAGAATTCCTTTTTCTGGAGAAGAAATCGAAAATTTATGGTCACGTTCTGATGATCTGCCTTTCGCTGACATGATTCTGATAGGTATTTATACTGGTTTAAGACCAATTGAATTAATCAGCATTAAAAATGAAAATATTCATTTAAAAGAAGGATACCTGATTGGTGGTACGAAAACAAAAGCCGGAACTAATCGAGTTGTCCCCATACGTCAGGAAATAAAACCTTTAATTGAAAACAGAATAGATATGAATAATGAGTATCTTTTTAATGACTACAATATGTTTACCCATGACAAAACCCCTCTTTCATATGATAAATACAGAGGCAGATTTAGAAAGGTAATGACAGCTTTAGAAATGACACATTCTCCTCATGAAACAAGACACACATATATAACGTGTGCTAAAAAAAGTAAACTTAATGACTATGTATTAAAAAAAATAATTGGACATGAAATAAGTGATGTGACTGAAAAGGTATATACACATAGAACAATAGAAGAACTCATTAAAGAATCAGATAAAATTAAGTTTCTTTAAAAGATAAATCAAATAAAAAAAATAAAATTGAGGTAAAGCAAAATGATTAAAAATTATGAAATAGTTGAATTCCAAAATGGTGAATTCAAACTTGATGTGTCAGTAACTCCTAACAGTGAAACTGTATGGTTAAGTGTCTATCAAATGAGTAAATTATTTAACAAGAATAAATCGACCATTTTAAGACATATCAAAAATATATTAGAAGAAGAACTCGATGAAAAAAAGGTAGTTGCAAAATTTGCAACTACCTTTTCTCATGGAGCAGGAAAAGGAAAAACACAGATTCACAATGTCAAATACTATAACCTTGATGTCATTATATCAGTCGGATATAGAGTCAAATCAAAAGAAGGAATTATTTTTAGAAAATGGGCAAATAATATTCTTAAACAGTATTTGCTGAAAGGTTATGTAATCAATGCAAGAAAATTTGATGTTCCTTCTATCGAAAATATTACCAGTTTACTTGAACAATCCAGATACTCTTCTGGTAATCTTCAACTCAGTGGTGATGATATGCTAGATTTTTTAATAGCATACAACAAAGGATTATCTATTTTAGATGACTATGATCATCAGACCATGGATATAGAATGTTCTTTGGATACTATTTATAGAATCAGCTACGAAGAATGTATTCATATAATTCATGAAACTACATTTTATGAAAAAGGCTGTCTCTTTGGACTAGAAAAAAATGATTCATTTAAGTCAGCAATTGAAAACATTTATCAGACATTTGGAGAAAAAGACTTATACCCTACTCTAGAAGACAAGGCTGCTAACCTTCTTTATCTGATTACCAAGAATCATGCATTTGCTGATGGGAATAAAAGAATTGCTGCAACAGTATTTCTATATTTCTTAGAAAAAAATAAAGTACTTTTTTACGATGGTAAACCAAGGATATCAAATACAACTTTAGCCACTTTGACAATACTTGTTGCATCAAGCCATCCCAATGATAAGGAAAGCATAATCAATCTTATTAAACTGATTTTATTTAAATAGATAGTTATTTTATTAACATCATTGTTGCAACAACAATTATGGTATCCTGCTGTCTTGAGATTTACAAAGACTTACTCAGTTGAAGAAAAACTTTGTGGGTTACTAACACATTACTAACAAAGCTTATAACTATATTTCCTTATTTATTACTTCATAGATGTACTGAGATGTCTTGAAACTTGTTGAGATTTGTTAAAACTCGAATCAAAAAATTACCAAAAAAACAGGCAACTTCAATCGAAGAAGCTTGTAAATAAGCACAAACAAATACAAGATTTTAAAAAGTTCTGATTTTATGATCAGAACTTTTTTATGTGATAACTTATTATCATGTAATTAATCCATAAACTGGAATTTACCACGTATATTGTTTTATTTGACGAATTGCTTTTTGCCGGTCCTTATAGACTAAGTTTTGCATACTATCATCATATATCCTATTGAATTTTTTTAATCTTTCAAGAATAATATCTATAAGTTCTGGCTTATTTTTAGCTATAATAATGGTATCCTTAATACATTGCCTTGCTGTTATTGGTTTTTCATCTTCAATATGTTCAAGCCATTGCTCAATAATAGATTCCATTTTATTGTTAATATCCCATTTTGAATTGTATGCAATGAGGTGAAGTCCTCTAGTACGAATATAAGAATTATCCTGATTGTTCATCATTTCAACAAATGTATCAAAATATTGATATAAATCATTACATTGTTTGCTTACCTCTATTAATTCTTTTAAGACATTATATGCCTTCTTATTATCTGAACACACTAACATATCTATTTGTTTATCAATATCCATTTCAATGACTCCTATACACAATAAATTCCAATTTATCTATGAATATACATTCTTGTCATATTAGGCTCATTATCCCCTTGAACCATACACAAAAATTCCCATCCATATCTTTCATAAAAACCTGTATGATCAGTAATCAAATAGATTGGAGTTATTCCTTTGGACTTTGTATCTTTCACAACTATGTCAAGTAATCGTCCTGCAATTCCTTGACAACGATATTCCTTTTCAATATATACTGCACATACATTGGGGGTAAGGTCTTTCCTGTTATGAAAATCATTTTCGATTACCCCAAGCCCACCTACGATTCGTCCGTTGTCTAAACAAAGATACCAACCATATTCTGTTTCATTATTAAGATAAGTTTCCATACATTCAAGATACGACTCTTGTGGCACATGCCATTTATCATGAAACCATGACACTGCTTCATCTTTCATTTCCGGCTTTTGTCTTAAAGTAACATAGATATACCTGTTAATATTTACCACCTCAATTTCTAATTTAAAAAACCCCTTTATTATACTTCCGTTGTGTTGCAACAATAAATCCTATCCCAATACTAATACCTATTATAAGTACAACAATTGCAATAATCGTCATCATATGACAATCACCTAATAAACCAATAATACCACTAATCAATGGTGTTATACTGACAATAAACATTGACTTTCCAAACGCTTTTCCATAGCCTGACTTATCTGTAACTTTTGTTTGATGGTAAGAATGTATCAAATCAGTGTTTCCTTTATAAATTTTTATACTAATTACTAGCAAAACGAGCGCTGTTATAAACATAATAACAAAATACACAACCATACAAACACCTCCCTAAATTAAAATTTTTATCTTGCAACTTATAAAATCATTCAAAACTCATTTTTATGATTACAGAATACAAAGAAATTCACATAATAATCTCTCATTTCATTATATAGCTAAAATACTAAGTTTGTCATTCCATAAATTACAATACACACATTTTCTTAATTATAACGTATATTATATATAAAATAAATTTATGGAATTTAGCGCTAAAGTACCTTTTGGAAAAGTGCAATATCATTAATTTAATACCTCTTTAAAATATTCTCTATTTCTAAGAGCTTTTGATTATTTACAAAACCTTTTTCATATATCCTTTAATTATATTAGTACCTCAAATTCTAAGTTGAGCACAGCTTGATACCGGCACCAAGATTATAGTAATCATCCATAAAAGTTATTATTTCAAAATTTACAACAACGAATTTCTTTTCAATTCCCTTTTTCAAATACATTTTAATATGTCTAGAAATAATAGACATATTTCTATCATATTGCGTTGTCATTTAATCAACTGTATAATCAAATTATTTCCTCTATATGAAAAATAAAAAATTAAAACTTTACTACTCTCCAAAGATGTTGTTCCTATCTTTTAACTTTCATCAATAATCAAACTATCTGATCCTACACTGATATTTCTTTGAGTTCAATAAAAATAATAACAAGAATACCAACTATTAAAATAACTTTTCCCATTTTAACGTAATTATTATCTTTTTACTGATCATCTCATAGTTTTTAATTATCTACATACTTGTATAAAGCGCTAATAATCAACTACAAAAAGTTAAAATATCTTTTTATTTTCATCTTCCCTATTCCCTATATATAATAACGATATTTACTAAAAATCTCAGTTATCTTTAATTACTCTACTATTTATATTTCAATTTTATAAAAACAGTAAAGAAAAGTACAATATCCATATCTCATTATGATATAATTGTAGTGCATACTAAGACGAGGAGTGAGTTATATGATTGAAATGTACCAATTAGAACAATTGCTTACTATCTATAAAGCAGGTACTATATCAAAAGCTGCTGAAGAAATGCATATTTCCCAACCTGGACTAACACGCTCTATTCAAAGATTGGAAGAAGATCTTGGACTTCAATTATTCAATCGTAAAAAAAATAAAGTTATCTTTAATAATAATGGCATAATGGCTGTAAAATATGCAAAAAAGATACTTCAAACTAAAGAAGAAATGGTTATACAATTACAAAGATATGATCGTAGTCAGCGAATAATCAGCATTGGTTCATGTGCCCCTGCACCAGTATGGGGACTAAATTATATTTTCAATAAAATATACCCTGAAATGCAAATAACAAGTGATATTAATTCTGATGAAAACACATTACGAAAAGGACTTGATGATTTAAAATATTCTATTATTGTCCTTAATCATTCAATCGATGATGAAAAATATATATGCATTGATTTATTTGAAGAGTATTTATATTTGTCTGTACCTCCAGCTCATCCATTAGCATTATTTAAGGAAATTTCTTTTAAAGAATTAGATGGTGAAAGTATATTATTACTGTCACGAATAGGATTTTGGAATGAAATATGTTTAAAAATGATTCCTAATTCTCATTTACTTGTTCAAGAAGATAATGAAGTTTTTAATGAATTAACAAAGTTATCTGCATTGCCTAATTTCAGAAGCAACATTACAATTCAAAGAGAAAATAATGATGGAAACAGAATAGCTATCCCTATTACTGATGATAGTGCTCATATTCGTTATTATGCTGTATTTAAAAAAGAAGATAAAAAAATATTTGAGCCTATTAAAGATGAAATTACAACTATTGATTGGAAACAAACTTATTAACAATAATATTAATTAAAAAAGATACAAACATTTTTTATAGATGAGATAGAACTAAAATTTCTATCTTTTTTCTTTTTATAATAATTTTTACAAAATAATACCTTATACTTAAAACCAAAACTTAACTGATAACAAATTTCCTTGTCAGATTATAAAAAATTAATTAATAGAATAATTTCAAGATTTCTTATACACGCAAAATAAAACCAGCAGCAAATATTTTCATCTTGCTCCTGGTCATATTTTAATATCGATTAATTACTCAGCCACATCATAATATTACTTAAGACAGCCAACTTTTTAATAATTTATCCATCTTTTCTTCTATTTATAATATATTTGTATTCTTCACATAATTAAGCCATAAACCAGAATGATGAAGAATTTGCGTTTTTATCAGATGATAATTAGATAATCTTATAGCAGGATGTTTCAATGTTCCAGATTCAAATGATGTTGGAACATTTGATTCACCATCAATAATCGGTGCAATAATCAAACTTATTTCATCAATCAGCCCCTCATTTGCAAATGATTCATTGACTATGCCACCACCTTGTAATAAAACCTTTTCAATGTGAAATTCATTTCCTAATTTTTCTAAAACAGTTTTCATACTTAAATATTCTTTACCAGCAAAGATATAAGAAACTCCAAGCATCCTTAAATAAGCTAAATACTCATCTGATACTTTTTCACTTAAAACCTCTATTACATTTTTATCTTTCAATCTTTTGTGAGATAATGATTGACTATTCCAGGCAAGACTTCCCATTGGATCAATAACTACTAGCCACTTACTCTTTCCATTGAAAGAGATAAAATCCTTTCTTTCAATCTGCTGATTTGAAAAAGCCCTTAAATCAACAGATTGATCATGAATAAATATTTCATTAGCAGTCACACTGCCATAAACTAATGCATCGGCATTATACTCTTGACTCATTTTTCCATAAAGTTGAGACAATGATCGTATAACCGGTTCTTGAAAAAACTTTCCAGAAATCTTTCCATCTATCGATTGCAACATATGACAAATAACATATGTTTTTTCATTTACGTCAATAATTTTCACTTCCTTTTTCAATCCAGCTAAATAATTTACTCTGTAATTCCTAAATCATTTAACCATTCCTGAACATCTGAACTAGCAGCACTTGAACGAAATCTCTGGCCTTCCTGCCAATCACCTGTACCAGCCATTTCTGCCAAAAGTTCACCACTTTGACCTAAACCAGAAGATGATGATGTACAAAATGGTATAACCATTTTACCTGTAAAATCATTATTCTTTACAAAATTATCAACTGGCCACGCTGCAATGCCCCACCAGATTGGATAGCCGATAAAAACTGTATCATAACTATCCCAGTTATCTGCTGTTGTCGAAACAAGTTCTACATTTCTTTCATCTTCATTTTCATGTTCTTTTGATACACGGCTATTATCATCACTCCAATTCAAATCATCATCACTATATGGTTCTTTTGGTTCGATTTCAAACAATGTACCATCTGTTTGCTCAGCAATCATTTTAGCAACATCTTCCGTGTTTCCTGTTGCTGAGTAATAAACAACTAATGTATTTCCAAATTCTTTTGATGTATCTGTTGTTTGTGATTGTTCATTTTCATTGGTTTTATCTATCTCTTCATTATTCGATTGACACCCAACTAATAAACTTAAAGCAACTACACCACTTAAAATCATAACTAGTCTCTTTTTTAGCTTCATTTTATTACACTCCTGTTAATTTATTTTTTATTAAATAACCAACTCATAATTTTATCATCTTCAATAAATAAACCATTACCAAAATAACCATTTGCATAAACCTACGCTTGGTCGACTGAAGTTACACCCCAATCATTTAATTGCGATGCAACAATGATTATTTGAGAGTTATATTTTTGCGCTGCAAAATCAAAATCTTTTGTTTTAACGTTTTCACCAAGCCAGCCTTTAGCAACTGTATTAGTTCCTAAAGATCTAATCCTTTATATTTACTGTCATATATTAAGCGTCTATAAATAGTTTAATCTACTTTCAATTACACGATTATCAGCAGTATGATTATTTGTTATTGAATTATTGTCTTTTCATTGATCGTTATCTTAATTTCTTTAATGTCCTCCAAAAACATCAAAATCAATCGTATCCAACAATGATTCGATTTCCTTGATTTCAGCTTCAGTCATTTCAATATTTCCAGCTTGAAAATTTTCTTCCAATCGTTTTAACTTTCGGCTTCCTGGAATGGGGATAATAAAATCTTTTTTACATAACATCCAAGCCATTGAAAGTTGAGCCCTCGTGCAGTTTTTCTTTTTCGATAATTCTTCTAATAGATTTAATAATTTTTTAGCTTTACGATAACCTTCTTCTTGATACTGAGGCATTTCACTTCTATAGTCACCTAATTCAAAAGCTGATTGAGGTGTAAACTGACCAGAAAGAAATCCATTAGCAAGCGGCGAAAAAGCAACATACGTGATTTTTAATTCTTGACAAACGTCAAACAAATTTTCATGCCATCTTGCCATCATCGAATATCTGTTTTGGATAGCTGTAACCGGACATATTGCATGAGCACGTCTTAAATATTCTTCATTAGCTTCACTAATGCCTCAGGCTTTGATTTTTCCTTCTTCAATAAGTTCTTTCATTACCATAGCAACAACTTCTGGTTCCACCTTGGGATCAATTCGATGTTGATAATATAAATCAATATAAGAAGTTTGTAATTTCTTTAATGAACCTTCTATTGATTTTCGAATTGTCTCAACTGATGAATCTAATTTTAGCTTCTTTCCTTGATGTTCTACACCAAACTTTGTTGCAATAATCACTTGATCTCTGACATCTTTTAATGCTTCACCAACTAATTCTTCATTATAGGAAATTGTTCCATCTACATTTTGACCAGTATAACATTCAGCAGTATCGAAAAAATTATATCCTAATTTATAAGCTCTTCTTATTGTTTCTATAGCCGTTTGCTTGTCTTGCGGTAATCCATATGCGTGTGAAAAACCCATACATCCTAATCCTATTGGATTTACATACATATCCGTTTTACCAAGTTGTCTTTTTTTCATTACTAACTTCTCCTATTTTGTTATCATGCCTTTGTAATTCATGTTATATAAACGAGCAAATCTTGCCATTGTATAATCACCAGCATCTAATTGCTGTTTTGTCGGCGCATATCCCTGAAAAGCAAAATACATATCTTTTCCTTTCAATAAATTTTCATCAACATGCTGGTAAAAACGATCTAATAAATTACGAATAGCCCCTGACATACTATGCCAATATAATGGGGAACCGATTATAATCGTATCAGCTTTAGCCATCTGTAAGACGATTTCATCAAACTGATCATCATTAAAATGCTGCCCATAGCTATAAATTTTATAATCAACTAAATTTAAAGTGTCATATTCTTTATTCTTTAAAAAATTTTTAACTAACGTTGCGGTATTTCCATTTTTATTCGGACTGCCATTAATAAATAATATTTTCATTTATAACCACCTTTTACCTACATTAAATTATTATCTTTTTAATCCACAGATCATTTCAACTACTGCCGGATCATAATGTGAGAAAAAAGAACTTGTATCTTTATTCATAGCCGCAATTTTTTGCATATCTGCCTGACTTAATACAAAATCAAAAACATCAATATTTTCCAGCATTCGTTCTTTTCTAACTGTCTTTGCTAGCGGTACGATTCCTCTTTGAATTAACCATCTTAAAATAACTTGTCCATTTGATTTATTGTATTTTTTACCAATTTCACTTAATACTTCATTTGTAAAAATACCATTTTTTCCTTCGGCAAATGGCGCCCATGCTTCAAGCTGTACACCATATTTATTATTGTATTCTAATGCTTTGTTTTGTTGGTGAAATGGATTAACTTCTACCTGGTTAACTGCTGGAATAACTTTGGTATCTAAACATAGATCAACTAAACGATCAGGATAAAAATTAGATACCCCAATAGCTTTAATTTTGCCTTCTTGATATAAATCTATCAATGCTTTATAAGCACCGTGATAATCTTTGAATGGTTGATGTAATAATACTAAATCAAGATAATCTAACTGCATTTTTCTTAAAGATTCTTCTACCGACTTTTTAGTATTTTCATATCCATAATTAGAGATCCATACTTTTGTCGTAATAAATAATTCTTCTCTAGGTAATGATGTTTTTTTAATAGCTTCTCCCACTGCTTCTTCATTACCATAAGATTGTGCCGTATCAATTAAACGATAACCACTTTCGATTGCATCTAAAACAACTCTAATACATTCTTCTTTGTCTTCAATTTGAAATACGCCAAACCCCACTGCTGGCATCTTTATTCCATTATTTAAAGTAATATATTCCATTTTTATCTCCTTTTATCTTAATCATGAATTTTCATTTCCATTAATCTTTTTTCATTAATCTGATTATCAGGATCATGAGTTGGTTTCCCTGTATCTAATGCTTCTATTGCTTTCATTTCTTCATCAGTTAATTCAAAATCAAAAATATCAATATTTCCTCTCATTCTTTCTAAATTCGTTGATTTAGGAAGAGAAATTACACCTTCTTGATAGATCCATCTTAAAATGATCTGTCCAGCATTCTTATTATACTTACGGGCTAATGAAACAATTATTTCATTTTCTAATAAATCTTTATTTCCATGTCCTAATGGATACCATGCTTCTAAACGAATATCATTTTCAGCCATAACTTTTCTTAATTCTTTTTGTTGCGTAAATGGATTAAATTCTACCTGATTAACTACTGGCATCATCGTCATCCCATCTTTAAACTTATTCCATGAATTTACGGTAACATTCGAAATACCAATAGATTTAATCTTTCCCTCAGCAACTGCTTCTTCTAACGCTTTCCAAGCACCTAAATAATCACCATATGGTTGATGCAATAAATATAAATCAATATAATCTGTATCTAATGCTTTTAAAGAATTAGCAATTCCTTTTTTAGCATTTTCATATCCATAATCTTGTAACCATAATTTAGATGTAATAAATATTTCATTTCGATTTATTCCACTATCTTTGATTGCTTTACCAACATCTGTTTCGTTCATATAAGCTGCTGCTGTATCAATATGACGATAACCAGCTTTTAAAGCAGCTAGTGTTGCTTCATATGTAGGTCCATTATTAGGAATTAAGAAAACCCCAAAACCTACTGCCGGAATCGTTTGTGTGTTATTAAGTTTAAATACTTCCATTTTTCATCTCTCCTTTTCTTTACAGCTACATTCTATTATTTAATTTCAAAAAAGTACAATATCAATACTTCATCACACTATGCTTTCAAGTTATACTGATTATTTGTGTATTTTATATTGATTCAACCATTTAGCAGTTTTATAATTTTGATGATCAATAATTTCAGAATATCCCAAATTTAAAGTTGCAATAATTGTCAAATCTTCTTCATCAAGTTCAAAATCCCATATATTCATATTTTCCTTCATTCTTTCTTTATGAATCGTTTTAGGAATAGCAATTATATGATTTTGTATATGCCATCTTAAAATAACTTGAGAAATTGTTTTATGATGTTTTTTAGCAATTTTCATTAAGGTCTTATTTTGAAATATTTGTCTTTGCCCTTCAGCCAACGGTCCCCACGCCTGCATTTGACATCCATATTTTTTTAAAACATAATATAATTCTTTTTGTTGGAAAAAAGGATGCATTTCTACCTGATTAATCATTGGTGGGATAGAAGAATTCATATATAGATCAACAAACCGTTCTGCTGAAAAATTACAGACCCCAATTGCTTTAACTTTTCCTTGTCGATATAATTCTTCTAATGCACGCCATGATCCATAATAATCACCATACGGTTGATGAATCAAATAAAGATCAATATAATTTACTTTTAGTTTTTTTAATGATATTTCAAAAGCATTTAATGTTTTTTCATACCCTGAATCTTGAATCCATACTTTTGTCGTAATAAAAAGATCTTGGCGATTGATTTTTGATTCTTTAATGGCTTCACCAATCTCATTTTCATTAAAATAAGATGCTGCCGTATCAATTAATCGATATCCTTCATGCAAAGCATCTAAAATGCACTGCTTTGATAAGCTTGGAGCAATCTGTAATGTTCCATAACCTAAAACTGGCATTTTAACGCCATTTCTCAATTCTATATATTCCATACAAATTCACCTCTTTATTTATTCTAAAATTAGAATTGTTTTTCTAGACATCATAAAAAGAAGAATAACTAATCTAATAACCAAACAATAAAACTTATACTCTCTTTTATCAAAAAATAAATAATTTATGTAATAACATTACTAATCATAACAACCATCAAATCAAAAATATTAGTTTTAACCACTAGTACCAGCGTAGTCCTTGATAAAAGATACATTATAAATCTAAAATATATAAGATTTTTTATTCCATACTTTCTTTTTACAATTTTATTTTAGTAAACATTATTATAGATGTACAATACCAATACTTTATCCTACTATAACTCAAAAGCATAATAAATATAAAAAATGTATGCCTCTACATACATTTTTTAAATCACGATCAACTTTATAAAAGATAATTCATAATAATATCAAATCCTAAATCATTAATTAAATATTTTCACCAATTTCCTGTTTTAATAAAATATATCTATCACATAACTATTCATAAAATTGCTAATTGTTTATAGATATAATTTAAATGCCATATCTGCCCTATTAAATGGGAACTTTTTTCTATCGACTGGCATTTCCATAAATCCAAATTTCTTATAAAGATGTACAGCCGAAGCACATTTATGATTGGTTACAATTATTATTTTTCCACTTTTTCTTTTTTTAGCATATTCAATACATGCTTTTAAACAAGCACTCCCAGCACCAGTTCCAGTATAAATTGTTTTAGCTGCAAATTTCATGATTTCCCAATCACCATCTTCTCTTGGTGCGATCATACAACAAGCCATTACTTGATCATCATCATTAAGTGCAAAAAAATCTGACCACCTTTTTCTATATAAAATTCAATATTTCCTAATTCTCTTATATCCTCTTTTTCATATTTGACAATAATTTTACTTAAATAACTTTTATCAATATTCATCACTTTCGCAACACGTGCTGCATGACACCCTTCATTTTCATATATTTCAAAAAAACTCGAGCTTCCGTTACAGAATATTCTGATCCTAAATAATGATACCAAGTAAATTCATCTTAGGCATATAAAATCTATTAAACTCTCTTACTTTAGATACAATATCTTTATTGTCCATCTTGTCACCTCTAATCAAAATAGTAGATAAATTCCACTATTTATAAAAATTTATGTAAGTTTACCAATTATAATAACTTTTTCATTGTAGATAATAGTTTTAAAAATAAATAATCTATTATTGAAAAAATAAAATATATTTCATATAATTTTTAAAAGAATACATTTATTTAAATTAATTAAAGGAGACAAAACAATGGTTGTATTTTTAACAAGTAGTCCTACAGGACCTTTAGATGGCAGTCGAAAAGTAGATGGTTTAGATGAAAAAAATAATTTTGTTGGACATCTAAAACAATATTGGAAAGAAAATAGCAGATGTTGCCTGATTGCATCTGATCCAGATAATTTTGCTATGAATGATGAAATGACTAATTTCTTTAAAAAAACTTTTTTAAAAGAAAAATTTTCTATTCAGGATTTTAATATTATTGATAGAAGAAATTATAATTTTACTCAAGCTGATCTTCATCAATATGATGTTATTATATTAAGTGGTGGTCATGTTCCAACACAAAATATTTTTTTCAAAGATATTCAATTGAGAAATAAAATTGCTGGTTTTACAGGAATTGTTATTGGCATAAGTGCCGGAAGCATGAATAGTGCAGATATTGTTTATTGTCAGCCCGAAAAAAACGGCGAAGCAATTGATGAAACATTTGAAAAATGGTTACCCGGCTTAAATCTTACAAAAATGAATATTTTACCTCATTATCAAATGATCAAAGATAGTTATTTAGATGGTATGCGATTGTTTGAAGATATTACTTATAAAGATAGTATGAATCATCAATTTATTGCTTTAGTTGATGGAAGTTATGTACTTATTGATAAGTGTGAAACGATTTATGGTGAGAGCTATCTTATTTCTGATGGAAATATAAAATTATTATGTCACGAAGATGAATCTGTGATAATATAGTAATCTCTATAATAAAATATATGATAGATTTTTTGTAAACATCATAGGATCAAAAAAACATGTCATAGTCTCGACTATGACATGTTTTTATATAATATTTATCTTGCCTACAAATTAAGCACAGATGTTTTATTTAGTACCTCATCAATTTTTTTATTTTAATATATTCTTAACCTGTAATGATCATTTATGATATCAAATATTTCTAGTTATTGATCAGTATCAATAACTACTTAAAATATAGATTTTTTGTCTTTAGCATTTTCTAAGTTTTTTTATTGATAATTTGTTTGTATATTTTATCATTAAAACAATAGCATAAATAGCAACCAGTGCTTCTGTTATCGGCATAGCTAGCCATAATGCATTTACATTGATCAATGGTAAAAACATAATACAAATTCCACTAATTACAAGTCCTCGAGCAATTGATACAACAAATGCTGCTTTGGGTTTCAATATTGCTTGAAAATAATATGTTGAAAATATATTCAATGGTAATAAAATAAATGACATTCCATACATTCTAACAATATTTGGAGCAATTGCAACAATTTCTTCTGTTGGTGTCATAAAAATATTAACAAATAACATTGGTTTTACAAGTATTAAAATGACCCACATAATACTAAAAAAAGCAACTGTTTTTAATGCATATTTTAATATTTCTTTAATACGTTCAGCATTATTAGCACCATAATTTACAGATATAATTGGCTGCGATGCTTGCCCTACACTATATGCACAGCACTGTACGAATGTTGAAATATTAACAATCATCCCATAAACCGATAAAGCATTTGCACCTAAATATTTCATGATTTGTCTATTAAACAAAATTGTTAAAATTCCCATAGCTACATCGATAAAAAATGTTGAAAAACCAGTAACAAATATTTTTGCCATTTTTTTTAATATTTGTCGTGGTCTAACGAGTTTTAAAGTATTTTTCTTGCTGATAAAATGTGTCATCATTACCCCAAAAGAGAAATTTGTCCCTAATGCTGTAGCTAAACCGGCTCCAAAAATTCCTGTATCTAAAACAAAGACAAAGAAATAATCACCAAAGATATTAAAAATTCCTCCTGATAAAACAACAATTGTAGCTCGTGTTGGATCATTATCATTTCTTAAATATGCTGCAAACATTTGGTTAAATAAAAATAATGGCAAAACGAACTTGATTGGTAATAAATATCTTTGTCCTAATGAAAGTAGATCGCTTGATGAGCCAAATAAAGTTAATAACTGTTTATCAAAAAATATAATAATAATCCAAGCAAGACCCGCCAAGATAATTGAACCTATAACTGATATTGTAAAAAACTCATTAGCAGAGCGTTCCTCAGAATTTTTTCCTTTAATTGTACTAAAAATAACGGAGCCGCCAATTCCCATTAATAATCCTAAACTATAAATGATATTCCATATTGGTGCAACAACAGCTAATGCTGCTGTTCCATTTGGTCCGTGATATTGGCCTACCATAGCCATATCTACAACCGAATAAATCGATCCGATTAAGGCACTGCCAAAAGCTGCTGTTAAATATTTAAAATATATCGGTCTAATCTTCCCATTTAAAAAATCCATAATTTTCCTCCTTATTTTATCTGAGATTTTTTAATCAAAAATAAAAAAAGTGCCCTCAGTTATAAAACCGAGCGCACTCGACATCTTATCGACATTACAATTCCGATCGTAAGTCCTCCGATGAACTATCTAATATTTTTGTGCTTGTATCATCCCAAAATCATATTTAGAAATTCTAAAAACTATTTTCTTTACTTTGCCACATCATCCTCAAGTTTAGATATATTTTTCAATTATTTAAAAGCAAAATTACCATTTATATACTAATTGTCTATAAATGCTATATTACAAATTAATTTCCAAATATAACATGCTCTTTGTCAAATGTTCTCTTCTTAAAAGATCGTAGATTTTAAAAATTCATTATAGATACTTTAAACAATTAATATTGTATGGAAATTAAAAATAATGTCAAGCCTTTCTTAAAATTTATCGCCATACAAAATTGAATTCCCTTTTTATACTATTTGTAACCACTAAACATAATACTACTTCTTTCAAACCTTAAAATAAATACAAAAAGAGATTTTTTATCCTACTAACAACTACAGTAGTTTATAAAATCTCCTTTTTTAATTCCTCATTATAAGTAAAAACTTAACACTTTCTATTTCAATTAAATTTCTTTTTTCAAACAACAATCATTCCAACTTAATTCAAACTAAATTAGTCTTTAAACATCTCGAGCAAGTCGATATGCTTCACCAATAGCATCTTTAATATTTCCAACCTGATGAGCATCACCGATAAGATGATATGACATCTTTAATTCTTTAAGCATATTTTCAAAAGCTGGATCAGTTTGATATCCGCAGGCAAAAATCAAAGTATCCGCATCATCAATAACACCTTCAACTCCATTTTGCAAATATTTAATTTTATCTTTTTCTACTGCTACTACTTTAGTATTGACTAATATTTTCACACCCTTTTTCATCATCCTTTGCACAAGCAAAGAACGACCTGGTCCTGATTCATTCATCATTACTTCCTGAGCCATTTCTATGACAGTAACATCTCGATTTCGTGGGAAACGATCATTAATTAACGGTGCTAAATAGTCTGCTGTCTCACAACCAACTGAACCGCCACCAATAATCACGATCTTTCTACCAGGAAATGCTCTACCAGCTAAAACATCATCAGCACTCATCCACTGTTTAAATTGGGTAAATGCATTGATTATAAGGGGTTTTGCTCCTGTTGACACGATAACCTCATAATCTTTAAATTTCGTTTTTAATAATTCAAGAGTTACATTCGTATTCGTTTGAATATTAACATTTTCCTTTTCTAAACGATGTCGCATCCATTTTATAACTTGACAAAGATCCTGTTTTCCAATAGGAACACAGGCTACTTTTAAGGCTCCACCTAAATCTGAATCTTTCTCACATAAAACTACATCATGACCACGTTTTTTAGCAATATAGGCAGCTTCCATTCCGGCTGGTCCACCACCGACAACAAGAATCTTTTTCTTGATATCAGCTGGTAAAATCGTATCTTCATTTTCCAACGAAAAAGAAGGATTCATCGTACAAGCAATCGGTTTTCCAAACATAATTCCATTTAAACAGCGTAAACAGCCTATACATGGTCGAATATCTTCCGATTTTCCAGCTTTTGCTTTATTAGAAAATTCAGGATCACAAAGATTAGCCCGCCCAATCATACAGGCATCTGCCATACCATTTGCAATTAATTCCTCAGCTATCCAAGGTTCAATAATCCGCCCTACTGTTGTTACCGGAATAGAAACATATTTTTTTATTTTTGCAGATAATTGAGAATGCGAACCCATTTTAGTTCCCGCAGCCGGAATCGAACTGCCCCTAGCGATTGTGGTTCCACCTGATACATGAATCATATCAACCCCATGGTTTTCTAATTGTTTAGAAACATAGATCATGTCATTAATATTTAAGCCACCATCACTGTACTCATCACCAGATATACGAACATCAATAATAAATTCTTCGCCACATCTTTTACGAACCGCCTCAATAACTTCTAATGTTAATTTTAATCGTGCATCAATATTTCCACCATATTCATCAGTACGTTTATTATATTGGGGTGATAAAAAACCACCAAGTAATCCATGGGCATGGGCCGCATGAATTTCAACACCATCTGCTCCTGATTTTTGTACTCTTTGTGCCGCATCCGCAAATTGTTCAATGATTACTTTTAATTCTTCTTTAGTTACTGATCTTGGAGCTTCTTTAGCATAATATGGTCCAACATTAGATGGCGCAATAAGTCTAGGGGTACCAGGAATCGGAAAAGCCATATATGCTGGATGAAATAACTGGGGTAATATTTTAGCCCCATATTCATGAACAGCAGCAGCCAGCTTTTTCCATCCTTCAATAAATGAATCGTCGTAAATAGACATATCACCTGGTAAATAAACATATGTCGGTTCAATCGTAACAACTTCTGTTACAAATAATCCTACTCCACCTTTAGCACGAGCTCGATAATGTTCGATCAATTCATCAGTTACATAACCTTTATTTCCTAAATTAGTCGATAAAGGTGGCATGAAAATGCGATTTTTAACAACTTGTTTTCCTATCTTTATAGGACTAAATAAATGTGGATATCTATTCATATTTGTTGCCTCCCTTATAATTTAAATATAATTGAAATTATATTTAAATAGCATTAGCTGCTAGATATCCTTCCTCAATTGCTCGATTAATATCAGCGGCTTTTTCATGACAGTCACCAACAACATGAACCTCAATCCCTTTTTCAACTAATGGTGTGATATCAAAAGCATTTGGTTTTGCACCTACAGCTAAAACAACATAATCACAAGGAAGTGAGACTGTTCCTTCTTCGTTTTCAGCTTCTACAGTAGTAGATGTAATTGCTGTCACTTTTGTTTTAGTAAATTGTTGGACATGATGTTTTTCAAAATCAGCCATCATGGTAGGTCTTACTGTTGATGATTCTTCTTTAGCAATCGTATCCATCATTTCAACAATTGACACCTCACAGCCATTTTGAGCCAATAATTCAGCTGTTTCAGCACCAACAAGACCACCACCGATCACAACAATTTTACCACTTGGTAATTGTTCATGATTTAAAACTTTCCAAGCATCATAAACATGAGGTAAATCACAGCCTTTAATAGCAGGAATAACATTAGATGCTCCCACAGCAACAATTACCGCATCAGGATTTTCTGCCATGATACATTTTGAACAAACTTCTTGTCCTACTCTTAAATCAATATCTAAAACTTTCATCTCATTTGTTAAATAATGAATGCCACGATTCATTTCAGATTTTCTTGGTGGTACTGCTGCAATATTCAACTGTCCTCCTAAAGTTGTCTCTTTTTCAAATAAAACAACTTCATGCCCTTTTACTTTTGCAACTCTAGCGGCTTCCATCCCTGCAGGACCGCCACCTACAACAACAACTTTTTTCTTCTTTATAGCAGGAGTAATCACTCTTTCATATTCATAACCATTTTCAGCATTCAAAACACAGCTTAAGAATTTTCTGTTTTGAATAGCATCTGTACATCCTTTATTACACATCATACAATGGCGAATGCGATCTTTTTCACCTAATTCTAATTTTTTAACATAATCAGGATCAGTTAATAATGAACGTCCTAATCCAATAATATCACACACTCCAGTTTCTATTAGCGCTTCTCCATTTTCTGGTGTCAAAATACGTCCGACTGAAGATACTGGAATAGATACAGCTTCTTTAATTTGTTTTGTATATTTTGACATGAAACTATATGAGATCGTACCCATTGCTGGAATTGTATCATTCATATTTCCAGTATGATTAGCTTGTCCAACGTGGATCATATCAACACCAATTTCTTCTAAAATCTTTGCAAATTGTACTGCTTCATCAATTAGTAGACCGCCTTTCCCTCGAAGAGAGCCATCTGGATTAATAGTAATTACTGGCAATTTATAATCGATACAAATATCAGGTGCATTTTCTTTAATTGTTTCTACAACTTTTAAAGCAAATCTAATTCTATTTTCAAAAGCTCCACCGTATCGATCTGTACGAGTATTTAAAATTGTTGAACATAAAGATCCTATTAATCTATCACCATGAACTTCAACAACATCAACTCCAGCTTCATAAGCGCGTTTAACACAAGCACCCATCTTATCTAAGATCGTATTTAATTGTTCTTCTGTAACTTCACCAATGTAATGAAGCATATCATGATGTAATTTTGCTCGAGCTGCCTGCATATCACCTTTTCTAAATAATTCGGCTAAGGCATCAACATCGTATTCAGGATGAAATAATTGGATTCCTAGTTTACAATCATATTCATGTAATGCATCTGCCAAATTTTTATATGCTTCAATCTGACCATCATGAAATAATTTTGGGGTTGGTGAAACTGTGTTGACTGGTGCAACATCACCTAAAACAATGTAAGCTACTCCCCCTTCAGCTATTCTCTTATAAAAATTAAAACTTTGCTTTCCTATTGTTCCATCTCTTTCTTCGTATCCCGTTGTCATTGGTGGAAACATAATTCTGTTTTTTAATGTGATTTTTCCAACTTTAATTGGTTCTAATAATTTCATAACCTTCTCCTTTATATTTTTATCTTAGTTCTTGACACCAATATGATAGCACTTACATATATATAAAACATACTCTTTTAATGAAAAAACATATACTTTTATGTATATGTTTTCAGACTGTTGACAAAATCAGATTTTTTCAAATTAGTATTTAATTAATTTTTGCTTTCCCATTTTAGTATTAAAAATGATGTATTTATAACATCTCTAAACTAAAAACATCTTATTTTAATTACTTTTCTCACTTTTTAATATTAATTTTAAACTTTTAAAATTATAGGGCATTTGTTAATCCCCTAAAACAATTAATAGGATTGTTCATAATATTTCGAGACATCTTATGTTGTTATTAAACTGGGTCCTACTCTACCAATTATCAAAATGCTGGTCGATTTCAATACATCTTATGTTGTTATTAAACTTCAAGACCTAAAAGTTTATACTCCATGGCAACACCATTTCAATACATCTTATGTTGTTATTAAACCGTTTGCCATTCAATTATCTCACCTTTTGTGGTTGCATTTCAATACATCTAATGTTACTATTAAACTTTTAGAATTCTTACAAAGGGTGAAAAGATTTCGTTATTTCAATACATCTAATGTTACTATTAAACAAAAACGACAAGAAAAATTGTTAGCACTTAAACGCAATTTCAATACATCTAATGTTACTATTAAACACGAAATGGAACATTTTAGTGATTTATACAGACTGCAATTTCAATACATCTAATGTTACTATTAAACAAAGCAGAAAGAAGCCATGGTTGAGGCTCAAAAACGATTTCAATACATCTAATGTTACTATTAAACAATTGCTTAAACTCTATGACCACCAACGCTTTTAGCATTTCAATACATCTAATGTTACTATTAAACAATAGCAGAAAGTACATTTTTAGAGTCGTATACAGGATTTCAATACATCTAATGTTACTATTAAACTCGCCCAGAGCAGTAGTAGTATTAGTTCCAGATTATTTCAATACATCTAATGTTACTATTAAACATACATTATTGCAGCAATAAAATTAAGTGTTATGTCATTTCAATACATCTAATGTTACTATTAAACGTACATATTTTGAGTTGGGGTGTATGTGAATGGTTGATTTCAATACATCTAATGTTACTATTAAACTTTCCTCGTCTATTCCGTATCTATCACATAGATATTATTTCAATACATCTAATGTTACTATTAAACTTTTTGCTGAGACAAAAGTAAATCTTTAGGATATATTTCAATACATCTAATGTTACTATTAAACCCTTTACATAACCACCTTGAGCTAACATAGGGATTATTTCAATACATCTAATGTTACTATTAAACTTCTTGTACATTCCTAACAATCTTAGCCGTTTTTGTTATTTCAATACATCTAATGTTACTATTAAACGTTAGATAGAAAACCATCTATATTTGTGCTAATTAAATTTCAATACATCTAATGTTACTATTAAACCTCCTTCAACGTGCGCCTCTTGAGAACTGTCACCGTATTTCAATACATCTAATGTTACTATTAAACCAGGAAGCAGTTGCTAAAAAGGCAGTCGAGACAGCATTTCAATACATCTAATGTTACTATTAAACCCTAGTAAATTAGCCACTTTACATTTTCCATTATACCTCAAAGCTTATATATATCAACAACTTTCTATTTTTTTACCAGCTAAATTCTTCTTTTTATAATTTTCTATCATATTCTCCTGAACCCTTACTCTGACAAGAGGTTTAGACATTTTATTAAAAATTTCACCTGGTAAAATTATATAATTAAACTATCTGTATTCTCTTCTTTTTAACATCCTAATATCTCTTCATCAAAAGAACTTTCACTTTGTGATTTAATTATACTGACACTATCTTCTTTATTTATAGCTTTTTAATTATTTCTTTAATAAAATTAACGATGCTAAGGTTATCTTTCAAAAATTATTTTAATCAATTTATATCCATCATATTTATCGATATTTTACAATTTTATATGCTGGAATTTAGTATCTAAAGAAATCTATATATACTATTTTTATCTTTAAATTCTATTTTTTAAACTCATTACTTTTTTATACTCTCTTGGACTCATCCCAACTACTTGTTTAAAAACTTTTGATAAATGATATGCTGAAGAATATCCCAACTCTTGAGCAACTTCAGTTACTGTCTTATTAAGAAGCAATCTTTTTTGAGCATATTGAATTTTTTGTTGATGAATATATTTTGCTGGTGGAATATTCAACACATTAGTAAAAGCTTTATATAAAACACTATTAGATACTCCAATTACTTGTGACATCGTGCTTAATCTAATTGATTCAAATAAATGATTTTGAATATAAACTATAGCCTCATTAACTACTTGAATGTACGGTGAATCAATTATTTCGATATGATTATCTTGACTACGTTTTAATTGAGCTCTCATCATTTGGACAATCAAACGAATCAGTGCTGAAGTAATAATACTAGAATAACCAATTTCTTTTCTCTGAGCCTCCAAATATAGCCTATCTAGCATTTCTGTATAATCCAACATTTCATGGGCTTCGATCATATGTCCATGTTTTGTTAATAATGAAAGAAACTGATGCTTTAAATAAACAGGTTCAATATCAAAATGAAAGTGATAAAATGAATATTTTTCATAGCCTTCATTAATAGTGGTAATCAGTCGTGATGGCTCTAATACTAAAAAACTTCCTGGTTTACAATGATATTTCTTATTACCGATAATCGTTGTAGAACCACCTTCACGATAACATACGATCTCTATATCATCATAAATATAACTTGCTCTTGTATCATGACTAGATACCCATTTATCAAAACTATGAATTTGAAAAGTCATTTTCCCAAGCATATCTGTCAATTCATCACTTTCAAAAATAATGGATTGATTTTGTGTTTGAATATACATAAAAATCACCTCTTTTTATTTTAACCCAAATTAAAGAAAGTTACAATTAACCTATACTTTTATTAAAAAATGCAGGCTGATACCTGCATTTATATTAATAATTTTTATATTTAAAATTAATTAAGCGATTTTTTCTTCTTTCCATGAATATAAGCCGCAGTAGTTCCTAATGTAACCACAGCCATTATCCATAAAGCAATATTTTGATAATCTCCTGTATTAACTGTATCTGGTGATTTTTTAGAATCATCTGACATTGCTACCCGATCAGGTGTCCCTGGTTTAATAGAATTAGCAGGATCATTAGGATTGATAGAATCACTATTTCTACCTTCGCCTTTCATCCTCCATAACTGAGTACCATAAAATGGGTTTGCTGTTCCTACAACCATCCAATCATCAGATGTTGCAAAAATTCTTAATCCATGATTATATGGATCATTAAAACCATCTGTTGTAATAGTTTCAAAATTAGTTCCATCATCAGTTACGTACATGTCAAATCCTCTTGTAGCTGTTGAAAGATATTCTAAACATTCTTTAAAAGCTTTAAGATTATCTAATGTCATCATATTTAATAATTTATCATATAACTCATCAAGTATATTTGGAAGACCTGAAATCTTGTCTTCAATAGTTTTGTAAATTTGATAAAGCTCTTCATATATATTTATAAATTCTTCACTACCTTTTTTATTTAAATAATCATCACAAAGTGCTAATTTTGCATTTAAGACTGCTAATTCTTCAGCAGTTTTTGCTTCTAATGAATCAGTAGCAATAGTCCCATTAAGAATATCATTAGCAAGCTGCTCTTTTTGTTCATTTGATAAAGCTATACTATTTTGACTTGATTTTTTATTTTGACTATAAGGACTTATAGCCATATTTTTATAACGATCGTTTGCAAGTTCAATAGCTTCTTCTACCATTGCATAAGCTTTTTCTTGAGAATTAGATTCTCTCATTAGTTTAAAATTAGAACCACTATCATTTTTTTGTGCCAACAATTCTAAAAGAACTTTAATATACGCAATTTGTGACTGCCATTCTTCTGGTTCACGATTAATTAAATCACCATTAGTAAACTGCCCAATTGGTTCTAATAAACTACTACTATCAAACGTTCCTAAATAAAGTTTCCCGTCATATACAACTGACTGCCAAATGTATTGATTTTCATGATGTCCAAAACCAGAACTAATACCTGAAACGCCTCCATCAGGAAACATATCTGTAGCATCTCCTACAACAAGTTCAATATTTTCATTTTTATCCATACGATAAAGATTAACTGATTGTTCCAAATTTTTGGCTAAAAACTCAACGTTAGTATTAAATATAGCATCTTCTAAAGCTATTTCAATATCTTCATATTCACCAATGTAAAGATAATCATTATAAATCACCATATTACAAGCACCAGCTCGAGTTCTTTGCGGATCAATACCAAAAGTATATTTAGCATTATCCTTTTCTTTGTCACCAATAACACTTGTCCACTGCCATGTACCATCAGACTTTTCATCACCTCGAACGATTGCAAAAGATTGCATTGTATGTTCATCTGGCTTATTATCTGGGGTCCCTGTACACATTGCAACATAAAGACTTCCATTATATGAAGCTATTTCCCAGATAGAACCGCCATAAATACTATCTTCATAGTGATAAGCAGGATAATTAAATAAATCATCTTTATCTGCAATTACTTTAAAAGAATTGCGATCAGAAGGATTCGATGTAATCATAATATAAGGGCCATTTAAACCAACACAGCTAACAACTAACTGGTTATCATAAACTGTCATCCCACGAATTCCTGTACAAATACCTTCTTTATAAGCTTGACCATATTCCTGCAAAGTTAAACCAGTGTAAACTTCCTGAATTTTATCAGTTTTAGGATCTATTTCATAAATACTAGGTAACCCTACTCCATTTGAACTTACACTACCACAAAAATATAATTTATTATTATATTCAATTGCATTTCTGAATAGCGGTGCTTGTCCAGTAGTATTTTTAGACATCAATAATTCAGTTTCACCAGTATTGATATTAACTTTCACTAAAATCCCTTGAGAATCCACACCATCTTCTTGCCCATAGAAAAATGTACCATTAAAAAGGGTATTTAAAGTAGCTCTCATGACTTCAATATCAAATTTATTACCTAAGATACCATCCATCAATTTTAAAGTATTTCCCATTGCAGCATAACAAGTACCTACATAAACATAATCACCATAAGTAATTGCTGCCCAAGAATAACTTTGACCACGATCACCATAGGACTCATCTTCACTTTGACCAGGTGTATATGTTTTTACATCACCATTACCAACATAATCAACAATTCCATCTGGTGATTGTCTTGGTTTATCAGCATGAGAAAATTTTTCAAATGTATAGTCTCCTGACGTGTACTTATTAAAATCAGGAACAACTAATTCATCATCTTTTGCCCATACAGCTTTATAAGGCAACATACTAATACAAATCATTGCACTTATTATACAAATTATAAACTTTTTTATCCCGTTTTTCTTTTCCATTTCCTTTCCATTATATTATAGATAATTCACTAATTTATTATCATCTACAATATATTTTCTCCTTTCCAAAATATATTCCTGATTATACGCTGATAAATTGTATTATAAAATAGACAAAATAACTAAAATGTCTAAAACAAAAAATCAATAAAAATACTAAGATTAATTTTTAATTATTCGTAATTTTAGAATTAAATATAATATTAGATAAATAAAATAAAAATCCTTCATTTTCAAATAAAGGATTAAGTGCTATTAAAATCATTATATCTAATCAACCATTTTACGCTGATAAACAAAACTAAAAACAGCAATTCCAATTATAATTACATATCCTATAATACTAAATAAATCCGGAATTTGTCCCAAAACAAAGAAACCTAATAACGCAGCAAAAAGAATTTGCGTATAATCATATACAGAAATATCTTTACCTGGCGCATGAGTATAAGCCGCAGTAATTGAAAATTGTCCACCTGCCGCCATTAATCCCGCTCCAATTAATAAAAGCAATTGTTGTAAAGACATTGAAACATAATTTAGTGCAATATAAGGTAAAACTGAAATACATGAAAAACATGAGAAAAAGAAAACGATCTTTGCACTATTTACACCTTGTTTTCCTAATTGTCTAACACAAGTATAGGCAATTCCCGCTCCTAATGCGCCACAAACACCAATTAAAGAATTAATATTATTCATAAAATCAAATGATGGTTTGATAACAAATAAACTCCCAATAAAAGCAACTATAATTGATATCTTTTGAATATAATTAGCTTTTTCTTTAAGAAATAAAGCTGAAAAAATAATTACAAAAAATGGTGATAATTTATTGAGCATCGAAGCATCACTAACCAAAAGATGATCTACTGCATAAAAATTACATAATATTCCCAGTGTTCCAAACATAGAACGCAATAATAGCATCGGAATATCTTTTTTTTGATACTTAAAATCCTCTTTATTTTTAATCAAAACACCTAAAGCAAATATCGCAGCCAATAAATTTCTAAAAAAACTTTTTTGAATTGAGGGAATATCCCCAGATAATTTCACAAAAACATTCATGGCTGCAAAAAAGAAAGCTGCCAAAATAATATATATAATTCCTTTTTTCGTATTATTCATAATATCTCCTCTCTTAAAATGGTAAAAATGCAAATATAACCGCAAAAATAAGTGTTGGAAGCATATTTGCTACTCTAATATTTTTCTTCCAAACAAGATTCACACCGACAATAAAAATCATGATCGAACCAGTTAATGAAAGATTTGATAATGCCTGCATCGTCATAACTGGTTCCACGATTTTAGCAAAGATAGTTATTGCGCCCTGAAAAATCCCCACCGGTATTGCTGCAAAAATACATCCTTTACCTAAGGTTGTTGTCATGATCATAATAATTACCATATCAATGATTCCTTTTGCCATCAAAGTAGAATAATCTTTCATAATACCATCTTGTAAAGCACCAATAACTGCCATTGCACCAACACACACAGTTAAAGAAGCAGTAACAAAACCATTGATAAATGAAGCGTCGTCATCATTATTAGTTTTTTTCTTTAACCAATTTCCAAATTGTTCAATATGTTTTTCAATTCCTAGCCATTCACCTATTAATGATCCTATAAAAAAACTGCTGATCATCATCATTGTCCCTGTAGTATTAATAACACCATTATCAATTATCAGCATTTCTTTTAGTGCTCCAGATATTCCAATGAAAATAACACATACTCCCATTGCCATCATCAAAGTATCTTGATAATGATTTTTCATTCCTTTTCTAACTAAAAAACCAACAGTTCCCCCAATAACAATAGCTATGATATTAAATAATGTACCCAATCCAATCATCTAATTTAAAATCCTCCACACCTACTACAACTCTCATTTTTAATATCCTAGCAAATAATATCTTATATATCAATATTTTAACTTTAAATTCTTTTTTCTAAAAATCTAACCATTAATAATTAGATATTGTATTATTTAAACTTTTTATATTCAAATTTTTTGCTTATTTTACCCTTTTCATCCATTTTATATTATATTTATAAAATAATTCACCACCTATAAAATCAAAAAATAAGCCAGCAAATTAGATTTTCATTGCTGGTAATATATGAAATCATTATAATAGAATATAAAAATAAATAATTTAGTATTTAATGAGGTGAAAAATGAAAAATCCATGGAAAGAAATACCATTAACTGATTATGAGAGTCATATGAAGCTTGATTCAGTTATGCAATTACAAGCTATGAACAAAATGATGAAAGGTCAATTTGATACTTATCCCATTTCTAGTGTAATGATATTTGGTATTGCTGGCGGGAATGGTCTTGAACATATTCAAAAAGACAGATTTGAAAAAGTATATGGAATTGACATCAACTCTACTTATCTGCAAGCGGTTGTTCAAAGATATCCAGAATTAGGTGACCTTCTAAAATGTCTGTGTATTAATTTGATAGACGAAACTGATAAGTTACCAAAAGCAGATATGGTTATTGCAAATCTGTTGATTGAGTATATTGGATATGAATGTTTTCAAAAAGCAATCAAGCAGGTAGATCCAAAATATGTTTCATGCATTATTCAAATCAATATAGAAAATAACTGGGTGTCTGACTCCCCTTATCTTCATGTATTTGACGATTTGGAGCAGATACATCATCAAATGGAAGAACACGTATTAGAAAACACAATGTATGAAATCGGTTATCATCCTATCAAAACTCTGGAGTATCTATTGCCTAATGAAAAAAAACTGGTACAAATAGATTTTGAAAAATAACTCCTGTTAAAAAATAAAATATTTTATGAAATTTTCTAAATATAAAAACAATCATGTTAACTATTATGATTAGTTAAGCATGATTGTTGTATCGATTATTTTGAACGATAAAAACTACTTATAATCAAATTAGTAATAACAAAAACATCCTATAAAAGAATATATTCTACTTTTATAAATTTATCGTAATTAAAATTTATTCTTTTTCTTCATCCGTATCTTACCTGTAACATTTTCAACGACTAGTTTCATTACTGTTGTTTTAGGCATTACTGCCAGATTAAATTGAAAATCTTCTTGATGATAATGTTTCATCAAAATGCATAAAGCCTCATATTTTTCTTCTTCTGAAAGTATCTCTATTTTCCCTTTACCAATAACACTTTCATATTCCATTGTACAATTACCCTGATCTACATCCATCACCAATCTATGTGAGCAATCCATTTCAAAACTCACTCGATTATCTTTGGCAATCAATGCATATTTTCTTCCCTCAGTTGCGCCATGAAAATAAAGAGTGATCTTATCATCTTTTACCTGCATCCCAAAATTAAGTGGCAAAATATAAGGATATCCTTCATCGTTCAACGCTAATCTGCATACATCACATTTTTCCATCACTTTGATTATTTCTTTGATATCTGTTATTTCTCTATCACTTCTTCTCATATCATCTTACCTGCCTTCATTTATTATTTGTTTTCTTATGAGGGATATTATATCATGGATTTAAATTTTAATCATTATTTTCGATTTCAAGAGCTATCTTTATTGATTTTTGGATATTTTTTTATTTTTAAAATATTTCTAAAAATAATATCGATTTTTATTCCTTAATATACAGAGCTAATTCGTTGATTTTAGAATAGTAATGTACTATAATTTTAATGATTATTAAATAAGGTAAGGAGAGAACTATGGAAATTTCAAAAGATATTCGTTATGTAGGTGTTAACGATCATAATGTCGATTTATTTGAAGGACAATATGTTGTTCCTAATGGAATGGCATATAATTCATATGTAATTATGGATGAAAAAATTGCAGTAATGGATACTGTAGATATTAATTTTACTCATGAATGGCTAGATAATCTAGCTGATGTTTTAAATGATAAAACTCCAGATTATTTGATCGTTCAGCATATGGAACCAGATCATTCTGCAAACATTAAAAATTTTATTAAAATATATCCTGATACTACAATTGTTGCTAATGCAAAAACATTTGCTATGATGGATCAGTTTTTTGATTTAGATTCATCTGTAAAAAGACTTGAAGTAAAAAATGGAGCAACTCTATGTTTAGGTGAACATACTTTAACATTTGTATTTGCACCAATGGTACATTGGCCAGAAGTAATGGTTACTTATGATGCAAAAGATAAAGTTTTATTCTCTGCTGATGGATTTGGAAAATTTGGAGCAAATGATGTTAAAGAAGAATGGGCTGATGAAGCACGCCGTTATTATATTGGAATTGTTGGAAAATATGGTGCTCAAGTACAAGCATTATTAAAAAAGGCTGCTGGTCTAGATATTCAAATAATTTGTCCACTTCATGGTCCCGTATTGACTGAAAATTTAGGTTACTATATTAATTTATATGATATCTGGTCTTCATATAATATTGAAAGTGAAGGAATTGTAATTGCCTATACTTCAGTTTATGGAAATACTAAAAAAGCTGTTGAAATTTTAGCTGGAAAATTAGAAGAAAAAGGATGCCCGAAGGTTATTATTCATGATTTAGCACGTGATGATATGGCTAAAGCTGTTGAGAATGCTTTTCGTTATGGTAAATTAGTTTTAGCAACGACTACATATAATGCTGATGTATTCCCTTTTATGAAAGAATATATCCATCACTTAACTGAAAGAAACTTCCAAAATCGTACTGTTGCATTTATTGAAAACGGTTCTTGGTCACCACTTGCAATAAAAGTGATGAAAGAAATGCTATCAGGATGTAAAAAAATTACTTATAGCGATAATTCAGTAACTGTTAAATCTGCAGTTAAAGCTGATACTATCGAAGCAATTGATAAGTTATCCGAAGAATTATGCCGTGACTATATTGCACAATCTGATGAAAAAGCAAATAAACATGATATGAGTGCATTATTTAGAATTGGTTATGGTTTGTATGTAGTTACAAGTAATGATGGAAAAAAAGATAATGGTTTAATTGTTAATACTGTTACTCAAGTTAGTGATTCTCCAAATCGTGTAGCTGTAAATATCAATAAACAAAACTATTCACATCATGTGATCAAACAAACAGGTAAATTAAACGTAAACTGTTTATCAGTGGATGCACCATTTAATGTTTTTGAACGTTTTGGTTTTAAAAGTGGTCGAACAACAGATAAATTTGCTGATTTTAAACCTTTATACTCTGATAACGGACTTGCTTTTTTACCTCGTTATATTAATGCGTTTATGTCACTTGAGGTTGAAAACTATGTTGATTTAGAAACTCATGGTATGTTCATTTGTAAAGTAACTGAAGCACGTGTTATGTCTGATAAAGAAACAATGAGCTATACTTATTATCAAGATAATGTTAAACCTAAACCTAATACTGAAGGTAAAAAAGGATTTGTATGTAAAGTATGTGGTTTTGTTTATGAAGGTGATACATTACCTGATGATTATATTTGCCCATTATGTAAACATGGTGTTGCTGATTTTGAACCAATTGAAAATTAATAATTTGGGACTGTTAATAACAGTTCCTTTTATTTATAAAAATAGACAACTTTACTAGCTGTCTATTTATTTTGATCAATATCAATTAATTCATATTCACGACTACCAATTTTTAAAGCTGCAGCAGCTTCAACTGTATGCACACCATTTCTTGACTCGATTCGTTCTAATAAATGTTGTTTACCAGGATCATTTGATGCATAAACTAAATCTAAACAAGCTTGATCTAACGCCACTGGATCAGTTGAACAAAGGATTCCAATATCAGCAATTGCAGGATCTTCAGCCACTGCACAGCAATCACAATCAACTGACATATTACACATAACATTTATAAAAACAATATTTTCTTGATAATAATTAACAATTGTCTGAGCTGCATCAGCCATTGATTCTAAAAATGAATCATGATCAGCAGTCCAAATTTCTTCAGGAACACCTGCACCATGAATATGAGCTTTACCATGTGACGAAGCAATTCCAATGGAAATATTTTTTAATGCACCACCAAAGCCACCCATTGGATGCCCTTTAAAATGACTTAATACTAACATAGAATCATAATTTTTTAAATGATCACCAACATAATTTACTTTTAAATGATAACCTTTTTTTACTGGTAATTCCATTTCTCCATCTTCATCTAGAATATCAACACTTGCAATATCACACCAGCCATGTAATTTCATCGTTTCCCAATGTTCCTTAGTTGTATTTCTTTTCCCTTCGTACGCTGTATTACATTCAACAATCGTCCCATTTACATATTTAATTATTGGTTCCATAAAATCAGGTTTAATAAAATTTTGGTTACCAACTTCACCAGAATGAACTTTTACAGCCACTTTTCCAGAAAGTTCAACTTTTAATATTTCATACATTTTGATCATTGCCTCAGGGGTAATCTCTTTTGTAAAATATACTTTTGCTTTTTCCACTTTCACCACTCCTCGTATTCTTACTTGTTATATATAATTATTATAATCCTTAAAGTTAACTTTAGGTCAATAATATTTTTCTCAATCTTTTATATTCTCGCTTAAAGATATCAAAAAAATCTATCTAAAAATAGGCTCTTTCTTGTTTTTTAATAAAAATATAAAAGGAAGAGTCAAAATTATCGATAAATTTCAATTCTTCCTTATTTTTAATTATCGAGTAAGAACTAGATAAATCTTTTTATTTTCATTGCTTTTTCTTTCTAGATAAATACGCAATTGCACTTAAGGAAACAGCTGTCCCTAATACTGCTGTTAGATTAGTATTATCACCAGTAGCGACACTTGTTGTATCTCCTGTTTTTACAACTGATGTACTTTCTAACCCTTCGATTGCTTTTGTTAAAGTATCTTTGGCTTTATCTACTTCACTTTGCACTGCTTCAGGATCATTTGCTACTGCTTTAGCTTCTTTTAACGCTTCTTCTACTACTGCCCATGTCTTTGCACTATAATTTACTTTATTTAGCTCCATCGCTTTAGCAATCGTTCCTGTCAACAATTCTTTATTTGGGATCAACCGCAAATCTAAATATGCTTTCAATAATCCATAATATGCATTATCTACCTCATCTTGTGTTACATTTGGATCATCTAATACTGCTTTAGCTTTTGCCATTGGTTCTGCTAAGTTTGTAACACTTGCTTCTGTATATTTACTCTTATCTAATCCTTCACACCTATCATACATTCCCTGTAGTAATGTCTTATCTGCTCTTAAGATTAAGTTTTCAACTGCATCGATTAAATTATTGTATGCATCGATTACTTCTGCTTCTGTAGCTTCTTCATTTGCCAATACTTCTTTTGCTGCTTCTAAAGCTTCCTGTAATCCTGCCCACGATCCTGTTGTATAGTCTTCTTCATTATATTCTTCTACTCTATTGACCAACTCTTCTAAGAATCCTTTATCGGCTTTCTTTGTTAAAGCATTGATTGCTTCTTGTAAATCATTGACTGCTTTTTCTACTTCAGCTTCTGTAGCATTTTCATTATTCATTACTTCTTTAGCTGCTTCTAAAGCTTCCTCTAATACATTCCATGTACTTGGTGTATATTCTTCTTCATCATAGCCTTCTGCTTCTTTTATTAATGCTTCTAACTCAGTTTTATCTACCTCTTCTACTGGTTTGAATCTTAAATTCAAGAATGCTGTTACTAATTCGATATATACTTTATCGACTTCGCTTTGACTAGCTTTTTGATCCGCTAAAACATCCTGTGCTTTCTGTAATACTGGTACCATCGCATTCCATGATTCTTCAACATACTTATCTTTATCTAGTCCTAGAATATGATTTACTAATCCTTCTAATAATGTCTTATCTGCCTTAGCTGCTGTTTCTAAGTTATTGATTGCTGTCTGTAAATCAGCATAAGCTGCATCTACTTCTTCCTGCATTGCATTTTCATCATTTACTACCGCATTAGCTGCTTCTAAGGCTTCTTTAAATGCTGTCCATGAAGTGACTGTATAGTTTTCTTCTGCATAACTATTTGCTTCATTGATCAAAGCTTCTAAAGCACTCTTATCACCTTTTACAAATTCTAACATCTGCATCGCAACTGATAAGCGGGCAAATGAAGCATTGATAGTTTCCTGACTGGCACTATCATCAGCTAAGATTACTGTTGCTTCTTGTAGTGCTGCTTTAAATTCATTAACGACAGCTGGAACGACATTAGCTAACTGTTCTTCAGTTACATTATTTGCCATTTCAACAGCTATTGATAATGCAAATTTATCAGTAGTTATAATTTCTTTTTCTACTAAGTTATCTTTTGCAAGCTGTAATTTTTCAATAGCACTATCAATATCATTTTGGCTAACAGCATTTTCTAAAACTGTTCTAGCTTCTTGGCGTATTTCAACAAATTCTAACCAGCTTTCTTCAGTATAATCATTTTCTTGTAATTGATCACAAATATCCAATAATTGTTGTAACTTAGAAAAATCTAAATCAACAGCTGATTTAATTGTATAAATAAATTCTTGATCACGAATATCTTTTACAACAACTTTATCGTTTCGAGTAACTATATCATTACTATTTTTTATAATTCCTTCATTAGTTTGAATTTCTACAGTACAATTTCCTTTTGGTTGCAGCATAGCTATAAGCTTAGCGACACTAATTGAAGTATCATCAAGTTTAACTGTTGCATTACTTTCATCAACAATATTTCCTCCAAGTCGCCAACCAAATACTTTTATTTCCTTTACAACAGCTGGAATATATGCTAGCTGTAAGCTAGAACTATTTACTGTTAAATTCATATCTTTAATTTGTGATGTTTTTCCTTCAACCCAATGCTCTGTATGATCCTGAATTGTATTATCATTATTAACTAGATCATAACCACCAGCTATTCCTACTGGATTCAAGGCATGTAATTCATATTGATAAGAGCGTTTTGAAGCTGAATTAAACCAGTCAATCGTAACTCCAGTAAGATAGAACCAATCATTTGTATCTGCTTTTTCAGTAAGGTCTATATGAACTGTTGCTGGATAATAGCTTTGAGTTCGAGCAGCATTCATTACTCCACTCCATCTTGTATCGATATTACCATCATTGATATTAGTAACAACAAAACCTTTAGCCACATCTTCATTAGCAACGATCTTACCATCTACCTCTTCTTCGGTAACTAATGCCTGTACTGGCTGATTTTGAGATATCGGAGTAGTACTATGATCAGCAAATGATAAAGTATAGGTATCTTTAATTTCTTGATTTAAACTTTCAATAATTAAAGAAACACCTTCATAAATAACATCTTGATCATCTAACTCATTATTACCATCAACAACACTTATTTTTGCATTTCCATCAATTTCTAATTGATTCAATAATTCTGCTACCGTAGTTCCAATACTTAAACCACTAATAATATGATTACTTTCATCAACATTATATACTGCTGAATTTATTTGATAACCTTCTATTTCCATCTCCCAAACACTCGGAGCATGGTATGCATAACTTGTGCTTTTACCATCAATTTCTAATAGAACATATCGTCCCTTAGCATTTAAATCTTCTATTACATGATTTTCTTTTTTCTCAATATTATCACTACCATCAACAATTAAATATTTTTCATCAATTGTTTCTTGCTGTAAAACATCTAAGTTATCTGCAGCATAGATTTTATATGTATAATAACGATTTACATTATTTTCATTATGTGGCGTCGTTCCACCATAGAAAGTTAAATCTATATGATTTAAATGATAATCAGCACCTAAATCAATGCATACTTTAGCAGGATAAATTGCTTTATCATGAGCAGCATTCATCGCACCGCTCCATCTTGTATCAAGTTTGCCATCGTTAATATAATGAGCAGGTGCATAATTCTTACCATGAACAAGATCATTTTCGCCTTCTAAAACATCTTCATTAGGTTTAGTTACACCATCACTATCTACACCTTCAAAAGCAATTACTTTTTTGTTTTGTGAAACTGGCGTAGTATCTAAACCGCTCTTTTCTAGAGCATAAATAATTTCTTCATCTCCTGTGCTAATAACAACTTTCATCTTAGCATCAAGTTCACCACTACTAACAGTATTACCATCTTGATCAATGATCGAAATCTTATCAAAGTTTCCATCAACTATTAGATTTCCTAATAAATCTTCAACATTATCACCTGACCAGCCTTTTATTTTAGCATTGGCATTATCAATGCGATAGATATCACTCTTTAACATAAAACCATGTACTTCAACTTCACGAATATACATTGAGGCTACTGAATTAGTTGCCGAAAGTCCTTCAATTTTTACATATCGAGCTAGTTGTGGTTCAAAATTACGATTAGACCAGCTCATTCCACTGCTTTGATCACTACTCTTAGTTGAATCAATAACTTTAGTCCAATTTACATTATCCTGGCTTAAATAAACCGAATATGTAAATGTACGATGACTAGTGTCATGATCCCACCATAATACATTAGTATCATAAACATAATAAGTATCTTGTAAATCAATAATTGCATTTTGTGGTGACTGTGTAGATAAAGCTATTCCTGAATTCCATGCCGTATCTGTTTTACCATCAACCATATTTTCTTTTGGTTCGCCACTTTTTTCATTTTCTACGATTACTGGCTTATTTCGTGATATTGGCTGAACGATTACTCTATACCAAACCGCATGTTCTTGATCTTCACTGATTGCTTTGATCCACATATCGTAGCTAATCGATATATCATCATCTAATAAAGTACTCTTATCACTATCATAAACTTCAACACTAGTACCATTTGATAAAGTTACATTTGCTTTAAAATCTTGTACTTTAGTTCCTGCCGGAATTCCTGAAACAGTACTATTTTCATCATTTACATATGCAAAATTATATAAATTTGAAGAGATTGAAACTGTATCGTATAATTTTCGATTCCATGTTGTTTCATCAACATATGTTTTACCGTCTTTTCTACCAATTGCAACAATATGATTTTCACCTGATTGTAAAGTTATATCCCACATAAATTTATGCTGTTCAACTTCACTTGCTGTTACAATACCCTGAGAAACACCATTTACGATTAATTCAACTTCATCCATATTGGCATATACTTTTGCTGAAATAACATCCTGATAACGATTTTCAAATCTTTTACTTGTGATATGTAAAGTTGGATCTTTTGACCAGGTAGCCCGATAAAAATAATATACATCTTTTTTCAAAGTACGGTCATATGAAACCATTCCTTTGTTATTAATTCCTTTTCTACCAGCTTCACTGCGACTATCAGAACCAAACTCAAACATATTCCATACAAAAGTTCCCCACAACCATGGCCGCTCTTCTATTGCCTGATAATAGATTTCGTGCCACTGTGCTTGGAATTCTTCGGTTTGATAAGCATCAAAGCTAGTTCCTACTCGATATCCAGGATTTTCTTCATGATATTCAACATTACTTCCAACCCCGTATTCACTCATTCCAATTTTTCCATTTACATTAACGGTAATTGTCTCACCAGTACTTTCATCGGTAACATCAATAGTATCATGACTCTGAGCATATTCTTTTACTTGATCAAGCCAAGTTCCAAAATAACGTACATCCTGTGATTCGTATAAACCAAAATATTTATTCCATGCACTAACATCAGACTGCCAGCTTAAAGCAGCACTTTGACTTTGTGCTGTCGCTACAGTAACTAAACGCGAATTATCTAATTCATGAGATAATTCATATAAATCACGTAAGAGCGTATTTATCCTTCCACCATTATTTGGCTATTGTTCATTATGAATTCCCCATACAACGATCGATGGATGAGATATATTTTGCTTTATTAATTCCTCTAAATTATTTTTTGTACTTTCAGTAAAATGTTCACTTGCTGTCATACTATTAACTAACGGAATTTCTGCCCATGCACAGATACCGTATATATCAGCTAATTCATAAGCATATTCATCATGTTGATAATGAGCCAAACGCAAAGCATTAGCACCAATATCTGCAATCATTGCCATATCTTCTTCCTGATCTTTTTTACTAACTGCATATCCTTTATCCATGCGGTCCTGATGCTTATTTACACCACGTAATGGATATGATTCACCATTTAAGAAAAATCCTTCATTTTCATCAACATAATAAAATCTAAAACCAATTTTTTTATATACAACATCTTTGATATCATTATTTTCATCGTATAAGAACACTTTTACATTATATAAATATGGATCTTTAACCCCATTCCATAAATGAGGATCATCTACGATGATTTGTTCATTTACATTTTGGATTTCGCCAGTACCGTTAATTTCAATTTTTTCATTTCGAGAAACTTCATCCCAATTTGCATCATACACAACTGTTTGCATATATGCCTTTTCCTCATTATTAACAGCAACTCTAGCATCAATATTAATCTTACCACCAGCACCAAAAACATCTGTAACTGTAGAATCTTTAGTTACATTATCAATTACAGCCTGATTAATTAAGACCCCTTCACTTCCATGATCTAATAAATCAAAATGACTATCATCAACAGCAATAATATTAACATCACGGTATAAACCACCAAATACTGTAAAATCTCCTGACAAAGGCATTAATGAATTAACTCGGTTATCTACACATAACGCTATTTGCGTTAAACCATCTTTTTTTACATAATCAGTAATATCAAATCTAAAATTAGAATATCCACCTTCATGCTGACCAAGATATTTTCCGTCTACATATACGTCAGTAATCTTACAAGCACCCTGTACTTCTAAAAATACATTTTTATTTTCATAAGTATTACTCGTAAAATCTACATCAGTGATATACCATCCTTTACCTTTAACATAATCATTATTACCATCAGCACCATCTTCACTGTTCCAGCAATGTGGTACTTGTACATGTTCCCAATTATTATCAATAGTAGGAACCGTTTGACTGTCAGGTACTTTTTCCATATCTTTTTCTAATTTAAACCGCCAGTCATTATCATTAATATTTACTTCTGTATGAGCAGTTTGTTTATATACCGGCTCAATTACTTGAACATTAAATTGTCCATTTTCTATTTTACCGTCTTTTTTTGCAGTTACTTCTATTGTTGTAGTTCCAGCTTTTTTAGCTTGTACAACTATTGCATTTTCTTCTAAAGATACCTCAGCTATTGATGAATCTTTAGAATCAACCAATAATTCTACGCCTTCTTCTGGATATGTAGTTACAAATACATGGGTCTTTGTATCTACTTCCAAATTTTTTACATCCCGTAATCCTTGAATTGAAAGATCACTAATAACTGTACTTTCAAATTCTTTTCCCTGAACTGATAATGGTGTCATGACGGAAAATAACATTGTCATTACCAGCAGCACAGAAAATAGCTTTTTCATAAAAATCCTCACTTTCTTTAATATTCTTTCCCCACATAGAGTTTTAATTATATTTAAAAAAGACATCATAGAAAGCTGATATCTTAATTAAGATATAATTGTAAAACTTCTATATTAATAATATGATAAAGCGCTTACATAAATTTGTCAATGATTATTAAAACAATAATTTAATATCCAAAAAAAATAAAACTTTAATGAAATAAAGTTTCTAGGTTAATTCTTTTTCAAATATCTTTTTACTAATTATAAAAGTAACTACAAGAATTGCAAAAAATATCAAAAGGTTTTTTAAAGTCATAATTACAATAAATAATCCTACCAGAAGTCCAAAGATCTAAAAAATGATTTTATCAAAATATCATTTTCTTTAATCAACCGAGATTGATTAATCAAATTCTGTTGTGGTGTTATTACTGAAATCAGAGTTCAATACATCTTATGTTGATATTAAACACGTAGGTTGATGTTAGCAACATTAAAAACTGACAAATTTCAATACATTTTATGTTGATATTAAACGTAATTAAATCGCAAGTATTTCTTTCAGCTTGGTTTATTTCAATACATCTTATGTTGATATTAAACTATTATATCCTTTAATTCTATTTTATTCATAATCTCATTTCAATACATCTTATGTTGATATTAAACTTTAAATATTCTGAAATAAAAAACGCAAATTTATAATTTCAATACATCTTATGTTGATATTAAACCATCTAACGGGATCTATGATGATTTGTTCTAAATCCATTTCAATACATCTTATGTTGATATTAAACTCTGGAAGTTCAAGCAATCCATTTTCTCTTAATATCTATTTCAATACATCTTATGTTGATATTAAACTGTTATTTTTTAACTTATTCATCATCAAAAACAAATATTTCAATACATCTTATGTTGATATTAAACGATAAACATCTTTAGAAACAACGATCGTCGCTGGGCTATTTCAATACATCTTATGTTGATATTAAACAATTTTTTTCGTTTTTCTATCTTATTTGCAAATAAATTTCAATACATCTTATGTTGATATTAAACTACATCTAATTTTTATACGTCAGCGATTATGTCAATATTTCAATACATCTTATGTTGATATTAAACCTAATAATTTACGAGGGTCAAATCCTTTACCTTCTAAGATTTCAATACATCTTATGTTGATATTAAACATTCTTTGATCGCCATTATTGGTGTTTTCCATTAAAATTTCAATACATCTTATGTTGATATTAAACCTGCATATGGCGAATCTATAAGACCCGATGAATTAAATTTCAATACATCTTATGTTGATATTAAACAAGAAAGCACAAGAGAAAAAAATAAAATCATATCATCATTTCAATACATCTTATGTTGATATTAAACCTTATATGGGCTTCGACAAGCTTACTTTTAGCAAAAATTTCAATACATCTTATGTTGTTATTAAACCTTTAACTTATGTGTATAAGCAGGATTATGATTTAGGATTTCAATACATCTTATGTTGTTATTAAACGTAGAAAGAAATTTTATTTCCTACTGTTAAATAGGAATTTCAATACATCTTATGTTGTTATTAAACGAAGATTGTAGAGACCATGGTGATTACTATATATGATTTCAATACATCTTATGTTGTTATTAAACTAGACGTAGCGGTAAGGTGTTGTGTGTTAGAAGAACATTTCAATACATCTTATGTTGTTATTAAACTTGATTTTTATTGGCCTGTTTTCGCGAATATCGGATTTCAATACATCTTATGTTGTTATTAAACCGATGTAAAAATGGAGGAGTACCATCACCGATATTGATTTCAATACATCTTATGTTGTTATTAAACAAATCAGGCTAAACGAAGTAAGCGACAAGAAAATATATTTCAATACATCTTATGTTGTTATTAAACTAGGGCAATTCCAGAAGAAACCGCAAAATTTTCATCGTATTTCAATACATCTTATGTTGTTATTAAACGTTGTGAGCGCCAATGGTGTTGAGCTTACAAACAGGAATTTCAATACATCTTATGTTGTTATTAAACATGTTGCTGGAGCCAAAGACATGGCCTCTTGATCAATTTCAATACATCTTATGTTGTTATTAAACGTCACGCTCATCACAAGAGATATAGCGCACGTTTGAAATTTCAATACATCTTATGTTGTTATTAAACCTCATGGCGTCACCAGGTATCATCCATCCTGTTTGATTTCAATACATCTTATGTTGTTATTAAACCTTTAAATGCAAATCTAAATCTCCAAACATCTTTAGATTTCAATACATCTTATGTTGTTATTAAACATACCTTTTTTAGAAATAGGTTCTCTAGCATATGCGATTTCAATACATCTTATGTTGTTATTAAACCCGACATCAACCGGACCATTTGTCAACATCCCAAATTTCAATACATCTTATGTTGTTATTAAACATGGAAGTAGTATTAAATAATGTGTATATGGCAAATACATTTCAATACATCTTATGTTGTTATTAAACTCCACTTCATTAGAATTAATACGATTTATAATAGTCATTTCAATACATCTTATGTTGTTATTAAACAATGCCTTGACTCATCGCATATGCCTGAAGATTTGTCATTTCAATACATCTTATGTTGTTATTAAACTCATAATGTCCAAATTCCCAATCACTAATATTATTATTTCAATACATCTTATGTTGTTATTAAACAAGTCGAAACAGCATTAGCAATAGAATTAGGGTCAAATTTCAATACATCTTATGTTGTTATTAAACCCTAGTAAATTAGCCACTTTTCATTTTCTATTATACCTCAAAGCTTATATATATCAACAACTTTCTATTTTTTTACCAGCCAAATTATATTTTTATTAATTTCTTGTTTGAATCCCTTAAACTCTTACTCTACCAACCGGTTTGAGCAATTTATTAGATTTTGTAGCTGGTAAAATAATTCTTATTTGTTATAAATAAAAGAAACTTTAAATTAATAAAGTTTCTAACTTAGTTCATTTTCAAACATTTTATTATTTGTTATAAAAGTAACTACAAGGATTACAAAAGAAATATCAAAAGGAGTTTTTAAAGTCATAATAGATATAAATAACCCCAAGATAAAACCAAAGATTTGAAAATAAAATGGTTTCATTGAAATATCGTTCTCTTTAATTAATTTATATTGATTAATCAAATTATTTAATGTTATATAAAAAGCAATAATTGCAACTAACACATCAATAGAAAAGTTAATTAAATAATTGTTTGTTAATAGTTCTTTTATAAATAATAAAACTATATAACCACACATCGTCTGCCATAATCCTGATATTACATATTTTTCAAGTACTTCCTTCTTTAAATTATTTTTTCGCATTACTTAGTAACCTTTAATTCATGTGCACTTGTTTCTTCGATATGACTATTAAAGAATTCTTCCATAACTTTGATCATATAATATGTATCTTTGATTCCTGCTGTTTCATATGAAGAATGCATTGCTAATTGTGGTAATCCAATATCAACACAATTCATAGAAACTTGAGCCATAGCTATATTTCCTAACGTACTGCCTCCTAAAGCATCCGAGCGATTCGCAAAAAATTGTACTGGCACATTAGCTTTTTTACATAAGCCTTTAAACACTGCTATACTAAGAGCATCACTCGTATATTTTTGTCCCGCATGCGATTTAACTACAACACCTTCATTTAAATACACACAATTATTAACATCTGTTTTTTCAGGATGATTAGGATGAACTGCATGAGCATTATCGGCGCTTAACATAAAACTAGAAGCTAATGCCTGATAAAATTCTTCATCATTTTTCCCTAACGCATTATTCACACGTTTTAAAATATCGTATAAGAATGTTGAGCCTGCCCCTTGTTTTGTTCCCGAACCTACTTCTTCATTATCAAAACAAGCAAAAACATTAATAGACTGGTCATTGCTTCCTTTTAAAAATCCTTGTAAAGAAGCATACGCACATTGTAAGTCATCTAATTGTGAACATGAGATAAATTCCTCATTAACACCCCAAATAGATGGTTCCATACGATTATATAGATATAGATCCATCCCATAGATATTTTCATCGGCAACATTTAATTGCTCAGCAATTAAATGTTTTAAATCACCAGCTTTACTATCACTTCCACCAAATAATGGCAGCATATCAATTTGTTTATTATAAGCAAAACCATCATTTACTGCACGATTCATATGAATTGCAACATTAGGAATCATCACTAAATCACGATCGATATTAACAAGTTTCGTAATATAGCTATTACCTTCTTGAATCAACACTCTTCCGGCAATTGATAATGGTCGATCAAACCAGGTAGCACACAACATTCCACCATAACCTTCAGTATTTAACTGTGTATATTTTCCTTTGATTTCAATTTCAGCATTTTCCTTGATTTTAAATGTTGGTGAATCGCTATGTGAAGCAGCTACATTGAAACTATATTTATCTAATTTTGATCCTAAATTAAAAGCGATGATACTTGAATTATTTCTTGATACAAAATATCGTTTACCGGGTTTAATTTTCCAAGCCTGTCCTTCTAATAATTCTTCATAATCATTTTCTTTTAACATTTTTTTCATGTTATCTACAGCGTGAAATGCTGTAGGACTCTGTTTTATAAAAGCCATTAATTCTTGAGATATTTTTTTATCCATCAGCATGTCCTCCTCATTCTTTGCCAATTATAACATATCCTTTAACAGTTTGTTAAAGGATATGTTTATATTAATTTGATTTATTACGTTTTGCCAGTGCAGGCATAATTGCTCCTAAACCAACTAAAATAATTGGTGTAATAATATTCATCGCAATTTCAAAAGGTGTTCCTTTAAACATTCCTAGACCACAACAAACTGCGGTAACCACAAAACACCACCAGCCAAAGAATTTTGCTAATATTTGATTTTTGGTAAAACGATATTCAGCTGGAAATTTATCAATTGCTTTACGTAAAGCGATATAAGCAATAAATACCCATAAATAACGTAGTGGCATACAAACTGAATTTAATTGAGTTAAAAATTTCAAAAATGAAGTAACACTTTTAATTCCCATTGCCGGTACTAAAATCAATGGTGTAACGATGACAACTACCAGCCAGATACCATTTACGTAAGCACCATTTTTGTTTTTCTTCAATAATTTTGAAGGGATAAATTGTCTTGCATCTTCATTATCCAATAACATTCTAAGTGGCGCATCAATAGAAATAACTAATGTTGATAATTGACCAATCATATTGCAAATAGCATAAATAATTAAGAAAGTATTACCAATACCATAATACTCACCTAATTTTTGAAATGACCAATATGCTCCATTTGCTACATATGAATCAAAATTAGCATTAATATCAGCCACATTAAACATCATCCCCATTGATATTGTTCCCAAAATTGCACAAACAATAACCATGATTGCCAGCGTGATCATTCCTTTAGGAAAACCTTTTGAAGGATTCTCTACTTTGTTTACATATGGGGATATTTTTTCACAGCCGCCAACTGCAAAAACTAAAATAGATAATGACGTAAAATACTCTAATCTAAATGATGGAATTAAGTTTTTAAAACTCCAGTCCATTGTTTGATAACCACCATCAGGATTAAGTACTGGGGCTGCTATCATCAAGATAATAAATAAAATTGACATTACAAACATTGATGATCCGGCTAAAGTAGCTAATGATTTTAATGGATTCAAACCTCGTGAAGCTACCCATGCAAAAAATAAAAAGACAATAAGGGTAATGATTTGAACTAAACTTATATCTAATGAATCATAAAATGTTGAATTTTGAAAAAGAACCCAACTTAAAGCTTTTAGTCCTCCAGATGCTTTAGATGCAATATATGGCATATGAACGACCCAGTATGTCCACCCTGCATAATATGCAAGTTTTGATCCCATTGTTTCATGTATCCATGAACTAACGCCACCACCAGCGTTTTTAAATGCTGACCCTAATTCTCCAACCATTAAAGCATATGGTACAAAATATAGAGCAAACATCATGATCCAGCTAAAAATAACCTGGATACCATTAAAGTATACAAAACCGTTAACAACATTTCCAAATCCCCATACGGTTGAAAATGCCATAAAGGCTAAATTATACCAAACGATTTTTTTTGATTTTGTCATAAATAACCTCCATAAATCGATAATACTTTTTACAAGAAAATTAAATAACTTTTTAAACTGTTTTAATTTAAAAACATTTCCTGCGTTTTCCATTATAACAGACTATTCTAACTTTCCCTACATTTTTCTACATCGATCATTAAGCATATATCATTAAAGGTCATCTTCTATAATTATAAGCATAAAATAAAAATCTTTTACGTAAAATGCAAAAGATTTGATCTATCTAAAATCATATTTTTCTTAAATAGCGATACTTCACCCAACCAACTTCTTCACCATAAATAATATAGGCATATATACCATATACTCCAATTACCTTAACGACATCTCCTTTATTTAAAGATATCCGATGATCGATATAATCATCTAAACAATAAAGCTTATCATTTCGATAGTATAGAAATTCGTTTTTTATATCTAAAATATTATTTGTATCTAATTGTTTGCACTTGGAAAAATTCCTGTTTCTTTTCAATAATTCAACTTCAAAATGCGGCCAGGAAATTTTTACTGGTTCTTCAGGTGATGTTTTTATATCTACTAAGACTTCATATTGTGGTAAGGGCTGAACATATTCTTTATCAAAACTAAATTTATCTCCATCACCATTTATTATTAATACATTGAGCTGACTAATTGATTTTACTCCAATACCACCATCAATGCTAATGATCTTTTTATCATTATCAATGATAATATTATTGTTGATGGCATTACGATATTGATTAGAAACTGGTAAATGTCCTACTATAACATAATTATTTAAGCAATGACCATCACGGTAAAACGTTTGCATTTCAATCATCGAAGTAAGTTTTGAATTCCACCAGTCTTTTCTTTTTTCAATTCCTGCGTGAACAAAAATAAAATCATTAAATTTTAAGGTTGTATAAAGAGTTGCAAAATAATCAAAATAAGGTTGTAAAAACACTTTTATTTTTCTTTGAATCTCTTCAGGCTGATCTGTTTTTATATCTAATGAGAGTTTCTTTATTGCCTGGCGAATCATTCCGCCTTTACCAATACGATTCAAGTAATTAATTACTTGTTTAGCTAATTTAGGATTTGAAACCATCTCTTCAACTGCATATTCACAGTTACCAAGTAATACATATACGCGATCACTTTGGCTTTGCAGAGTCATTAAATATTCGATCGTTTCAATTGTTTGGGTACCTTTTTCAACAAAGTCTCCCACAATTATTAAATAATCATCTTGACAATAATGCACTTTCTTCAATAATTGTTTCAACAAATCTAAATGACTATGAATATCACTAATAACAAGACAGCGATATGGTCCTTTTACCACCTTATTAGCATGTTGCACCTTTAACATAATCTCACCTCAAAACTACTATATCATAAACTAACATCATATTATAACAGTTTTATCTTAAATATTTTATATTCCTGAGCTATAATGATTTCAGGAGGTATTTGAAATGTTAAAAGAAATTAAAAAGCGGCAAAGTATTCGAAAATATAAAGATACTGCTGTTGAAAAAGAGAAAATTACAGAAATTTTAAAAGCCGCAATGAATGCTCCAACTGCTAGAAATAGTCAAGAATGGGAATTTAAAGTTATTACTAATAGAACAGCACTAAATAATATGGTCAACCTTTCCTGCTACATGGCTATGATGCAAGAAGCCCCATGCGCTATTTTAGTTATAGCTAATCTAGACAAAGCCAAAAATGTTGAATACGGCTTAATCAATTGTGCTGCAGCTATCGAAAATATGTTGATCGAGGCAGTCAATCAAGGTCTTGGCAGCTGCTGGTGCGGGATTGCTCCTGTTGAACAAAGAATTAAAAATTTTAAAAATTACTATCATTTAAAAGAGCATGAATATCCAGTTGGAGTAGTTGCTTTAGGTTATAGTAACGAAGATAAACCATTAATTGACCGTTATGATCCTAAAAAAGTTTCATATTTTGAATAATCATTCCTTTTAAATTAAAAAGCCTAATCATTGAAATTAGGCTTTTTAGATATAGAACTACATCTAATATAAGATTATTTATCAATATACTACCCGCTTTAAAATATCATTAACATAAGCAATAAAAATACCATAATTAGTCATTGCAATTCCTTGTGCTTTAGCCCGATCAATTCTTGACATAATATAACGACGATTAAACATACAGCCGCCACAAGTAATAATTAGATCATAATTAGTTAAATCATCCGGAAAATCTGTTCCACTAACAACATCAATATTTATTTGCGGATAACGCTTTTTTAATAATCTAGGAATTTTTACGCGGCCAATATCTTCGCTTAATGGCGCATGACTACAGCACTCAGCAATTAAAATATTAGATTCATTAGATAACTCTTCTAGTTTTTTAACACTATCAATATAATATCTTAAATCACCTTTATATCCTGCCATTAAAACTGAAAATGACGTTAATTTACTTTGTTTAGATATATTTTCATCAACATATTTAAATACCTGAGAATCAGTAATAACTAAATCAGGATCTTTATTTAAATTAGCTAAAGCATTTAACAGCTGATCAGTAGTAACTGCGATTACTTGGCATTTTTTATCAAGTAATTCCCGCAATACTTGTACCTGTGGTAAAATCAGTCTCCCTTTAGGCGCCTGAATATCTTGAGGCATAACTAATAAAACTAAATCACCACTTTTTACTAAATCGCCAGTTATACTTTCTTTTTCATGATCTGCAGGTAAATTATTGATCAAAGCTTCTTTTAATTCTAAAATTCCTTGCTTGGTAACAGCACTAATTAAAAGCGGTTCTTTTTTTGTGTGCTCAAAAATTGATTTATTTAAATTATCATTGATTCCTTGATCTATTTTACTAATTACCAATATTACAGGAATATGACGATCATTAAAATAATTATACCATGTTAATTCCTGATCGATGTTTTCGTCATAAAAAAGAATAACTGCAATATCTATTTTTTCTCTAGCTTTTTTTGTTTTATCATTTCTTTGTTTACCTAAGTCTCCTAAATCATCAAAGCCAGCTGTATCAACTAATAAACACGGTCCCAGTCCATGAATTTCCATAGCTTTATAAACAGGATCAGTAGTCGTTCCAGCTTGACTGGAAACAATTGAAACATCCTGATTTACAAAAGCATTTATTAATGAAGATTTACCACTATTACGTTTACCAAAAAAACCAATATGAAGACGATTTGCGCCAGGGGTCTGATTTAATCCCGCCATAATTAAAACCTAAAATCCCGTTTTCCTTCTTCAATCATCGATAAACGTTCCTGGCAAATTTTTCTGACTTTATCACTGCTAACATTATTTAATTCCTTTTTAATCAATGCTTCTGCTTTAGCTTTAGTATCCTCACTAGCATAATCTTGTAAATATTCTTTTAAAGTCATCAAAGCATTAGGATGACAACAATTAGAGATTTGACCAGACTTACATAACTGCATAAAACGGTCACCAGTTCTTCCTTCGCGATAGCACGCTGTACAAAAACTAGGAATAAAGCCTAAAGAACATAACCAGTTAACAACTTCATCCAAGCTGCGATTATCACTAATATCAAATTGGGCTGACGTTACTTCATCTTCCTTTTCTGGTTCAACATATCCCCCAACACTTGTCTTTGAACCACCGCTGATTTGTGATATTCCTAATTGTAATACACGTTCCCGCACTTTCTTAGATTCCCGAGTTGAGATGATCATTCCGGTATATGGTACCGCCATTCTAATAATCATAACGATCTTTTCGAAAATTTCATCACTTATTGCATTACTAAAATCATCTTTATCGATATCGTCAGCTGGACAAATTCTTGGCACACTAATAGTATGTGGTCCAACCCCCTTCGCTGCTTCTAAGTGTTCAGCATGCATCAATAAACCAACAAAATCATAACGATACATTTCTAAACCAAATAAAACACCAATTCCTACATCATCAATTCCGCCATCCATAGCTCGATCCATTGCTTCCGTATGGTAAGCGTAATCATGTTTTGGTCCGGTTGGATGCAAAGCTTCATAATTTTTCTTATTATAAGTTTCTTGGAAAAGGATATAAGTACCGATTCCTGCTTCTTTTAATTTTCGATAGTTTTCTACTGTTGTTGCAGCAATATTGACATTGACACGACGAATAGCTCCGTTTTTATGTTTAATACTATAAATTGTTTTAATACTTTCTAAAACATATTCAATTGGATTATTTATTGGATCTTCTCCAGTTTCTAATGCTAATCGCTTATGTCCCATATCCTGAAGCGCAATTACTTCTTTTTTTATTTCTTCCTGCGTTAGTTTTTTTCTTGCGATATGTTTATTTTTTAAATGATAAGGACAATAAACACAGCCATTTATACAATAATTAGATAAGTATAAAGGTGCAAACATAACAATTCGATTACCATATAATTTTTCTTTGATCATCTTAGCAACTTTTTCCATCTCTTCAATTGCTTCAGGAATCTCACATTCTAATAGCAACATTGCTTCACGATGATTTAATCCTTTACAATCTTTTGCTCTTTCAATCAAAGAAAAAATTAATTCGCGATTATTTTTATTCTCTTTTGCATATTCAATTGTATCTAAAATTTCTTGATCATCAATAAATTCTTCAGCCTTATTTGATTTTACATTATACATATTCCTACTCCTTCTTTTACTCAGGTATTACCCCTTGTAATCAAATTTACAATAATCTCCACGCTGATACACTATTTCATAACCTTCTTTACTCAATGTATCAACCAATTCCTTAAGTCCTTCACTAGCCTCTTGTCCAGAAGATGCTTTATTGTCATACAACAAATATTTTTTCCTAACTTCATTTGGTGATAAATTAGGCATAACAACATTACAGCCATGCTTGATTCCCTCAATTCGTCCTTTTGGATCAAGAGTTGCTAAAGCTGTAGTTGAAGGTAAAAGAACATCTTTTGTCATAATTCTAATTAAACTCAATAAAAATAAAGTTAGCTTTAAATCACCATTTTTCAAATCTTTAAATGGTGTGTCGTGATGAACCATATATGGTCCAATTCCGACCATTTCTGGTTTAAGCTTTTTAATAAACAACAAATCATTAACTAAGTGATCTATTGTTTGATGGTAGCTGCCTACCATGAATCCACATCCGGTTTGAAAACCAATTTCTTTTAAATGATGCAAACATTCAATTCGCTGTTTAAATGACATTTCTTGAGGGTGTAACATATAGTAATGATCTTCATTATATGTTTCATGTCTTAATAAATAACGATTAGCACCTGCATCATAATATTTTTGATAAGTTTCTTTACTTTTTTCACCAAGTGATAGCGTAATTGCACAATCAGGATATAATGTTCTAATTGATTTAATAATATCAACCATTAAATCATCCTGATAATATAAATCTTCTCCACCTTGTAATACAAAAGTCCGAAAGCCAAGTTTATAACCTTCTTTACAGCTAAGCAATATTTCTTCTTTACTTAGTCGATAACGTAAAGCATTTAAATTGCTTTTTCTAAGTCCACAATAATAACAATCATTTTTACAATAGCTGCTAATTTCTATTAAACCTCTAATATATATTTTATTACTAAATATTTGTTTAGTAATTTTTGCAGCTGTTTCTTTAGCATAAGTAAAATCCTCTTGGTTATAAGTAGATAATAATTGCTTAAATTCATCAAAATCTAATTCACCTTCATGATTTAGTTTATCAATCAATTCAATGTTATTCATTTTATACTTTTGAATATAGTGTTTTAACACTAACTCCTTTAATCATTCCAATCTTACCAGTAAGAGCTCCGATAACATCATTAGGACCATCTACAATAACCGAAATAACAGAAACTTTCTTATCTTTATATGGAATTCCCATACGTCCAATAATATATTGACTATACTCATGTAAAAGATTATTAATTTTATTTGCACTTTCTAATTCATAAACAAATACACCAATTATCGCAATTCTACTATCCATCTTGCCTCCTTAAATAAAAAACCATTAGAAAACATACTAATGGTTAAACATAATAAAATATCGTCCACCCTTTGACTTAGAATTATCCTTATCATTAGCTGTAATACATATATTTTATCACACTTTTATTGAAAACGTTATCATTTTACACTTTTTCTTAAAATATTATCTTAGAATATTAATGTTTTTATACATTTCATGTTGATATTAAACTCCAATATAAGAACTAGTTATACTGTTAAAAAATCTTATACATCCAATGTTATTATTAAACACTCCAGTTTCAGGTAATTATGCTGCACAAGTTATATTTCAATACATCTTATGTTGTTATTAAACAGGGAAGTAGCAAGGTCACTTCAATATTTTGAAGATATATTTCAATACATCTTATGTTGTTATTAAACTTATTCCATGATGGAATTTCTGCATAGCTGCATGTGATTTCAATACATCTTATGTTGTTATTAAACGGACTGGTTGAAATAATTAAGTCTTATATAGAAGTATTTCAATACATCTTATATTGTTATTAAACGAAAATAGTTACTTTGGTAACGAAGTTCTTTTACAGAGATTTCAATACATCTTATGTTGTTATTAAACGTTCCAAAGGAGTGGCTTGGAGAACAGTTTATCATATTTCAATACATCTTATGTTGTTATTAAACGGGCACTGGGTGGCAACAAATTTAAGCCAAGTAATGCATTTCAATACATCTTATGTTGTTATTAAACTTGCTTGTTTGTATTCTTTAGCGAAATAATTATCTTTAATTTCAATACATCTTATGTTGTTATTAAACTTGCTTGTTTGTATTCTTTAGCGAAATAATTATCTTTAATTTCAATACATCTTATGTTGTTATTAAACCAGCTAAATCATCACCAGATTTAACATTAGAAACATTTCAATACATCTTATGTTGTTATTAAACTATAAATCTATGGCTCGGCAAAATGGAAAAACATTATTTCAATACATCTTATGTTGTTATTAAACATGTCGCTGGGGCCAAAGACATGGCCTCCTGATCACATTTCAATACATCTTATGTTGTTATTAAACTAGTATCTGCAATGATGCTAAAGTCTGCGATGATGATTTCAATACATCTTATGTTGTTATTAAACAATCAAACCGTAAGCTCTAAACGGAAGAGCATTTACATTTCAATACATCTTATGTTGTTATTAAACAAATATGGCGAAATTGAAGATTGTTAAAAATATGATATTTCAATACATCTTATGTTGTTATTAAACCCACATCGTCAATTATCGCATTCTTTGCGACACGTGATTTCAATACATCTTATGTTGTTATTAAACAAAAAAGAAACACCCCATCCGAAAGAACCATAATGCATTTCAATACATCTTATGTTGTTATTAAACAAGAGATTTCTTCGACAATAGGATCTAGTTGATATATTTCAATACATCTTATGTTGTTATTAAACCTTCGTATTAGTTTTTCCTTTTATTTTAAGCTCACATTTCAATACATCTTATGTTGTTATTAAACGAAGCAGTCTACTTAGGGGGTGTGCACAAATAATGGAATTTCAATACATCTTATGTTGTTATTAAACATAGTATATTGTTTTCCATTTTCTATCTTAATCAATATTTCAATACATCTTATGTTGTTATTAAACGTAATGCAGGAACGGTTAGAGCTGGTGCTAACTCAAAATTTCAATACATCTTATGTTGTTATTAAACGGATAAGAACACGCTCACAATTTAGAGCAAAAGATTATTTCAATACATCTTATGTTGTTATTAAACGAAAATCAACCGCCTCAGCTACACTACCTCCGCCGCCATTTCAATACATCTTATGTTGTTATTAAACATTCCTACGACCTGAAACACTGTTTGGATCTAAGTTATTTCAATACATCTTATGTTGTTATTAAACCAGTAGTAGTACTAGTACCACTTTGTTGAACGACCATTTCAATACATCTTATGTTGTTATTAAACAGAAAAGCTTCTAAATATAGTGCAGATAGATTTTAATTTCAATACATCTTATGTTGTTATTAAACCCTAGTAAATTAGCCACTTTTCATTTTCTATTATACCTCAAAACCTATATATATCAACAACTTTCTGTTTTTTACCAGCCAAATTATATTTTTATTAATTTCTTGTTTGAATCCCTTAAACTCTTACTCTAGCAACGGATTTAAGCAATTTATTAAATTTTGTAGCTGGTAAAATAAATCTTATTTGTTATAAATAAAAGGGGCTGTAACGAATGAATAGTTTTTGGCTATTCATTCGCTTTTTTTATGTCCCGTTTTTAATTTCTCCTCATTCATAACAAAAAAATATCCAAATATTTATTTACTTGGATACTTTCAGGTATTTTTGACGCACTTAAAAAGAACTAGCTTTCTTTTTTTTTAAAATTTCTAGCTTATTGATTTTTTTTCTTCGTATTCTTTGTTTTTTTGTTTATATCTGTGATATTTCCTCAGATTATGTCCTATTCCGACTAACAGTATCTCTTCTTTTACACCATTTTCTCCCCTCCGTCGTAATCTTCCATATCCCTGATTTGTTTTTATATCACCAAATGTTCCTTCTGTTTCACTGCTTCTCTTATTTATTAGTTTTTTTCCTTCTTCGCTTTCCAGATTCTCTCTGACCTCTTTTTGATATTCCTCTAACTGGTAGTTATGATTAATTGTTCGTCCTGATTTTGATTTTGTACATCTGCTTCTTAGTGGACACCCTTCACAGTTTTTATTTCTAAACAGAAAATTTAATTTCTCATAATCACTTCGTTCATCAATTGTGACTTTTTCTAATTCAAATTCATGTCCTGCCGGACATATGAATCCTCCTTCTTCTGTCCTTTTCATATGGTTTTTTTTAAATCTGTTTTTATCATTTGTTTTTTCTTTCTCTTTGTAATATCCACTATATTTCATATACAACTCGATATTATGTTCTTTACAGTATGCATAATTTTCATAACTTCCGTATCCTGCATCAGCCGGTGTTTTCTTAGGATAACATCCATATGCTTCATAATATTTTTCCATAAATGGTATATATGTATTTATATCATTACCGTCACTGCTGATATAAATATTTCTAATTATTCCATCGCTCACGCCTATTTGGATATTATATCCCGGTTTAAATACATTTGTATGATTATAATAATCATATTTCATATGCATAAAGGTTGCATCAGGATCTGTCTTGGAAAAACTGTTCCTTTCTCCCAGAATGTCCATATGAATTGTATATTCAAACATCTTCATCGCGTGTTCTTTTAATTCATCATATAATTTTTGAATATCACTTCTTCTTTTGCCCCTGCCATGTACAAAATCAATATCTTCATCTTTCATGTATTCTTCTATCCTATCACTGATATTCAATAAATAATCGATACTTGGCTCTTTTAGTAATGAATATCTTAGATTGATATTATTTTTCTTAAAATATCTATTGATTCTGTCAATACACTGATTAGTCTTTTTCCAGCGTTTAGTTCTGTTTCTGATCGTATTAGCACGCCAAACAAAAGTATTTTTATTAGCATTAGCTTCATATTTAGTCCCGTCGATACATAGGACATCAGTATTGATATTCATCTTTTTTACAATATACCTGTTGATTTCATAAAAAATATCATCGATAGACATCTTTAAATCATCATTGATGAATCTTTGGAAAGCCATATGGCTGGGACACTGATTCTTAGCGATAAACATATATCTAATATCAGTTTTACAAAGACGTTCAAGGCGTCTGGTAGAAGCATAGCCGTATTCAGCTTTAGCAAGCAGAACTAAAACGAACATCATAAAGGAATCATAACCATGTGTATTTCTGTGAGAGAAGTCGACATACTTATTTATATTTACCTCCCGAGCGACTTCTAAAACAGTTCTACAAATATCATCATGGGGAACATCTTTTTCAAAAGAAAAAGAAAAATCCAGTAGCAAATAAGATTGAAATGAGTTATAATTTGAAGTGTTAATATTAATATTTGACATGAAAATATTATACCAAAAAAACGCTCGCTTGAGCGCTTTTTTTGTTTTATGAAGCTGTAAAATAATTATTTACTCGTTACAGCCCCTTAATTACCACCTGGACCATCTTGACGTTCCCTATTATCTGGATAATATTTTGTATTATTATTTGTCCATTGATTATTGACTGCAGTTTTTTGAGTTTCATTTGATTTAGTTTGTTTTCTGTTTTTCTTCAATATTATCACCCCAATAATAGTTTGTAACAAAAAACATAAATTATTCAAAATTAATTTTTTTAACAAACTCTAAATTTATTTTCTTTACCATCTCTTGAAGCAACAATACTTGCAATTGAATGTTCAACCATATCACTTACTGCCTGTTCTGTATAAAAAGCCATATGTGGTGTAAGTAAGACACTTGGCATATCACGCAAAATAGATAATTCATGATTACCAATATTTTCATATTTATAATCATCATAATATAAACCTAATTCATTTTCGATTACATCTAGCGCACATGATCCAATTTTCCCTTTTTCTAATGCATCAATTAAATCATTAGTATTTATTACACTACCTCTAGCTGTATTAATGATAATAACATTATCTTTCATTTTATCAATTGTTTCTTTTCTTACAATATGATATGTATCTTTAGTTGCAGGAACATGGAATGTTAAGATATCACTTTTTTCAAATATTTCATCTAACGATACATATTTAGCGTATTTTTTTACTTCTTCTTTGATAAATGGATCATAAGCTAAAATTTCACAACCAAAACCACTAAGATTTTTAATAACTTTTTGACCGATAGCACCTGTACCAATTACTCCGACCGTCATATTTTCTAATTCTAAACCAATACTATCCTTTAAAGAATAGTCCCAGCCATCAGCTCTTTTCATGATCATTTTCATTTTTCTAAGTACCATTAGCATTATCATAACTGTGTAATTAGCTACACTAGCAGTTGAATATGTAACATTACTTACTTCCATACCATATTTTTTAGCTGCTTGAAGATCAATATGATCATAACCAATTGTTCTTGTTGAAATATGCTTTACTCCTAATTGATGCCAACTTTTAATAATATCTTCAGTAATTGCTGACGTTATTACACTAACTCCATAGCAATCTGATGCTAAACTGGTATTTTCAATATTTGGTGTTTCGTAACATTTAACAATTTCAACATCATATTTTTCACTAAATTTTTGAAAATATTTTCCTTCATCAAATTCCCGATAATTATATACTACTATTTTCATTATTTCCTCCATTCCCCACACTTCGTCGTGTGGCACAAATATTTTTTGAAAGGCAATCCACTTCTTCCTATTTTTTCCTTTCCACCACTGTTATAATGTAAGAGAGGTGGTATACTACAGAGCACGTGGAGGTGAGTAGATAGTCTTTTATCTTTTTGATTTAAGTCTAATCTGAATTATTATAAGTTGCCGTCATTCTTTCAAGCACAAATAATTGGGACTGAGAGCCCGAACACTTATCATTGATATATAATCAATTTGGTCATATCGCTGAATGACAGTCAATGCCACTTCTCCTTTCTTTGAAAGGAGGTTTTTATTTATGAAAGTTGTTCGTAAAATTTGTTGTGGCATGGATGTTCATAAGGACACTATCGTTGCGACTATCGCTTCTACTGATGAAAACAATGTGACAACTTATCTTCAAAAACAATTTTCTACTTTTAACTATGACTTGTTGAATCTTTTAAACTGGCTTAAGCAAAACAACTGTTATGATGTCTGTATGGAATCAACTGGCAAGTATTGGATTCCTATCTTCAACGTTCTTGAAACAGAACTTAATGTTTTCCTAACACATCCTAAATACGTTAAAGCTATAAAAGGCAAGAAAACTGATAAAAAGGATTCCAAATGGATTGCAGATATTTTTAAGCATGATCTTCTCAAGTTTTCTTTTATTCCACCTAAACCTATTAGAGAACTTAGAGAAATTTCACGCTATCGTATCAAACTTGTTGGCATGCGTTCTTCTGAAAAGAATCGTTATCAAAACTGCTTAACTGTCTCAAATATTGGTCTTGGTTCTGTTTTCTCAGATTCTTTAGGAAAAAGCAGTCGTGCTGTTCTAGAAGAAGTTATGCATTCTGACATCATCACTGAAGAAAATATCAAGAAGTTGCTTCTTAAATCCGCTTCAAAAAAATCCGAACAGGTTATGCAAGCTATTCAACATTCACGCATTGAAACTGACCAACGCTTTAAATTAGAACATGCCATGAAACACCTTGAAAATCTTGATAAATATATTCAAGATTGTGAAGTTGAAATGATTAAACGCTGTGCACCTTTCATTGACATCGTTAAACATATTACTCAACTTCCCGGCATCTCTCTTGTATCAGCAATGATTATTCTTTCGGAAATTGGCATTGATATGAACCAATGGGCATCAGACAAGGAAGTTGCTTCTTGGGTTGGGGTTACTCCTCAAAATAACGAAAGCGCCAATAAGAAGAAATCAGTTCGCATATCTAAAGCAGGTCAATATATCAAACCCATCCTTGTCCAATGCGCCTTAGCTGCCATAAAATGTAATAGTGAACCATACTTCAAAATCAAATATAACAGAATCAAGAAAAGACGTGGTCATAAGAAAGCCATAATAGCTATTGCCAGAATGTTACTTGTTTCCATCTATCATATGGTTAAGACAGGTGAAAACTTTAATCCTTCAGATTATGATTCCTTTAACAATCCAAAACATAATCAATCAAAGATTACAACAAAACAAGCCCTTGAACACTTACAATCTTTAGGTGTAGATATTTCTCAAATTCAAATACCAGAAATTCAACAAGATAGTTAATCATTCATTATTATATTTTTAAAAAATTCTCTTAACGACTTGTTTTTAAGTCGGCCCTTTTTTACCTTTTTCTTTCACACTTTTCTCCTTTTACTCATAAGTTCCTTTAATAATTATTTGTTTATTTTTAATACGACACTTTCCATTAATAAATACATCATTTATTATTAAATCTTTATCTATAAGCAATAAACCCACTTTTATTATTCCTTTATTTTTTAAACATAAAGAATCCGTTACATTACTTATAAAAAAGGTAAAGCCTGTTCAATAGAAAATCCATCTTTAACAAACAACAAAAATTGTTTATATAAAGATAAGACATCCATAACCCCAATCTTATCAAGTTTTTCCTGACTATCATAAGTCGATTAGCTGCCTTGTCCATCTGAAGAAATAGTTACTCTTTTAGTTGACAAATTTAAATCCATTATCTTTTTTATTGCTGGTAAACAATTATCATCTACATTTAAATCTATATAGCCACCTATTTTCAGTAACTTAATTGCATCAGTTAATAATTTATCATTTCTTGTAACATGAGTTGGATGAAATAAAGCAACCGATAAATCCGTTTTATCTAATATCTTAAAAATCTTTTTTAAACCACTTTTTTCATCTCCCATATGAAAGATTAATATTCCTGGTTTATTAGAAAGCAATGCACTAACACAAACTTCACTAGCAAACATAGTTAATTGTGTTGTGGAAATATGAGTGCTTCGATAATCGCTCAAGGCTAATTTACAGCCAATTATCTCATCAATAAACATAATATCTTTTTTAATATCGCCTGTTATTGTTGTTGAGGGATATTGATATGAACCACTTAAAATATAAACATTCATTCCTTCTTGTTTTAGGGCTTTTGCTTTAGAAAGTAAATTTTTCACTGATCGACTGATTCCATCAGTCCCAAAAAGACCTACAACTGTAGTTATACCACTAGTCGTTAATTTGGACAATATTATTTCTGGTGTTTTTTAAAGTGAATCCACTTTCACCATATGGACATGTCCGTCAATAAAACCAGGTATTAAATATTTATTAGTTCCATCAATGATCTTAAATTCCTTAAAATTAAATTCATCACTGATTAAAACATCTTTTATTCCTAGATAAGCTGGACTATATACTGTAACATTTTAATTAAATGCATAATTTCACCTCATCTATTTTAGTTTAGTACTTATTTATTGATTTGTATATAATTTTATTGCATTATATTGTTATAGGAGTTGATTGAAATGAAAATTAGAAAAGCTAATCGTAGTGACTGCAAAGAAATTTTTAAGATAATTAATGAATTGGAATATAATACATTAAATTATTCCAAATTTAAAAAAATTTTTGATCTACTTATTGATAGTAAAATACTAACTATGTTTGTGGCTGAAATTGATGGCCAAATTGTTGGAACTTTAAATCTTCGAATTGAACCACAGTTACATCATATGGCTAATGTTGCTGAAGTAATAGAATTGGCTGTCGATCCTAATTATCGCAATCAAAAAATAGGGTCAAAGCTTTTTACTCATGCTGTTGAATACGCTAAAAATAAGGACTGTTTCGTTATTGATGTTTCTAGTAATATTAAACGCAAAGATGCCCATCGTTTTTATCAACATCAGGGCATGGAAATAACTCATTATACATTAACAAAGAAAATCGGCTAACTGCCGATTTTTCCAGGATTTACATGTATATTACAATGTTTAACAATTGGATAGACATCTTCAATAACATCATGAGTTTTATGAGCAATCAAATGAGCATGCTGGAAAGTATCATCACCAGATACCCTAATTTCAATATCAACATATATTTTATTACCAAACATTCTCGTTTTAAAATCATCAATACCTAGTACACCATCTTGATTTTTTATTAAAGCAATTAATTCATTTTCAAATTCTTCACTACATGCATGATCGATCATCTTATTAATAGCATCATTGAAAATATCATAGGCAACTTTAAAAACGCAAAAACAAATCATAATTCCTGCAATACAATCTAATATATAATAACCACAATAAAAACCAATTACCCCAATTAAACTACCTATTGATGAAAAAGCATCACTACGATGATGCCAGGCATCTGCTAATAAAGCATTGGAATTAATTCTATCAGCATTTATTTTTGTATACCAGTACATCGCTTCTTTTGAAATAATTGATATTACTGCAATAAATATCGCCAAGCTTCCTAAATAAATTTTATGATTACTGATAAATAGATTTTTTATTGCTGAATAACCAATGATACCAGCTGTTAAAAAAAGCATGACTGATAAAATAATTGCAGCTACACATTCAAATCGTTCATGACCATAAGGATGTTCTTTATCACTTTCTTTACTTGATAGCTTAACTCCAATCATGACCACAACTGTACTTAAAACATCTGAAGCACTATGAATACCGTCAGATATAATCGCGTTTGATCTACAAATAAATCCAATTAATATTTTAAAAAACGATAAAACTAGATTACCAATTAAAGTTATTGTAGATACTTTAAAAACCGTTTTTTCATAATCTTCCATACTATCACCTATAATTAATGTATGAAAAAATTATATATTAGTTCTATTTTACAGGATATCTAATAACTGTTTTTAAATTTTCAACTTTTGTTTTTCTTGGATCACTTAAATATATTTCATGATGTCGTCTTTTTTCATTAATATCAATTTTTAGATTATTTTCCGTGATAAAATCTTGAATTTTTTTAATTGAAGCTGATTCATTATCATAACTTCCTACATGCATTATTTGAACACATTTTCCTTCATCGATTTCTTCATAGTTTACTTTATCAAGATTTAAATTAGGTTTTTTGGCTTTTAAAACTTCTTTAGCGTGTTCAAATATATCAATAGTAACAAACTCTGGTAAACGAATCATTGATTTCCAGTTAAATTTATTTTTATCACTTATCATCAAATCATCTGTTTTTTCATCTAACCACCATAAACCTTCAAGAGGCGGTATAACATATTCAAAGTAGCCATCAATTTTATCATCTGTCATTTTAGACATTTTAATCGTATAAGATATTCCATACAATAATTCTAACGCTTCCTTATACTCACTACTAATATTAGGATCCCCTTTACCATTTACCGTGACATATATTATTTTTGGTACTTCTATTAACATTGGTTTTTGTTTTGGTAAGTACAGATCTTTATATTCCTTTTTATAATCCATTTTTTTCATCGTATTTCACCTACAATCTTTTCGAATTTTTTTACTGAAAGTATCTCATTAGTGATAAATCTGCCATTATAAAATAGACTGTATGTAGTAAATATAGTTGGTGCTGTTTGTGCCATATCTCTATTATTGATATGGATAACTTCTATATCAATCTTATTTTCTTGACAATATTTCACTATTAAATCAACATATTTGGCTGTAAACGGACATTGATGACTATAATATAAAACAAAACCTTTTTTCTCTAAAGTTAATTGCTTAAGTTTAAATTCTGGCTTATTTATATTATCATTAAAAGCTAAAAACATTAATTCATATTTATCATCAATACAATCAATTACTTCAAAACCATGTTTTAATAAAAACCTTTTATCCATTAAAAAAGATAACTTTTTCTTTGCAGAAATTATTACTAACCCATCCTTCTGCTTTTTCTTACTATCCTTAATACAACTTTCTAATAAACCTTTTGCATACCCATGTCCCTGATATTTTCCTGATATCCATAAACAGTCTATATACACTAAATTATTACCTTTAATTGGAACCCAGGCATTTTCAATTGGTATATATTCAATAAAACATTTTCCTCTAATATTAATCTTTTTAAAAACCAATCCATCCTTAAATCGATCTTTTAACCAATTTTTTTTAGCTTTTACCCGAATATCGTTATTCGATGAAATCGCACAGCAAATATGCTCTTGATCAATATTATGTTCATCTAATGTTATTATTTCCATTTATCCATCTCCTTTCATTAACATTATAGCAAAACAAACCTGACATCATTTGTCAGGTTTGTTATACAATTATATTATCTATATTTCTTCATGATCAATTCTACTTCTTTTAATAACTTTTCTTTTATTTCGACTGGCTCGATTATTTCAATTTGACTACCAAACGAAAGAATAAAACTTAATAACCAAAAATTATTAGATACAGTTGTCTCCACAATATAATTACCTAAATCATCTAATGTAATCAAAGAATTACTAAATTCATCATAAACAACACTTCCTAGACTCTTATCAAATTTCAATTTAACTTTGATTACTGGTGAATCATCATGATAATTAATAATTTTATGTGGGATATTATTAATATCATTAATTTTTTTATTAGTTAAAATTAAATCATTAATTCTACTTAGTCTAAATACACGATAATCTTCTTTATCTAAACAATATCCTTGGATATACCAGGTATTACTTTTAAAAAACAACTTATTAGGTAATACATGTCGTTTAGACTTTTTACCATAAGAATCAATATACTTAAATTCAACAACTTGATTATTAAAAATAGCTTCTTTTAATAAATTAAATTTATCATTGAGTTTATTGTCCTGATGCCAAGTACTAAAATCAACTTCAATCCAATCACGATGCTGAGTATTAAATAAAGCTGTTAATTTGGTAATTAAGGCATTTTGATTATTTCCCTGTAAATTTTCAATTGTTTGAATTGCTGCTAAGATCTGTTCCTGCTCTTGAAAATCAAAAAAATTTTTTTCAATAATAAACTTTTCATCAAGTGCTATCCCACCATTACTCCCAGGAAATGTATTGATAGGAAAACCTGCCGCTAGCAAACGATCTAGATCACGATAAATAGTACGAATTGACACTTCAAAATGCTCCGCTAATTCTTTAGCTGTTGTCTGTTTATGTTCAATTAAATAATAAACTGTCTCAAATAAACGGCTGACTGACATTAATCGATCCACCCAAAGTGTTTACAGGCATTATAGATACCATCTTTATCACAATCATCAGTAACATAAGTTGCCTTTTGTTTTAATGTATCAATTGCATTGCCCATAGCAATACTTGTCCACTCATCTTTAAACATGCTTAAATCATTTTTTTCGTCACCAAAAACAACAACATCTTGATAATCACCATTAAAATGATCGACCATCATTTTAATTCCTACTGATTTATCACCAGGTTCAACAAAAAGATATTCTTTATGGAAACGACACCATGGTAATTGTTTTAAAGTTTCTAATTTTTCCTCTTCTGGAGCATAACAAGCTACATATACTTTATATATTTCTTTAAAATCTAAAGGATTTAGATTTTCTTGAACAACTGTATCCATATAGATATCATGAGTAAAATCATAAAAACGATTATCTGGAGCTAATCGCCTTTTAGTATTATCAGGGGAAATGGCCCAAATATAATTTTTTTCAATACATTCATCTATTAATGCTACGCATTTATCATAATCTAAGGGCTTAATTTTAATTAATTGATTATCAATCGTAATTCCATTACCACCATCACTAACCATATTTTCAAATCCTAACTGTCTCATATGTTCTACTGCCATTGCATAACTACGACCCGTTGCAATAGCAACAAAATGCCCTGCTTCTTTAAGTTTAGAAATAGCTAACTTAGTAGACTCTGGTATATATTGTTTACCAGGAACTCCTACTGCTAATGTTCCATCGATATCAAAAAAGAAAAATTTACGTTTCATCATCTTACCTCCGCTCTTATCTTATCATAATCTTTTTACCAATTAATTAATTTACAAAATAAGAAAAGGATAAACCTAATTAGATTTACCCTTAATATATGAATTATGATAAAACGAATATAACAATTGACTACACATCAAACACCAAATAACTGGTTCACAAATTATAACCCCAAAATATTCTAACTTTGGTATAAAGAACCAAACAAAAATTATTTTACCAATAAATTCTATAACACTAGAAATAAGAGGTATAATCTTCTTACCTAAACCTTGTAAAGAATTACGTAAAATCAATAGAATTCCTAAAACAGCATAAAATGGTGCATTTAATATTAAATATTTAGAACCATTATCTATAACAACTGCTTGAGATGAACCTGATAATAAAGAAACTAAAGGTCGAGCCGTAAAAAACAGTAAAATTGTTGCAATCACACCCCAAATAACGACCATCTTATACCCTGCTTTAACACCCTCAATGATTCGTTTACGATTATTTGCACCTCTATTTTGAGAAACAAAGGTAGCTAACGAAGAAGCAATAGTTGATGATGGCATCATACAAAAAGAATTGATTTTTCTAGCTGTAGTATGACCAGCAATCGTTAAATAACCAAAACCATTAATTGCTTTTTGTAAAATTACTGTTCCTGAAGAAACAATTGCCATCATAAATCCCATTGAAAAACCTTGTCCAGCTAACTCCTGATATAATTTTTTATCAAGTTTGAAATGTTCTTTTTTAGGAATCAAAATAGCTGTCTTTTTCAACATATAAATGATACAAAGAACAGCAGAAATTCCTTGAGCAATAACAGTTGCTATTGCTGCTCCTTGAATTCCTGTTTTAAACTGAGTAATAAAGGCAATGTCCAGAAAAATATTAATTAGTGAAGAAATAATCAAGAAAACTAATGGCATAAAACTATTACCAATTGCTCGAAGTAATCCAGCACATAAATTGTAAGCAAACATCACGCCTACAAAAATAGTAATTATTGATATATAGGAATATGATTCATCAATAATATTTTTAGGAGTATCTAATAATTCTAATAATGGATATAAGCCAAATTGACATATTAAAACAATTAACAAAGTCAAAGCAATCCCAATTACTATTGCTCCAGCAACTGAGCGTTTTAATAACGATTTATCACCAGCTCCATAACTACGAGCTACTACGATACTAAATCCATTTCCTACTCCCAAAGCAAATCCAACAAGTAATTCGTACACAGCATTGCAAGCTCCAATTGCAGCTAAAGAACTATCACCTAAATAATTACCAACGATCATTGTATCTACTGTATTATAAAATTGTTGAAAAATATTTGAAATAAAAATTGGAATCGCAAATATTAATATAGCTTTTAATATTTTATCTTTAGTTAAATCTACTTGAAAACTAAACATCTTATCTCCTGTTCATTAATTTTACTAAAATTAAAAATTGCATTTTCATATTCCAATTTCAAAATACAGCAATTATAAAATTTCTCAATCCTTTTTACTTTAGAACATTGTTTAGATTCCCCATAAGATACCGCTAAAACAGTTTCATGATTTTCTTTATCCATTATTTCTGTTAAAGTCTTGAACATACGTTCACGAAGTTTCAATTCACTTTCACCACTTAATTGTTTAAAAAAATCATCTTTTGCTTCAAAAACTCTAAAATTCAATTCTTTTAATTCTTTAATTCGAGTATAAAACTTCTTATGATCAATATCTAGCGTATCACAAGCTCCTTTAAAAGTGGAGGAGTAAGAATGATTAAAAATAATATTTTGTTCTTTAAAATATTTTCCAGTGATTTTTGCCTGTTCAATTCCTAATTTAGTTAACGGAGCATCACACCAGCCTTGAATTTTATGTTGTAAATTAAATAATGTTTTCATCACTACCAACCCTTTATTTTGATACATATCTTAATACAGAATTAATTCTATATCAATAATTAGAATACAAATTCCAATTATATTTTAACAATTTTTTTGTAGAAACTTCTTATTTTTAATATTTGAAAAACTTGTTTTAAATATATTGAATATTTCATTACAAAACCATATTTACGTAGTAAGCTAAATCATTATTATGAAAACTATATTAAACATAAAATTGAGCCATCAATAAATGATGACTCTTTTTGTTAGTATATTTTTTAATAATAATCCGAATTTCTAAGTTTGAATTATTAAAGTAGCTATCATTCTTCCTATCTACTTTAAATAACCTAATGATTTTGAATCAGATATCAGTTTTTTCATTAGTTTTAATTTACTCGTTTTGGTATTTAATACATCAACTTAGTATCATTTACTTCCATTTCCATTACACATTTTTTTAACCAGCCATATTATTGTAACATATTATCAAGAATATGCCCTAACTTTGTCATAGATATAAAATTTTTAAAAACATATTCTGAATACTGTTGATGAATAAAATCTTGTTCTTCCAAATATTTTTGAATATCTTTTCAACTATTCTTATAATTATATGAAGGATAATAGAGTTTAAAAAGATGATCACTTAAATCAAAATTAATAGCTTTTCTGCTTTTTACTTAGTCTTTCATTATGGTTTTTAACTTCATTATAAGATTCTAATGCATCTTCTCGATATTCGATCGTATCATCTTCATATCGACAATACCATTTATCAACTATTTTTAAAAACCAGTCTGTCTTTGGTAAGTCCCATTGAGCTGACATAATCGTGGTAAAAACATCATTATTATTTTCACCTTTATATACACCCTGTGCTATTTTTTAACACCATGACCAGTAAAATATTGATCCATCATTTCATAATATTTAACAACGTTATACCCATATTTTTTTGCTTTTTCTTCACTTAAAAATACTTCCATCATCATATAAATCACATCCTTTTATTGAAATTATAATATATAAAGTAATACCTATTATTATATGATTTAGTTAATATTCTCAAATTTATTTATTGATGTATTATTAATCCTTTGAATAAAACTATATTCATTACCTATAATTGTAACATCAAATTCTTTAATACACTTTTTAAGCCATTTTATCTGATATGACATTTCATCAATTATAATTCCTACTTCAGCCATTGTTATAGCTTCTTTAGAAACATATCCAGAATATTGACGATGAATAAAATTATTATTTTCTAAGTATCTTTTAATATCTCTCCAACCTTTCTTGTAATTTTTAGAAGGATAATATCTTTTTAGAAGATTATCGTTTAAATCAAAGTTAATAGCTTTTTTGGTCTTTGAAAAAGTTTGCATTTCTAGCTTTTACGCGATAATAAATTTCTAATACATCTTCCCGATATTCTATCGTATCACCTTCATACCGACAATACCACTTATCAACTATTTTTAAAAACCATGATGTTTTAGGTAAATCCCATTGAGCAGTCATAAAAGTATCAAAATGATTATCTGTTCCTTTATAGATACCTTGTGATAACTTTTTTACCCCATTACTAATAAAATAATTATCTAATATATTATAATATTTTTGGATATCATATCCATGCTTTTTTGATTTTTCTTCACTTAAAAATACTTCCATCATCATATAAATCACATCCTTTTATTGAAATTATGATACATATAGTAATTCCACTGAATAATATTCTTCTATTATTATATACTCCAACAAAAATGTTTTTTCTTTTTATTTCATAAATAATTTTTTAATTAAAAGAATATCATTTAAATCAAAGTTTACTGCTTTTCTACCATGGATAGTTGGCATATCTTTCTTCTACTCGATAATATGATTCTAATGCATCTTCTCGATATTCTATCGTATCGCCTTCATAACGAAAATACCATTTATCTACTATCTTTAAAAACCATGGCATTTCTGGTAAATGCCATTGAACTGCCATAAATATATCAAAGTCACTTTTGACTCCTCGATATACTCCTTTAGATATTTTTTTGATCCCACGTTTTTCAAAAACACGATCTACTTTTTCGTAACATTCATCAATATCAATATTATTTTCTTTAGCCTTTTGCTCACTTAATACCATTTCCATCATCATCTTTATCACTTCCTATCAAGTATATAATACCCAAATTGGTCTATTATTACAATACAATATTTTATCCTTCATTATTATATACTTCTTCATGATATGTATCGGTAATTTATTGTATATTAGTAACATATATTCTACAATTGCTTTTGAATATCCTTTAATTCATTAAGGACTTGTTCTTTTGTATAACCTTTATTATAAATAAACGAGGAATTTATCCCATTTTCACGAATTAAATCAATCCACTTTAATACCTGCTCTTTACTATAACCACTATCTAACAATAATTGTTCGATATAGCCAAATTGATTACTTAATGTAGTAGAAAATATTCCTGGATTATCAGTATTAATAGTAGAAATAATATGATTTGAAACACCGCTGTCTTTATAAGTATCATTTATATTTACTATAGGATGATTAAATATCGAATTAAAATTTCCAATAAGATAATTTGAAATTGGGTTTGTTTCAACTACTATTCCTCTGTTTGCAATCTTCTTTAACAAATATTTTTGGGCCTCACGATATATCATTCTTTTAATATCATCATCAATTTCAACTTGAATAATGCTATTCATTTTTTTTAAATAACATATACAATGTCGTGAATAGAAAAGCATTCTTGAACTCCAGTCATTTTCTTCTTTTGCAAAATAGCATGGATAGTTCTTTTGTCCAAAATTACACTCCTCATAAAATTTTTGATCAAAATCATATTCTTCAAACTGTAATTTATAAGCATCATATAACTTATGAATATTAATTTCACCAGGTATATGATGACTATTATCTTCATAAATATAATGAACTATCTTCCATATTTTTTCTTCAATATATGTTGGTGATATTTCATTAAAAAGATTTTTTTCAGATTTAATATGATATAACCATAACCAATTATCGAGTAATTCAATAACTGGTAAAGAAATTATTTTTTTAACTTTAGAATATTGATCCGTATCTATTCCCAGAATAGACGCATGCCCTAATCTTTCTCCGTTTTGAAAACCATAAAACTCTACTACTTCATCAACATGTCTTAATCCACTAACAATACTATTAAAAACTTCTCCTACATGATAAGTAATATTTAAAGGCATTGAACGATTATATTCTAAATCATAATAATTCATTTTTTCTTTTAAAGTATCGATATAACGATCTTTTACACTTCTAAAAACAGGTGCTAAAACCCATGGTTCCATATTTAATTCATTACTGGCAGCATCAATTGCTAAAAGATATTTATCCGCATTCTTATATTTGCTGCGCAGATTATAGAATACAGCTAAATTTAAAAAACATTCTTCTCGGTATAACTTATATCGTAATAATTTTTCATCTTTTGTTAAAACATAGTCATACCAGCATTTTTTATTTGCTGCCTTTACGTCATCTAAGTCACTATTAGAATAATCTACTTTTTTATTGAAATGCATTATTAATCCTGCATGCACCATTGTAGACGAATTTTCTAAGAAATTTATATAAGTGTCTATAAATTTCTTAAATGTTTTTTCCATACTATTAATAACTTTATTAATAGGTACCAATTCATTTTTTTGGTTAGCCTGAACATGACCGATACGAATTTCTAAATATTTAACTTTATCATACGCATAAGTTTGAAAAATTGGTGTAAACATTACTGAATTACTATCAATCATTGAATGCTGACTTTTAAAATACATTTGAAACTCAAAAAATCCTTTAATATCCGATGATTGATTTATTAGCGAATGTAATATATTTTTATACCTGATATACTGCAAAAAAAACTTTGCAAACATTTCATCTTCAAGATTATCTTTATATCTTTCATAACATAAATATAAAAATAAAAACTCTAAACGATTGTAATCCCTATTGCTATTAGTCTCTTGTTTCTCTTCTAGAGCCCTTAAATCATCTAAAGATAATGCATTATTTAAACATAATCTAAAATAATCAGTATTATTACTTATTATTTTATTAAGAACTCCATAATGTAAAACAAAATTGTTTTCTCCATAAAATTTACTTTCAAGAAAACATCTAATTACCTTTACTAAATAATTACATTCCTCATTATTTAACTTTTTTATCTTATAAACAGCATTTAAATATCTATCAAAAAAGGTATCTATTCTACCTTTTGTACTGGCAATAAATTCTATCATCAATATTCTAATAATTGACGTATATAAAATCATTTTTCCTAAATTAGCATTTATCTGCAAATAGTTTTTATGAAATTTTATCCCCTTATTTTCATCAATTCCATTAAGTAGATCTTTAACAACAAGACAATTTTCATCATATAATTTATCCATAATCCAAGACCATTGCACTTCATATGGTGTACTACCAAAAAGATGTGTATGAGTTTCGGCGATACCTTTATTTAATACTGTTTCTAATTGAAAATTAACAACGGAAATAGGCTTTATTAAATCGTTTCTTAAAATATATTCTAATCTATAATTATTCTCGTAATTATATATTACAGTTAACAAATTATCTGATATAAGTCTATTAATTTCAATAAAAGGAATAATTTTATTATGAAAAGGTGATAAAATATCATTTAATTCCTTATTTTTATGAAAGATATCAACCATAATATGATTATGATGATATGTTAATAATGAATCTGATAAATCAACTAATATACTAATCAAATCATAAACACTATATTTCTCGTTATAATAATAATATTGGATAATATTTTTTTATTTCATCAATATCATTAAACTGTCCATGATATTTTATTGATAACAAAATAGTTTCTTCTAATTCTTTGTAACTAAAATCTGTTTTATTAAAAAAATTAAAATCCAGAAACGGCAATAATAAAATCAACATCCGTAAATAAGTCTCATTATTCATCTATAACCATTCCCTCTTTTAAATTTGAAAAAAACATAGTATCAATCATATCATAAGAAACTACATATTCTATGATAAAGACTAATAAATAATATATTTCAATATCTCTTTCAATTATATTTTTTAGATCTTTTGATTTATAATTGATACCCATTTTATTTCCAGTTGTTACTGCATTTAAATATGACTTTAGTTTTATTTCAAATCTTCGTTTAAATTTCATTAATAATTGATAATAACTATCAACCTCATTATCAATGTCACTGCGTTTACCCATAAACCCATCTAAAAAAAGAGCTTTTAATTTTTCGTATTCAATTTTTTTTTTGATTAACGCTACCTTTTTAGAACTATTTAATAAAATACAATTATATTCTATTTTTTCCTCTAATAGAGTAATCAAATCAGAAAAAATATTTCCATTATCTTTTAATCTATATATAGTTTTTTTAATATTGATTATATGATCAATTGCAAATCTACCAATATCTTTCAAATAATCGTCTAAATATTTTTTCTCAATATTTGACATAATTGATTCAATAGAAGGATACATATTTTCAACATAAATAACTTTATCATTGAACCAGTTAATATCGCGATAAATATCAAAAACCTTGTTTAAATATTGAATAATTATTTTTTCAAAATCATTTCTTTTTATTTCAATTGTTTGATTATTTTTTATACATAAAATCGATTCTTGATAAGTACTTTTTTCATATAAGTCATATAATTCATTAACTTTTACATAATTTGTTAAGTCATCTGTTCCTATATCAATTGATTCATTAACCCTGATATCTTTTAATAAACTTTGTTTCTTTTCACCAGCAGTAACTAATAATATAACAGCATAATATAATTGAACAAAATATTTTTTTGTAGTTATTCTAGATACACTATCCATATTATTAAAATCAGGATATACTATCTTATTAAGGGTCTCAATTCCCATTCTTGAAATGATTCGATAATATATACACAATGTTCTTCGCAAATCTAATGTCGTAGGAAGTAATTGAATATTTTTATTTTGAGCATTGATAAGTACTTTGCATAAAATATTTTTTAGCTTATAAACAATTCGATTATAGCGATGCTGATAATTTTTACGATGAATATGATAAAAAACCTCATTAATAAATATTGCCAGCATAATCAAAGAATTGATTTCTCCTTGTTTGTCATTTAATACAGTTTTCTTTTCTCCACCAAGAATTTTATTAACTAATATTTCTAATTCTTCACAATCAATTCTTAGGTTACGAACATTATTTTCACTATCATTGGAATTATCGATTTTATCATACTTAATTGATAAAAATTTATTTATATCACTTCGATATTTTAAATATGTGAATTTTGATTCAATAATAATATTAATAAATTCGCTAAATCTATCAGTATTCCAATATTCACTAATTGTTTGTTTTTCACCACTCTTTTTATTTTGATTTTGGCAAACACTAATTGCTTCGCTATAAAGATAATTATATACATTCACAAAACTTCTAACATTCTTACCAAAAACTGATAAATATGCATAAACATAGTTAGTTTTTATTTCACTATCACAAATATAATAATCACTAATACTAGCATTATTATCAGAAAAAGAAAACTCATCATCATCAACTTTAGGGATAATAAACGATTTTAAATATCCACCCATTTGTTTTTTTTCATCATCTATAAATCCTAATCCAAAAACAAAGCTGATTAATTGTAAAATATTGAATTGTTCTAATTCTTTAGGATTAGTAGATGTTTTACAACTATAACTCATATTGAATAAAATTTCATTTGTATAATTTACAATTCTATATCGATATGAAGACGGCAATGCTTTTTTTAAAAAGAATTCACTTCTTCCCTGTGCTAATTCTAATTCTTTTTTATAATCTTTTTGTAAGCGTATATCAGTATCCAATAAATAGCTAGTTACACTTCTTTCAAAAATTTCATAATCACCACTTACACAAACTACAATATTAGGATGACACAAAAATGTTAATATATTGATCAATATTTCTGGACAATATTTTGAAGATGTATCAACATCATCAAAGAAAAAATAAATTAATGGTTCTGCTTCAATTTCTTCATAGCCTAATCTACCATTTTCTTCTCTTTTAAAGTTAATGATTTCAGTAATTAGATTACGAAAATTTTGGCTGAACTGATAATCATTAGTGAGCATTGTTTTAAATTTATCACTGTATTCATTTAATGAATTACTTTTAGAATAAATTAAATCGCTATATTCCTTTTTTGATGATGTATACAATTTATGTATATTATTTAACTTAGTATTAAGATCAGAAGTCATTTGATGCATTCCTTGCAAATGAATACATTCTTGATAATATTTATCTTCACTTATATTACTGTTTGAATAGGTATCCAAATATTCACTAATACATGCCATAACCCATCCTAAAAAATCCGAACTTTCTCCAATTTCATCAGGATCTATTATTCTAGTAACAATATCACATCTATTAAAGTTATCTTTTTTATCATCATTATCGTTTCTAAAATATGTGCCTTTTTTTATTTCTTCAATAAAAGTCATCATAGCTGAAGTTTTACCATCACCTCTTTGCCCAATAATAGATATAGTATTATTAAATCTTTCAGGCGCTAAATTATTTAGTTCACTAGAACGTTTATCTGATTTTAATTTTTTATTATGATTATAAGCAACACTTCTAAATTGTCTAATATCATTTCCAATATTATCAATTCCAGGAATAAGTTGTGAAATTGATTTTGCATCAATAAATCTAGCTCCATGGTGAACATTTTTATTTTGAATTTTCATTTTCCCTCTCCTAACCATTTTTATTTTTCATTAAATCAATAAAATATGTTGCAGTTAAAATATTAGTTTTGTTTTCAAATGATTTATAGCGAAAATACAAGACTATAAATGATATGAAAGTTATGGTTATTAAAATTATATATAAGTAATCATACTTAGTACTATTATTTAAAATAAAATGATATGATAAAATTATTGTTAAAAAAAGACACGTTCCTGATAAATTCTTAGAAAATGATTTTGATGAATTATAATTATGTAATCGATTATATTTGGGATTTGTCTGGATCAACATATAACAGCTTGTTGACATCTGCTTTATTGCTTTTTCTATTTTTTCTTCACTTTGATTTTCCAATTCAAAAAATTCATCAAAATCATCATAAAATTCAACTATATATTTATAACAATTTTTTATTAAAAATCGTTTTTCACTTAATTTATTATCTTCTCTTTTCTTAGAGCTATGATAATTAATCAAAGGAATAGTATATATAAATAAAACATATAATAATGCACATTTAACAAATCTATCTACTTCAATAAAGTTACAGAATAAACATATTAGACCAATTAAACTAACAACACAATTAAAAATAGCGACAATATATATACAATTGTTTTTCTCAAAAAATAATTTGAAAATATATTTTGTTAGTTGTGATAATATCCATCCAGTACAATAACTTACAACATAAAATAAACCAAATATAAACCATGCATTATTTATATATTCATAAAGATAACTAAATTCATTTGGGATGATAGATATTATACCTAAAACAACAATTAACCCTGGTAATGTCGTCGAAATAATATCATATAAAGTTATTTTACTAATGAAGCTATCCATATAAATATCCCTCCTATTAAAACGCTTACATTTATCTAATAAAAAACAACCTAGTTAATTTACTAGTTTAATAAATCTCAAAGAAACATTTTTAATATTTCAATAACAGCTGCAGATGATAAATCGCTTAATACATTAATACTATAATTACTTATATGTTTTTTTAATAGATTTTTAAAAGATGAAACTGATTTATTTTGAACAGCTTCTTTCAATTTTATATTTTTTTCAATACCAGTTATCTTAGGATATTCTTGATTAAGAATATCCCAATTAATATTTTCAGTAATATTTATTTCTTGTTGAAAAATATTGTTATTACCACATTGAATATTACTATTTTCCAGCTTACCCTTAAAGTTAAATTCCATATTATTTCACCACTGTATTATTATCACCATATTGAATATTACTATTTTTCATATCAATAAAAACACTTGGATTCTTATCGTTAAAACAATTCTCCATAACACCTACAATTTTAACTAAGAAGTTTTTATCATCAGCATTAAAATATATATTTGCGCCAGAATTTAATTCTATCTTCAAATAAAATCCTAAAGAATTATTATTAGAAATAATTTTAAAAATCATAAATAATGCAGCTCCAACAATTATTAAACCTAATGGCGGCATAAATGCAAGACAAACCAAACCTATTAAAACTCCCATATATAGTTCATTTGGTATTTTCTGTTTTTCCATTGGAGAAACAGAAACACTAGATATATTAGATAACTGAATAACATGATCATTAAATTTTAAAATATTATCTCTTATTTCTAAATTACTATCTTTATATACATTATTTTCTTTATCCATTTTTACTCTCACTTTCATTTTAATATCTTTTATTTAACCATTAATATTTTCTCCATACCATCTTGTTTACTACCCCAGTATACGACTGAATTAGTTTTACTACCTTTGTACTTACATTTCCTTCTATATAATCTGGTACTGGTATTCCATAATCTCCTTCCAAATTCATTGTTACTGCTGTTTCTACTGCCTGTAATAATGATCTTTCATCTATTCCTGCTAAGACAAAACATGCTTTATCTAATGCTTCTGGTCTTTCCGTACTTGTTCTAATACATACTGCTGGAAAGGGATTATCTATACTTGTAAAGTATGAACTTTCTTCTGGTAACGTTCCACTGTCACTTACTACCGCAAAGGCATTCATCTGTAAATGATTATAATCATGGAATCCTAATGGTTCATGCTGGATTACTCTTGCATCTAATTTAAATCCACTTTCCTGTAATCTTTTCTTACTTCGCGGATGACATGAATATAGTATTGGCATGTCATATTTTTCAGCCATTTTATTGATTGCATTGAACAGTGATAGGAAATTCTTTTCAGTATCAATATTTTCTTCCCGATGCGCACTTAATAAGATATACCCCTTAGCTTTTAGATTTAATTTATCTAAAATGTTTGAAGCTTTTATTTCCTCTAAATTATTGGCTAATACTTCTGCCATTGGTGATCCCGTTACATATACTCTCTCTTTTGGTAAACCGCATTCATGTAAATATTTTCTTGCGTGTTCACTATATGCTAGATTGACATCTGAAATGATATCAACAATTCGTCTGTTTGTTTCTTCTGGCAAGCATTCATCCTTACATCTGTTTCCAGCTTCCATATGGAAGATTGGTATATGCAACCGTTTAGCACTAATAGCGCTTAAACAGCTGTTGGTATCTCCTGAGATCAATAATGCATAATTATGTATAAAATTAAAAATCTAAATTTTATTTTTTGTTAATAAACTTCCAAAAAATTTTTTAACATATTTTTTGTGATTATATGTTATCATACACTAAACATAGTTTCCTCTATCATTAATTAAATCCTCTCTATCTCCTTAATAAATTATAAATTAATATCTTAACTCTTAATATAAATGATAACTTAGTATATTTTTTAGAGAATTTATTAAAATCACTATTAAATACTCCTTCAAAGTATTCTTGCCTTTTATCTGGTATTATAACTGACTTAAATGACGATGGATTATATTTTGATGCTTCATTGATATCTACTTCTTGATATTTAATGTCTGAAATAATTTCATTAAATATTTCTTGTCCTTTTTTACTGTTAACAAAAACAAGGGATGTTCCCTTGTCATCATACATATCTGGACATATTTCTTTAATTCCCCAAAAATCAGCTAGTGTAATATCACTATTACGATGTAATGATTTACTTTGACAATCATAACATGATGGTCTTAAACAAAGGTCTTTTATAAACACTTTCATAAATTCATTATTACTAGACAACTGTGTAAATTTATTTTTTTGTTCAATAGTAAAACTATAACTATCCCACCCTGTACTTTTATCTCTAAACAATATTTTTGCATTTTTTTCTAAGTTAAATTGTTTCAAATAATGTTTCCAAACCTTAGGTGATGGTACTCCATGACATACAATATCCTGACAAATCAGATTATTATATTTTTTATTTAAAAAACATAATAATCCATCTATTTGACATGGTGTACCACTAAAATAAACTAATTTGCCTTGTTCAAGATATACTTTGATTTTTGAATATGTACTTCCTAATTTGCTTTGAACATATTTAGAGCCTTGTAATTTACTTAAATCCTGCTTATCAGTTACTTTTATATGTTCTACTTCAAAGTTTTGATTAAATGCAGCTCCATAGACAATTCCGCCATTATCAATAATATAAGATGCCAATAATGTAAATATTCCACCTGATGAACTTTCTTTTCTTATTTCTTCATCTAAATTATAACAGGCATATGCTTTAGGATTATTTTCAATACTCATATCATTTAAGATGGGACATCTTTTTTTACATATTCCACATTCAATACATTTTTCTTTATCGACTTGTGGATACCAAAAACCTTCTTCATCTACTTTCATTTTAATACAGTTTTTAGGACAGATATTCATACATGAATGACATCCTGAGCATTTTGATTTATCTTTTATTTCTATCATATTATCCCCTTTTTAAAATCTTTTTCAATGGTTCTATAATAAGATTTTTTTCATATGAATTCATACCAATAAAATACATAAAAAAAGCATAGCTAATAACATAAATAATCCCAATGATAATAAACTTAATAATCGAATTAACAAGTAATATTTTTGCAAAAAAGAATCCCAGTAAGGAACTTAAAATTACAGCCGGCATTAACATAAAAATATTTTTCCAAAAATATTTCATATCTAACTTAATTCGTACCTGGTAATACCAATTCATCAAAAATACATTACCAATGACCATTGTTATCATTGTGCCAAAAGCTGCTCCAATTTCACCGTAATTTTTTGATAGCGGTATACTTATGAGCACATTACCAATAGCTATTACAAAATATACAATCGACCTAAATTTATGCATATTTTTAGCTCTTTGAATTTCTATTCCTATATTTTGAATTAACGGTACTGTTACTGGAATAATTAATAATAAAGCCACAAAATATGCATTATTATAGTTATTACCAGCCCATATTTGAATGAAATATTTGCCTAAAATAAAAAAACCTCCTACTACTAAGGCTAAAATCATGAATTGAAATCTTCCTACCTTGGTAAAGATTTCTGTTAAAGCACTATTATTATTTTCATCTTCAGCAACTATTTTATTTACCCTAGGTATAAATACTGATGATATTGATGTTGAAAGATTCATATACATCGTATTGATTTGTCCTCCAATAGAATATACAGCAACAGCAGCAGTACCACCAAATATACCTAAAATAAACTTATCTACACTCCAATTTATTTGATCAACAATCATATTAATAAAAATAAAAAAGGAGAATACTCCAATTTCCTTTAATAAAACAAAATTCATTTTATTAAAATTAAATTCCATATTTATTTTCTTTGTACAATACCAATAATTAATAATAAATTTTGCAAATGTTAAAATAGTTGTCACAACCACTAAACTAACTGATTTATATCCCATTAATAGCAACGGTAAGGTTAAAAATGGATTTAAAATGGTTTGCAATAAAGAAATAACTCTTTGAAAAAAATAACATTCATGAGCAGTAACATAAGAATCAAATACACTTGATGGGAAAGATATAGCTAGATTAATTACCATCAATACCATTAATATTCGAGCTGTAGAAAGTTCAGCATCAGTTAAACTATTACCAAATATATTTTCAATATTACCAACTAGAATACCACCTGATAATAAAGCAATTATTCCAATAATAACAAATACGACCATAAACATACTATTCAATCCAGCAATTCCCTGTTTATCATTTTTTACTTTAAATCTAGAATAAAATCTGACATAAGCACTACCAAATCCAAAATTCAATAAACCCAAGTAACTTACAACTGAATATACTAATTGATATAAACCATATTCGCTTTGTCCTAATAAACGAAGCATTATAGGTGTATAAACAATAGCAATTATATTTTGAACTATCATAGTAACATATGAAAGTATTACTCCTACTTTTAATTGATTCTTCATATCAAATCTACACTCCTACATCAGATTACTTATAAATATTAGACATCTATTATTTTTAGTGCTAATTCTTTTCTTTATATAAGCATAAATAGTAATTATTATAATACAACTAACAGAAACAGTTATATAAAACATGACATGTATATTTACAAATATCTTATCTAAAAATAGAATACTACATATATATTTTGCAATAGGCAAAATAATTATTTGATGAAGACAATATATGATATTTGTATTCTGACCAATAAAAAGCAACGGAATATTTTTATAACAATTAAATTTACTAAATATTTTGATAATAAATATAGTAGCTGAAACACCCGAAATTAAAAACAAAATATTATTTCCAAACATGTTCCAATATATATCAATCGAAGATGTAAAAAACGTTAAATTTAAATTAATTGATACTACAAAAATTAAAAATAAAATCCATGAATTTAATTTACTAATTAATAAATTATCTTTTAAATAATTACCTAAACAAAAATAAAATAAATTTACAATTGATAAATCTAAATATAGCGGTAATGCTATCTTTGTATCATCTATAATCCACACTGTAATTAAAGATAATATTAGTGATAAAAATAATACTTTATAATCATCTTTTAGAATGCGATATAGTAATATCATTATTATTTGTATATTAAATAATCCAATTATAAACCATAAAAAGCCTGAATAATCAGTATATCTCAAACACATAAAAATACCAATAAAATTTTTTAGTATTAAAGATTTATCAACTGTATTTTGATATATAAGTATATAAAATAATAAAATATATATACTATACTTTAAATAAGGTATAATTAATGACTTAGTTCTATTTCTAAAAAATTCACTCAAATTAAATACATATTTTTCCTTATTAAATAACATACCACTTACAAAAAAAAATAATGGTAAATGAAACGAATAAATTATACTATGCAATTTTCCACTTACTCCACCAGAATGACCAAAAACTACTAAAAATATTGCAAAAGCTTTTACATAATCTAAATAAAAAATTCTTTTTTCAGACATTAAACCAAATTCCTCAATTCAAATACTCTCTTTTTATAACCTGGCATCATATTTTCTAAGTGTCTTTTTATCTTATTTTCATTTTTTAAAATATATATAAATTTATTTAATATGTCTTCCTCATTATCTAATGTTTGAACGGGACACACAAAATTATCTATTGTTCCGAAGATATCTTTTGCTAAACCATTTGCTTTTATTGAATAACCAACGACTAATGTCGGAACACAACTTGAATAGGCAGCAATTGTTGAATGTGTTCTTGCTCCTATAAAAAATCTACATCTAGATATATATCCTTTTAATTCTTCAGCTTTATGATCTCTGATCATAATAACTCTGTCATCATAATTAAAATATTTTTTAATTTCACTCAATATTTCTCTATCATCATTACCTTTTTCAACCACATGAGGAATTAGGGCAATTGACATAGTTGTTTCATCTAAAATATATGTTATAACTTTCTTATAATTTTCCATTATTAAATCTTTATTACTATATTTTCCAACTAATGGACTAAGATTTATTCCTACAGTGTCCCCCTCTTTAAAATTTTCAGGTAATTCTAGAAGTATTGAGTCTAGTTGAAATGCAACATCAGGTATTAATTTTATATTCTTTAATCCCTTATTTTTTAATGCATCATATGATAAAGATTCTCGTGTAACAACATATTTATATGATGCTAAATCTTCTATTGTTGATTCATTTAAATCTTTGGGTTCAATTGAACATCCCCATAATATTGTTTGATTGTTTTGTTTTCTAATTTCAGAATTAAGCTTTCCATATATTTGATTTGAAACAGGACCATAGCAATAATGATCACCACCAATAGATAAATAAATTGAGTCTGTACTTAAATTATTTAAAAGTGGTTTATACATTTCTTTATAATAGTGCCATTGATTATTTAATAATCGCATTTTAATTGCTAAATAATACCTCAGTATACTATTTTTATTTATAATTTTTACTTGTTTTTTTAAATTAACAATTTCATTTAATCCATATTTTTGATCACTTTCAATATTACTCGTCCATAAAACATCTATATTCCCTAATACTTTCGCAGTTCCTCTTACTATAGCCTCACACCCATGATTAACACTTCCACTGTGTCCATATAATTCTATCATTTATTATCCTCCACTAATTATTTACTAATAATTTTCAAATAGAAATCTTCTATATATTTGCTAGTTTGATTAATATCATAACCTCTTTTTACTAATTGAGAACTTATATCTTTTCTTACATAATTTTTATATTTATCTAATATAGTTCTAGCCCATACTTTTTCATCTTGATCTAATGATAAAAATTCCAAATTATTTGTTACCCTAGCCTCAGTAGGAACTTTGCTAGATGCAAAGCATAACAAGCCCGAAGCTTGAGCTTCAATCAGTACTATTCCCAGTCCCTCCCATCTTGAAGGGAATACAAATATATCCATTGCTTGCATATAATCTTCTACATTATTTTTTATTCCCGTAAAAATAACCTTATCTCCTAATTTTAATTTGTTAACTAATTCTTTAGAAATATTAAGTATACCACCTTCTCCACCAATTAAAATTAATTTTGAAGCAGGGTTAATTTTTTGTATTTCATCAAAAATAGTAATTAAAAATTCTTGATTTTTTTGATATGCGAATCTTCCTACATGCCCTATTAATAATTCATTATTATTAAATCCAAGTTCTTTTCTTACGGTCAATCGCCTACTTTTATTGTATCTAAATTTATCAATATCTATGGCATTATGAAAAATAATTGTATCTTTCATATGTTTTTCACCATGAATCCATTTTGCAGCTAGCTCAGAACAAGCGAATCTATAAATATCTTTATTTTCAAGCCATTTTCTATTACGTTTATGTAACAATTCAGCCTTAAAATTTCTTAAATCCATATCCATATGACTATGTAAAATAACCTTAACATTATATTTTAAAGCTATCTTAATAATATCAATATTAGAAACTGCTAAAGCATGAATATGAACAGCGGTATATTTTCCATTTTTCATCAATTCTTTTAGAGTTTTCTTATACAGAAAGAAATTTTTTCTACGAGTAGGTACTTTTATTATTTCCCCACCTAATGATATAATTTCATCATTAAAATATATTCCTTCATGATCAATAAAATCAAATTGAATTTTATTTCTATCAATTTTTCTATATAAAGACATTACAAAGACTTCTATTCCTCCCAAATTGCTTGTCAAACCATAATGAAGTATCCTAATAGGACTATTTTTTACATTATCTATCATAGTTACCTCTTTCTAAATAAAAATTTTCTAAAAAAAGTTTTGTATAACTAATATCATAATGACTTTTTTTAATCAGCTGTTCCATATTAGTATTTCTTTTGTAATTAATTGAATATTCTAAAATTTTATCTGCCCATTCTTTATTAGAAGAATTTAAAGAAATACTATGATAGTAGTTACTAAATTTTGCATCTATTGGAACTTTATCAGATCCAAAACACATTAAAGAATTAGCTTGTCCTTCTATAAAAATAATTCCTAACCCTTCAAATATAGAAGGCTGTACTAATGAATCCATAGCATTTATATAATTATAAACATCATCCACTACTCCAGTATAAATAACATAATCTTTTAGACCATATTCAATCAATTTAGTATTCATCTTATTATGCATGCTTCCTTCTCCAACAAGTAGTAATTTAGATGCCGGATGCTTTTTAACAATTTCTTTAAATATTTCAATCAAAAATAATGGATTTTTTTGTAACTCAAATCTTCCAATGAATCCAACAACAAAATCCTTTTCAATATCTAATTTCTTTCTCATTTCATTTCTTTTTTCTTCGTTAAATAAAAAAAACTTACTATTTATACCATTTTTAATTAAAACTCCATTTGAGTCCCATTTGCTTCCAAACATCCATTTTCCTGCATCATTTGAACAAGCAAAATAATCTGTACACAAATAATTCTTTCTCAATTTATTAAATTTTATCAAAAAACTTCTATATAAACTTTTATCCATATTGTTATTATGACTATGAGCTATTCGTACTTTTATACCCGCATTTTTAGCAGCTCTCAAAGGTTCTAAATATGTTAAAGAACTTAAATGATTATGGACTATTTTTATATCTCTGTTATCTTTACATATTTTTAATATTTCAAGATAATTATTCTTTATACCTTCGGTTCTAGGGGGAATATAATAAATATTTCCTCCTAATTTTTTTATTTCTTGATCATAATTTCCTACTTCATGTGTATTGACAATAAAATCAAACTGAATTTTAGACCGATCGATTTTCCTATATATCTCCATTAATAGTGTTTCTATACCACCTCTATGCATTTTTCCGACAACATGTAAGACTCTTATCATTATAAATCCTCCTATTAGATAAATTATGTTTTAATAAAATTAATAATTGACAATGTAATTTTTATACCTAATAATCTATATAAATAATAAACTAATTTATAGTTTATTCCTTTACAATGTTTAATTAATTCAAAATCAGATTTTATTTCTTGACACAATTTTTCTCTATCTTCTTTGTTAGCCTTTCTTGCAAATAATGAAATATAGATATATGTATTGGCAAATCGTATCATACTGATATTTTTAATTTGCGAATTTAAGCAATTGTCACTATAATTTTTATACCATTTTCTTAATACAAAAATATTACTATAAATATTTTTGTAATTATATTTTTTTGTCATAGCTGATTCATTATTTCTTCTATAAAAATAAAAGACTTTATCTAAAATAATAAATTCATTTATGTGTAACAAAATATTAAAGTAATTATCTGTATCTTCAGACCATGTCAATCCAGAAGTAAAATATAGATTATTTTCTACTATAAACTTTCTATTATAGACATTTGACCAAGCTGAGGCTGGTATTTCATGTCCCATATCCATCATATATTTTTGTAAATCATATAAATTTGACAAATTTAAAGGTACAGGATAATAGTATTCTTCTTTTGTATTAGCTTTACTGAAATAGTCTATTCTTCCACATCCAAAAGCAACATCTACATTTTTTTCTTTTAATTTATCATACAAGTAAGAAAGATACCCCAGTTTGAAAAAATCATCTCCATCTAAATGGAGTATATAATCACCTTTTGCAGCTTGAATACCTGAATTTCTTGCTGCTGGCAATCCTTCGTTTTTTTTGTTTATTACCACAATTCTATCATCTTGAATTTGATATTTTTTACATATTTCTAAAGAATTGTCCTTAGATCCATCATTAACTAATATTAATTCAAAATTAGAATAATCTTGTTCTAAAACACTAGTAATACATGTATCTAAATACTTTTCAACATTATATATTGGTACAATTACGCTAAATTTCATAAATCCTCCTATTTTTCAAATAGTTCTTTTAAAAAAACATATTAAAACTATAATTACGTATATATTCTATATTTGGTCCTAACGTATTTATAATAAACAAAAATAAAAATGAAAACATCACTAATAATTTTGTATTATTGTCTACTTTTTTTGTTTGAATAAATTTATTAGCTAGTGAAATAATTACAATTGGTAAAAAATATTCAGAAATTCTAAAATATAATACCGAAGAAAAACAGCCTAATATTACAAATATATAATAAAATGAATTATATAATTCTTGAGAAAACTATCAAACAAGATCTTAAAATTTTTATTTTTGTTATCTATAAAGTAAAAATTAATAATGAAAATAAATATTCCTAATAAAATATAAATCATACTCGCAGTATTTGCCCCATATTGTCCTATTTTGCCAAGTTGTGATATTGAAGTCAAATTCGCAATTGTAGAATCACTTGATGATGATAAAAATACTTTTTCAAGTATTGGTTTCAATAAATATATTCCTATAAGTGAGCATATAAAAAATAAAATATATTTATTTTGTATCATTTTTATTTTCTTATCAATAAATAATATGCTAAGATATATCGGTAATATAATAATTGCAGTTATATGAAATCCTATACTACAAAAATATAAAAATAATGCTTTAAAAACTTTATTTTCTTCTACTGCTAAAGCTGCTAAAAGTATTAATGATATAGCTATATATTGTCTAGTTATATTGCATATAGTATATATAGTCCCAACACTAATATAAAATAAAATACTAGCATACATATTTACTGATTTTTTTATTATGAATTTGAATATTCCATATAGCGATATGCCAACACTAATATAAAAATATGATTGGCTCCCAAATCCAAGTACAGAAATAATTTTCATCAAAATATTTTGCAAATATTCTTTATTTGAATTAAAAATAATTTCACTCCATGAGAGAGTGGCAATCACATCAAAATTTTTTCTATATTGCAAATTATCTCCAAAATTATAATTTCTACCACCTAAAATAAAAAATAATAATATAAAAAAAACAAATATTAATAATTTTTTATTTTTAATCATAGTTTTATTCATACATCCATAAAAGCAAGTAACAATAATAAAAATCAGTGTTAATAATAAAATCATTTTAGTCTCCTAAATTTCATAAAATAATAAACATATCCTAAAGGTATAGCTAATACTTTCATATAAATATATGAATCTTTGAAAATTACTTTGTAATTATCCATATAAATTGCCATTGCATCAAACAAAATTGCATGTTTGAACTTGTACATGAGTCTATTACTTGTCTCAATACTTATTCTTTTTAATAAAAGATAATTTCCTGGGCTACTCGTAATATGTTTTAATACATTTTTAGTATATCCATCTGATTGGTATTCTGTAATATAGAAAATTTTATTTCTAGGAACTAAATCATAGTCTTGCTCAAGTTTTCTGTATAAATAATCTTCACCAATAAATTTTTCATTATTAACTGTATCAAATTTATATTTTTTTAATATATCTGTTTTAAAAACTAATGCTGTATCTCCTTTAAAAGAATACTTTTCATATAATTCTGTTAATTTTTTTACATTCGTCATCATCCTTTTTGTTAATTGTGTTCCAATAGGATTTCCATCTAAATTACCACGCATAAAAATCCAACCTGCAACTTTCTCATCCTCATCATCAAGACACTTCTCAATGATTTCAGTCGCCTCTGGTAAAAGATAATCATCAGAATCTACACAAATAAATAAATCTGTATTTGCTTTTTCTACTCCGAGATTATGTGCAATCTGTTTTCCACTATTCTTTTGATAAAAATATTTTATATCTATCTTATCTTCTAATAAAAGTTCATCTATTAATTTTTTTGTACCATCTGTTGAACCATCATCTACTATTAACCACGTAAAATTATCCTTTTGTTTTTGGTTTAATAAACTACTATACAATTTTTTTAAGTTTTTTTTTCGATTATATGTTGGTGTAAAAATTGTAATTGTTTTCATTATTTTCTTCATTTCCGTCCACCTTCGTCGATTAAACACAAATATGTGATAAAAATTTTATTTATTGTCAATCTAAATAGATTTATTATAAAGATAAAAAATCTTTTTATCAAAAATAATATCCTCAATATTTGTATTTTCTTCGATTAATAACAAATTTTATTTTCACACTTATGTTCTCCTATTTAAATCACGATATAATTGATATATTCTATCAATAAAATATACAATATTATTAATTTCAATTGATTTTTTTATTGCACAATTTGATTTATATTTATAAAAATCTGTATTAGTTAATAATTTTTCGATTTCCTTAACATAATCACTTTTTTTTAAATAGCAGACTTTACCGCAATTATTATCAACAATATCTTTTAACCCACCTGCTCCACTACATACAACTGGAATTCCTAATGCTAAAGCTTCTACAGCTACTAATCCATATCCTTCCCATTTTGAAGGTAAACACATTACTTTAGATTTTTTCAAAATAGGATAAGGATTTTCAATAAAACCAAACATTTCTACATTATTAAGCAAATTATTATTTTTTAAATATTCTTTAAAAACATCATCCATATCGCCACTACCAACAATAGCTATTTTTACATTTGATTTTATATGAATTAAATCTTTAATAATATTAAGTAATAGTTTAGGATTTTTTTGTTCAGTAATTCTTCCAATAAAAATCATGTCATATATTTCTTTTTCTTCATATTCATCTGCTAGAACATTTATTTTAGCGATATCAATTGGATTACCTATACATTCTATTTTTTTATTAATATATTTACCAAAAACATATTCTTTCTCAATTGAATCAGATACTGTCAAAATTTTTTTACAAAATAATGTTGCTAAAAAAAATATATAAGAATAAACTCCTCTTTTTTTTATCCATGGTGAATTATTGTGAATATGTGAAATGATTTTAGCTTTAGAAAAACAAAGAGCAGATATTATTGTTGCTGTATAGTCATGTGCATGAATAATATCAGGCTTTATTTTTTTTATCGCTTTATGTAAATTTATAATAGATAATTTTTTTATTGGATAATATTCTATTCCTTCTTTTTCTAATTTATTTTTAATACTGCCTTCTAAAGATAAATATATATTTTTAATATCTTCTTTTTCTTTTAAGTTATTTATAATTGTTATTACAACATTTTCTGCTCCCGAATAACTACCTGTATTTAATACATGTAATACCGTTATTGGTTTTTTCATATATTCAATCCTTTCATAGTTTCTTTTACTACTTTCCTCTTATCAAATATTTTTTCTATATGCTTTCTGGAATTTAATGACATATTCACTTTCTTTTTATAATCTAACTCAATAAACTTTTTTATCTTTTTATACAAATCTTCTTTATCCATTGCATTACATAAATATCCATTATCTTTAATTGCTTCTTTACAGCCATGTATATTTGTCGTTATCAATGGTCTCCCCATTGATCCTGCTTCTAGTAGTGTGTTTGCCATGCCTTCATGATATGAAGGCATTATAAAACAATGACATTGTTTTATAAATGGCTTTACATCACTTTGATATCCATAATAATTGATAATGTTATTATTTACATATTCATCAATTATATTTTTATAATCGTCTTCCATTGGACCAACTATATCAAACTGTATATCTGAATATTCTTTCTTTATCTTTTTTGCTGCATAAAGCAGTTCATCGATTCCTTTTTCTTTCATGATCCTTCCGATAAATAAAAATCTGATATGTTTATTTTCATTTGGATATTCTGCATACTGATATTCTTCTGTATTTACTCCGGCACCGTTAAGAAGACATGTTTTATCTTTTTCTATAATCCTGTTTTCAATGAAAATATTTCTGTTTTCGATATTTTCAAAGAAAACAGTTTTTACTTTTTTTAGTGCTTTTTTGTACATAAAAATGATAATCTTTTTCAACAGATTATCATTTTGAAATGCAGTTCCTAATCCAGTGATATTTACTGCATATTTTACTTTCTTTATTCGAGCAGTAAAACCGCCATAGATATTTGGTTTGATCGTATAAGTTATGACTAAATCTGGTTCCACCTGATTGAATATCTTTCGATATTTATTCAGCAGCTTTAAATCAGTTACTGGATTGATTCCTCTCCTGTCTACTGGTGTATCAATAAAATGACATCCCATTTCAATTAAATGTTCTATCAGTTCTCCATAAGGCAGTGAAATATATACTTCATTAGTTTTCAACAATTTCTGTATCAGCTCTTTTCTAAACTTATACAGTCCTACACCATTATTAGCTAAAATTAAAATCTTTTTCATTTTTCCACCATCCTAACAGGACTTCCAACATATGTACCACAATTACTGATGTCACCAATAACTACTGATCCTGCACCAATTATACAGTTATCAGTAATACATACATTATTTATTACTGATGCTCCAGTTCCTATCCATGTATTTTCTCCTATCCTTACTGTACCTGCTATATGTACTCCCGGTGAAATATGTACAAAATCATTAATAACGCAATCATGATCTATAGATGAAGATGTATTGATGATACATCCTTTTCTAATTCTGGTATCAGCATTAATCACTGTATTAGCCATTATTACTGTTCCTTCTTCTATTAAAACAGTTTCGTCAACTGATGCACTAGGGTGAATTAGCACTGGCTGAATAATATTTTTATCCGACAGCATATCTGTTATTTTCTTACGAATTTTATTATTTCCTATAGCCACAAAAAAATCATAGTCATTTATAAATCTACAGATGTCATCACTTGTACCTATAACTCCATATTTCCCACAGCTTTTTTTACTTACATCATCATCTAAAAAAGCTATCTCTTTATAACCGTTTAATCTTGCAATACCTGCTACAACTTTACCATGTCCACTTGCCCCAATTATTAGAATCTTATCCTTCATTGATATTACCCCTAAACTCTTCCATCGTTACAGATGTTTCACTAGTTATGCCTTCTCTAAATAACACTGTTTTTACTGTCTTTAATATAATTTTTACATCCATAAAAAAAGAAATATGATTTACATAATATACATCTAAACCAAACTTCTCTTCCCAGCTGATTGTATTTCTACCATTTACCTGTGCATATCCTGTAAACCCTGGACGAACATCATGACGATGTTTCTGCTTTTCATTATATAAAGGTAAATATCTCACTAGTAATGGTCTAGGTCCTACTATTGACATATCACCTTTGATAATATTGATTAGTTCTGGTAATTCATCTAAACTTGTTGATCTAAGAAACTTTCCAAATTTTGTTAATCTCTTTTCATCTGGCAATAAATCTCCATTACTATCAGTTCCATTTGTCATTGTTCTAAATTTATACATCTTAAATATCTTTTCATTTTTTCCTGGCCTTTCCTGCTTAAAAATTACAGGTGAACCTAGTTTAATTCTTACTAGTACCGCTATAATTAGCATGACTGGTAAAAGTACTATAACAGCCATCAATGATAATATAAAATCCAGGAATCTTTTAAAAAATATTCTATACATTATTTCCACAATCCTTTTATGATGTTACAGATTCTATCTAAATCTTCATCACTCATCTTGGTATCACTTGGTAAACATACTCCATTAGTAAACAGTTTTTCTGATGTTTGATTATTATCTATATAATCATATTCTTTAAATACTGGTTGTAGGTGCATTGGTTTCCATACTGGTCTTGATTCGATATCATTTTCTTCTAGAGCTGCCATCATATCTAATGGTCTTATTTTACAGTTTTCATCTAACTGGATTGTTGACAGCCAGCAGTTTGAATATGATTCATACTTATCTCTTGGCATCATTGTTAATCCTTCAAGGTTCCCTATCTCTTTTTTATAGTATTCATAGATATATCTTTTCTTAGCTATCCTTTGATCCAGTACCTTAAGCTGTCCTCTACCAATTCCTGCAACTATGTTACTCATTCGATAGTTATATCCAATCTCTTTATGCTCATAATGTCTTGCCTGTTCTCTTGCCTGTGTTGCCCAGAACAGTACTTTCTTTGCTCTTTCACTGGCATCATCGGTATTTACAAGAAGCATCCCACCTCCTGATGATGTAATGATTTTATTTCCATTAAATGAGATGATTCCATAATCACCAAATGTTCCTGTATATTTACCTTCTACTGTTGTTCCTAATGATTCGGCTGCATCTTCAATCAAAGGTACATTATATTCACTGCATATTTCTTTAATTTCTTTAATATTTGATGCTAATCCATAAAGATGAACTACAATAACAGCTTTAGGCAGATTATCTTTATATTTTTCAAAAGCTTTTCTTAAAGCTGCAGACGACATATTCCATGATTCATCGCTGTCAATAAATACAGGTATCGCTTTTTCATAAGTAATTGGATTAGCAGAGGCGCTGAATGTTAAACTTTGACAAAATACAATATCGTCTTGTTTTATTCCTAATGATTTAATAGCCATATGAATAGCAGCCGTACCACATGATAATGCTACAGCAGCTTTAGCACCAAGCTTATTTTTCATTTCATTTTCGAATTCATTAACATTTTTACCAAGAGGAGCAATCCAGTTGGTATCAAATGCTTCTTTAATGTATTCTTTTTCATAACCTTCATCACTCATATGCGGTGATGCTAAAAAAATATGTGACATATTTGTCCCCTCCATAATAAAAAACTGCTTTATGCAGTTACATATTTTAATTTGCAAAAAAGAACATAGTCTCCCCTTACCCCAAGGAAGACGTATGTTCAAAATAATGGCTGGGGGCGGTAAACCATTCTCCCCAGCTTAATTTTTGCTTGTTATTTTTAATCCAGCTTTTATCTTTCTATTCATAAAAGATAAATTTAGGTATGCTACCTGGTTATATTTGTCAACTTTAATAATATTTTCTTCAAAGTATTTTAATGGACCTTGATAGACTTTTGCTTTTCCATCTTGTAAAAATGCTTGGGACATTTTTACAACATAAGACTCATCTAATAAATAATTAAACATTTCAATTTCTTCTTTTTTTAAAGCAGAAGTATCTAAATACACTAATTGTTTAATAAAACCGTCTTTTTCATTATCCAAATTCATTAAAAAAGTATTAAATTCAGTTTGATTCATTAATGTTTTGACAAAAATATAATTAGTAAACATAGGTTTTATATCGTAGTCTTTAGTAATCCTACGATAATATTGATATTGAGGTATAAATGCTTCGATATTATCTTTCTTATTTAAATTCTTAATAAGCTGATTAGCCCGATTTGATAAAACAAATAACACATACCAGTTCATGATTTACTAACAACTTCTAAAGGAACTGTTATTCTGTTGAAAAAATCACTCTTTAAAATTGCTAATCTTTTATGACGATCAATTTTAATAACTTTATTTTCTAAGTTTACTAATGGTCCTTTTTCAACAATAAGTTTAGAATTAACTATGTTTCCTACCGAATGCCTAATTATATTCTTATTATCAAGCAGTCTTTCCATTAAAATCTGTTCTTCTGTTTTTAAAACATAAACATCTTCCAATTCCAACAACCGAGCAAAACCATCAATTGATTTAAAAAATTCTTTAAATCTTTCATTAAATTCAAATTGATTCATTTCACTTTTAATAAAAACATAATCAGGATATAAATCTTTAATAATATAATCCTTCTTTCCTTTGATGTTATACCATCTTTCCATTTTAGGAATGAAAGCTTTTGTATTATTTTGCTGATTAAAAAAGCTAACTAACTTAGAACTTCGTTCAAGTTTTACATGGACTACATACCAGTACATCATTAACCTCATTTCTTTCTATTTCACAGAACTATCAATTCTGCGAAATTGTTGGAGCGGAAATCTTATTGATCTGATTCATTTTAAATTCTAATGACGAATGAACATACAATTGTAATGTAGTAGAAATATTAGAATGTCCCAGCATTTCACTTAATGACTTTAAATCTACTTCCTGCATCACACAGTGGGTTGCATAAGTGTGTCTTAAGGAATGAAAATTGATTTGAAAATCATAATCTTGACATAATCTTTGAAATTGATTTTGAATTGTTCGAGGATCGGGTATTTTTTCACTATTAGTTAGTAAATAATATGATTTATTAGATATTGTTAAATTATTACAATAGTTATAAAGATATTCTTTTAAAAAAGCTGGTATTGGTACAATTCTTTTAGAAGTATGGGTTTTAGGCTCTAAAATCATTAAAACAGTTTTAGATTCCATATTTTCCTTATTTTTAAGTCTTTCAACAGTTTTATTAACTGCGATAATTCCATTATTCAAATCTATATCCTGCCATGTTAAAGCACAGACTTCACCTATTCTAAGTCCCCCATATAAAGCAATTAAAATAGCTATCGATATAGGTTCATAATGAGTAAAGCAATATGTCTCTAATGATACTTTTTGATCTTCACTTAAAACTTTAAGGTTTCCTTTAGTCCGATTTAATTTAATAAAACTAAAATTAATCGTTTGAATACAATATTTCTTTTCTGCATATTCTAAAATAGATTTCATAACATAACGAATTGCATGAAGAGTACTGTTTGAATATTTTTCAATATCAATCAATTTTTTAAAAAAAGATACAATGATTTCATCATTAATTTGTTCTAATGCATAATCATCAAAAAAAGGTACTACATGTTTTAAAATAACTGTTTCATATTTAACATATGATGAATATTTTACGGACATCTTTTTTAATTCAAGCCATTCTCTAGCTACTAAAAGAAATTTTTTGTTTTGCTGCATATTTCATTTCTCCTTTATGAAAATAAATTTTGTTGTAAACTATTCAAAGAATAAAAAAGTCAAGAGTGATAGTTTACTTAATAACGATTTGTCAGATAAACAATTTTTTTGTTGATTTTGTAGGTATTTATGCTATAATAAAGTCGCAGAATTGATAGTTCTGTGAAAAAAGATAAAACTTTGTAAAAAAAAGAGCCGTAAACTCAATAAAATTAATTGAGTTTATGGCTTTTTGATTATCACTTTATTTATATGTTCCCGTTATTTCCAAAACATTACCATCAGGATCTTTAATTGTGAAATACCAATATGGCATATGAACATTTACATAACATATTTTTGAAAGTTCACCTATTTTTAACGTCTTTAATCTTTGATATTCGCTTTTTAAATCATCTACTTCAAAATTAAATACTACAAGATCATTATATCTTCTCTCCTCTTGATCTAAAAGCTCTAAATATGCTTGATTAAATTTATCACTATCTAAATTATTTTTTACAAGATCAATATCATATTGTTTATTGTAAAGCGATAAATAATTACCACAATCAAAAGTAATCCAACGATCATCATTACAATATAAAGGTTCCTGATTCAATAAACTTTTATAAAAGGCCAAAGATTTTTCGATATCCTTAACACATATATAAGTTGTACCTAGACGCATTTACTTTTTCTCCTTTTTCTTTTTATTCAACTTTAAAACAATATTTCTCTGTTTTGCCATTTCATTAAAACAATCAACACATTTAGCTGCTTTTATTTTAAGAGAATCACTCTCTAAAATCACTTCATCGATCTGTTCCATAACTATTTGTAAATCCTTTAAGTCAAGCAAATTCACAGCTAAACAATAAAACGTCTTTTTTCTTCCATCATTATAATTATCTAATAAATACTTTAAAATATTAGCTTTTTGCTTTAACCTTGCAATAAAAACAGTTTCCCCTAGTTCACTTAATTGCTCAAAATCTTTATATCGATTTCTAATTGTAATAAACGAATCATATTCATCTCTACCCTCATATTTATAACATGGAAACTCATGACACTGATTACAAAACTCTAATTTTCCATGATCAATTGCACATCTTTTTAAACGACAACTCTGATTTCCATTCCCACAGCCAGGACAATATTTACCTAGATACATTACACATAAATTACACGCTAAACCACATAAAGAAAATTCATGATTTTTTCTATGATAATCTTTCATTATTATACTCCATCATTAATTCTATCGTTTTAGTATTATCTCTTTATTATAATTTTAAATAAAAATCTATAGCTGGTTGATTTTTGATAAACAGTTAAAATAACTATCAGCATCTCTTTTCTGGTAAATAATCATCTGCTTTTCAATATCTTTAAAACGATAAACTAATCTCATAATATCTAAAATTTTAATCTCTATTATTTTCCTTAACCTTAAATAAAACCATTTCTTTAATCAAATCAACTGGCAATTCTTTATCAATTGGAAATTGAACTGTATTTTTCATATTTGTCTTATAGTCTTTCAACTGCTCTTTAAAATATTCAAGTGTTGTTAAAGAAGTATAAAAACCAATATGTTTTTTACATGCTGCATACTGCACTAAAAAACCATTTAAATTATATGTTGGTACTCCCCATGATATCTTTTCATTAGCATCAGGAGCATTTTGTTTAATGATCATTCTTAAACAATCTAATTTCTTTTTAATATCATTATTAAATTTACTATTATAGTCATCTACTGTTTTAATCAATGTTATTACCTCTTATGATCATTGATGTAAAAAATCTTTCTTGAAACTCTGTTAAAGCTCTAATCTGTTCATCACTATAAGTTGTATCATTAGGCACAACGATCAATTTATCGTCATCATCATTAGTTCGTTTTATTATTGCAATTACTTTACCCCAAAATTTCTCTACTGGTTCAAATACACCTAATAAATATGCATCTAACTCTTCACCATCACCACTAAGTGTATCTGGTATATATCCATAATTAAGTAAGTACATAAATCCATATTTTGGATGTCTTGACCCTAACTTACGATCAATTATTACTTCTACTTCCTTATTTAAATAATCTGCTGATTCAACTCTCGCCATTTTTATCCTCCTTAATCTAATTATACATATAATTCTATTATTAAAAAAGATGCTTTCGCATCTATTTAACAGGAATAACTGATCCATCACTATATGTACTAGTAATATAGTTCTTAATTTTATCAGATTGTAAAACTTCGATCAAAGCTTTGATCTTTTCATCATTTTCATGTCCTTTTTGACAAGCTACAATATTGACATATGGATTATCTTCATCTGCTGATTCTAAAAGCACCGCATCTTTAGTTGGATTTAAACCAGCATCAATAGCATAATTACCATTAATAGCAATTAAAGCACCTTCATTATTTTCATAAGCATTTGTTAAAATTTCTGGTTTAATTTCTTTAAACTCTAAATTTAATGGATTAGATTTAATATCTTCAATTGTAGCATCTTGAACCTTTACATCATCATCTAATTCAATTACACCAGCTTTATCCAAGATTGCAAGAATTCGTCCATGATCTGCAACAGAATTTGAGATAACAATAACATCATTTTCTTTTAATTCACTAATATCCTTGATTTGTTTTGAATAAAAACCAAATGGTTCAATATGAACACCACCAACATTTACCAAATCATAACCATTATCTTTAACATCTTTTTCAAAAAATGGAACATGCTGGAAAAAGTTAGCATCAACATCACCATTATTCAATGAGCGATTAAAAATATAATAATCATCTAAGATCTCGATTTTTAAATCAATATCATATTCATCTTTTAAAATTGATTTAGCTTCTTCTAAGATATCTCCATGTGGTTTTGAAGTTGCTGCCACCGTCAATGTTTTTTCATCACTTTCGCTACTATTACCACATGCTGTTAACCCAACTACTAATAATAAACAAATAATTCCTACAAATAACTTTTTCATCTTTCTTACCTACCTTTTATCTATTTTTCTAACATAGTAATCTCCAATAAACTGGATAATAAACACAATAATTAAAATTAAAATCGTTGCTGTATACATGACATAATTATTACTTCTAACCATCCCATACAAATATGCTAAATTTCCAAGTCCTCCTGCCCCAATAGCACCTGCCATTGCAGTATAACCAACTAATGAAATTCCCATGACTGTAATCGATGAAATCAAAGCTGGTTTTGCTTCAGGAATCAATACTTTAATAATAATTTGCCAATTGCTAGCACCCATGGCTTTACTTGCTTCAATAGTTCCACTATCAACTTCATTCAATGCAATCATTACCATTCTTCCATAAAATGGCGCACTTGATAAAATTAATGATGGTAATGCTGCTTTAGCTCCGATCATCGATCCCACTAATGCTGTTGTTAACGGTATTATTAAAATCAATAAAATAATATATGGTACTGCCCGTAAAACATTAACAATGAAATTTAAGATTTTATTAACGACAAGATTAGGATATAAGCCATCTTCCTGCGTTAAATATATTAAAATTCCTAAAACCATTCCAATAATTACTGCAAATATCAATGAAACAAAGGTCATAAAAAGTGTTTCCTGTAAAGCATTGATCATAACATCAAGATTGATATTTTCTAAAATAGCACTCACCTACATCACCTCCGCTTTAGCTAAATATTTTTCAAATAAGCTGATTACTTCTTGATAATCCCCGATTACTTGTAAAATCATGATTCCAAAAGAACTATCGATCGTATTACTTAAATTTGCTTCAATTACATTAAGATCAGCCTCACACTCTCTAATAACTCTTGTTAAAATTGGTAAACGACTAACATTTTCATCAAAAACAACTTTAATCAATTGCCCTTGTGGATATATCTGTTTCAAAACATTCTCATCAAATTCATTATGACTTTTTACCTCTTGAATAAAACTTTTAGTAACCGCATGTTTAGGAGCAGTAAAAATCTCTTTGACCTTTCCTTTTTCAACAATCTTTCCTTCAGACATTACAGCTACATGATTACAGATTTTTTGAACAACTTCCATTTGATGCGTAATTAAGATAATCGTAATATTTAATTTACGATTTATTTCTAATAACAAATCTAAGATCGACTTTGTAGTATCAGGATCTAAAGCACTAGTTGCCTCATCACATAAAAGTATTTTTGGATCATTAGCCAACGCTCGAGCAATTGCCACTCTTTGCTTTTGGCCACCTGATAACTCACTTGGATAAGCGTTTTCTCTGCCCGTTAATCCCACCAGTTTTACTAATTCCTGAACCTTTTTATGACGTAGCTGCTTATCTTTATTGCCTGCAATTTCTAGAGCCAATTCAATATTCTGACTAACAGTTCTTGACCATAACAAGTTGAAGTGTTGAAATATCATTCCTATTTTAGTTCGTAATTTTCTAAGTTCACTTTGAGATAAACTACCTAAATCTTGATTATCAATAAAAATCTTTCCCTTATCCTGAACTTCTAACTGATTGATCAAGCGCACTAAAGTTGATTTACCTGCACCGCTATAACCAATTATTCCATAAATATCTCCATCATTAATCTTTAATGATACATCATCGACTGCTACTACTTCATGATCTTTTAATCGATATTTCTTACTAACCTGCTTAATTTCAATCATAAAATCCTCCTTTAAAATATAAAAACCCGCCCTTACAAAGGACGAGTTATAACCCGTGTTACCACCTTAATTCATCATTATCTCACGATAATAACCTCTTCAAGTACTATCATACTCTAGTGCTTTAACGGGCACACCCGTCATAGACTAAATATCGCCTATAAGACTCCAAGACCATCTTCATCTACTCTCACCTATCCTTTTCCACCAGCCAAGGACTCTCTATCAAGCTTAAATAAACTACTCTTCTTTTCACTGTCGTTATAATCATATTAACTAACTATGTTTTAAATGTCAAGTCTATTTTTAATATGTTCGTTAATTATAGATTTTTTTAATTTTTTAAAGTAATTCTCCTTTTTAGATTGTAAAAGATAATGAGGAGGAAAAATATGATTCATGAAAAAAATATTATCGATAATAACAATAATGTTCGCTTTAATAATGACCTGTTCTTTAAATACCTGCTTTCCAGAGATACTTTAGAATCTATAAAACTGAGAAAGTTTATCGTTAAATCTGTCACCCATCTTGATTGTCAACAGATGATCGTTAAAAATCCCGAAATCAATCAAAATACGGTCCTCGCTAAAAACATCATCCTCGATATCTGTGCTGTTGATGAAAAGGGTCGAATCATTGATATCGAAATGCAGATGGCCGGCAACAGTAATAGCGAAAGTACCCGCTTTCAGTTCTATGGTGCCAGACTGTTAGTAGAACAGATCGATACCGGTGAAAAATATCATCAGCTAAGACCGGTATATCAAATCATCTTTATCAATGAAGATGATGATCGTTTGATCAAAGATTATGCGTTTCGAGATGATCAGGGAGAGCTGGAAAAAGAAAATCTCAACTACCGCTATTTTATCAAGATGAGACATATCGATAAGATCATCAAGGAAAAAGGAATCGCAGGATTAAATGATCTAGAAAGATTATGTTATTTGTTTATAAAAAATGAATACACTGCTATAATGAAGGAAAGAGAAGAAGATATAGTGGAGATGGTGATAAAGATGTATGACAAGTTTAGAAGTAATGAGCCGATATGGTCATTAGCGAATCAGTTAGCATTAGCGAAGCTTAGAACTGAATCCTTAGAGATGGAGCGTGAAGAAAAGACAGCTAAAAGAATCGAAGAGGGAATCAAACAAGGCATCGAGCAAGGTATTAAAATCGGACGAGAAGAAGGAGTTGAGCAGGGTATTGAGATTGGACGAGAAAAAGGAGTCGAAATAGGAAAAAAAGAAGCTCTTAAACAAACATGTATTAAAATGATCAAAAAGCAATATCATCAAGACTGCCAGGAATGGGTAGAAAGCTTAAGTGAAAAGCAAATAGAAGAAATAATTGAATTGATTTTTGAAGAAGATGATTTTGCAGTGTTTAAACAAAAAGTAGATGGAGAATATAATGAAAGAATTAGAAAATAAAATTATTGAATTTGTACAAAAGAGAAATTGGGATCAATTAAATTATCCTGATAGCTTAATCAAAAGTATCGTTATTGAAGCTAGTGAATTACTTGAATGTATTCAATGGGATAATAATTATGATATAAATCAAGTCAGTGAGGAACTTGCTGATGTGATGATTTATTGCTTTCAGTTAGCGCATTCATTAAATCTTGATATTGAAGAAATAATTGAACAAAAGTTAATTAAAAATTGTCAAAAATATCCAATTAAAGATTGAGATATTTTACTTTTGCAAAGTATCCTTGACAAATATTGCAAAGCTTACTATACTATAATTGTAAAGTGAACTTTGCAAAATGGAGTGATATAATGAAAACTAGAATTCCTGAACTTAGAAAAGCACGTAAAATATCCCAGGAGGAACTAGCAAGGTCTGTCGGGGTAACCCGACAGACAATTACCTCAATTGAGGTAGGCAAATATACTGCTTCTTTACTATTAGCATATAAAATTGCCAAATATTTTGATTTGACAATTGAAGATGTATTTTGTTTTGAGGAGGAACTTAAAAATGAATAATCAAATTGTCTTAGCCCGTAAAGATTTAAGGAAAAATAATTATTGGATGATTGCTCTAATAATTACATCCTTGATATTAACCGGATTATCTTTTACAGGTATCTTAACGATAAATTTAGTGAATGAACCACATATTGATTATGTGCGTGGCTATCAAACTGGTCTATCTTTTACTTTGCTTGTTTTACCATGCATCAATTTGATTTCTAATCATTTTATTGCCAAAAATGAAACAAGATTAATTAATAAATATATTAATGATCATGATGAACGAAAATTATTTATTGCTGATAAAATTGGTAGTAATTTTAGTTTTACGATTGAAATAATTATACTAGCATTACTTTCAATAGTTGCTCCTCTTTACAGTTTTGATTTATTAATTGGGATTACATTATGTATTTTTGTAATAGCAATGATACGTATGGGATTATATATCTATTACAATAAAAGATATTAAGCTTTTCTTTAATTTAAATCATTGTATTGCTTATTAAAAGGGAGGAAATAGAATGTTAAAAGTTGAGAATTTAACTAAAACATTTAAAAAAATTAACGCTGTTGAAAATGTTTCTTTTGAAGTTGATCAAGGAGAAATTATTGGTCTGCTTGGGGAAAATGGCGCTGGGAAAACAACAACTTTACGGATGATTGCTACGATGCTTAAACCTACTAGCGGAAATGCGTTTATTGATGAAGACAACATAATTGACAATCCAAATAAAATCAGAGAAAAAATTGGGATTCTATTTGGTGGTGACGTAGCTCTATATGATCGTTTAACCGGAAGAGAAAACATGACCTATTTTGCTAAATTAAATGGAATGAGTGATGAAGAAGCTGCAAATGCCGTTGATCAGATATCCCGCGATTTAGAAATGGTTGATTATATAGATCGCCCTGTTGGTAAATACAGTCGCGGCATGAAACAAAAAGTTTCATTAGCACGCAGCATTATTCATCATCCCGATGTCATGTTGTTTGATGAACCAACTACAGGACTTGATGTTATGTCTAGTAAACTTATTCATGATTTTATTTTAAAATGTAAAAAGGAAAATAAAGCTATCGTTTTTTCTAGTCATAATATGTATGAAACAGAGAAACTTTGTGATCGTATTATTATTATCCATAAAGGTAAGATCGTTGCTAGTGGTACAATCGATCAATTAAAAAAAGATTATCAAAAAGATAATCTTGAAGAACTATTTATCGAATGTATTGGAGGTGAAAGCAATGAATAATATCATGACGATCGTAAAAAAAGAGTTTAAAGATATTTTAAGGGATCGTAAAACATTATTAATGACATTTGTTATTCCTATTATTATTATGCCATTACTATTTACTTTTATCTTTTCATCAGTCAGCGACATGGCAACTCCTAGTGAAGATAATAAATATAAAATTGTTTTAGATACAAATGATCCTGAAATTACAGCAATTTTCAAAGAAGCCGGTATTTATGAATTATTAGATAGTAATGATCCTATTAATGATGCTTATGATGGTAAAATTACTGCTTATATCATAGCTAAAAATATTAATAAATCGCTAATTGAAGGTACGACTCCTGAAGTTGATCTGTATTACGATACTACTTCACAACGTGCTTTAACTGCTATTAGTACCGTTCAAAATATCTTTAGCAGTTATCAAAACAGTTATTTAGCTTCATATTTAGAAGCCAACAATCTCTCTAGTAATATTCTTCAACCCTTTACTTACAATGAACATGCTAAAGATGATGATGTTGACAGCCTATCATTAATGATGTTAGGAATGTTGATTCCCATGATGATCATCGGCTATTCTGGTTCTGGGATCGTTCCGATTGCTACAGACTTAGGTGCCGGTGAAAAGGAACGTGGTACTTTAGAACCATTACTTTCAACTAGCATCTCAAGAAGTTCTATTTTGATTGGTAAACTGCTCGTTACCGCAACATTTGGAACTATTACATCTATTTTATCTGCTGTTGGTTTACTCCTTGCATTTAAATTTGGAATGAGTGATACTATGGCTATTACGATCGATTTATCAATTCAAAGCATGCTGTTGATTATTTTATTGGCTGTTTTATACGTAGTTTTTATTTCCGCAGTAATGCTTTTAGTATCAACTTATGCTCGTTCATTAAAAGAAGCAAACACTTATTTGACTCCAGTAACTTTGATTCCCGTGCTTCTTTCAGTAGTTACAATGTACATGGAACCAAGTTCTGTTTCTACTGCGATGATGAATATTCCAATTTTAAATGTAGTTATTGTTATTAAAGAAATTATCTTTAATCAATTAAATTATACTCATCTATATATGACGATTGGCTGGTCTGTTGTTTATGTAATAGTTTCAATGATCGGTGCTAAGATGATGTATGAAAAAGAAGAAGTAATATTTAGAGCATAATTAATAAAGACTTAAAATTATTTTTATAATTTTAAGTCTTTTCTTATACATAACTATGTTCGATCTGAATTATTGTATAGTAGCTTGAATCAATAGCTTTAATTTTTCTATTTATCTGTTCTTTTAAAATCTTATGCTCTATTTGATCATTTGAAGGGATCAAGACATCAAAAATCAAATTAGTATGCGTTGTTCCTGAAACAATTCGAAAGTCATGAATACTATATTCATTATTAATTTCTTTAACTATTTTTATAACCTTTTTTCTTAATTCATTAGTTAAAGTATCATTGAAATCAACAGGATCCATATGAATCGTCGTTAGAATATGATATTTATCCAAAACTGCTCTTTCAATAATATCGATAGCATCGTGAGCTGCCATAATATCATCATTACGATCAACTTCAACATGTAATGATAAAAATCTTCTACCTGGACCATAATCATGCATCATCAAATCGTGAATTCCTAAAGCTTCAGGAAATGATAAAATATACTGTTCAATATCTTTGATCAGTTCCTTATCTGGTGCCATGCCTAATAACGGATTTACAGTATCTTTAAATATTTCAATTCCTGCTTTTAACACAATAATAGAAACAATCGTTCCCATTATTCCATCAACAGGTAAATCTGTATATAAAGATAAAATCAAGGAACATAAAGTTGCCGTAGTTGCTAATACATCATTTAAACTATCCTGACTAGCTGCTAATAATGTTGCTGAATTTATCTTTTTTGAAGCATAACGATTAAATGATGCCATCCAAAGTTTAATTAAAATCGAAACAACCAAAATAATTACTGCAACTACTGTAAAAGTTACTTTTTGAGGGGCAATTATTTTTAAAATTGAATCTTTTAAAGCCTGAAAACCAACTAATAAAATTAAAAAAGCAATAATTAAACCAGCAACATATTCCATTCGTCCATGACCATAAGGATGTTCCGAATCAGGATGCTTATTAGCTAATTTAAAGCCAAATAATGAAGCTAAATTACTACCAACATCAGATAAATTGTTCAATCCATCTGCCTGGATCGCAATACTATTTGTAATAACTCCCATTGTAAGTTTAAAGATAACTAAAACAATATTGCATCCAATCGAAATAATCGAACAAAGCGTTCCATATTGCTCTCTTACTTTGGAACTTTTATAATCTGTATAGTTCTTAATGAACTTTTTTGCTAAAATTTTAAACATTTTAATCTAAATGATATATATAAATATCTTGTTTATTAATTTCAATTAAATTAGCTTCACTTAATTCATTTAAATACTTATTAACCTTTTCCTGATCAACTTCTTTATTAGCCAAAATAGCTAATGTCTTCCCTATTACAGGATTATCAGCTTTCAATAAAGCCAAATTACTTTGATTAAAAACAGGTTTTTTTAATAAAGTATCCAACAAAGCTACATAAGCAAGCTTTGTTTCTAAACGAATATTTACATATTTATTACTATTAAATAATATTTTTGGCATATAATAACCATCATCACTAATTGTATCTTTTAACTTTTTTAATAATTCTTTACTATATAATTCCATATCTATACCTCCAAATGTATACTACCCATTATATCATAAACAACCAGATAATTATTAATTATTTAAAATATTTCTAAACAAAAAATATTATGCAAATCGACAATCAAAACCATTATTTAGAAGATAAAAGCATTAAAGCTTTTTTTACTTCATTATTTGTTAAACCGCAGTTATAATCACACTTAATTAACCGCTCTGGTAGTTCAACAATATCACTATCATCAATAATTATAATATCATCATATAAAATATTTCTTTGTTGACAATATTCCATAATTATTTTTCCTCGCGTTTTAGATTGTGCAATATCTAAACAATTAGATAATTTTAAATTATACTTATTAAATGCTTTTTTTAAGATATTTATACTATCAATAGAATAACGCCAGGTAGAAGTTAACACAATTAAATACTTATCTTCAATTTTATTTATCAGCTCAACAAATTGTAACAAGTTATCATCACAAATTATTCTCATCTCACGACCCCGATATTTCTTTCGAGCTTGATGATTATTTAAAACACCATCAACATCCAAAAAAATATAAATAGTTCTTTCCAACATTTTAATCACATTTTCTATTAGTAAAAGTAGTTACATCTTTAAACCCAATTTTTTCTAAATTTATTTTAACATCTTCAACATGTTCACCAACGCGATCACTTGTATGACTATCAGTTCCGATCGTAATAATTCGTCCACCTAAATCATAATAACGCTTAACTTGTTCAAAATTAGGAAATCCACACGTTTTTAATAAAGCATAACCTGATGTATTTACCTCGATTCCTTTATTTTTTGCTATTAACGTTTTAAATATCTCATCAATAAGATCTTGATATTTATCATGATCGATCATTTTATTTCCATAGGGACCATAACGCATAATATAATCTAAATGTCCTAAAACGTTAAAACAATCAAAATTCTTAACACACCTCAACGTTTCTTCAAAAAAATAACGATGCGCCTGTTCTTTTGATAATCCATTAAAAAAATCACCGTAATAAAATTCAGTATGATCAATAACATGAATTGAACCGATCACGAAATCAAAAGGATAACGATTGATCAACTCGTTGATCTCTTTTTGATAATTCATATCTAAACCAATTTCAATACCCCATTTTATTTTAATTTCATCTTTAAACTCTTCTTTTAAAGCCATGATCGTTTGATAATATTTTTCAACATCTAAATCAAAAGAATCAATAGGATAATCAAAATCTCGATGATCAGTAAAACAAATTTCATCTAACCCCATTAAAATAGCCTGTTTTACATGCTCTCTAGGATCTGCTTCACTATCCCCAGAAAAGCAGGTATGCATATGATAATCAATTGCTCTCATAAAATTCTCCTTTATTTTTAAATATTATAGAAAAAGAGGGATCAATAATCACCTCTAGTATGAAAATCCTTTTTGTTTCCCGTAATTTTATGACGTGCTTTTAACTTGTTTTCAATATCATCAAGACTAACACCCTGATTGTTCATTAATACAAAAACATGATAAAACAAATCACTAATTTCTCCTACTAATTCATCTTTATTTGTATTTTTGGCAGCAATGATCGTTTCACTAGCTTCCTCACCAACTTTTTTACAAATCTTATCAACACCTTGATCTAATAAATAATTAGTATAAGATTTTTCAACCGGATTTAATTTACGGTCTTCTATCAAGGTTTCTAAGCTTCTAAAAATATTAGTATTATCATACGGCATTATTTCGTTAAAAAAGCAAGAATATGCCCCAGTATGACAAGCAGCTCCAATCTGTTCAACATAGATCAATAATGTATCAAGATCACAATCTAAATACATTCCTTTAATATTTTGAAAATGTCCTGAAGTCTCCCCTTTATGCCATAACTCATTACGACTACGAGAATAGAAACAAGTCTGCTTCGTTTCCAGCATCCTTTGATATGCCTCTTCATTAACATAAGCTAACATCAATACTTCATTCGTTTTATAATCCTGAACAATCGCAGGAATTAACGCCATCTTTTTAAAATCTGGTTTCATTACATTGCTCTCCTTACGTTTATACCATGTTTTCTTAATTCAACGCGAACATCTTCGACTGTAGCTTCACCAAAATGGAACAGTGAAGCCACTAATGCTGCATCACAGTTAGTCTTTTTAAAAACATCAACAATATCTTGAATACTACCGCAACCGCCACTAGCAATAACAGGAATATCGACAGCATCACATACAGCATTGATCATATCAATATCATAACCAGCTTTAGTTCCATCAGCGTCCATTGAAGTTAAAAGAATTTCTCCAGCTCCTAACTTTTCACATTTAGTTACCCATTCAATTAAATCAATTCCCGTATTTTCACGGCCCCCTTTGACATAGACATCATAACCGCCATTATCTCGTTTTTTAGCATCAATAGCCACGACCACGCACTGAACCCCAAATTCATCAGCAGCCTCTTTAATTAAATTAGGATCAGCGATAGCCGCTGAATTAACTGATACTTTATCAGCACCACAAGCTAAAATCGTTCTAAAATCTTCAAGACTCCTGATTCCGCCACCAACTGCTAAAGGAATTGATAACTCACTTGCGCCACGTTCAATCAAGTCTTTGATAATATCGCGCTGTTCATAACTTGCTGTAATATCCAAAAACACGACTTCATCAGCACACTGTTCATCATAACGTTTAGCTAATTCGATGGGATCGCCAACATCTTTTAATCCCACAAAATTGATTCCTTTTACTACCTTACCATTTTTAATATCTAAACAAGGAATTATTCGTTTTGTAAGCATGAAATAACCTCCTTTAAATCAACTTTACCTTCGTAATAAGCTTTACCAACAATGCAGGCATAATAATTTTTACTAGCTGCATCTTTAATATTTTGAACATCTTTGATTCCGCCTGAAACAACAAAATTAATCGTTGAAGTTTTCGCAATCATTTCATACATTTCAAAATTCGGTCCTTGTAAAGTTCCATCTTTACTAATATCAGTTGCAACGATATATTTAACACCTAATTTTTCTAATTCTTTAATAAAATCTAAATATGGCACATTGCTCGTTTCTAACCAGCCTGAAGTTGAAACATAACCGCTTTTAACATCAACTCCAACAACAATTTTATCTGGTCCATATACAGCCAATGCTCTTTTAAGAAAATCAGGATCATTGATAGCTGCTGTTCCTAAAATTACGCGATCGATCCCTACCTCATCTAAATATAAAGCAACTGTTTCCATATTTCTGATTCCCCCGCCAAGTTCTACTTGCATTGAGGTATTTTGTTTTATTTTTCTAATTGTTTCAAGATTAACACATTTACCATCTTTAGCCCCATCTAGATCAACAACATGAAGCAATTTTGCACCCATCTTTTCAAATGCTTTAGCTAAATCTTCAGGTTTATTGCTGTAAACTGTTTTTTGTTGATAATCCCCTTTAAACAGTCTTACTGCTTGGCCATCTTTTAAATCTATTGCTGGAATAATTAACATTCGATCATCTCCTTAAACGCTAATAATATTTGTTTCCCTACAGTACCGCTTTTTTCCGGATGAAACTGGCAGCCAATAACATTATCTTTAGCCACCAGAGCCGTTACTTTTGTATCACCATAATCACTATATGCGATCAACTGTTCATCGGGACATTTTGCCATATATGAATGAACAAAATAAACATCATCATTTTCATGAATATTCTTTAAGATCAGGTGTTCTTGATTAAAATGTAATTGATTCCAGCCCATGTGAGGAACTTTTTCATCAATATCCATAAATTCTACTTCACCATTTAAAAAACCTAATCCTTTAGTTTCCTCTACTTCATAACCTTTTTCGAACAATATCTGCATTCCTAAACAAATTCCTAATATTGGTGTTCCTTTATCCTTACATTCATTTAACACATCAATCAAATCATATTTCTTTAAATTATTCATGGCTACAGGAAAAGTACCAACCCCAGGTAAAACGATTGCTTTTGCTTCTTTAATGATCTCTTTATCACGCGAAACGATTGCTTCAACACCAATTCTTTTTAAAGCTGAGGTAACACTGCTTAAATTACCAATATTATAATCAATGATAACTACCATTAATATTCCTCCTTACAGTACTCCTTTTGATGAGACTACTTTATTTTTATTATTTTCATCAATACTAACAGCTTGTTTTAAAGCGCGACCTAGGCTTTTAAATACAGCTTCAATAATATGATGATTATTGATACCATAATGTTCATTAATATGTAAAGTAATCAATGAATTAAAAGCAAAAGCTCTAAAAAACTCTTCTGCCATCTCTGTTTCAAAAGTACCAACTCTTTCACAAGTTAGATTTACATTAAAAACGAGAAATGGTCGACCACTAATATCCAGATTAGTTGTCACAAGTGTTTCATCCATAGGAATCGTAAAAGCCCCATAACGAGTAATTCCTAATTTATCACCTAACGCTTCTTTTAAACAGGTTCCTAAAGCAATTCCTAGATCTTCAATTGTATGATGGGTATCTACCTCAAGATCACCATCACATTTCACGATCAAGTCAAAGTTACCATGAAAAGCTAATAATGTTAACATATGATCAAAAAAGCCAATTCCGGTATTTATTTCACTTTTACCTTCACCATCTAAATCTAACTGAACTAAAATTTTTGTTTCCTTTGTTTCTCGCTCTATTTTACCAATTCGCACAACTATTCCTCCTCAAATCTTACTGCAATTGAATTAGCATGTCCGTCTAATCCCTCGCTTTTAGCAAATTCAATAACATCATCTTTAAAATCACCTAAAACATTTTTAGGATAATAGCTATAAGATGAATATTTAACAAAATCATATACCCCAAGAGCCGAATAGAATTTAGCGGTTCCTCCCGTTGGTAAAACGTGATTAGTTCCACTCATATAGTCCCCTAACGGTTCTGGTGAATATTCACCTAAAAAGATCGAACCAGCATTTTTTATCTTTGGTAGTGTATTAATCGGATCAGCAACTAAGACTTCTAAATGCTCTGGTGCTAAATAATTAGAAACTGTAAAGGCCTCATCTAGGTTATTAACGATAATAGCACCACCATAATTAGTCAATGATTCTTCAATGATCTCTTTTCTTGATAAATATGTAATTTGTCGTTTTAATTCATCATTTACCTTAGCTACTAACTCTCTGCTTGTGGTAACAAGCAAGGCACTAGCTAATTTATCATGTTCTGCCTGACTCATTAAATCGGCAGCAATATATTTAGGATTAGCGTTTTCATCAGCAATAACTAAAACTTCACTAGGTCCCGCTACCATATCAATATCAACTAAACCATAACTTAACTTCTTAGCAGTTGCGACAAAAATATTTCCTGGACCAACGATCTTATCAACTTTTTTTATTGTCTGCGTTCCATGAGCAATCGCTACGACCCCCTGAGCTCCGCCAAATTTGTAAATCGTATCAACACCACTGACTTTAGCTGCTGCAACAATTATTGGATTTACTTTGCCATCTTCTTTAACCGGTGTAATAATTACTAGATCTTTAACCCCGGCTAGTTTAGCTGGTAAGGCATTCATTAATACAGTTGAAGGATAGCTGGCTGTTCCCCCTGGCACATATAAAGCTACTCTTTCAATTGGACGAACCATCTGTCCCATAATTACTCCATTATCTTTATATAAAGACCATGATTTATCAATTTGATTTTTATGAAATTCAATGATTTGATTTTTCGTTCGCTCTAAGATCCGCATATAATTAGCGTCTATTTGTTTTAAAGCTTCTTCTTTTTCAGCCTCACTTACGATTAAATCATTTTCATCTGTAATTTTATAACCATCAAATTTTAAACAATATTCATATAATGCTTCATCACCACGCATATTAATATCTTCGATAATTTTTAATACGATATCATTTACTTCTTTATTAACACTTTCTTTACGGCTATCTAACTTAGCGGCTACTGCTTCTAAATTACCTTTATAATCAATTATCTTTAACATTTTTTATCCTCCGTAACTGTTTCTAATTTAGTAACTAAATTCATAATTTCATCCTTTTTAAATTTAAAACTTACTTTATTAACAATCAATCTCGTTGAAATATCACTGATTTTTTCAATCACTTCCAAACCGTTAGCTTTCAAAGTTGAACCCGTTTCTACAATATCAACGATCGCATCACTAATTCCCGTCACTGGTCCTAATTCAACAGAACCTTCTAATTTAATAATTTCCACATCTTCCTGCTTTTTTGCAAAGTAGCTTTTAGCAACTTTCGTATATTTACTGGCAATCTTCTTTCTACGTACAAACTTCTTATTACGATATTCAGGATATGCTGCTACGGCAAAATAACACTTACCAATATTTAGATCTAATAATTCGTAATAATCTTCAAAATCAACATCATCAAGCGTATCTTTACCAACAAAACCTACATCAACAATTCCATGTTCTAAAAAAGTAACTACATCATTAGCTTTACCAAAAATCATCTCAATACCGTCTTTAGTTGCAATCAGCAGCTCACGATCTTTATTAAAAATTGGTTCCATATCAAAGCCCGCTTTTTCCAATAATTTACAAACTTGTTTTTCAATTCTCCCTTTAGTAATCGCTATTTTAATCATTATCATCTTCCCCCTGTTTATCAAGTGCTTTTAAAATATGATTCATATGATAACAAAAACCAATCGCTCCAACATCTTTATTAAATCTTGGCAATAAATCATCATATCTTCCCCCTGAAATAATTGGCTGAGCGCTTTTATCGCTATATCCTTTTATCATTAAACCTGTATAATATTTCATCGTTGGAACCATCCCTAAATCAAAAATAATACTTTCTTGATTATCTAATGAATTATATAGCTCTTTTAACTGTTCTAATGCCTTCAACATTACTTGATCATTAATGCTTTCAATTGCTGTATCTAATAATTTAATATCCCCAAACGCTGTTGGAAGTTTTAATAATAAAGCATTTAAGTCTTGATCAAAATCATTATCAGCAACAAATCTTTTCATTCTACTAATATCTCTAAATTTTAATATTTCTGTTAATTCTGCTGCTCTATTGCCAACAAGCGTACATAAACGATTGAAAAACTGAGCCGAACCGATTTCTACTAAAATATTTTTTAATCCTAAATGTGGTAAAGATTCCTGAATCATACTTAAACATTCCTTATCTCCAGCAAGCCCCGGTTTATTGATCAATTCAACTCCACCTTGAAAAAACTCACTAGAACGTCCTTTATGCATCGTTTCTTTACGATAAACTTTTCCAAAATAACAATAACGTGCTTCTTTTTCATCATAATTATTCGTTGAATAAAAACGTGCTAGTGGAATCGTAAAATCACAGCGCATGGCCACATTTTTACCTTCATGATTAATATATTGGAACATCTTTTCTTGTTCAAAACCACAATCTAATTGAGTATATAGATCTACATATTCAAAAGATGGCATCAATACTTCGCTATAATGATTTTTAGCAAAGATATTTCGCAAACTATTTTCGATTTTTCTTAATTCCGATACATTAGTAATAATTGCATCAATACTTTCTTCTGGTATTAAATACTTAAATTCTTCCATTTTATTTCCCCCTTTAGTTATAAAAAAACGAGTCATTTACTAATGACTCGCTAAAGTAATATTGTCATTAGATACACCCAATTAATATTTAACACAAAATGGGTTGTATCATTAGTCGATAAAACCCTAGGCAATCCAATGATGGTGATGTAATTGTAAGTTTGCTTTTATATTCATATTAAACACCTCTCATTGTATACAATATACCATATCTTTTAACAAATGAAAAGATAAAATTATCACTTTTAGATATTCTTTTTACTATTGTTTAAATTTCATGTAATCCATTTTCCAAAAAAACAATTACTAATTTAAAAATACTTTGATTATAGTTCGATTCTTCTAAAATGATTGACTATTTTGTTTCTTCTATATAAAATGTTTGATGAATTTGTTGTTTTCTTCAACAAATCTTAAACTACATGGATAAAATGTTGCATTTTTGATTGAGATAATATCTTTTTTTATGCTTTCTATAAATCATTTTAATATTAATTCTTTACATAGAATTCTAATATATAAATATGGTATTTTTTAAATAAAAATAACAAATATTTTTATTTATAATATATTTTTCTTAAAAAATTTATTTATTATTAGATTAATAGTATTATATTATTTGTAACAAGGAGGAATATACAAATGGATTACATTACTAAAGTATTAAATCAAGTAAAAGAAAAAAATGCTGATCAACCTGAGTTTATTCAAGCAGTTGAAGAAGTATTAGAGAGCTTAAAACCAGTTATCGAAGCTCATCCAGAATACGAAAAACAAGCAATCTTAGAAAGATTAGTTGAACCAGAACGAACTTTAATGTTTAAAGTACCATGGATGGATGATAATGGTCAAGTACAAGTTAACCGTGGATACAGAGTTCAATTTTCAAGTGCAATCGGACCATACAAAGGTGGTTTAAGATTACACCCAAGCGTTAACTTAGGAATTATTAAATTTTTAGGATTTGAACAAATCTTTAAAAATTCATTAACTACTTTACCTATCGGTGGTGGTAAAGGAGGATCTGATTTTGATCCACAAGGGAAATCTGATAACGAAATTATGCGTTTCTGCCAAAGTTTCATGACTGAACTATATCGTCATATTGGACCTGATGTTGATGTACCTGCAGGGGATATTGGTACTGGTGCTCGTGAAATTGGTTATTTATATGGTCAATACAAACGTATTAGAGGTGCTTATGAAAATGGTGTTTTAACTGGTAAACCATTACCTTATGGGGGAAGTTTGATTAGACCAGAAGCAACTGGATTTGGAGCTGTATACTATGGTAAAGAAGTTTTAGCTCATTTTAATGACAGCTATGAAGGTAAGACTATTGCATGTTCAGGATACGGAAATGTAGCTTGGGGAGTTTGTTTAAAAGCTAGAGAATATGGAGCTAAAGTAGTATCTATTTCTGGACGTGATGGATATGTATATGATCCTGAAGGAATTACAACAGATGAAAAAATTGATTTCTTATGTAAGATTCGTGAATCTAATGATGTCAAATTAAAAGATTATGCCGAAAAATTTGGTTGTGAATTCCATCCAGGTGAAAAACCATGGGGATTAAAAGTAGATATGGCTTTCCCTTGTGCTACTCAAAATGAAATTGGTGAAGAAGAAGCTAAACAATTAATCGCTAATGGAGTTAAATATATTATTGAAGGAGCTAATATGCCAACTACTCCTGAAGGTGTTCATTATTTCTTAGCTAATGGTGGAACTTTAGGACCTGCTAAAGCTGCTAATGCTGGTGGGGTTGCCGTTTCTGCATTAGAAATGTCTCAAAACTCTATGCGTTATAACTGGACAGCTAAAGAAGTTGATGAAAAACTTCATAATATTATGATTGATATTCATAATTCTTCTGTAGCTGCAGCTGAAAAATATGGTTTAGGTTATGATTTAATTAAAGGAGCAAATATTGCAGGATTTGAAAAAGTCGTAGCAGCAATGATTTCTCAAGGAATCTATTAATCAATAAAAGCGTTGATCTTATGATTAACGCTTTTATAATTTTATATAATTGATGAAATTATAAAATGGAATATTAGCATAGGTGAAAGTGCTATAAAAGGAGAAACAAACTAAAAGAAATTTTTGAAGAATTAGATGCTTAGATTCATTTTTCTCTAATTTTCTTCAGGTTTTTGATGATATTTATTTAATTACTAAAGATATTGATTTACGTCAATTAGAACTACAAAAAAGAAATCCAAATAGTAAAATGGGCTTCTCAAAACAAAATTATTGAAATAATCAAAAATGAAGCATTTATTCCTTATTTTCTTAATCTAATAAAAACTTTTTTTGATATGCAAAATAACATATGGTTATCATAATAAACAAATATAATTTATCAAATAAACTGTTGATTTAGAATTGACAGTTTTTTTAATAAACCTAAGCTATTTAATCTTAACTCAATTAATTTATCATCATCTCTTACTCAATCATAGATAATTTAAAATTTACATTTTTATAACCCAGCTTTTATATTTATCATAAAACGAGAAAATTTTTTCTTATGTTAGAAAGAGATTTCTTAAGCGATTAATAAAAACCGTTATTTTTTGAAATCTCTTATTTTTAGTTGCCCATTTTCGAGTAAGAACCACTTTTCATCTATTATGCTCTTTTAACTAATTTTACTATTTTATATCCTGTTAATATAAACATCTAGTACTAAATTATTATCCTAATCTATCTATCTTTTGTTTAAAATTTTTAAAATCATTTTCTTCAATAATCAAATTTATTATCTCATCTAACTGCACTTCAGTTAAATTTTCTACCCACTCAATACAATCTCTACTATATACCTTCTTAATTAATTTTACACAATTATCCTTTTTTTCTCGCATTTTACCGATCTCAATACCCTGCTCAACTCCTTGAGCAATACCTTGTTTGATTCCTTCTTCAATTCTTTTGGCTGTCTTTTCTTCGCGCTCCATCTCTAATGATTCGGTTCTAAGCTTCGCTAAAGCTAACTGATTCGCTAATGACCATATCGGCTCATTACTTCTAAACTTGTCATACATCTTTATCACCATCTCCACTATATCTTCTTCTCTTTCCTTCATTATAGCAGTATATTCATTTTTTATAAACAAATAACATAACCTTTCTAGATCATTTAATCCTTTGATTCCTTTTTCTTTGATGATCTTATCGATATGTCTCATCTTGATAAAATAGCGGTAATTAAGATTTTCTTTTTCCAGCTCTCGCTGATCATCTCGAAACGCATAATCTTTGATCAAACGATCATCATCTTCATTGATAAAGATGATTTGATATACCGGTCTTAGCTGATGATATTTTTCACCAGTATCAATCTGTTCTACTAATAGTCTGGCACCATAGAACTGAAAGCGGGTACTTTCGCTATTACTGTTGCCAGCCATCTGCATTTCGATATCAATGATTCGGCCCTTTTCATCAACGGCACAGATATCAAGGATGATGTTTTTAGCGAGGACCGTATTTTGATTGATTTCGGGATTTTTAACGATCATCTGCTGGCAGTCAAGATGAGTGACGGATTTAACGATAAACTTTCTCAGTTTTTTAGATTCTAAAGTATCTCTGGAAAGCAGGTATTTAAAGAACAGGTCATTACTAAAGCTAACATTATTGTTATTATCGATAACAGTTTTTTCATGAATCATATTTTTTCCTCCTCATTATCTTTTACAATCTAAAAAGGAGAATTACTTCTTTTTAATAATAAAAAAAGAATTTTCACATAAAATATATATTATTGCCAGTATTTATTAGTTGTAATATTTAAATCTATCAACCACATCAATCTCTTATTAAGTTTTTTCCGGTTTCCTAAAAAATATAAAAAGAAGTATTAACTTCGTTAACAACAAACGATCTTAAAACTTCTTCCTTATTATTTAATCATATCTATTTTTTGCTTAAAAACTTTAAAATCTTCTTCTTTAAAAATCAATTATTCCATCTAATGTTTGCCTATTAAGCTTTCTGCCTGTTTTGGCAGTCTTGATTGATATTTTTTAATCATTTTAATACATGTTTGTATAATTCCCAGCCCAATACCTTTTTTGATTCCTTTGGTTATTTTCATACTCCAGTTTAACTGTTCTTCTCTTATCAGTGCTAATTCTCTTTCGTTTCCTAAATCCCATAGATCTTTCTTGAATTCATTGCACGTTTTTAATGATATCTTCCACTTGGTCTTTTATTTTATCATCATGACTGTTTTTTATAAACAAGCTACACAGTCTATTCAGTCCACTTAGTTCCTCTTTTTACATATTATTAATTTCTTTCATATGAACATAATATAAATTCAACGTTTCTATTCACTTTACTCATTTTTAAATATATAACATTCTGATAAACTTTGCCGATGAGAATTTTTCTCATTTATTAAAATATACTGATATACTTTTTGCCCTGTTCTAACTAATCGTCCAGCATTCTGGAAAACTGAAAACGTTTCTTTTCATAGCCATGCATTTGAATTTCGATATCAATAGGATAATCATTTTCATCTTTGATCATATATCTAAAAAGATATTTTTAACATTGACATGGCTTTGATTTCGAGAAACGATAAGTTCTTTAGAAGATGCTGGAAATCAACCAAATCAATTTTTTCTTAGCTTTAAAAATATCATTATCTTGAAAAAAAGCATATATAAATAATAAATCATTACTAAATATTTGTATTCTCGATAATACTCTCTTCATAAATCATATATTTTCTATCTCGTTATCTTTTACAATCTAAAAAGAAAAACTATATTGATTCTAATAAATTATCATAAAAAACACAAAACAGTTTATTTATTTTCTATTTAAAATCATGCTTTTTAATAATCATTCAAAAATAGATATCTATAACATAATAACATTAAAAATATAAGACTAACTGCTAATCGTATCCTTGTATTCTTTGATATTTTCCAGCAATTCTTCATAAAAGGCCTCCGCATCTAAAATATATAGTGTAGAAGTACCTCTATGCTTTATTTTAACTTTATGTTTACTAATTAAAGTTACATCCTTAATATTTTTATAATCAACTAATGCTGGCATAATTCCAATTCCCTTAAATTCATAAATCAACATAGAATCATTGAATATTTTCATATTATATTTAGTCGTTAACATCATTAATACAACAAACGATAAAATAACTCCAATAATTACTTTCGAGCGATTATGATCTAGTGCAAAATAAATACATACACCAACAATTACAAAGAAAAAAACAATTGAAAAAATCAACATTCGAAACTCTTTATACTTCATCTAAACACCTCTTTAATAGACAATAGTATAACATATTATAAAATAAAAACAACCTTTCACTATTTACATACAAAGCAATCGCATAAAAATAAGTATCAAATAGCTTACTCTATTTATTGTTGAATCCTATTACACCTTAATTTACGTACTAGCTCTATTATGTATTTCAATCTATTTTTTTGGACTTAACCCCTGGCACACTTCTATAAAAACCGCTTACTAAAATATAATCAAGATGACAACTTATACTACCTTGATTATCTGTCCGCAAATGATTAGAAAACTAGAAGAAAAAGTAGCCTGATTTGAACCGCCCCTGTCAAGTAGACAGGTGAAATAATTAAAATTGTTAGTGATGAAGTTGCCGATGAGACAACTTCATTTTCTTATGCAGTTAAAACATTTACATTCACTTCATCATCAATCAAATAATTAAGTAAAAGCCTGTTAGTATTAGCTCTTGTTAAACCTTTAAAATCTAAAAACAGTAATTCCCAAGTATCTGATCTCATTTAGCGAAAAATTCGTTTATACTTGTATCCTTATTCCCAAAAAACTTCTTTTTATCAGTAAATTTTCTTTATAAGCAAAAAAATGAGAAATACAACAATATGTATATCTCATTATTATGTATCAACTCATTAAATTTTAATGGTGGTTCCGGCCGGAATCGAACCAGCGACACGAGGATTTTCAGTCCTCTGCTCTACCGACTGAGCTACGGAACCATTTGGCGGTCTGGACGGGACTCGAACCCGCGACCTCCGCCGTGACAGGGCGGCATTCTAACCAACTGAACTACCAGACCTCTTGGTTGCGGGAGAAGGATTTGAACCAACGACCTTCGGGTTATGAGCCCGACGAGCTACCAGACTGCTCCATCCCGCGATATTCTCTTTTCTTAATTAAATGGCGAGGGATGAGGGATTCGAACCCCCGCGGGACGTTAATCCCCTGTCGGTTTTCAAGACCGATCCCTTCAGCCGGACTTGGGTAATCCCTCGCATTATTTGGTGGACCCTGTTGGACTCGAACCAACGACCGATCGGTTATGAGCCGATAGCTCTAACCAACTGAGCTAAGGGTCCTTGTTGCTTCATCTCTTACGGGTACCTTATATTAAACTGGTAGCGGGGAAGGGATTCGAACCCCCGACCCACCGGGTATGAACCGATTGCTCTAGCCAACTGAGCTACCCCGCCGTAATTAACTACAGCAATGCTATAATTTAATATCTTGGTGGAGCCTAGCGGGATCGAACCGCTGACCCCCTGCGTGCAAGGCAGGTGCTCTCCCAGCTGAGCTAAGGCCCCAATTTTTTTTAATGGTCGGGAAGACAGGATTTGAACCTGCGACCCCCTGGTCCCAAACCAGGTGCACTACCAAGCTGTGCTACTTCCCGCTCTCTCTTCCCTTAATGGCGCGCTAGGCAGGAATCGAACCCACAACCTCTTGATCCGTAGTCAAGCACTCTATCCAGTTGAGCTACTAGCGCTTTTTCTTTCTTACAATGCTTTTCTATATTACCATATCCCTCTAGCTTTTGCAAGTCGTTTTTTGACTTTTTTGATAATTCTTAGATAAATAAGAATATATCTACATTTCAAACAAAATACAGTATTACATTAACGCAAAATTTGTTTTAATAAATCTTTTTTTGCCGTGAATAGATTATAGCATAAGTAATATAGTCATTGCAATAGTTAAATCACTTTTACTATAAATTTTTCCACACTGCAATCATCTCTAAATATATTAACAATCTATCCTGCAATAAATTTAACATAATAAGTTCTATTTCGAGGACCATCAAATTCACAAAGATAAACACTTTGCCATACTCCTAAGATAATTTGTCCATGATCAATAATCAAAGTTTGACTTGGCGAAAATACTGTTGATTTCATATGGGCATGCGAATTACCCTCAAAATGATGATAATCAGGATGGTTAGTTGGAAAAACACGTTCAAATCCATTCAACATATCTCTAACTACATCTGGATCAGCATTTTCATTAATCGTAATACCGGCTGTTGTATGTGGTGTATAAACAATTACTATACCATTTTTCATTTTTGCATCTTTTAAATCCTTTTTTATCTGATTAGTAATATCGATCATTTCCATTCTTTTTGAAAACTGATATTGATGCTTATACAACATAAAACATTCTCCTTTAGCTTATTAATATCAAACACGTATATATGATTACACACAAAATTAGTCAAAAAAAAACTGTCTACACAGCTGACTAATGGTGGTTCCGGCCGGAATCGAACCAGCGACACGAGGATTTTCAGTCCTCTGCTCTACCGACTGAGCTACGGAACCATTTGGCGGTCTGGACGGGACTCGAACCCGCGACCTCCGCCGTGACAGGGCGGCATTCTAACCAACTGAACTACCAGACCTCTTGGTTGCGGGAGAAGGATTTGAACCAACGACCTTCGGGTTATGAGCCCGACGAGCTACCAGACTGCTCCATCCCGCGATATTCTCTTTTCTTAATTAAATGGCGAGGGATGAGGGATTCGAACCCCCGCGGGACGTTAATCCCCTGTCGGTTTTCAAGACCGATCCCTTCAGCCGGACTTGGGTAATCCCTCGCATTATTTGGTGGACCCTGTTGGACTCGAACCAACGACCGATCGGTTATGAGCCGATAGCTCTAACCAACTGAGCTAAGGGTCCTTGTTGCTTCATCTCTTACGGGTACCTTATATTAAACTGGTAGCGGGGAAGGGATTCGAACCCCCGACCCACCGGGTATGAACCGATTGCTCTAGCCAACTGAGCTACCCCGCCGTAATTAACTACAGCAATGCTATAATTTAATATCTTGGTGGAGCCTAGCGGGATCGAACCGCTGACCCCCTGCGTGCAAGGCAGGTGCTCTCCCAGCTGAGCTAAGGCCCCAATTTTTTTTAATGGTCGGGAAGACAGGATTTGAACCTGCGACCCCCTGGTCCCAAACCAGGTGCACTACCAAGCTGTGCTACTTCCCGCTCTCTCTTCCCTTAATGGCGCGCTAGGCAGGAATCGAACCCACAACCTCTTGATCCGTAGTCAAGCACTCTATCCAGTTGAGCTACTAGCGCTTTTTCTTTCTTACAATGCTTTTCTATATTACCATATCCCTCTAGCTTTTGCAAGTCGTTTTTTGAGAAATGGTGCCCAGGGCCGGACTCGAACCGGCACGGATTTTAAGGTCCGCAGGATTTTAAGTCCTGTGCGTCTACCAGTTTCGCCACCTGGGCACATAATGGAGGTTCCAACCGGACTCGAACCGATGATAACAGAGTTGCAGTCTGTTGCCTTACCAACTTGGCCATGGAACCATTTTTTTATTTTAATCCGTGTCTTTCACCGGACTGCTTTTATATAATATACCAGATAGCAGAATTTTGCAAGCATTTTTAATAAAAAATTTACTAATTCATAATCAACAATTAAAATTAATATGAATAAATCAATATTTTTTGCAACAAAAAAACTGTTAGAAAAACTAACAGTTTTAATATTATTTTGCTTTAACTTTAGTCCAGCGTGAATTATACATTTCTTTTACTTCATTATCCTGATAAGAAAAAACTTCATCTTTAGCATTCGTTCTAATTTGATATGCACTAATTCCCTTATATTCTTCCTCAGCTGCTTTTTTTGCAGCATTTACATTAGCTGTTAAATATCCTACTTCAACAGTATTTTTATAAGAATTCTCATTAGAAATCATAAAATTAATAAACTGATTAGCTAACTTAGTTTGCTTACATTCCTTAGAAATAACAAATCCATCAAACCAGACATTAGTCCCCTCCTCAGGTAAATAATATTCCATATTAGGATTCTCACTCATTACTGTAGTTGCATCACCCGAATACATGATTGCCATCGCTTTAACACCACTGATCATCGTATCAATCGATTCGTCACCAACATATACCGGCTCCATTTCACTACGTTGATCGATCAGCCATTGATAAGCCTCATCAATTTCTTTTTCAACTGTAGTGTTCATAGAATAACCTAATGCTTTTAATGCTACCATAAAACTATCACGTTCTGAATCATACATATAAATTTGACCTTTGTATTTTGGATTACGAAGAATGTTCCAGCCTTCTTTTAAATCATTTTTATCTACAATTGTCTTATCATACAAAATCCCTACATTACCACAAAAATATGGAATCCAATAATCATTATCAGGGTCAAAAGATTGTCCTAAAATATCTTTATTAATATTATCAAAATTAGAAATCAGTGACTTATCAATTGGTTGCAAAAGATCTTCTTTTATCATTCTTTCAATCATATATTCAGAAGGTACCATAACATCATAACTATTACCACTCATATATTTAGTATACATGATCTCATTAGAATCAAAAGTTTCATAAATAATTCGACAATCATACTCGTTTTCAAAATCACTAATAACTGTTTTATCAATATATTCTCCCCAATTATATACTCGTAAAGTCTTTTTACCAACACCTGTTGAAATCGACCAGCCAACTGACAATAATAAGCATCCGGCTAAAACTACTTTAACAACTTTGCTGCTCATTATTCTATCAGTTACTTTAGGAAAAACTTTAGGAATAGTCGTTCCTAACATCACAACAAGTAAAACCACAACCAAAATTATCGTTGCTAGAGCATAAATACTAGGATTTGTTCGTTTCGACATGTTATAGATAACAATTGAAATATTTTCAATTCCATTACCACTAACAAAATAAGAAATAATAAAATCATCAAATGACATTGTAAAAGCTAATAATGCACCAGAAATAATTCCAGGTTTGATTTGCGGAATAATAACTTTAGTCAAAGCTTGAAATGGTGTCGCCCCTAAATCCATTGCTGCATCAGCTAAATTAACATCAAGCTGCCTTACTTTAGGCAAAACGTTGGTAATTACAAACGGCGTACAGAAAGCAATATGCGCTAATAACATCGTTAAATAACCTTTTTCTACTTTCACAAAAGAAAACAACAGCATCAATGAAATCCCTGTAACAATATCAGGATTCATGATAGGCAGATTATTAACTTGTAAAACTATTTTTCTAAGAATCGGTTTAGATTTAGAAATTCCGATTGCCGTAATCGTTCCTAAAACAGTAGAAACAACTGTTGATAAAATTGCAATACTAACAGATACAATAATTGCATCGATCATTTGCTGATTTACAAATAATTCTTGATACCATCTTAACGAAAAACCGCTCCAGCTTGATAATGACTTAGAATCATTGAAAGAAAAAACAGCCATAATTACAAGGGGTAAATAAAGAAACGCTAAAGCAAATACAATCCACAGTGAACTAGGAAATCTTCTTTGTTTTTTCACGTTTAGCTTCCTCCTGATATCCTGCATATTTTTCCACACGATTAATAAGCCCCATTAGAATTATTACTAAAATTGCTAAAATCAAAGATACCGCACTACCAAAATGCCAATCTCCAACATTAATAAATTGCTGCTCAATAAAATTACCAATTAACGAATATTGTCCACCACCAAGTAATTTAGGAATTACAAATGATGAAATAGCTGGTAAAAATACCATTGTAATGCCTGTTAAAACACCACCTAATGAAAGTCTAAATGTAATTTTCCAAAATGTTGTAATTGGATTAGCTCCCAAATCATTACTTGCTTCAATTAAAGACTTATCCATTTTAGTAAGAGAAGTATGAATCGGTAAAATCATAAATGGTAAAAAATCATATACCATTCCTAAAACAACTGCAAAATCAGTATATAAAAGGCTCACTTCCCCAAAACCAAAAAACTGAAAAACATTACTGATTATCCCTTTACTACTTAAAATATTTATCCATGCATAGGTACGCATCAGCATATTGATCCAAGTTGGAAAAGTAATCAATAAAATAAGTAATGTCTGTGTGTTTTCTTTACATTTAGAAATTGCATAAGCTACTGGATAACCAATTATTAAACACAATACTGTTGTTATAATTCCTAAGACAAAAGATTTAATTAAGACTGAGACAAAAATAGGATCAAAAAACTTTGAAAAGTTATCTAGTGTAAAATTAAATGTTGTAATCGTATTTCCTTTTTGAACAAAGGCATAAATCATTATTAAAAACATTGGTAAAACCGTTAAAAAAAACAACCAGAAACAATACGGACTAACTAATTTACGAAAATGTTTCATTAATAACTACCCATTTTATCCATAACATGAATATCTTCTGGCCAAAAATCTAAATTGACTTTTTTCCCAACTTCACTTATATCAGTAGTATGGACTTTATAATCTCGATTTTTAGTTTCTACCATTATTTCATAATGAACACCTTTAAAAACAATTGAAGTCACAACACCTTCAATCTTCCCTTTATCAACTTCTACGATATCTAAATCCTCTGGTCTTAAAACAATGTCTATTTCCTGTCCTTCATCAAAACCTTTATCAACACATTCAAACTGCTGCCCATCAAATTCAACTAAATAATCTTTGATAAAAACACCTTCAATAATATTCGATTCACCAATAAACTGTGCTACAAAACGATTTTCCGGCTCATTATAAATATCTGTAGGTGTTCCTATTTGCTGAATCTGTCCTTCATTCATAACAACGATCGTATCTGACATTGTAAGAGCTTCTTCTTGATCATGCGTTACATAAACAAATGTAATTCCAACTTCCTGTTGAATGTTTTTTAATTCGATCTGCATCGCTTTACGCAACTTTAAATCCAATGCTCCAAGCGGCTCATCAAGCAGTAATACTTTTGGCTCATTAACTAATGCCCGAGCAATCGCTACACGCTGCTGTTGACCACCGGAAAGCTGATTGATGTTTCTTGATCCATATCCTGCCAAACCTACTAATTCAAGAATTCGATTTACTTTATGTTCAATTGTATCTTTATCCATTTTTTTGATTTTCAAACCAAAAGCAATATTATCAAAAACATCTATATGCGGAAACAATGCATATTTTTGAAATACAGTGTTTAATTCTCTTTTATAAGGCGGCAGTTTACTAATATCCTGACCATCAAATAAAACAGTTCCGCCATTAGCTTCTTCAAAACCACCCATAATTCTAAGTGTAGTAGTTTTTCCACAACCACTTGGACCTAATAAAGTTACAAACTCTTTTTCATTTATATCAAGATGAATTCCCTTTAAAACAACTTGTCCATTATACTCTTTTGTTAAATTATCTAATTCTATTAACTTTGCCATAATATCTCCTTTAAAATAACGGTGGTGTTGATACCCAAATCACCTTCGCTTTAGTTTCACCAAAATTAATCAAATAATGTGATACTAAACCTTTAAGATAAAATGTCTCTCCTTTTTTCAAGATAAATTCATTATCACCGTTTATCAATTTTATTTTTCCCTGAATAACATAACCAAACTCTTGACCTTCATGAGGATCGATCGTCATCGACTGTTTGCCTTTTTCAAGTTCAATCAAAATTGGTTCCATATCATTTTTTTGAGCATTTGGGATAATATATGAAATAATATAATCATCCTGCTCATTAATAAAAAAATCATCCTTTTTAAACGCAATTTGTTCAGCTGGTTTTTCACTAAAAAACTCCTGCAAATTAGTACCCAAAGCTTCTAAAATATCTTCCAATGTTGCAACTGACGGAGATGTTAGATCACGTTCCAACTGGGAAAGAAATCCTTTGGTTAGTTCACTACGATTTGCTAATTCTTCTAGTGTAAGCCCATTAGCCTGTCTAAGCCTTTTGATCTTACTTCCAATATCCATAATTACACCTCCTTTATTTTCGACATTTTAATTATAACTAATCCTAGTAATAATGCAACAATATTTAACAATTTGTTTAATATATTATACTTAAAGACTAAAAAATAACGAGTAACAACCCGTTATTTCTCTAATTTCTCTCTTCTATGAGATGATTCAATAAATAATTTTTTTAATAACTGCTCATCATTTTCCAGCAATGCTTTTTTTATTAAAGCTAACTGCGCTTCAAAAGTTACGATTGAATTCAATAAATTCTCACTATTTCTAAAAAATAATTCTGACCATAGATCCTCATTAATATTTGCAATTCTCGTTAAATCTCGGTAAGAATCACCAATATATTTTCCCGTATCATATTTTTCATTATCACTATTGATCAATGCGACTGCAATAGCATGAGGTAATTGTGATGTAAAAGAAATAATTTCATCATGAGCCTGCGGAGACATGATCTTAACGCTTTTAAACCCTAATGTCCCGACAAAATCTTCCATAAAAACTATACTCTCTTTATTATTAGCCGGATGTTCAATCAAAATATAATTAGCGTTTTTGAATACCTCCTTGCTAGCATATTCAAAACCTCTTTTTTCTCTTCCCGCCATAGGATGACCACTTACAAATTCAACATCAGGATCTATAATATTCATTGCCTCTTGAAGAAAATAAGATTTAACTCCTACAGCATCTGTAATAATACTGCCTTTTTTAAACTTGTTATTTTTGATAAAATCTAAAACCAATGATGGATACAAACAAATAATCGTTAAATCTGTCTGTAAAATAATATCTTTGCCATCCTGGTAACCCTCAATAATATAACCTTCATCTTTTGCTTTTTGTAAAGTTTTTTTATCAATATCGATTCCATAAACCTGGTGTCCCAGACCTTTTAAAGCCTTAACAAAACTACCACCGACAACACCAAGACCAACAACTGTAATAATCATGATATTTTACACCAATATTCCCGCAATAAATGAAGTTATCATCAAAACTACTGCCATAAAACAATATCTAACTAATAACTCAAAAATTGAAGGTTTCTCTTTACCAATGAAATAAAACGTCAATACTACTAAAAGACTTGTCAACAAACCATGTCCTAACACAAATGCCATTTTTGAATTATAAAACTGCATTAAAAATGGAATACAAACAATACTTACAAAAACAAAATCAATAATTAAATAAATCGTTGTTCTAAAATTTATTTTCACCCACCTAAAACTAAAATTTTCTTTAAACATATCTAATTTAGTCTTTTTTGGTGCAACTTTTTTAGAAAATTTAAATTCACTTTTCTGTCTTTCAACTTTACGATCAAATCTTGCCATCTATATATCACCAACTACTTTCTCTTTTCCTCAAGCATCTTTATCTTATAATCCAACAATTTTTTTGTTAGATCCACATAATAATCATGTGGATATTCTAAACGAAACACCTCATCCCAAATACGACTTTTTTGTTGATTTGAATACTCACGAATTTCATCAACAGTATATTCCGGATACACTTTCTTTCCATTAACAAAGACTGGTACCTGCAGCTCTTCAATACTAAAACTATTAGCTTCTAATGTTTTAAATTTCCAAATATTAGACTGGTGATAAATCGTTAGATCCTGATCAGCCGTTATTTTTTCATCATGAAAAGCAATTACATCACCAATCGCTTTGCCAGTTTCATTTTCAAATAAACGATATACTTTTTTATACCCCGGATTAGTAATTTTTTCGGTATTTTCAGATATTTTGATTTTAGGAATGATCTCATTATTTTTTTCTATTGCTACTAATTTATAAACACCACCAAAAACAGGAGCATTTTTAGAAACAATCAAATTTTCACCAACACCAAAAGAATCAAGCTGTGCTCCTTGATCCAATAACGAACGAATTAAATACTCATCTAATGAATTAGACGCAGTTATTTTCGTTTCAACTAACCCAGCTACATCTAACATCATTCGCGCTCTTTTAGATAAATAAGCAATATCGCCACTATCAAGTCTAATTCCTTTTAGTTTTTTACCTAATGGCTCTAGTACCTCTTTAGCAATCCTAATAGCATTAGGAACACCACTTTTTAAAGTATCATATGTATCTACTAATAATACACAATCATCAGGATAAGTAAGCGCATAAGCTTTAAAAGCTTCATATTCACTTTCAAATGACTGCACGAACGAATGAGCCATCGTCCCTACTACAGGAATGTTAAACATTAAACCAGCAGATACAGTAGCACTGCCTGTAACACCGCCAATATAAGCAGCTCTTGCCCCATATGTTGCACTGTCATAACCTTGTGCTCTTCTAGCCCCAAATTCAAATACTGGGCGTCCTTTAGCTTCTTTAACGATTCGATTTGCCTTTGTCGCAATCAATGACTGATGATTAACTGTTACAAGTAATAATGTTTCAATCAACTGCGCTTCAATAAATTTAGCCTTAACTGTAATCAACGGTTCATTAGGAAACACTGGCGTTCCCTCTTTTACTGCATAAATTGAACCAGTAAAATGAAAATCTCTTAAATAATCAAAAAAATCTTCATCAAATTTATTTAGTGAGCGGAGATATTCAATATCTCCCTCACTAAAATGTAAGTGGTCAATACATTCAATCAACTGTTGTAACCCCGCAAAAATAGAATATCCGCCATTATCAGGATTTTTACGATAATACATATCAAAATAAACATACTGATCCTTATTACCTTGTTTAAAATAATTATACGACATTGTTAATTCATATAAGTCCATTACCAATGTTAAATTACGTTCACTACCTGCATGTAACTTCATATTTTTCTCCTTGTACATATTTAACAATATAATAAACTCTTTTATTTAAAAAATCTAGTTATTTTAAAAATATAGTTCATATGATTGTCTTGGTTGTGGTTGTGGCTGTGGTTTAACTGGTGGTATCTTTGCAAATAATACTGGTATTAAAAGCTGCTGTCCTGGATAGATCATCATCCGATCATCTAACTCATTCATATTTTTAATATAATCTACTCGAGTATTAAACCTTCTTGCAATTGCGTATACATTATCACCTCGATTTACAGTGTATAAAAAGATATCTCCAACCTTAGGCGCCACTATTGGCATTGGGCGGCGATCAAATAAATTATCCATGTAATCTTCGTACATGTTCATCCCTCCTACTTTAACCTATTCAAATATCTTTTTCTTTTCTAGGCAAAGGACTAGTTTACAAAAAAACATCAAGAAATTCTCGATATCTAAATTAGTGTGGGGTCGACCCCTAGGTATAAAGTTTCATGGGGTCGGCTTTTTTTGTACTTTAAACTTTCGTGGGGTGCTCTTATAGTATGAAAAAATCCTTTCATGATATGATTGTTTTTGCAGATACAACCATATTTGAAAGGAGAGTGTTATCTCATGGATTATGATACTATAAATTTATTGGGTTTACAACCTGACGATATTCAAGATATCAATATTGTTAGATCTCGCGATATTATAAACATTAATGTTACTTTAACTAAAAAGATTAAATCCTGCCCCTGTTGCAGTAGTTTGAATGCTAATGTTAAAACCTATAAATCAAAGAAAATTACTCATTCTATTTTCAACACTAATAAAACCGTCATCAATTACAGATGTAGAAGATTTATATGTAAAGACTGTCACAAAAACTTTAAAAAACAGATAATAATTAAATAAAATGGTTGTTTCGGCATATTAAAAGTATCATTCTTGACCCCACGGTATTGAATGATACTTTTTCAACTATAAACAGAAGTGGGGTCACCAAAACCCCACTTTATTTTAGAGTCTCATTTTTTTAAACCCCACGGAAATTTAGAGACCCGAAATTCTTGATGTTTTAAAGCTTCTTAATAAATTCCACTACTCTTTTAGTATTATTACCATCTTGATATTTAAAAAATGTTTGTAAAAAATATTTTAAATTATATTTTTTAGCTTTTAATATCGCTAAAGCTAACTGTTCTTCATCAAAACATATTGGTCCCGGCATCGTTTTATCATAATCCACAAAACACCCTAAAGTATTTAAATATTCATCAAGATCAGGAACAAAAAAATACATCGGTTTATTTAAAAATGCATAATCAAAAATAATTGAAGAAAAATCTGAAACCAGCATATCACTAACAGTAAACAAATCATGGGTATCTTCATTACTCAAATTGATAATTCTATCATCACTAGGAATTTCTGTATTTAATAAAAGAGGATGAAATTTATATATCAAAACATATTCATCGTCTAATTGATCAAGCAGTTTTTTCCCATTAAAAGAAACACTTTTAAATCCTTGATAAATATTTCCGCGAAAAGTAGGAGCATATAAAACAATTTTTTTATTTTTTAAAATTGGATATTTTTGTAACAACTTAACTCTTGTACTTTGCAAATAATGATCATTAACTAAATGATCTACCCGGGGCATCCCTGTTACAATAACATTATCTCTTAATACATTAAAAGCTTCTTGATAAGGAATCTTCCAGTAATCGCTATTAGCAATAACATAATCGTAATTTTTGATTGGATATTCACGTTTGATAGCATTACCAAATTTTTTGATTGCCCCTGTAGCATGCCAAATCTGAATTACTTTTATGCCTTCGCGTTTAAAATTACTAATGACATAGTTATTGTCTGTAATCAAAACTATTTTTGAAGTATTAATTACATATATTTGTTTAATACAATTAAGCATGTATAAAAAATTATTAAGCAGGCTTTTTTTATTATAATTAATTAATACTGTTTTTAAATTATAATGATCATCTTTGCTTAATTCATCATAAATTAATTTTAAATCACTTTCTAATTTATTAGACTCCAAAGAAACAAAAGCTACTTGATTATTTTTAATTGGACTTAAATTTACAAATATATTTACAAATCTCAAAATAATATTAATAATTATTTTTTTCAATCCCATGATTCCACCTACTTTAACAATATTTCCAATACACGCTTACTAGCACTACCATCTTCATGATTATTAAATCTTTGATTGAAAGTTACTAATTTATCATAATCATAGTCATTTTGTTTAATTTTATTTAATAATAAATTTTCATTTTCAATTATTTCACCAGGCAGATCTTGATAAATATCAAGATAAAAACCTCTCAATTCATCACGATAACTTTGCAAATCATACATATAAAAATATATTGGTCTTTTTAAGATTGCATAATCGAAAAAAACACTGGAATAATCTGTAATCAAAATATCTGCAATCAAATAAAGACTACTGATATCCTCTTTAGGATCAACAAAATACACAAAATCTTTAACACTATCTAAATCAAAATCATTAACGATCAAATAATGCGGTTTAAAAACAACAACATACTCATCACCTAGATTTTCTTGCCATTTTTTAAAATCCACTTCTAATTTAAAAGTATACCCTTTTAAATTAAATGAATTGTCTCGCCAGGTCGGAGCATATAAAATAACTTTTTTATCTTTAGGTAAATTCAATTTGCTCTTGATTTGGTCAATATCTAAAACATTATAATTAGATAAAATATCATTACGCGGATAACCAGTTTCAATTAAGCGTTCTTTATTGATGGCAAAAGCACTTTGAAACACTTCGGTAGTAAAACTACTTGGTGAAATCATATAATTATATTTACTTACATCATTATCATAAGTTGAGCGCATTTCTTCAATTGACATCCCGCTGCGATAAAACGTTGTTCCTTCAGGTACTTCAATATCATGCGCCAATTTTTTAAGCGGGGTTCCATGCCAGGTTTGTAAATAGATCTGATCTGGTTTTTTTAATACATATTTTGGTAATTTACAATTAGAGATCCAATATTTACAACGGGCTAAATAAAAGAAATAAGGAATACTAAAATATTCAATGATCTTAGCATTTTCAATCTTTAAATTCTTTTGTTTATGGTTTTTGATTGCATAGATACAACGGTATTTTTGATATTCATGATGATTCGTTATATATTGATGTAATGCCATCGGATTATCTGAATAACCGCGACCATGAAAAGAAATAAATAATATTGTATCTTTTTGACATGGAATAAAGCGATAAACTATACGATATAAAAATCTAATTAATTTTCCTAAAAACTTCTTAATTAATTTCATCACTAGCCTCCTTATAAAAATAAGGGGTATTCCCCTTATTTAAAAACTTCTTCAACAACTCGTTTTGCTGCCTGACCATCTTCCCACGAACAAAATCTTTGATAAAACTGTTCATAACGCTCTTGATACTGCTCATTTAGTTTATCTAGATTTTTTATTTTATCAACAACTTCACTTGTTGTATAAACTAAAGGACCTGGTAATTCTGTTTCCATATCAATATAAAAACCTCTTAAAACATCACGATATTTATCTAGATCATAAGTATAAAACAACATTGGTCTTTTTAAATTAGCAAAGTCAAAAAATACACTCGAATAATCAGTAATGCAAATATCACTGATCAAATATATTTCCGTAATATCATCATATTTACTTAAATTAAAAGCAAAATCTTCTAACCCTGTGATATCTAAAGCATCGGCAATATAATGATGAGTTCTTAATAACACAACATATTCATTCCCTAATTCTTTTTTCAATAAATCAAGATCCAGTTTCAACTTAAATTTATACTTACCATTACCATAATACTCATCATCGCGCCAGGTCGGAGCATATAAAATCGTTTTTTTATCTAAAGGAATTCCTAATTTTTTCTTTAATTTTAAAGCTGTTTGCTCACGATCAGGTGATGACAACAAATCATTTCTTGGATATCCAGTTTCCAACATCTTGCCATCGTACATAAAACAGCTTTTAAAAATATCACTAGAAAATTTATTTGGAGCGATCAAATAATCCCATTCCTGCTTTTGACGATAAAACTGGGCTTTATATGTTGGTGATGCTGCTGTTACTTCTTCTTGATCAAACGCTAAACGCTTAAGCGGTGTGCCATGCCAGGTTTCTAAAAAAATCTGTTCTTCACGTTTTCTAAACCATAAAGGCTGGCGTACATTAAAAACGAAATATTTAGATTTTGCTAAATAATAGGCATATTTGCGTGTAAATCTTTTAACGATGATAGCTCCATAAGGCGGCTTTTCTTTAGGATCATTTAAAACCCAAACAAACTTATATTTACCAGGATAATTTTTAGCTAAATATTCATAAATATATTTTGGCGAATCAGCATAACTTTTCCCCATAAAAGTCTCAAACATGATCATATTTTCTTCAAGCGGTTCTTTAAGATAACGATAACGATACAAATACTTGTTCATTTCATTTTTGTTTTTAATTATCTTTTTTAATTTCAATTTAGCTAAATGCATATTAACTAATTTCTTTGCCCGCTCAATATCGTTATTAATAGCTGCATTGATCAATTTACGACTATAACGAGATGACTTATTCAATAATTCAGGACGAATATTTTTAAGTACTTCAGACATCATTTTAAAACGCTCATCACGCCAAACATCATCTTTACCACGACGAATCTTTTTCGCAAAAAACTTTGTATAGTAAGAAACCATCTTAGCATCAAGATAATAACGAATATAGCTATCTGGTTCAACTAGCATCGTACAATAATTATGAGCTTCAATAAACTCATTAAACTTATTATCAGGATCTTTGATTTGTGACAACGCTGGAGCATTGATAGGATCGTTATGTTTTCTTTTAACAAATACTGCATCATCAACTCGAGCAAAACTTGTTGCATAGTTCAATAACTGCACCACAAATGGAGCATCAGCATAATATAAAAACTTTTCATTAAATAAAATGTCATGGTTTTTTATTAATTCTGTTTTTATTAAAATATTCAAAACTGAAACATTTCTAAGTGCATGACGAGTTCTAATCAAAATATCTGTCTTATATTCAGTAATATTACTTTCATCATAAACTTTATTGATAAATTTATCATCACGATCATGATCTTTATCTTTTAAATTTAGTTCATCATTTTTTTCATCACCCATCGTTTCAAAAACTTTCTTTTTAAACCAGGTAAATTTACGGATACCCGCAACTAGATCTAAATCATCCTGCTTTGCTTTTTTTATTAATAACGATAATGTATGCGGCATTAAATAATCATCACAATCAATAAAATAAATATATTCACCAGCTGCATGTTTTATTCCTAGATTTCTTTTTTTAGCAACATTAGATTCAGCACCCGCTGCAATAATTTTCATATTTATATTGTATTTTTTTAACTCTTCATCAACATCGCTTTCATCATTAACAACTAATAAAGTCTCATAATCTGTAATTTCTTGTTGACTAATACTTTCTAAACAATCATGTAAATAATTTTTATAGCGATCATAAGGGATTATAATACTTAACTTCATTTAATTATGTAGATCGTCTTTAATTTTTGTAGTCGAGATACCTTCTGTACGAGGTAAATATACTACTTCACAATAATCTTTTAAAAAATCAAATTTCCCTTTCCAATCATCGCCCATGACAAAAATATCAACATCATGTTCTTTTACATCCTTGATCTTTTGATCCCATGATTCTTCAAAAATGACTTCATCAACATATTTGATTGCTTCAAGTATCGTTTTACGATCTTGATCACTATGATATGCTTTTTTCCCCTTTTGCGCATTAAATGCATCTGAACTTACTGCCACAATCAAATAATCTCCCAACGCTTTAGCTCGTTTAATAAGATTCAAATGTCCAACATGAAATAAATCAAATGTTCCATATGTAATAACCTTCTTCATCATCTTCACCTATCCTTTTATCCGATCAAAAACTTTTTCCCAAAAACCAATCTGTGGATTTTTAACAATTCTCTTTTCAAATTTATGCTCTCTGATTTTAGCCTTTTCTTTACCAGAAAGTCCATTATAATAATCAACATATTCACCATAATGGTCGCAGACTTCATCGACATCTCCGTATTCTTGCAACATCCCGCCTTCGATCCACATGGCTGTTTGACAAAACTTTCTTACCTGAGGTAAAGAGTGCGAGATGAAAATTATCGTTTTGCCTTCATCTTTTAATTCATCCATTTTCTTAAGACACTTTTGTGCAAAACCTTTATCACCTACAGATAATGCCTCATCAACGATTATAATATCAGGATTTAAATACAACGAAATCGAAAACCCCAATCGTGATTTCATTCCACTAGAATACTTTTTTACCGGTTGATATAAAAAATCACCAAGTTCTGCAAATTCGATGACCCCATCAATAATATTTTGAATCTGCTTTTTAGACAAGCCCAATAGTGCCCCTTTAACATTAATATTTTCCAATCCCGTTAACTGTTTATTTAAGCCAGTATTGATAGCTACTAATGACTGTTCACCATTAATATGCATTGTTCCTTCATCAATTTCACTAATTCCTGCCAAAATAAGTGAGAGCGTTGATTTACCAGAACCGTTAGTTCCCAATATCCCAACTACTTCTCCTTGGGGTATTTCAAAACTAATATCTTTTAGGGCATAAAAACGCTTTGTTTCATTACTTTTATTTTTACCATCATTTTTCTTTTTTAATTTATATATTTTTGAAACATGTTCAAATTTAATTGCATAATCTTCCATTATTACCACCTATATCATATCAATAAATTTATGCTTAAACTTATACATCATACAACATCCTATAATAAATAAAATTCCTGTAACGCCCCAAAAAACAAGCATCTGTTTCCAATAATGCATAAACCCATAATGATATAAAAAACAATCCCGATACCCACAAACAATATAATAAATCGGATTTACTTTCATGACAAATCGAATCAAACTATCCAACAATTCTGGTTTATTAAACCGTGTTATCGGCCATAAAATAGGTGTCAAATACAAAATAAGCCGCATACAAGCTAGAATAAGTTTCCGAGTATCTCTTGCAATCATATTTAAAACAGAAGTTATCATTGATAAACTTACTCCAAAGCAACATGCCGCAAAACAATAATAGATTATTCCCAACCAATGAATAGAAGGATATATTCCTTGAATCATAAAGAAAATAATCATCAATAACATAATGCACGCATGATTAAATAATTCTTTCAAAATAACTGTAGCTGGTAAAACACTTACTGGAAACTTCATTTTCGTAATTACATTTATTTTAGAAAAAATCGCATTAGCACCCTGAGTAATACAAGGACTAATAAAAAACCAAACGACCATTCCCGCTAACATCCATTGAATAAAGGGAATCCCATCTACAGCACTACGATCCATAACAACACCAAAAACAAAATAATACGTAATAATTTGTATCGCAGGATTGGCAAAGTTCCAAAACACCCCTAATCGAGAATCTCGCATATCTGATAACAACTCATATTTTGCAATCGAATATATTCTAAATAAGTTAGTAAAATTTTCTTTTAGAACATAGCTAATACTCTTTAGCATTGTACACCTCCAGAATTATTTTCATCTACTTCTATAGCATTATAATTATAGCACAACCAAATTGCAATTGAAATATCTATATTTTTCACCAAATATCGCATAAATTAGTCAATCACTATAATTATTCATTTAAACTATTGATTTTAATCTCTTTATTTTATTAACATGATTAAACTATATAATTAATTTTTACTATTAAACAATAAAAATGGAGAAGAAACATATCTTCCCCACTTATCTATGAATAAACTGACATTTTCTCTGTCATCTTTTTAGCTAAAATGACTAATAGAATTGCTGCAGCTGCTAAAATAGCCGAACCTAAATATCCCATCATATAAGAACCTGTAGCATCGTAAAAACTCGCTGATATTTTAGGTCCAATAAAGGCACCAATACCATAACCTATAAAAATCAAACCATAGTTACGATTATAATATTTTGAGCCAAAAATAATTTTCACCATTGGTGCAAAAACAACAAGTAATCCACCAAATGAGAATCCAACTAAAGCTATACAAATGATAAAATATACATAACTTTTAGCTATTGTTAACAGTAACATAGAGATACCATTAAGCAGTAAAACTAAAATCAATGAATTCCATCCTTTGAGCTTATCATAAATAAAACCAAAAGAAATACGCCCAAACATATTAAATAAAGTCATCAAACTAACACATAAAGCTGCATCCATTGCCGATAAACCTATTTGATTTTGTGCAATTGGTGATGTTGCTGAAACCATCATTGTTCCGGCCGCATTGGCAAAAATAAACATAATTAATAAGACCCAAAAAACTGGTTTTTTAATCATTTGTGGAATATTATAATTTCGACTTTGTAACTCCTGGCTTTGTGTTGGTGAAGGACGCCATCCTTCTGGCTGCCATCCTTCTGGACAAGGAACAATCATCCAGGCAACTGCCCCTACACCAATCAAGAAAATAACTCCTAGAATTTGACAAGCACTTTGTGATCCAAAGTGATCAATTAACATTTGTGCAACTGGTGACATAATAAATGGTCCACAAGCTGCTCCAGCTTGAACCAGTCCTGAAATCGAACCACTTTTATCAGGAAACCATTTCAAAGCAGTCGGCAAACAAGCAGGGTAAATCATTCCTGCACCTGCTCCAGCAATCACACCATAAGCAATGTATAAAAACGGTATCGTATTAGCAAATCCAGTTAATATCCAACCACCCGCAAAGAAAATTAATCCAATGTAAATTGCCACTCTTGGCTGTAATTTTTCTGCTAAAATACCGCCAATAAATCCTACTGCACAATAAATAAACATATAGATCGTATAGGCTATTGAAAAATCAGAAGTGCTCCAATCAAATAAATTACATAATGGCAAGCAAAATAAACTAAAGAATGCTGTTGCTGAAGTAAATAGACTTTGAATCCATACTCCAGCAAAAACACGCCATCGTGTTGCTTTTGTAATATTCATCTTTATTCCCCCTACTGTAATGTTCCTAAATCTAATGGAACTTCTCTTCCATTAAATTTTCCTGCTTCACGACTTGTTCCTAACCAATAAACCATACTGGCAATATCTTCAACTTCCAAAAATGGTACACCATTGTACATTTCTTCAACTGATTTAAAATCTTTACCAGTCAAATCATTAATAAACTGAACATATTCCATCGTTTCACACATAGGTGTTTTCACCTTGGTTGGACATAATGCATTAACAATAATACCTTTTGGTCCTACTTCTTTAGCAAGTGTCTTTGTAAGACCTAAAATTCCCCATTTTGACATACAATATGTTGCAAGCTTAGGTGTTCCATATAACCCTGATGTAGAAGAAATATTAATAATTCTACCAAATCCCTGTTTCAACATATATTTAGCAGCATATTTATTGGTACGCCATGTTCCAATTAAATTAATATCCATTACTTTTTCAACTTGTTGATCTGTAAGTTCCCAAGTATAACCAAAATTAATAATACCGGCATTAGCAATCACAACATCTAATCTTTCGAACCTTTCCCAAGCCTTTTCAAACAACACTTCCATATCTGGTGTAGATGTAATATCACAACACATCGCTAAAACATCTGCCCCTAACTTTTGACATTCTTCTATTGTTTCTTGAAACACTTCTGTCTCTGGTTCTAGCATATCTGCTAAAACAACATCAAAACCATTTTTTGCATACATATAGGCATGAGCTCGCCCTTGTCCCATTGCTCCACCTGTAATGAGCGCTACTTTTTTTTCTTTCATAACCTTCTCCTTTATACTTGATAATTTTTTAACAAGAACATTTTAAACTTTCAAATTATTTGAGAGTCAATAGTCTATTTTCATCCAACTTTTAAGATTTTTATGACAAATTATGCTAAAATAACCTCATAACTTTAAAACTATTTGAAAGTTGAGGGATAGAAATGTATACGACATATACAATTGGTGAGCTTGCAAAGATACTTGGTGTCACAGCTGAAACAATTCGTTATTATGAAAGAAAAAATATTATTCAGCCACTTCATAATGAAGAAAGCGGCTATCGCTATTATACTGCCTGGGATTTGCATGTTTTAATTCGCGCACGCTGTTATTTAGGTTTTGGCCTAAATATTGAAGAAACAGCCGCCTTGTTAAAAAAAGAAAACATTGAACAAATTGATCATGTTTTAAAAGGACAAGAAGAAATCATTCAAAAAAATATTATATATCAAATGAATTTATTAAAAAAATTAAGATTAAATCGTCAATTATTAAACGATTGTCAAAACAACCAATTTTCCATTCAAATGAGTCCTGGTATTTATCGTATTGACAGTCAAAAGTGTTATCATATAGATTTAACAAAACAAGAACAAAAAGAATTAAAAGATTTTTGTCAAAATGTTCCCTTTATATTTTCAACAGCACTTTTTACAAAAGAGCACATCAAAAATAATAATACCGATTTTTATTTTGGCATTGGTATTGAAGAAGAATATGCACATTTTTTAGATATTCACGAAACAAAATATATTCATTATTACCCTCCACAAAAATGCCTATATATGTGCATATCTTCCTGTTCAAAACAATTTCTCACTTTTCATGCTTTAAATCCTGCTTTTGAATATATGAAAAAAAATAACTTGCAATTAAATGGTGATATTATTACCCAGATCGTTGCTTACAGTAAGCCCCATGCTGATTACATCAACTGGCATAATATCTGGATTCTCATATAAAAAAGGACTGTAACGACCGATAATTCCAAAAATACAAAAATGTACGAAATAATCGTACATTTAACACGTAAAAATAAATTATAACTCATATCAGCCTACATCACTACTAGATTTTACAGTTTTTTATGACATTAATGCACTTAAAAATAACCAAGAACAATTAAGAGCATCAATCTTACAAAATATATTGATCTTTCCAACAGAAACACATATGAATATGATGTTATCATGATATTTGAATGTGTCATTGTAATAAAAACATTAAAAGAAAGAAGTATCTATTCAAAAGGAACATTTGGACTTATCATTGCTCAAGATAAGAAGCAGCGAATCTGGTGTAAATTAGAAATAGCAAGATTCAATATAAGAAAATATCATAAAATGAAGTTAAAAACGATAGAACAAAAACCAATAATTTGAGCTAAAAAACAATTTATAATAAGATGCCTTTACTGTATAAAAAGACCTTTTTTTATCCAATAATTCCTTGAAAAAATAATATAAAGTGCTCCACTAAAAATCAAAAAAGAAGCTGTAATGCTTCTAAATAATCTAAAAATCATTTATCTCGTTACAACTCCTTAATGATAACATTGCATTAATATAAATCAGGTCTCTTATTTAACCATCCAAGATTCATCACTTGGATCTTTTTTCCAAGCTTTTAACTTTTCAATATCTGCTTCTTTAATATAATCATTTTCTTTTGCTACACCAATCAATGTATCATAATCAGTCAAAGTAACAAATTTACAATTAGCAGCTTCAAAATTAACAGTTGCTTTAGGTAATCCATACGTAAAAATAGCGACTAATCCAATAACTTCACATCCTGCTTCTTTTAAAGCCTCAACACATTCCAAAGAGCTTCCACCTGTTGAAATCAAATCTTCAACAACAACGACTTTCATACCAGGTTCTACTTTACCTTCAATACGATTATTACGTCCATGGCTCTTAGCTCCACCGCGAACATAGCCCATTGGCAACTCTAAGATTTCTGCTGTTAATGCTGCATGAGCAATTCCTGCTGTTGCTGTTCCCATCAAACATTCTGCTTCAGGAAAATTTTCTTTAATTAATTTTGCTAGTCCTGTTTCAATATCTTTACGAACCTTTGGATATGATAAAGTCAAACGATTATCACAATAAATAGGGGATTTTATCCCACTAGCCCATGTAAATGGTTCATTCGGTCTCAAAAAAACCGCTTTGATATCTAATAAATCTTTGGCAATTAATTCTTTCATCATCTTTCTCCTCTACCCTTGAAAATCTTGATACACTTTTTTATAAGTTGCATATGGATCATTAGATCCCGTAATCGTTCTTCCTACTACAATATAACTTGAAGTAAGTTCTCGTGCCATAGCTGGAGTTGTAACCCGCTTTTGATCATTTACACTATCATCTACTAGACGGATCCCTGGCGTAACAGTTAGAAACTCTTCACCGAGATTATCATGGATGATTTTAGATTCTAACGGTGAACAAACTACGCCATCTAATCCTGCTTCTTTAGCGTTTTGAGCCCATTTTAAAACAACTTCTTCTAACGGTTCATGAATCAATAATTCATTATCTAGTACATCTTGATCTAATGATGTCAAACATGTAACCGCAATACATGCTGGTCTTTTATCACCCGTTTTTCCTTCTTCTAATCCTTCAAGTGCTGCTTTCATCATCGCTTTGCTACCAGAAGCATGAACATTGACCATATCAACATCTAATTTAGCCAGCTGTTTCATCGCACTTTTTACAGTATTAGGAATATCATGTAATTTTAGATCTAAGAAAATGTTATGTCCCATTTCTTTGATCATTTTAATCATTTCGATACCTTCACCATAGAACAATTCCATTCCCACTTTTACATACAATTTTTCATCATTAAATTTTTCTAAAAATTCTTTTACTTCTTCTTTATTTTGAAAATCCAAAGCTATACAAATTCTACTGTCTGTCATAATTACCTCCATATTGACTTATATTATATCAAATAATTTTCTCTAATACATTATATTTTTATTAAATCGCATAAAAAAAGGTATAGCTACCCTCTGCAAAGATAGCATATACCATAATCCTATCGGATTAACCCATACGGTTATAATATTCAACGATCAATGATTCATTGATTTCTTGATTCAATTCAGATCTTTCAGGTAAACGAGCAAATTTACCACTTAATTTAGCTTCATCAACTTCAACGAAAGCAGGTGTATGTACTCTGTTTTCTAAAGCAGATTTAATAACAGCTAAATTCTTAGATTTTTCTTTAACTTCAACAACATCTCCAACTTTAACACGATAAGATGGAATATCAGTTTTAACTCCATTTACTAAGAAATGACCATGGTTTACTAACTGTCTTGCAGCTCTTCTTGTAGGTGCAAAACCTAATCTGTAAACAACATTGTCTAATCTTCTTTCTAGTAAGCAAAGGAAGTTATAACCATGAATACCGCTCATTTTACCAGCTTGTTTAAATGTGTTGTGGAATTGTTTTTCATTAACTCCATACATATGTCTTACTTTTTGTTTTTCAGCTAATTGTAATCCATATTCTGTTTGTTTTTTTCTTTTTTGACCATGTTGACCAGGAGCATAAGCTCTTCTGCTTAATTCCTTTCCAGTTTCTAAAGTAGAAAATCCTAAACGACGAGAGATCTTCCATTGTGGTCCAGTATAACGTGACATTTGTTTTCCTCCATTTATTGTTTTATTTGCATAAAACAATAACATTGCATAGATTATTTGAATTGTGTTTATATTAAGTATTTCACTTTGCAGCCAGCTACTTTACAAACATTAGTTATAAACGCTCGTTTCAAAACTCTATGTGCTGCTATCATTTGTTGCTTAATAAGCATACACTTTTTTTTAGGCTACGTCAATATTTTTTTGTTTTTTTATGACTTAGATCGTAAGCTGTAACTATCCTAGATAATTACTTGTATTTAATAGTACAAGTAGTTATACTTATCTATAAAGAAATCAATAAAATTTAAGAGGTCAGAATATGGAAGAAAATAAGACGGGTGTCGTAAAAAAAACAGTCACATCAGGAATTACTTTTGGTAGTGCTTTAGCAATGGTAATCAGTTATACAACATGGCATAGTGTTGGCTGGGCTATTTTTCACGGCTTGCTTAGCTGGATATACGTTATATACTTTATTATTCGTTATTAGATAACGACTTGCAGCCATCAATAAAAACGTCGATTTATATATTCATTCACCAAAGACAGTCTAAAAACCAAATTTTCAAATTATGAAACAGCCAGTCTTTTAGTATTACGAAGAACTAATAATATCTAAATATCATGCATGTTAGTTGATTGATTTTTGTAATTATGATAATCTAATGAGTGAAAGTGAGGCAAATTTATGCAAGAGACTGTATTATTATATAATATTGATAAAAGTGAAGCAGGTAAAGCAATTATTGCAATTTTAGAGAAATTAAATGTAAAAGTAATTATTGTAAAAACAAGTGATCTAATGAGTCCCCTTGGTTATATCTTAGGTGGTGAAGGATTTGAAAGAGGAACCGAAGCTTTAACTGTTATTCCTCCCGATGATATGATGGTGATGGCGGGATTTGAAGATAAACAAATCGATATCTTATTACAAATCTTTAAAGAAGCTAATATTCCTTTTATTCCTTTAAAAGCTGTTGTTACTCAAACAAATGTAAATTGGACTTTTATGCAATTACTACAAAATGTTAAAAATGAATATATGGAATTAACAGGTATGAATAAAGATAAACTTAATTAGATGAGCAATATTGATATAGATATTGCTTTTTATTTTTCGTTGATATTAATATTCTGTTTAAGCTTTCTTCATTTTGTTAAAAATAAAGAAGGAGGTAATTTATATGGATGCAAAAACAAAAACAAATTTACTTCGAGCCTTTGCGGGTGAGTGTCAAGCTCGAATGCGTTATGAAATAGCAGCTAAAGTGGCAGGAAAAAGTGGTTTACCTGTACTTCAGGATATGCTTTATTTTACTGCCAACCAGGAAAAAGAACACGCTGTCATATTTTACAATTTTTTAAAAGATGTTTTTAAAGATGAAAATGTTTCAATGATGGCCAATTACCCTATTGATATAAACGAAGATCTAGCTTCTTTACTTGATGCAGCCGCTAGACATGAATATGATGAAGCTACATCGATCTATAAACAATTTGGTGAGGAAGCTAAAGAAGAAGGCTATATTGAAATTGCAACAACCTTTTTTATGATCAGTGAAATTGAAAATTATCATCATGAAAGATTTAAAAGATACCATGATTTATTAACTAGTGGTAAATTATTCAAAGAAAACAATAATATCAAATGGATGTGTTTAAACTGTGGTTTTATTTACGAAGGAAACGAAGCGGTTACCGTCTGTCCAGTATGCAAACATCCGCAAGGATATAGTTTACGTTTAAATGAGACCCAGTTCCATCTTTAGGCAATAGCTTAAGCTGTTGCTTTTTTTTCTTGATTTTTTATTCCATATCCTAAAAAAAGAGATTATAATTAACTTATATACCTCAAAAAGGAGTCATTAATATGAAAAAATTTACTTTCAAAGGCGGTATTCACCCTAACGATAATAAATTCATTTCTGCCAATCATCCAATCCGGACATTATCACCTGGAGATGAATTAATTTTCCCATTATCTCAACATATTGGAGCCCCTGCTAAAGCAACAGTTAAAAAAGGTGATCATGTTTTAGTTGGACAAATTATCGCCAATGGCAGCGGAATGATCTCTGCCAATGTTGCCAGTTCTATTTCAGGAACAGTAAAAGCTATCGATAAGCGCCTTGTGGCAAATGGTTTTTATACTGATTGTATTATTATAACTAATGATCACCAATATCAAACAGTTCCTGAATATAATACTATTAATAATTATCAAAATTATAGTAGTACTCAAATTCGCGAATTAATTGCTCATGCGGGAATTGTCGGACTAGGTGGTGCTGGTTTTCCTAGTGCAGTTAAAAATACGCCTAAAGATGATGATGCCATCAAATATGTTATTATCAATGGTGCTGAATGTGAGCCCTATTTAACTTCGGATTATCGTTTAATGCTCGAAGAAACCGAAAAACTAATTGCTGGAATCAAAATCCAATTACAGCTGTTTAAAAATGCTAAAGCAATTATTGCCATCGAAGATAATAAACCTGATGCTATAAGTCAAATCGAAAATGCTATTAAAAATGAACCTAAAATTGAAATTGCCATCTTACAAACAAAATATCCGCAAGGAAGCGAACGTGTCCTAATTAAAGTATTGACTAACCAAAATATAAAAAACGGCATGTTACCTGCTGATGTAGGCTGTATTGTCAGTAATGTAGCTTCAATTATCGCTATTTACGATGCAGTAGCTTTAAATATCCCTTTAATTGAAAAAATCGTTACCGTCACTGGTGATGTAATCAGTAAACCACAAAATTTTAGAGTTCGTTTAGGAACAAAATATCAGATTCTTGTCGATGCCTGTGATGGCTTCAAGATACATCCGCAAAAAATAATTTCAGGTGGTCCTATGATGGGAACAGCCTTATTCAATTTAGAAATTCCGGTTTCTAAAACTTCATCAGCGCTTGTTTGTTTAAGTGAAGACGAAGTATCTAAAAACACCCCTACCCCTTGTATTCATTGTAGTCGTTGTGTTTCTGTATGTCCAATTGGTTTAATTCCCCAGCTATTATATCGTTATGCTAAAAATGGTGATAAAGATAATTTTTTAAAAGTACATGGCAGTGATTGTATGGAATGTGGCTGCTGTACATATATCTGTCCCGCTAAACGAAATATGACCCAATCTTTTAAAAAAATAAAAAAGGCAATCAATGATGATCGTCAGAAAGGAGCTAAATAATGGATAATCTATTTAATGTGTCTACTGCTCCCCATATCCGCAGTTCTATTACAACTAAAAATATTATGTATGATGTTCTTATCGCTTTAATGCCAGCAACGATTTTTGGTATTTATCAATTTGGTCTTGATGCTTTTTTAGTTATAACTGTTGCTGTAATTAGCGCTGTACTAAGTGAATATTTGTATCAGCGACTGATGAAATTACCTATTACTATTAAAGATGGTTCCGCTGCAATTACAGGTCTTTTATTAGCCTTGTGTTTATCAAGTTCTCTCCCACTATGGATGGTAGTTCTTGGCAGTGTTTTTGCAATTATTGTTGTTAAACAATTATTTGGTGGTCTTGGCCAAAATTTTATGAATCCAGCTTTAGCAGCCCGCTGTTTTCTATTAATTTCATTTGCAGGAAAAATGAATTCTTTTGTCAATATCGATGCAACCAGCAGTGCTACGCCTTTAGCTTTATTAAGAGATGGACAAGATGTAAATTTGTTTAATTTATTTATTGGAAATACTAGTGGTACTATTGGTGAAACATCAGTAATTGCTTTATTGATCGGGGCGGGATATTTGATTTATAAAAAAGTTATTAGTCCTAAGATCCCACTAGCAGTTTTAATATCATTTAGTTTGATCATCTTTATTAATAAAGATTGCAATTTTGATTATTTATTGAAACAAATATGTGGTGGAGGATTTATCATTGGTGCCTTTTTTATGGCAACTGATTACGTAACTAGTCCGATTACCCCTAATGGTAAAATAGTTTTTGGCTTAATAGTAGGAATATTAGCAGCAGTATTTAGACTTTATGGTAATTCACCTGAAGGGATGTCATTTGCAATCATTATTTCTAACTTATTAGTGCCGTTGATTGAAAAAGTAACAGTACCCAAAATAAAGAGCAGTGGGGGTAAGCAAAAATGAAAAAAAGTTTTTTCAAAGATATAGTCATCTTTGTAATCATTACCATAACAGCAGGTTTTTCTTTAGCTTGTGTCAATCTTCTTACTAAAGAACCGATTGCAATCCAAAATGAAAAAGTCATCCAGGATTCATATCAAAGTGTTTTTAAAAATGGTAAAACATTTGAAAACGATCAACAAATTGATGATATAGTAAAAAAATTTCCCGAAACTATTAAAAATAAAAATTATTATTTTGGTGATAACGGCATTGTTATTGATGATGTATTGAAAGCTATAGATGACAATAAGCAATTAATTGGTCACGTCATCAAAGTTACTACTAAAGATGGCTATGGTGGCGATATTACCTTGGTTGTCGGAATTGACAGCGAAGATAAAATAACAGGTATTGAAGTTCTTTCAATTGATGAAACAGTTGGTTTAGGAATGAACGCTAGAAATGAAAGTTTTAAAAGTCAGTACTACAATAAATCGGTTAAAAACTTTATTATCACTAAAACTGGCAAACAAAACGAACAGGAAATCGATGCTCTCAGTGGTGCAACGATTACTTCATCAGCCTTTAATAATGCGATAAATGGAGCTTTAATGATCAATCAGGAAATCAAGGAGGTCGTTTATGAATAAATATATAGAACGTCTTTATAATGGAATCATCAAAGAAAATCCAACCTTGATCTTAATGCTGGGAATGTGCCCTACTTTAGCGGTAACAACTTCTTCGATCAATGGTCTAGGAATGGGCTTAACAACAACAGCTGTCTTGATGGCTTCCAACTTTGTTATTTCATTACTAAGAAAGATCATTCCTGAAAGAATGCGTATTCCCTCATATATCGTTATTGTTGCTTCAATGGTAACGATCGTACAATTACTACTTCAAGCATATTTACCATCATTATATGATACTCTAGGTATCTATATTCCCTTAATTGTCGTTAATTGTATTATTTTAGGACGCGCTGAGGCCTATGCTTCTAAAAATAACTGTATTCTTTCATTATTTGATGGAATTGGTATGGGACTAGGTTTTACTCTAGCGTTGACCTGTATCGGCTTGATTAGGGAAGTTCTAGGCAGTGGTACTTTTTTTGGAATCGAATTTGCACCATTGTTTAAAGATTTAGCTGGTTCTAATATTTATAACTTTTTTGCTCAATTAGAACCGGCCGCAATATTTGTTATGGCTCCAGGGGCTTTCTTTGTTCTAGCTGGTTTAACAGCTATCCAAAACCGCTTAAAATTACCTAGTGCAACTAATAATTTAAAAAATAATGATTGTAATCACGATTGTCTTCATTGTCATAGCCACAACGAAGAAAGTCAATGTGATTTAAGGGAGGAAAAATAGATGAAAGGAATGATTCTACTTTTAATTAGCGTTGCTTTAGTAAACAATGTTGTTCTAAGTCAGTTTTTAGGTTTATGCCCTTTTCTAGGTGTTTCTAAAAAAATTGAAACTGCAGCCGGTATGGGAGGAGCCGTGATCTTTGTAATGTCAATAGCCTCATTTGTCACCAGTTTGCTTTATAAAGTTCTAGCAGCTTTTAATCTAGAATATTTAAATACGGTTACTTTTATCCTTGTAATTGCCGCCCTGGTTCAATTAGTTGAAATGTTTTTAAAAAAATATAGCTCAGGACTATACAGTTCTTTAGGTGTCTATCTTCCTTTAATTACTACCAATTGTGCAGTTTTAGGTGTAGCTTTGACCAATGTTCAAAATAATTATGATGTTTTAACTAGTTTAGTCTGCGGGTTTTCAACAGCTTTAGGATTTACGATCGCGATTATAATCATGGCTGGAATTAGAGAAAAGATTGCTGATAATGATATACCTTTATCATTTCAAGGATCCCCGATCATTCTTATTACAGCAGGATTGATGGCAATTGCGTTTATCGGTTTTTCAGGATTGATATAGAAAGGAGACAATGACATGAACGATGTTATAATTGCAACTTTGCTTGTTGGAACTATTGGTTTACTGATTGCTATTCTCCTTACGATTGCTAGTGAAAAATTCTCAATTTCCGTTGATGAAAAAGAAATTCAGATTCGTGAAGAACTGCCTGGTAATAATTGTGGCGGTTGTGGCTATCCTGGCTGTGATGGTTTAGCTAAAGCTATCGTTACTGGCGAAGCTAAAGTCAATCAATGTCCAGTTGGTGGCAAAAATGTTGCTGATGCGATTGCAAAAATCATGGGTGTTGAAAGTGAAGCAACGATCCGTATGCGAGCTTTTGTTCGTTGTGGCGGTACTTGTAAAAATGCAACGATTCAATATTTGTATTATGGTGTAAAAGACTGTAATAACGCAGCTATCGTTCCTGGTGGTGGTGATAAACAATGCAGTCATGGCTGTATGGGTTATGGCAGCTGTGTTCAAATATGTGAATATAATGCGATTTCAATCATTGATGGTGTCGCCGTAGTTGATCCTGATTTGTGCCAAGCTTGTGGTAAATGTCTCAAAATTTGTCCCAATAATGTTATTTCTTTGATTCCTTATCAAAAACAAGCTTATGTTAAATGCAATTCTAAAGAGCCAGCTCTACGAGCTCGAAAAAATTGCAGTGTCAGCTGTATTGGTTGCGGTTTATGTGCTAGAAATTGTCCTAATAATGCTATTATCATTGAAAACTCATTAGCACGAATTGATTATACTAAGTGTACAAACTGTGGCATATGTAAGGAAAAATGTCCTCGTAAATGCATCATAACAGCTTAGATCTTATCTTTTAAAAAAATTAAAGCAAGTTTTTTTGACTTGCTTTTTATATTTATAAATCACAAATTCCTTTGCCTTTACCATAAACATCGTACCAGTCATTATTAAAATCATTTACCGCTTTTTCAATATTTGGATTTGCAAAGATTTGTTTCAATACCGCTACTGGCGCTGTTACACTCTGAGCTCCGGCATTAAAGGCATCGCGTACTTGCTGGAGGCCTTTAAAACTTGCTGCTAAGATCTTACATTCATAATTATCCATAACGATTCGATTTGATAACTCATTGATCAATTCATATGGATCACTTCCTAAATTTCCGATTCGATTTACATATGGCGCAATATAATCTGCTTTTGCCGCTAGCGCCATGTATGCCTGCATTAAATCATATACAGCTGTTGCGGTTACATTATGTCCCTCACTTTTCAAAATTTTTATCGCTTTGATACCTTCATAGGATACTGGTACTTTAATATATACCTGATCATCGATTTCTTCTAAAATACGATGACCTTCTTTGACTATTTCATCACAATCTTTAGAAATAACCTGGACATGGAGACTTCTTTCCTTACCAATGATCTTTCTTACTTCTTTCATATGTTCAAAGAAGTTTTTAGGACTTGTTGCTTTAACGATCGAAGGATTGCTGGTTACTCCAGTAATTGGCATGTGATCTATAGCATCCTTGATTTCTTCTAAATCTACTGTATCAATAATAAATTCCATCTCTTTTTTCTCCTATTCAATAATTAAATTTTTTAAACCAGTTTGATAAACAAGATCATAAAAATGCTGCATCTGTTTTTTATTAAACATTTTATAATGTTTATTAATTGGATATTCCAAATCAACAAGCTCATATTTAGATGCCGCTAAGGGATTATAATTTAATAATTCATATTTTACTTCAGGATAAATATCCACTATAAAACTAGCAATATTTATGATATTTTCATCAGTTGCCGTCATTAAAGGTATTAATGGTGTCCTGATAATAACCTTATCTTTATGTTCACTTTCTAATATATATCGAATATGTTCTTTGATTGTTTTTACAGAAACATTTGTTAATTCCTGATGCTTATTTTCATCAAAAACTTTTAAATCAACATATATCAAATCTAAGTACGGTAAAATATCTTTTATTAAATCTAATGGAGCATATAGAGTCGTTTCTATCGCTGTATGAATTCCCTCTTCTTTACATTTTTTTAATATAGTGGTTAAAAACTCACCTTGCATGAGCGGTTCTCCGCCAGAAAAAGTTACACCACCATCATCTCTAAAAAAAACTAGATCTTCTTTGATTTTTTCTATTAACTTTTCAATATCATACTCTTCACTATCGTAACGTATTGCTGCAGCTGGACAAACTTTTATCAGATTATCAAAATCCCCTTCATAACGAAGATTAAAATAGGGACGATCGTTTTTATAAATCATTTGATCTTCTTTTGAAAATTGTTCACATCTTTTACAATGAATACAACTATTTTTAAAATATAGCGGTCTTCTTTTTAATGATAATCCTTCTGGATTTTGACACCATTTACATCTTAGCGGACAGCCTTTAAAAAAAACCGTCGTCCTTAATCCCTGTCCATCATGAACGGCAAATCTTTTGATATCAAATATTAACGCATTAGATATCTTCATATGCTGTTCTTTCAATAATTTCATCTTGTAACTTTCCTGCTAACTCGACAAAATATGCCGTATATCCAGCGACACGTATCGTTAATGATCTATGTCTTTCAGGATGAACCTTAGCATCGAGCAGATCATCACGTCTTACAACGTTAAATTGAATATGAGGAATTTTTAAATCAACAAATGCTCTTAAGAAATTTTCAAACTTCATCATTCCCGTTTCGGAATTAAAAAATTCTGGTAAAAACTTCATATTCAACAATCCACCATTTGTAGTATAAGAATCATTCATCCGTGATACTGATTTTAAAACTGCTGTTGGTCCAGCCATGTCACGACCATAAACTGGTGACATTCCACCATCAGCAAGTGGTGTCAAAGCATTTCTTCCATCTGGTGAAGCCCCTACATTTTCACCCATAGGCACATGTGCAGAAACAGTATACATTCCTGTATGATATAATCCCCCACGATAATTTCGATAATCTTTCATTTTTTTTCTAAAATAGCCGGCCCACTTAGCTCCTAGATCATCAACCCATTTTACATCATTTCCATATTTAGGAACTTTATTTAACAGCATTGTTTGTGTGATTTCATGGCCTTTAAAATCAGCTTTTAATGACTCCAATAATTCATGTTTTGAAATCATCTGCTCATCATAAACCAACTTTTTAATAGCTGCAAGTGAGTCAGCTAGATTAGCAATCTGAATCATTTGGATACCTGATAAATTATATTTGGCCCCACCACACGTCACATCTAAACCATTTTCTAAACAATCATCAATAACGGTTGATAAAAAAGCTGATGGTAGACAATTCTGATGCGCTTTTTCAACTACGATTTCAGCTTTCATCATCGCCTCAATAAAATAATCAATTTGTTTTGTAAATGCCGCTTCTAGATCAGCAAATGTTTCATATGTTTCAAGATTTCCCAAATCTAAACCGATTTTTTCATTTGTCAATAAGCACTTTCCGTTATTTAAAGTTAGTTCCAATGCTTTATTTAAATTAAACATCGCGGCATCAGACCAGCCTAAATTATTTCCATGAGTCGTTAATTCAACACAACCAACGATTGCATAATTTCTAGCATCTTTTTTTTCAATTCCTAAATCTTCGATCATTGCATGAACGATTGCTTCATCATTGAAAAATTGGGGCATTCCGCTTCCTTTAGCAACGACTTTAATTGCCTCATGCATTAATTCATGAGATGAATTTTTATTTAATCGTACTGATAAATTTGGCTGTGGCAGTCCTAAATGATATTGTGCTTTTAAACACAGCAGTGATAATTCATTATAAATATCATTTCCAAATTCATCTAATCCCCCAAGAGCAATATTAAAACCAATTGGAAAACCGGCAAAATATTTAGCACTATTTTTATTTCTTAAATAAACGATTTGATTGAACTTCAACCATAAACATTCTAAGATTTCTAAAGCATCCTGCTTTGTGATTTTTCCTTCAATAAGATCTTTTTGATAATATGGATACATATATTGATCCATTCTTCCCGGTGAAAACGATGAAGCATTTGACTCCATATGCAAGATAACAAACAAAAACCATAATGCTTGAACGGCTTCATGAAAACTTTCCGGCGGTCTTTTCGAAAGATTCATACAAATCTTAGCAACATTTTTTAAAGAATCTTGATATTCATCTTCAACTTCTTCTATCATGTTCATAATATAATCATGATACCTAACCATGAAATTTACCGCTCCTTCCAAAACAAGAATCGTGCATTCATAAAATTCCTTTTGACTTTCATCACATTCCGTCAATTTCTTTTGAGCTTTTTTTATTAATCCTTTTGGTCCTAATTTTAACCATAATGCTGAATCTGGACAAATATGACCCTGAGCATGATCTTTTTGGTTTATTTTCACAACTTTAGCTATTGCATTGATTTCTTTACCATAATTGTTTTTAATTACATCTTCCATAGATTTTCCATTCCAATATGGATAGATTTCTTCTCTAAATTCCTGAATATCTTTTTCTCTTACTAAAAATTTATCTTGTGGTCTTGAAGGCAATGTTTCAAATTCTTTATTGATCCACGAACAGCCACTTTCAGGAAAAACAACACCATACCGTACCCCTTTAGTTCGATTTCCTACAATCAGCTCTTCTTTTTCTACACTGATTTCTAATTCTTCTAATGCCGTTTTTAAAGATAATGCTCTTTTTTTAGGAATCGATAATTCTTCATTTTCTTGATAGACTCGAGTAATGATTCTTGCCTGCTCAATAGATGCATATCGCGGAGCTTTGAGCATCTTATCTTTCAAAATATCAATTCTTCCTGTTTGAATTAAATTCTCCATCTTATCCCCTCCTTAATTATTGTTTTTTATTGTTTTCTAATTATATTATACTTCAAAATCACTATAATTCAAGTATAAAATAATAATTTTCGATAATTTTTCGATAAAAAACAATAAAAAAGAAATCATTATCAAATGATTTCCAAACCATAGCCTTTCATTCTATTTTCCATTTCAATTTCAAGACCCACTTCACAAATATAGCCATTAAAATCACCAATATCAGCAAATACATAATTACCATCCAATTCTAACTTAGCTGTTTCTGCGACCATATAACATTTCTTACTTGAATGAATAACTTCTTTTTTCGTTAAACCATCATTCACATCATAAGTCGTAACTTTGCCATTATACACATCTATTCCTACAACCCCTAAAAAAGATAAATCAAATTTATATTTTCTTAATTGATTTATTGTAATCGAACCAATAAAACCATCTCTAGCTCTATTTAAGCCTCCACCAATAAAAATCAACTGTGTTGCACAATCCTGAGTAAATATTTTCATAATATCGATCATATTTGTAACAACTGTAACATTTAAATTTCTTTGGTATATTAATTTTGCAATTTCTAAAGTTACTGTTGATATTCCTAAAAAAACCATCGTTCCCGGCTTTATAAGTTCTATTGCTTTTTGAGCAATAATTTTCTTTTCCGTAACTCGAATTTCTCTACGATCATTAACATTTATAGTATGTAAATTCACACGTAGCTGAGTTGCTCCACCATGGATTCTTTTCAATTTATTCGCCTTTTCTAAGATCGTCAAATCTTTTCTAATACAATCTTCTGTTACATCAAATTCTTTGCTTAAATCTTTAACTCGTACCTGTCCTTCCAAATTTAATCTAGCGAGTATTTGATTATGTCGTTCTTGCTGTAACATGGCACTCATCCTTTCTTTTTAATCATTATGCCATTTATTCCAATAAAAAACAAGAAAAATAAATATTGATATTTATGATATTTTATTACTTTTACTAAATAACAATAACTTATAAAATATTCATCATCTATTATGATGCAATATATTATAAAAATTTAGCATCATTGATATTTAGATGTTAATAGAAAAGCTACCAAGTCAAAACTCGGTAGCTTTAAATATCAAACTTAATATTAATTATATTTTTTTCTCTTAAGATAAGCAATTGCACCTAATGATGCTAATAATCCTAATGCACTAATCATACTAGTTGTATCACCAGTATTGATTGATCCTTTTGCTCCAGTAGTTCCTGTAGTTACAGTTGTATCACCTGAAGCAACTACTTCCAATCCATTGATACTAGCCATTAAGTTTTCATATGCTGCTTCTATACCTGCTTGATCAATATTTTCATTATCTAAAGCTGCTTTAGCTTCTTCTAATGCACTTTCTACTACTGACCATGTTTTTGCTGTATAGTTAGCTGCATTTAATCCATTTGCTTTATTAATTAAGTCTTGTAATAAATCCTTATTTGGAATCAATCTTAAGTCTAAGTATGCTCTTGTCAATGTTGCATAAGCGCTATCTACTTCTTCTTGAGTTGCATTTGGATTATCTAATACCGCTTTAGCATTTGCCATTGGTTCTGCTAAATTTGCAACACTAGCTTCAGTATATAAGCTCTTATCTAAGCCATCTACTTTATCATACATTTCTTGTAATCTTGTCTTATCAGCTCTTAAGACTAAGTTTCCAATTGCATTTGTTAAATTATCAAATGCTTCATTTACATCACTTTCTAAAGCATTTTCATCTGCAGCTACTTCTTTTGCTGCATCTAATGCTTCTTGTAATGCTGCCCATGAATCTGTTGTATAATCTTCTTCTGCATAACCATTTACTTTATTGATCAAGTCTTCTAAAGCAGTTGTATCACCTTTAATAAAGTCTAACATCTGAATAGCGTTAGCTAAACGATAGAATGATGTATCAACAGTTGATTGACTTGCACTAGGATTTGCTAAAATACTTTCAGCTTCAGCTAATGCTTCATTAAATTCAGTTACTACAACTGGTACAACATTTTCTAAAGCACCATTATCTTTTAATGTATTAGCTGTATCAACAGCAATTTGTAATGCTGTTTTATTTACATCAACTAAATTTACGGTAGAAGATGCCATATTCATACCATAATCTACAACTTGAACTTCTAAATTATTCTTATCATAACCTTCAGCCAAGTCACTTAAATTAATTGTTGTAGTTGTTTCAGTATTGTTTACACGAATAATATCACTAACACGAGTACCATTACTATAAACAGCTACAGCCTGGATACCAGATGCATCACTAGCATTAATAGTAAGAACATCACCATCTAAAGATGAATCAACTTTAGGTGCAGTTACGTCTACATTTACATTAAATGATTGAGTCTGAACATTATCAGAATTCATCAAAGCATCTAGACATGAATCATCATTACCATAATCTACAGAATTTAAATATTCATATTCTAACATAGCACGAACTTCAAAAGTATAAGTACCTTCTTTTACCATATTACCATCAAGATCAGTACCATCCCAGTACATTTGACGATTATATTTAGTTCCATAGCTTAAAGCAGCTTGTTGTGTTAAATTACCGTCATTAACTTTTGCTTCAAAATATTCATATTCAGGTCCAATTACATTAACAACATTTCCAGCTTCATCTTTGATTACTACACATAAAGCTTTAGCATTACGTAATAAATAAAGTGCTGCATAAGCGATATCATCCTTACCATCTCCATTTGGAGAAATAGTAGCATAAGCACCATTTAATTCTCCACCATTACGTAAATTATTTAAATAGTTACGGATCGTATTATAATAACTTGTTGAAGATTCTCCAAAATAATCTGGTAAAGATGCTCCAGTAAATTGGTTTGCACCTAAAACCACATCATAACCATCAACTAGAGAATTTAAAGTAGTTGTGTAGAATAAAGGATAATTAGCATCAGAAGTAGCTAATCCGCTAATGTCATCATAAGCAGTAGCTAAATCGAAGATTGGAGCTGCATTCCAGTCTCCTCTGAATCCCATATAAGGAATGCTAAGAGTTTCATAATCAGAATCTACATTATCAAAGAAGACAAAACCTTCTAAGAACATACCGTTAGGGTATTTTGCATCATAAGCATTCATTGTTTCTTCGTTCAAAGTTACATTAACTGTAATTTCAACTGAACTGTTAGCAGGAACAGAAATTTGTGTTGCAGAAGCATTATCACTATAACGATTGATGTTATCAGATGCACTAACAACAGTACCACCAGAAACAGCAGTTACTTTCATCACACCATCTTCGATTGCATCAATATCTGAACCATAAGTATTAACATCTGCAAGATTTGTACGTCCATTAGCTTCTGTAGTATTGTCTGTTTGAAGACATGCTAATACATCGAATGTCTTAGCTACAGAATCATAATTATCCATAGTAAATTTAATATCAAAATTTGTACCTAATTTATCACCTAGTTCTACTTTAGCACGAGGAGCTTCACCAGTAACAGCATTATAAGGTACTTCGTTGTGTAACACAACTAAGCTGTTGATCACATTATCGATATTGACCATACCAGCACCTTGACGTCTTGGAGAGAAATACAAGTTCTGACGAGTCAAATCTGAAGAGCTTACAAATGGTTGATAAGCTACAGCAGTAGAAGCTACTAATTGATTTACTAAATTAGAATATTCCTGAGTTCCAACTTTTACTCCAAAAGTATCTAGATTATCATCTACATATTGTTGTGCAAGAATAAATAGTCCTTCTGCATTTGGAGAAGCCATAGAAGTACCACTCTTTGAAGATAAAGCAGTATCAGATGATGCTCCTGCAGACCAAATATTACCACCTGGAGACATTACATCTGGTTTTAAATTCATAGATTCAGTAACACCCCAAGAAGTAAAGCTTGATGGACCAGTATCACTATAGCTACGAGCTACAGGCTGAGATTGCGCTGTAGAAGAGAAGCTTACATTTACAGTACCATCAGCAAGAGCGGTAGATAAAGTAGTATAAACACTGCTATTAGTAGCTGTTCCACCAAAAACAGGAATACTTTCACCATTTTCACCAGTCCATAAACCATTAGTACCAAAATAGCTACTGTAGTTATCGAAAGTCATATAAACTGCTACAGCACCAGCATTATAAGCATTTTGTTGTGCTGCTTTAATTCCTTCTTCATCATAAGGAACATAACCATAAGGACGTTTTACTAAGGCAACCTTACCAGTTAAATCCTGTGTAATAGAAGAACCATCACCACAATCAACTAACTCATAAGTACCAGTCAATGTATCACCCAATGCAGGGTCATAAATATCTGTGATTGTAACACTATTTACAGCATCACCATCTGCATTTACAGCAGCTGCAACAGTATCTGTCCAATTGTTAGTATAAGAATAACCAGTACCTTGAGCAGAAGCAATAGTCATAGGTGCATATAATGAACCAGAGAAACCAGCTGAGGCACTGTTAGGTAATAAAGTAGTGTATCCGCTTACTAAAGCTCCTGGATGACTATCACGAGCATCATTACCTGCAGAAACACAGATAGAAATACCGCTAGCACTAGCACGGTTATAAGCACGTTGATAACCTGCTTGAGCATAAGTATTCATAGTTGTAAATCCGTTAGGGATACCAAGAGATAAATTGAAGGCATTGACACCTAGAGTAACAGCATCATCTAAAGCGGCAAATACAGCTTCATCAGATTCTTGACCAAAGTCATCATTTTCATCAAATACCTTAAAGAACATAATTTGAGCATCATAGGCAGAACCTTTGACACCAGAAGTTTCGTCATAACCTTCTCCACCATTACCAGCAACAATACCGCTGACATGTGTACCATGGCTACTAGAATCTCCATCCCATGTATCCAAATCACCGCAAGCATAATCAACAGAGAAAGGAACTTTAGAATTGTAATAGAAATCACCATTCAAAATAGCATTTTGTATATCTGTTGAAAAACCAGTCTCATCATAACCATGGAACCAGCTTCCCCAACCAGATACAAATAGATTCAAAGTATCCTGATTAGCTTTGATAGATTCAAGCAGATTATTTTTTGTTTTATAGTTAGAAAGTAAACCATTTTCACCATCTGCTTCTATTTCTGGATCCATATAAGAAAATAACTTATGAGTATAACGAAGACTACTGTCGAAAACACCAACAACTTTGCCGGCACCAGTATAACCTGCATCCCAAGCAGCTTCAAGACCCATCTGACTAGTAGAACCAGCATCAGCTGTAGCAGACTTGCTCAAGTCGATTGCATCAGCTCCAGTAAGCTCATAATACTCTTCTAGAGACATGTATTCTGCATCCTCTTCATTTACTTCCCAATTATCATCATAGTTGTAGCTTTGAGTTAGATAAACTGACATTACTCCATCCAAAGCTTCAATCTTTTCTATGTATTTGTACTCAACCTGTACTGCAAAACCATTAAGCAGGTTAGTATAGTGATACTTAAATGTCGCATTAGGAGCAAATGCTGAAATTTGAGTTTCTATCTCCTCTTGCTGACTTACCATATCTGCACGGTAAGCTGCCACAGACGCATCAGCAGAATAACCAATACTGTTATTTTGAAACATAGTAACATATTCGTCTACATCTAGGGTAGTTTCCCCATCTAATTCCACAATTACAGTTACGACATCATCTGGCTCATACTGTTTAGTGGAAATTGCATTTCCCGCAGTGAGCTCATCTAGAAGACTCGCAGGAGTGGTTTCGCTGTTTAGTGCTGCGTCTACTGTAAATGACATGCTGAAAACTGTCGTTACAGCAAGAGCACCCACTAAAAACTTCTTGACTGAATTTTTTTTCATAAATTCATTTTTCCCCAGTATACCATTTATAGATTATTAAATAGTCATAAATGATACACCTCTTTCCTTTCTTTAAATTTCGTTTAGAACTATAAAAACGAAAGTATACTTTGATTTTCCCTTTCTGAAGCATAACCATTATAGAAAAGTTATCAGCGCTTTTTGTATCTAATTAAGCTCTTTAATCCTTTGCATGTGGCTATCATATTCGTATAAATACAAAAGAATATGTTTTATATAAATTTTATTTCTATTGATGTTGGTAAATTTAATTAGATGAAGTTTTTCAATAAAAAGATTTTGTTAAATATATTTTTAAATCCTCATCATATAATCGATCTTAAAGCAACTATTCGTTATGAAACCAATTTAATTCATAATCAAATTAATCCCATATCCTCATTTCTCTTAACACTAGATGTAAGAAAAATATGTAAAGAATGATAAAACTAATACTTTTATCATTGCTCAAGTCATCCCCAGCAGAAACTATCTGCCTGTTACCAAACATCAACTTGAAATAAAGGAAAGAACTCACTTGTCAACATCTTCCTTAATGAAAGATATCAACAGATTTAAAAATCAACTACAAAAATGTATGATATCATTTCCCCTGAATTCAATTCCTTGTTCAAATCAAAATATTCCAGGTCTTACATGAATTTATAAAAGAATTTAGCAATGCTCATTCGAATCATCTTAAAAATACCTTTTTTTGACAATATAGAAAGAACCATGAATCTTAATGTTTTTCATATAAAAGATAATTGATAAAATTAAGATGTCTATAAATCTACTTAACTTTCCTATCTTCTTTATTCCTAGTATGAAATTTATACAAATAAATACATTTTAAATAAAATTGGTGATATACAATGCTACCCAAACAAAGATCTTGTTATCTTCGTAAAGCCTTGTATCAGTGTATATTACCAATATGCAAATCAATTCTACTTTCACACCTTAAAATGCACTCAATGTAAATCACATAGATGTATACAGAATTAATCAATAAGAAAGTTATTAGGAGTTATCTATAAACTTTTATCCAAAAACACCAAGTTTAATGCCAAGCTTTTAAAATACATGAAAAATATTTATCAATGTTTAAAAACTGCAGAAATAGTTATTTTCAATGTACACTTTTATTCACTTTTCAATGTCCTAATAAATACTTGCTAACTTTAATAAAATCAATTGATTTTTATATAGTTAACTTTTTAAAGCAAGAATGGCATATCCAAAACTTGGTACTTCTGTGTGTGAAACCCATTACACAGACCCCTTTGCTTTATTGCACCATTCAATTTATAAAATTCTATTTTATCCGCCTATATAACTTCCCCCATTTTGAAACATTTTAATAAAATAAATTGTAACAGGTTACACCTGGACAAACCTGAATTTTTATTTTCTCAAAAGCCCCTGAACTGTCAAAAGCGGGTAAAACAGAATATTATAAAGTTATTATATCAAAAATACTAGAAATCAACAATGAAAATATTGATTTTATGGGGTTTTACTAGCCTAAAAATGATTTCTAGCTTCACTAGTCTAAAATAATCCCTGATTTTTGGTGTTTTATTATTCCCCTTTATTTTATAATTTTAAGTTCCTACGTTTTAAACTATGATAAAATCATATCAAAATAACAATTTATTGTCAATAATAGTATATAAAAATTATAAAATTGACTTTTTTCAATTTTCAAAACACTTAATATAAAATTTTATCAAATCATCTTATCTACTTTATTATAGCCATATTAAAAGACATTGCACAAAAGTATATTATTTGATAAACATCACTAGTTTAAATCTTCAAAAAGGAACTTATCTACATAATAAGTTCATTAATGATCTTTGACAATTGATTCATAAGAATTGAATTTTAAATAATTAACGACAAAAGATCAACCAGTACTATTAAATCATTTCTAATTTCTTTAAACTATGATAGATACCATCTCGATCAGGATCAATAAAAGTATCAACCGCAACATCTAATAATTCTTGTGGTGCCTTTTCATATACGATTGGTCTTGCTACAACTTTCATAATTTCTAGATCATTAAGACTATCACCATATGCTATACTATCTTGAAAATCAATTCCCAAATATTTCATAATATATTTTGCTCCATCTCCTTTATTCCATTTCTTTTGAATAATATCAACTGCAAAGCCATATCGCACAATTTTAAAATCATCATTTAAATACTTTATTAACATATCATACTGTATTTCATCAAGAATGATCGCGCTTAATTTTGAAACTGGATTATCAAAATCAAAGTACTGAATATCTTTATATTTTACCTGATTAAATTTATTAATAACAACATTCTTATCTTGTCCACTTTTTATTTGTCTATCAATAGTCTTATTGATCAAATCAAATCCCGTATAATAATAATCTTTACATTCTAAACCATAAGGAATCTCATATTTATATAAAACTTTTAAAGCATTTTTTAAAACTTTTAAATCTAGCGGATGCTCATAAATACACTGTCCTTGATAATAAATCGTTCCACCAGCACTAGCAATAACTCCATCAAATCCAATATCTAATATTTCGTTTTCAATATACGATAACGGTCTCCCTGTTGCTAAAAAAACAAGATAGTTATTTTTCTTCAACTGTTTAATCGCCTGCTTATTTTTTTCTGTCACAGTAAAAGAATGACCAATCAATGTGCCATCAATATCAAAAAATATAATTTTTTTCATTTCTGTTTTACCTCAATTTTATAATATAAAATACTACTATTTGTTCTTTTTACTGATTATAAGATTTATTTATTATTCTTGAATACGAATAGAAGGAACTTTTTTCTTAAAAAAATTTTTTAAATCATATTGCTTAGCAACATCTCTATTAAAAATAATATATTGTTTAGCTTTAGAAACTACTAAAACATAATTAGTCGTTTCTAGATATTGACAAAAGCAATTATAGTTAATTTCTACATGGGCATCCGTATTAGTATTTATTATCACCATATCTTGATCATTAAACTTATAATGATAAATGATTTCATCAGTAGAATTTGTTTCTTGAAATCGTTCATAAATAATATGTAAAAAGTTTTTCTTTTGTTTAAATAAGATAAATTGTAATATGATGATACCAGCTATAGCAATAACAATTAAAGCTATTCTAGTAACTAAATTACTTTGATAACATAAATATAATACATATATCAATAAAAAAATCGAAAAACCATGAACAATATAAATATTTCGTTTCGGAAACATTGCATCCGCAATTTCTTTTGACTCACCTATTTTATATATACTCATTATTTCCATCATTTTTTCTCCTCGTATAATTACCAATGATTATTTTGTACAACCTACAACTAATTTCTCAATGCATACTAAAAATAAAATTTTTAGCTATCACAATCAAACCATATTTTCATTCATCTGAATGTTTTATAATTATAACACTAAACTATTTTTTGTACCATTAATTATCGTATTAGATTTTAAATCATAAACATATCCATTTTCAAAAATTTATGTCATTATCATTTTTAAATTACGCTCAAGAACATAATGATATATCAAAAATATAAATAAAACTATCACTAACATCCCTAAACATAACATATATCTGATATAGACAAAAAATTCTATTCTATCAATAAAGCACACTACCTATGCAACAAATCATACATACTTTCCTTGTTGTTTTAATCACTGTACAACTCGCTTGTATTTTTAAACTATGATAATCTTTTTGGATATTCCAATTAAAAAACACTTTATCTTCATCGTAACGACAATTAAAATAAACTATTATAACGAAGAAATAATAAAGTTACATTTAATTCACGTTTACTAAAACTTAATTTTAATCAACTATCTTGTCACAACATTTATATCACCACTATTTCTATAATTTATTATCAAAATAAAAAAAGACTACTGATATAACCTACAGTAATCTTTGTATACTTTCTCAGCAGTCTCATTTTTCAACCTTGTCATTTATATCTTAATCTTGTATAGATTCATCAGAAATTTGGAAAACAGCTTCCCAAGCTTCATGTGTACATGCATAAATGCTTCTTGCCTTTTTGGCATCACCAATAATCCATTTATTTACATCAATTTTATCATAAATTTCTTTTTGTTTCATATCAGATGTCAACCCAACAGCCAAAACAATACTTTGAGCATCAATAACAATTTCTTTTCCATCTTGTTCACAAATCACTTGGTCTGGTTGGATTTGTTTAACTGTTGTTTGACACATTGCAGTAATATTATCTTTATTGAGTCTTGCTATCATCGTTTCATGAGCATTACCATCCATTTCTCCACCTAAATCTGCAAGCATTTCAACAACAGTAACATCACAATTCTTTTCTTCAACTAAAGTCATTGCCGTTTCGACCCCAACAAGTCCACCACCAATCACAACAACCTTATGATGAACATTTTCTGGTTTTAATAATGCTTCATCTGCATAAATAGCATATTCAACACCAGGAATTGGCGGAACTGTATATCGAGATCCTGTAGCAATGATCAATGCATCAGGATTTAAATCTTGAATTGCCTTTTCACTTGTATCGGCATTTAAAATAACAGATGTTGTTCCTTTGTAGACTTGTCTAATCATCCAGTCCATAGCATCTCTTGTTTTATCTTTGAATGGTGGAGCAACAGCTTCAATGAGATGCCCTCCTAAATGATCCTCTTTTTCCAGCAAAACTACATGATGTCCCATTAACGATGCAACACGTGCTGCTTCTAAACCAGCACATCCACCACCAACGATGACAATCTTTTTAGGATGTTGTACTTTATATAATGCGTATTTTCTTTCTTGACCTGCAGCCGGATTCAACTCGCAACGTATAGGGTATCCTTTAGCAAAACCAGAAAAACATCCTTCATTAGCACGGCAACATGGTCGTATATCCGCAACTCTTCCTTCTTTTACCTTATTACCAATATTAGGTTCACAAATCAAAGCACGTCCAAATGCAACTAAGTCGGCTTTACCCTCATTTAAAACTTGTTCAGCTAAATCAACATCCAAAGATCCAACTGCAATAACGGGAATTTGAACATGTTTTTTCATTTCTTCTGCCAGATAAACAATTTTTCCTTTATCATCATATGTTGAACTTGTTTGACAGTATGCTCCAGTTTCATAGTTCCCCGCTGAACAATTAACATAATCGATCATTTCTTCAAGTTCATGTGCTAAACGACATGTTTCATCAGGTTGTAAACCTTTTTCTCCCAGCCATTCATCAACACTTAAGCGTAAACCAATAATAAAATGTTGACCAACTGCTTCTCTTGTTTGATGAACAATTTCTTTAATCATTCTTGCGCGATTTTCATAATTTCCCCCATACTCATCAGTACGATGATTTGCATATGGTGATAAAAATTCACATAATAAATAACCATGCGCACCATGAATTTCTACACCATCAAATCCCGCTTTTTGAGCACGAATAGCAGCTTGAACAAAATCATTTTGAATACGATGAATTTCATCGATCGTTAGTTCTCTTGGCATACGTTGAGTTACTTGGCAAGGTATAGGACTTGGAGCAACACATTCTAATCCCGTAGCAGCAGGATTAGCTTGTCTTCCACCATGAGATAATTGAATAATTGCTATACAATCATATTCTTTGATTGCTTCAGCCAATTCTGCTTTACGCCATATTTGATGATCACTGTATAAACCAGATGATGCAACAGATGAACGTGATTCAAGATTATCAATAAAAGTATTTTCAACGATAATCATTCCTGTGCCACCTTGTGCTCTTTTAGCATAATAATCAATCATTTCTTGTGTTGGTGAACCATCAATAGTATTTAAACGACATTCCATTGGTGGCATAACAATACGATTTTTTAAAACTTTATCTCTTATTTTTAATGGTGATATTAAATTTTTATAATCCATCTTTTAATTCTCCTCCCTATCATTATAAATATCAGGTTTTTCAATCATATTAACCTTTTCAGGCTGACCAGTTTGCCGTGATTTTATCAGCGCATCTGCTGCTACACAAGCTGCATAACCATCCCATGTACTTGGACCAGTTAGTTTTTCTTCTAAAACAGCTAAGGCCCATTCTTTTAACTCAATATCATACGCTTCTATGAAACGATAAATCCAACTTTTCTCGAGGTTATGAGCAAATCCACGAGTAGAACGTTTGGTAACAAAAGCAGGATCTGGCAAATTCAATGTGCCATCTTCACCAACGATTTGACATTGAATATCATAGGCATAAGCACCATCACTTTGAACTTCTACATCAATTCGTTGACCATCTTTAGTTGTTAACATGACTAATTGGGGATTTAACCAATCTCCCATTGTACGACGACTTTGTTTCACTTTTAAAACTTGTACTTCTTCATATTCTTGATTTAATAACCACCTACAAATATCAATTTCATGAATAGCTACACGTGTAATAGCATAATCTGTCTGAAAACCAGGTGCTTCTGACATAACTCTATGAGCGCAGTGGACCATCAATGCTTCACCGATTTCGCCTTCATCAAACGCCTTTTTCATTTCGCGATATCCTTTATCAAAACGACGCATGAATCCAACCTGTACTAAACGTTTACCCCATTTTTGTTCTGCTTTCATCATATCTTCACATTCTTGTTGAGTTAAAGCTAATGGCTTTTCACAGAAAACATATTTCCCTACTTTTAAACATTCCATTACAAATTGAGCATGAGTATCATCAGTAGATGTAATCACAACTGCATCAACATCATCACTATTAATTAATTCAAAACTATCTGTATATGCTTTTGCTCCATATTCTTTTGCTATTTCTTTAGCAACATCTTCAAAATAATCACTTACAGCAGTAACCTTTGTTTCAGGAACAACTTCTGTTAAACGCTTAATATGTTCCTTACCAATGGCACCACATCCAACAACACCAACATTTAAAGATTTTTTCATACCATTTATACCTCTTTCATTTTATATTTTTGTACAACCAATCAAAATACATCAAATAGTAACTAAACAACCCCAATCTCAGTAAGAATAATTACAAACATACTAATGAAACAACGATACACATTTGTGATAAAGTAAATCCTACTGTAACACCATTTAATAAATTAGAATAGATCTAGGTAACATTAAAATTGACCAAATAAATCCATGATATGTTTAAAAGTTACTGCATTCAATTTCTATGCTAATAGCATCATCAAATCCTGATGCATAAAAATATGCAGTAGATTCAATAACACTACCTAAAATACCGCCGTTGAACAATAAAGAAAACAGCACGTACCAAAAACAATCTCAATTATTATTAAATTGATTTTTCTTCCTGATTATTTATTAGGATATAGAACAACTTCTAAGGCTTCTCCTTTACGCATAGCATCAAGTCCTACCCCAAACTCATCCAAAGTTAAACGATGAGTAATCATATTTCTAAAATCTACAAGACCACTACTTAATAATTGAATTGTTGGTTCAAATGTAAAATGACCAATATAACTTCCTAAAATAGAAATATTTCTTGTTGCAATATCACTTTGACAAATTGTTTGTCTTGCATTTCCATTTAATCCAAATAATAAAATTGTTCCTGATGCTCTTACACAAGCTAAAGCATCATTCAATAATGTCCCAACTGTATCGATCACAATATCAGCACCATAACCATTTGTTTCTTTTTTTATAATTTGAGCAAGATTTTCTTTGGCTGGGTTAATAACTCTTGTTGCTTTCATATCAGTTGCATACTTTGAACGATATTCAGATACTTCTGAAACAAAAACTTTTCCAGCTCCTTTTAATTGCAATAATTTTAAATAATAAAGTCCAATAGGCCCTCCTCCCAAAACAACAGCGGTTTGTCCTGGCATCATAGTTCCTAACTTTTGAATCCCTCCCATACAGCAATTTACTGGTTCTGCAAAAACAGCTAAGTCATCAGGTAATGTTGCAGGTACTTTTGTTGCTGCACTATCAGGTACGACAACATACTGTGCAAAAACACCGTCACTATCGACACCTTTAGCATTCATGTTTAAACATGTATTATAGTGACCTGTTTGACATTCTTCGCAATATCCACATGAAATATTATTGTCAATCACAATACGATCACCTGGTTTATAACCTTTCACGTCATTTCCGACTTCTTCAATCGTACCAACCATTTCATGTCCAAGAATGATTCCCTTTTTAGCATTCACTCCCGGTGGTGTTGATAAAATGTGCACATCCGTTCCACAAATAGAACATGCATCAACCCTCACTAATAAATCAGTTGCTTTTTTCACTTTTGGCATCAAAACATCTTTGACAGCAAATTTTCCAATATCTTCAAAAACAATCGCTTTCATAATCTTTCCTCTTTAATATATACTTGTGCATAATTTAACGTGCACGTGCACTCCTTAAAATATATTATACTCCTATTTTTTTTAATCTCAATAAAAAAAGAGCTTTTCTGCTCTAAATATTATATTTATTATAAATAGATATTGGTAAATACACATTCCCCTTAGGTAAAGATGTACTATGTATAAAATATTCACATATATAAGATATCGTTTGTTTCCCTTGTAAATATGCACTTTGATCTACAATGTATGAAATCTTACCTGCTTTAATATATTCTTCATTTTCTGGCAACAAATCAAATCCAAATACTAATGGTCTTTTGGGCAGATCTAAATCATCTAAAACTTGACAAATAATATGTGTTCCATATCCAATCGCCACAACCATCTCATATGAATATGTCATTAATTCATGTTTGACCATATCATAAACTCTATCCGGCTCATCTTGAGTGTAAAGAACTTTTGTATAATCAATCAACTCATCTTCATTAACTATTTCTAAAAAACCTTTGATTCTTTCGTTTTCTAATCTATTTTCTTCATGGCCACCTATCAATAAAATATGTGTCTGATCATGTCTTATATCTCTAACAAGTCCCGCCATACATTGACCACCCTGAAAATTATCAATACCAACATACCCATATCTCGATGAATCAAACAAATCAATATTCATTGTTAAAAAAGGTGTTCCATTCATAATAATTTCATTAACTTTATTAATAATATTTTGGGTATTATGACCAATGACTGCAAAAGCATCAACTTTTTCTTCAAGCTCATTCAAAGCATCAATGTATTCATTCTCATCAAGGCCTTCCAAATGTCTTATCATTAATTCGATTGAATAATCTTGATATTGAGCAATAGCATCTTCTACACCTTTTTTAATAATATCAAAGAAAGGATTATATTTTTGTATCAATATCACACCTATTTTATAAGGCTTTTTTTGAGAAAGAGCTCTTCCAAGAGCATTTGGCTGATAGTCATATTTTTCAATAATATCTTCTATTTTCTTTTTTGTTTCTTTAGAAACAGCTCCTCTATTATGTATAACTCGATCTACAGTTCCTCTAGAAACATTTGCCATTTTTGCGATTTGAGAAATCGTCAACTTCATATCTTCACTTCCTCACTTCTATAAACTCTTATAAATATAGCATATAATATTATGAAAAAAAATGAAAGTCAATTTCATCATATTTCAAGCAGCTCTAATTTTCAATAATATGAGCTCTTCTAATATCATAACCCCTATAATAACGCAAAAATTTTTAACAAATCAAAAAAATCTTCAAATATATTTTTACAGACAAAAAACGAAGAATCAAGAATATCTCTTTATCTTCGTTTTGTGATTTATTCAACCCCAATAATAAATGAATAAACCGGTTGTTTTCCATTTATCACTTCTAATTCCACTTCAAAATTATCCTCTATAAAACTTTCGATTTCTTCGATATCTTCATCATTAACATCTTCACCATATATTAAAGTAACTAATTCTGAATCATCATCAATCAAACTTTCTAGTACAACTTTTAAAGCTTTCAATTTATTATCTTTGCAAGCTACAATATCCTTTTCAACCAAAGCCATATAATCATTAGCTTTAATTTCAACACCATCAATTACAGTATCTTTGATTGCAAATGTAACTTGTCCAGTTTTTACATTTTTGATTGCTTCATTCATTTCAGCAACGTTATCATCTAAAGCAGCATCTGGATTAAACATTATACATGCTGATAATCCCTGTGGTATCGTTTTAGTTGGGATAACAATTACATTTACTTCATCTTCAAGAATTGTAGCAGTCTGTTGCGCTGTCATAACAATATTAGAATTATTTGGTAGGATGATTACATTTTTAGCATTTAAATTTTTGATTGCCTGAACCATATCTTCTGCCGATGGATTCATAGTTTGACCACCGCTAACAACATAATCACAGTGCAATTCTAAAAATGCATCCTTCAATCCATCACCTGCACATACAGATATGATTGCAGTTTCCTTAGCTTCTTGAACTGGTTTAGTATTATCATCAACACCCACGATTGACTTTGTATTATTTTGAATCGTATCAGCTTGTTCCTGCATATTTTCTATCTTTAGCTTTACAAATTCACCAAATCTTTGAGCAATATTTAAAGCGTTTCCTGGCTTTAAAGTGTGTACATGGACCTTAACTATGTCCTCATCCTGCACAACTACAATACTTTCCCCAGGAATTCTAGCTAACTCTTTTTTTAATTGATCTTCTTTAAACTTATTAACTAATGAAGGTTCTAAACGAAGAATAAATTCTGTACAATATCCATATCCTTCTTCTCCACCTTCAACTTCAGCAACAGCATCCATTGCTGAAGAAGATGATTTGATTTCTACATAATCAACTCTTTCACCAGCAAGAGCTGCCATAAAACCAGTAAATACCAATAATAAACCAGCTCCACCGCTATCTACTACTCCAACTTCCTTCAACACCGGCAACAATTCTGGTGTTTTTTCAAGTGAGATTTCTGCTTCTTTTACAAAATAAGAAAAAACGTCCTCAATTTCCATTCCTTCTTTTGCATATTTAACAACGGCATCACCCGCTTCACGAATCACTGTTAAAATAGTCCCTTCAACTGGACGCATAACTGCCTTATAAGCAACTTTAGCTCCATTTTCCAAGGCCTGTGCCCAAAGAACTGCATCTGCTTCTTCATGCCCTTGTAAAGCCATTGCAACTCCTCTAAAGATTTGTGACAAAATAACTCCTGAATTACCTCTAGCTCCCATTAGAAGCCCTTTAGATAACTTTTTAGATATTTCTCCAATATTGTTAGAATCTAGATTTTCAATTTCTTTAGCACCTGCTAAAAATGTCAAAGACATATTTGTTCCAGTATCACCATCAGGTACCGGAAAGACATTTAACGCATCAATTTCAGGATGATTATTATGCAAAGTATTAGCTCCACACAACACCATCTCTTTAAATAATTTACCAGATAATATTTTCATTTTCTATCTCCTCTACTCTATTCCACGTACACCTTGAACATATACATTAACAGCTTCAACATTAACATCTAAAGTAGATTCAACAACATATTTTACTTTCTTTTGCACTTCATGCAAAACTTCGGTCATCTTGATTCCGTATCCTAACAATACATAAAGATCTAAAATAAGTCCTGTCTCACCATCACGAGCGACTATACCTTTAGAATAATTTTCTTTACGCAAAAGATCATAATAGCCATCTTTTAACTTTTTCTTACTGGCCATCCCTACAACCCCGTAACATTCGATTGCTGCCCCACCAGCGATTGTAGCAACAACATCCAGTGATATATTGACAGTTCCCATATTATTATTTTTTTCAATCATTTATATACCTCCTTGTATCTATCTTGTCGATACTCATCAATAACTAATTATATCTTAAAAAGCAGTTCTTGACAATTACTAACACTAGAATTTATTTTAACAGAACTCATTTTTATTGCAAGAAAAAAATATTGATTTTTTTTAAAAAATAATTGATTTTCTCATCAAATAATGATAGAATATCTAAGTACGTTAAAACACTACTAATGAAGAGGAGGAGAACCATGTCAAGAAAATGTCAAATAAGTGGTAGAGGACCTATGTCTGGAAATACACGTTCTCACGCATTAAACTCAAGTAGAAGAAAATGGAATGTTAATTTACAAAAAGCTACTATTTTAGTAGATGGTAAACCTACAACAGTAAGAATTTCTGCTAGAGAATTAAGAACTTTGAGAAAATCAGCTTAATAATATAAATAGTACTACTATCAGTACTATTTTTATTTTATCCAATTATAATTATTCTATGATATAAATTAATAACAAAAAGTGTCAAAACATAAGTTTTCATTTATTCCAATCATCAAATAAAAACTATAATTTTAAACACTTTTTTACTATATAACTAATCAAACTTCGATTTATATTCTTTTGGTGTTAACCCTGTAACCTTTTTAAATACTTTAGAAAAATAATTATGACTTCTAAACCCCAATTCAACTGCTATTTCTTTAATTTGATAGTTTCCTTTCAACATTTCTTTAGCTTTTTCAATTCGATATTCAGTAACTAAATCTGTGAAATTTTTAGATGTATGAGTACTTAGTAGATTACTGATATAAAATGGTGTCACACCTAAATACGATGCAACATTATTTAAAGTAATGTTCTTTTTATAATTAAGCGATATATAAGCCAAAGCCTTCTTTACTAAAACATTAGATGATTTTTTATCACATTTATTAATAGATTTAACTAAATTATCTAAAAAAACATTTATCTTCTCCAGTAGATCACGATGAGGATTATCACTATCCAATTCTATTACATATTCCCGATCATAAAAATCAATTTTAGATTTGAATTCCTGGTTAAATAAAGTAATTAATGTCTTATTAAAATCTTGAATAATTTTTAATAACGAAACTTTATCTATATATATAATTTCCAAATAAAACAAATTAATTCTTCGTTGCATATTTAATGTATCAAACTTTAAAAAATCTTTTATTAAATTTTGACATAATTTTTCTACATCATATGAATACCCTGTCGATAAACTATTTTTAGAATCACTTTCTTTTAACTCAATTATAGAACCAATATTTTTTATTGCTGACACATAAGATTCATAAAAATTTTCATAATTAACACAAATATCCCCAACCCCCATTTGATCCAAACCATAAAAATACTTCTTTATTAAAGCCTCAAATATTTGAATATCCTGATTTGACAATCTCGCAAGACTAAAAACAAATAAAACATGCACTTCATAATAACTATCTTTCATACAGCGACAGCCAAGATCTTCTATCTCAGCAATAAACGAATGAATTTGATAAGGCTGAAAACTATTTTTTTGAAAAACTATACAAAATCCTGATTTAGGAACAATATTTAAAAGCGAAAAATATTTTCTTATTTCATCAGGTTTAGAATTTTGAACAATACTATGAATACAATCACTTTCAATGATCGGTCTAAGTTCCTCCATCTTTAAGACTAATTGTGTAGCTTGATTTTTCTCGTTTTTCTTCTTATCGATCTTATTAATTATCTGATAAATAATATTACACATATTTTCAATCGATACAGGTTTTAAAATAAAATCCTCTACATCCAGCTTGATTGCTTCTTGAGCATATTCAAAATAATTATAGGAGGTGATCACTAAGCTCACGATATCCTTATTTATTTTTTTAGCAAATCCAATCGTTTCTAAACCATTGATTCCAGGCAAATTAATATCGCTAACTATGATATCAATATCTACATCTTTTAATATTTCCAAAGCTTCCATTCCATTAGAGGCGTTATATACAATCAAAGATTGTGAAAAATGTTCTTTTAATAGTGATACAAACGCTTTACGCTCTATTTCTTCATCTTCGACAACTAATATCCGATACATAAATTTCCTCCACTTTAATTTCAATAATTACTTCAAAACCACAACCAGGATAACTATTAAATGATATTTGTGCTGTATTTCCATAAAACATTTTAATGCGCTGGATCACATTATACAAACCAAGGTTGTTTTTATTTTTGTCATGAAAATCATTTAAAATTCCTTTTTCTAAAATTTCTGTTTCTAACCCTATCCCATTGTCACTAACACTAATAACTATATGATCATCAATGTGCTGAACATTAATTAAAACTTCCCCATCTTTAATTACATCCTTTAACCCATGCTTTACTGAATTTTCTACTAATGGCTGAATCAACATACCAGGAACTTGAATATTAGGCAAATTATCTTCAACGTTCAAAACAAACTTGATTCTTTGATGAAATCTTCTTTCTTGAATATAAATATAATTTTCAATTGATTCAATCTCACTATATAAATCACTTGTTCTATTTGCTTTATCTAAAGCATATCGTAGTAACATTGATGTTTTATTGACCATCGCACTTGTATCCATCGCTTTTTCTTTATAAGCAGTTTTATAAATCATATTTAAAGTGTTAAATAAAAAGTGGGGATTAATTTGATTTTGAAGCAATTTTAATTCACTTAAAGCTAATAATTCATCTTTTTTTAAATTCTCATTTTCCTTTTCTAATAATTGATGCTTTAATGCAGCTTTTTCTTTTTCGTTTTGAATATTTCTTTGCACATGCTGTGCCATATCCTCTAAAGCAAAGCACAATCCTTCCATTTCCATCGAAGTATTAGAAATACTTGAAAGATCATACTCACCCCTTTTTATTAATTTAATATTATTCAATATTTGATATAAAGGCTGTGTAAAAGAACGTACTGTAATAACCGAAAACAAAATAAGCCAAATTATCCCTGCTACCATAATAATTGCTATTACAATAAAAAGCAGATTTTCATAATTATGAATTTCTTCTCTTTGACTCTTGATTCCGTCAGTTAAATACTCATAATAAGTTGTACTTGTTTTTTCAATCAAAGAAAATTGATTCAGTAGTTCATTATATTTTACCTGATAATCTAATCCACCAACATCTTTAGCTTCCTTTGCAGCATCCTGATAACTTTCAAGCATATTACTAAGTAAATCAAAGCGCCAGCGATATTCATCATCAATATTATCTTTAACATTTTTCAGTTTATCCTGAGCTATCGAAATACAACGATTATATGTATCAATATCTTCTAAATTTTCCGTATATAAATAACTTTTAAAACTAAAATTAGCCTGTGCTACATAATCATAAAACTCATTTATATCATCATATAAAGAAATTGCATTATTATATTTTATTGTTGTATTTTGCGATAAAATATAATTTATCACCATAAAAACTGTCATTATACAAACCAAACTAAAATTCAGTTTTATAATGCTATGTTTAAAACTTATCTTTGATTTATCCTTCATTTTAATTCCTCTTGATAATCATCTACATTTTCTTTAGTTACCAGCACTAATTTCACACTATTAACTTTTTGCGTTAACTCTTTTCCATTAACCAAATAATCATATAACCAATTTACTCCTTCATAACCATAATTATAAAATGATGTAGCTACACTGCCATCTATTTGTTTATCTTTAATTAATTTAATTGTTTCTGGCATATCATCCACACCATAGATAAGCATCGCATCTCGAATTTCTAACTCTTTAGCCGCTTCGTTACAAGAAATAGCCGATTCACCAGCAAAATTAATAGCGACATTGATCGTTGTTGAAGATAAAGTATTCAACCATTCCTTTTTAGCTCGTACTGAATCCGATTTTGATTCACTAACAGTTTTAATCACAAAACCCCCTTCATGTTTCGCAAAAACATTTTCTACTTCTTTAATTTGTTCACTAGCTATGTCAAAATCATTTTCTGCCACTTGTATTCCAATTTCCAAAAAGACATCTTTGCCTAATTTTTTTTCTATATCAGATAAAAAAAGTTCTGCCTGTTCATTAAAATTCTTTCCCAAATACGCAAAACGTTCACAATCTTTAATATCTGAATCAACCAATAAAATAGGAATTCCTTTTTCTTTAGCTCTATCTATAATATCCTTATTAATTACCCCTTGAGTAATTATTGCATCGGCTTTTTGAGCAATTGCTGTTTCGATCACTTCTTCCATCTTAGCTGTATCAATCGCTGTTGGACCCAGCCAATCACCATGAATTTTTTTCTCACTGCAGGCTTTATCGAAACCCTCTTTTGCTTTTAACCAGATTTCATGTTCTTTTAACGGTGTTGCAAATACAAAATAAAGTGATTTTTCTGTTTTTATTTTAGTTTTTTCACCGCATCCTGTAATAAATAAACTAATTAATAATATATATATAATTTTTTTCATATCCCTACATCCCTTCAATAATAATTATACATTAATTTATGATTAAAAGGATAAAAAAAGAGTCGAAACTTTAGACAAAGTCTCGACTCACATCCTATTTTTTAAATTGACGTTTAAAAGCATCAAAAATAGATTCTTTTTTTCTCGATAATTTAGAAAGTTTAGTATATAATTCACGCTCTTCAAATGATAATTTAGTTGGAATCTTAACTTCTATTCTAACCATTTCATCACCATAAGTTGAACCTCTTAAATCTTTAACACCTTTACCTTTTAACCGTAATACCGTTCCTGATTGAGTTCCTGCAGGAATCTTAACTGTAACATCACCCTGAACAGTTGGAACTTCAACTTCACACCCTAAAGTAGCATCGACATTAGATACCGGAATCGTAATGTGGATATTCCGTCCTTCTCTTTGGAAATGTTCATGTGGTCTTACTTGGATTTCTACAAATAAATCACCGTTTGGTCCACCATTGCTGCCACGGCCACCTTTCCCAGCTACTCGTAACTGTTGATTAGAATTGATACCAGCTGGTATATCTAATTCAACTGTAACTGTTTTAGTTTCATATCCTCTACCATGACAATGTGGACATTTATTACGAACTACTTTACCACTTCCGTTACAATCAGGACACGTTGTTTCTGTGACAAAAGTCCCAAATGGTGAATTTTGCTGCTGTTGGATCGTTCCTCGTCCACCGCATCGTGAACAGGTTTGAACATCATTAGGATTTTTAGCTCCTGTTCCATTACAATGACCACATGCAGCATCGTAAGTAACTTTAATATCTTTTTTTACACCATTTACCGCTTCCATAAAATCGATATTCAAGCGCATTAAACGATCTTCACCACGTCTTGGTCCATTATTTCTTTGGCGACTTCTACCTCCCCCAAAGAAAGAACCAAATATATCTCCTAAATCAACATCTTCGAAGCCAAAGCCACCGAAACCGCCTCCGCCATTTCCAGCTCCTTGTTCAAAAGCAGCATGACCAAAGCGATCATATGTGGCTTTTTTATTAGCATCGGATAAAACTTCATAAGCTTCTTGGACTTCTTTAAATTTTTCTTCTGCTCCTGGCTCTTTATTGATATCAGGATGATATTGTTTTGCTTTTTTACGATAAGCTCTTTTAATCTCATCGGCTGAAGCCTGTTTTGATACCCCTAAGACTTCATAATAATCTCTTTTATCAGCCATCTTTCCACCCTCTTTACATTATTTAAAACCAAGGCAAAGCCTTGGCTTTAATAAATTAGTTCTTTTCTTCAAAATCAGCATCAACAACATTATCATCTTGTGAATTTGTCGAACTTGTATTAGCTCCACTAGCACCATTTTGTTGTTGATAAGCATATGAAGCCATTTGTTGAGCCATTTGTTCTAATTCAGACATTTTAGCTTCTAATGTTGCCATATCATTGTTATCTAAAGCAGTTTTTAATTCATCTTTTAATTTTTGAGCAGATTCTTTTTGAGTAGCATCGATCTTATCACCTTGTTCTGCTAAAGCTTTATCAATTTCATTGATCATTTGTTCAGCTTTATTTCTTGTTTCGATATCTTTACGTTTCTTTTCATCTTCAGCTTTATTAGCTTCGGCTTCTTTAACCATTCTATCGATTTCTTCATCACTTAATCCAGTTGAATTTTGAATTACAATAGATTGTTCTTTTTGTGTTTTTAAATCTTTAGCTTTAACATTTACAATACCATTAACATCAATACTGAATGTTACTTCAATTTGAGGTACTCCTCGAGGTGCTGGTTCGATTCCATCTAATTTAAATAAACCTAATTGTTTATTATCTTTAGCCATTGATCTTTCACCTTGTAAAACATTGATATCTACAGCAGGTTGATTATCAGCAGCTGTTGAGAAAATTTGTGATTTAGTAGTTGGAATAGTTGTATTTCTTTCAATCAATACAGTCATTACACCACCCATTGTTTCGATACCTAATGATAAAGGTGTAACATCTAATAATAATACATCTTTAACATCACCTTGAATAACACCACCTTGGATAGCAGCTCCCATTGATACTACTTCATCAGGGTTAACTGATTTATTTGGTTCTTTTCCTAATAATCTTTTAACTGATTCTTGAACTGCAGGAATACGAGTAGAACCACCAACTAATAATACTTGATGAATCTCAGTTGGATCCATACCAGCATCTTTTAATGCTTGACGTACTGGAATTTCAGTTTTAGCAACTAAATCACGAGTTAATTCATCAAATTTAGCTCTTGTTAATGTTAACTCTAAGTGTAAAGGTCCAGCAGCACCAGCTGAGATAAATGGTAATGAAATTTGTGTTTGCATTGTTCCAGATAAATCTTTTTTAGCTTTTTCAGCTGCTTCTTTAATACGTTGCATTGCCATCTTATCATTTGATAAATCAATACCTTGTTCTTTCTTAAATTCATCTACGATCCAGTTCATAACTTTTTGGTCGAAATCATCTCCACCAAGTTTGTTATCACCAGCTGTAGCTAATACTTCAAAAGTACCATCAGCTAAATCTAGGATAGATACGTCAAATGTACCTCCACCTAAGTCATATACTAATACTTTTTGTTCTTGATCTAATTTATCAAGACCAAATGCTAAAGCGGCAGCAGTAGGTTCGTTGATAATACGTTCTACTTCTAATCCAGCGATTTTACCAGCATCTTTTGTTGCTTGACGTTGTGCATCATTGAAATATGCAGGAACTGTAATAACAGCTTTAGTAACTGGTTCTCCTAAATATGCTTCAGCAGTGGCTTTTAAATTTTGAAGAATCATTGCTGAAATTTCCTGTGGTGTATAATCTTTTCCATTAACATGTTCTTTATGGCTTGTACCCATATGACGTTTTACTGACATTACTGTATCGGGATTTGTTACTGCTTGACGTTTAGCAGCTTCACCAACGATAATTTCACCATTTTTAAATGATACTACTGAAGGTGTTGTTCTGTTACCTTCAGGATTAGCGATGACTTTAACTTCACCGTTTTCCATAACACTGACACATGAATTTGTTGTACCTAAATCAATACCAATAATCTTACTCATAATAAATTCCTCCTATTTATTCACTTACTTTTACTAAAGATGCACGAATAACGCGATCTTTCAACATATATCCTTTTTGTAACTCTTCAACGATCATATTTGATTTAAAGTTATCATCTTTTACAGTCATTACTGCCTGATGGAAGTTTGGATCGAATTCTTCTCCTTCGGTTTTAATCACTTCAACCCCCTGTGATTGTAAAACCTGCATCAACTGATTATAAATCATTTCATATCCTTTTAAGAAATTCTTGATTTCATCACTAGGATTTTCAACTGCTAACGATCTTTCAAAATTATCAACCACTGGCAATAATTGTTCAATGAAAGACTGCATCATAAATTTCATTGTATTTGCATGTTCATTTTGTAATCTCTTTTTAAGATTTTCCATATCCGCAAATACTTTATAATAATCAGTTTTCCAAGTATTTACCTCTTCTTCCAAAGCTTTCAGCTGTTCTTCAACAGTAACATCTTCTTTTTCTTCATCATTTTCAACTGTTTCTTCAACAGTTTCTTCATCAACAGACTCTTGATCCACCATTTTTTCTTCAGCCATTACCTTCACCTCTATTCATCGTTTGAATCATCTGATTCATCAAAGAATGCTTGTTCAATATTCTTTGAAATATACTCTACTAACGAAACTACTTTTTCATAAGGCATTCTAGTTGGCCCTATAACTGAAATAGATCCTTTGGTTGTCGCTCCGGTTTTAAACGAAGCGGATATTACTGAAACATCATCAATATCATTGATTGGCGAATCAGTTCCAATTCTTACCGTTACTCCCTCATCGTCAGATAAAGGCTGTAAGGCATTCCATACTTGAGAGTTTTCAAATGCACTAACGATTCTTCTTAATTTATTTACATCATTATATTCTGGTTGATATAACATATTCTCTTTTCCAGAAAAATAAACATTGCTAGAAGCAAATCTTACAAATGCTTCTAGAAAAGCATTAAATAATTCTTCATGTTCTTTAACCTTTGCTGATAAGACTGGTTTAACATCACGTTCAAGTCTAAATACCACCTGATCGATCGGTGTTCCAACTAATAGATCATTCATAACATTGACACAGCTTACTAAATCATCAATATTATGATGACGATTTAAATCAAAGATTTTATTTTCAACATGACCCTGATTAGTAATAATAATAGCTGTAACTCGTTTATCATTTAACGGTACGATATTGATCTGCTGCAAAGTATCAGCACTTGAATCAGGTCCTAAAACTACTGATGTCAAATGTGTTAATTCGCTCAATATCTGACAGCTTTCATGAATTATTTCATCTAGGGTACGATGGCGATCACTAAATATTTGCGCCACTTGATTTTTCAATCCCTCATCTAAATCTCTTTTAGCAAGATTATTAACATAGAATCGATATCCTTCAATCGAAGGAATTCTTCCAGAAGAAGTATGGGTCTTTTCTAAATAACCATAGTCTTCAAGAAAACTCATCTCATTACGGATGGTTGCACTTGAATAAGGCAACTGATATTTTGTCATCAAAGCTTTTGACCCAACCGGTTCAGCCGTTTCAATGAACTCATCAACTATGCATTTAAAGATTAATAATTGCCTTGCTGTAAGCATCTTTTCACCACCCTTAGCACTCTTTCTTCCTTTGTGCTAAATACATTATACATCTTTTTTTAGCACTGTCAACACCTTTGTGCTAAAAAATGAAGAAGTTTTTAAATTATTTAATTTACAAAAAACAGCACAAGCTGTGCTGTTATTATATATTAGTTTAATTATTTTGATATTTTCTTTTTTTATTTATAACTAATAACATTGAAGCTAGTGCTAAGCTTACTAATGAATATTCTAAGTCTACTGAATCTCCTGTCTTAATACCTGCTGTTGTATCTCCTGCCTTTACTATACCATTTGTTATACTTTCATCTACAGTACTATTTGTCATTTCTGAATCAGTTGTTAATCCTATGATTGCACTATTTAATGTTTCATATGCTGCATCTACTTCTTCTTGGCTGGCATATTCATTTGCTATTGCCATATTAGCTTTTTCTAATGCTTCGCTCAATACTGACCATGTACTTGCACTGTAGTTTGCTGCGTTTAATCCGTTTGCTTTATTGATCAATTCATTCAACATATCTTTATTTGGTACTAATCTTAACCCAAAGTATGCTTTTGCCAAACCATCATATGCATCATTTACTTCATCCTGCATGACATTTTCATTAACTAAAACACTGTTGGCTGTTTCCAAAGCTGATGCAAATACACTCCATGTTGCACTTATATATAATGTTTCATCTTTTACATTTTTTCCAACTAATTCTACAAGTTTGCGTAAATCTGTTTTATCTCCTTTAATAAAATCCAACATTTGAATCGCATTTGCTAGACGGTTAAATGCTGCATCTACTGCTTCTTGACTAGCTGTAGCATCTGCTAATAATGCCTTTGCTTCTTCTAGCGCAACATTAAATTCATTTGCTACTGCCGGTACTACTTTTGTTAATTCTTCTTCACTTACATTATTTGCTATTTCTACAGCAATTTGTAATGCGGTTTTATCTGCAGGATCATTTATTTTTGATTGTTGTGCTAACCACTGCCATGCTGTCAAATCACCATCACGACATTGATTTTCAAAAAATAAAGTCCATGCCCAGTGTCCATCATATTGTAAAGGAATCGTACTAGTTCCCGTCGTATCTAAAACTGTAGGATCACTTGGATCTCCAAAAAATCTTCCAGTTACATCACTTGCATTGGTAAATTCTGAATAATGAAAAGCTGTAGCACCAATTTCTTGCATTTTTCTTACAATCGGAATTGATCCACGATAACTAGAACTATCTCCTAAAGTATATGTAGACCATACTGGAAAATCCTTTAAATATTCAAGCTGCTCTTCTGTTACATTATTAATGTTATATTCATGACACATAGGAAATGCTGCTGCGAAATAACCTATATGACTTAATACTAGATCATAAACCATATTACCACCATTTGAGCATCCACCAATAATAATACGATTAGAATCAATATCTGGATGTTCATTTACATATGTATCAATTAACTCAAACAAACTCACACGCCATCTTGAAGGTGTTGCTCCGGTTGTATAATTACCATTTTCATCAATTGGCCAACCATATCCTTCTGGACATTGTGGAACCAGCACATAGGCACCGCCAAAGCTACTTTGAAATTCATCACCGATAAGAGAAGTAACTTTATTTCCTAAATAAGCAATTTCAGGATTTGTTCCCCCTTCTCCTGAACCATGCAACCAGATAACTAAAGCATTTTTCTTGTTATCTTCAGCTGGTTTATATACTGCATAAGGTAGCACTCTACCATCAGAAGCACTAAATACTCCATTTTCAAACTCATCTACTTCTGGACAAATTTTTCCATCACCTTCCAAATCAATATTTTTATCAATAGTTAATTCATTAATAATTTGTCCATCAGCTGTTTGTAATTCACCATTCAATTGAATATCCAATTGATAAGGATCACACCAATTATTATACCCACTATAAATAAAAGCTGCTCCTTCACCATCTGAGGTTGGACTTACATACATTTCAATCGTAATATAATTTGAATCTTCAGATATCTTATTTCCTATTTCATCTGATGTATAAGCATCTAAAACTGTCCTTTGACTACTGCTAGTAACAACCGTCCATGAAGGGGTAAGCGTTGGCTTGGTTTCTATCACAGTAAATTCATCACTTTCATCACCAATTGAATTGCTAGCTACTTTTTCATTTAAATTAATAACTGATTTTTTTACAACCGGTCCCCAATCTTCGGGTACAACATAAGCTTTTTGAACCCCACTAACAGCAATTGATTCTTTAGCAAAAGCTGGTAAAGATGTTGCTGATAAAAGCACCATCGTACTCAAAAAGCCATAAAATATTTTCTTCTTTTTCATTTTTCTTTTCCTCCGCTTTGATTTGATTTTTATAATACTTCTATTTATTATCCTCCTTTATGATAGAAAGTAACATTTATAGCGCTTTCATTCAAGGTAAAGATAAACAACTAGTTTTGTAAATCGTACATAATATAAATATCTTATTTTTATTTTATATATAGCCAATTTTTTATAATTTTCATAAATATTCAATTATCTATTATTTCTTTTCGATAACTTATAGCATAAAAAAATGCTAATTCATACGAATTAACATCATTTTATAAAATCAAGCAAAATAGTATTCAACAACTTTATTGAATCATTAGTACAACGCAAATAACCATCTTCTATTACCAATGTCTTTAACTTAAGATGCTTATTTATTGCCTCTTGATAAACATCAGTAACCTTCAATCCATAACGATTTTTAAATTCATCTAGATCGAGTCCTTTTATTAACCGTAATGACATCATCAAATGATTAAACATTGTCTCTTCTTTAGAATTGGTTATTTTATTAGTAATATCCTGAAATCTTAAATATGCATTTAAGTTACGACTATGTTCAATTAAACAATCATCAACTTTACCACTTGACCCCAAACCAATACCATAATAATTATCATATTGCCAATACGCTAAATTATGTAATGATTCAAAACCTGGTTTAGCGTAATTACTAATTTCATATTTAATAAAGCCCATATTTTTTAATTGATGATCGATCAATTTATTAATATCAGCTTCTGTTTCTTCATCTAACGGTTGATAATTTTGATTTTTTAAAACAGTATGATCTTCTAGAATCAATGAATAGTACGATACATGCTGAATCTTTAAAGATTCAATAATTTTCAAATCATTTTCAACATCTTCGATCGTTTGATCAGGTAAACCATACATTAAATCAATTGAAATATTATCAAAGCCTAACTGATGTCCATAGCGAATAATTCTTTTTACCTGCTCACTATTATGTTTACGATTGATTCCTTTTAAAAGTCGATCATTAAAAGTTTCTACACCAATACTTAATCGTGTAACCCCGCCTCTTTTTAAAATATCCAATTTATAATAATCAAGCGTTTCAGGATTAGCCTCGATCGTTACTTCTAAAGTTTTTTCACTTATATAAGGTTTAATAATATCCATCAGCCATTCCAGCTGTTCATCATTTAAACTAGTGGGAGTTCCACCACCTAGATAGATTGTTTTTAATGGTTCTGTAATATTTAAACTTGTCAACTCTTTTTTTAAAACTGCTAAATAATCATCTACTTGTTTTTTTTGATAAAAGACTTTACAAAAATCACAATAAGCACAAATCTCCTGGCAAAAGGGAATATGAATATATAAAGAATTAGTTTCCATCTTCAAATCCAAATTCTTTAGCTAAACCACCTAAAGACGTTTCCTTATACGCACTATTTAAATCTTTACCTGTTTGCTTCATTACCCTTACCACAGCATCAAATGAAACTTTGTTTGTTCTTAAATACCCCAATTGCTTTGCATACATCGCAGCATCGATCGCTCTTAAAGCACCAAAACCGTTGCGTTCAATACAAGGAATTTGGACATATCCACCTACTGGATCACAAGTCAATCCTAAATTATGTTCTAAGCCCATTTCCGCAGCATACTGAATTAAATTATTGTTTAATTCCAAGGTCCAGCCATAAGCTGCTGCAGCCATAGCACAAGCACTACCAATTTCCGCCTGGCAACCGCCATCTGCTCCAGAAATCGTTGCGTTAGTCTTGATCACATTACCAAAAATCCCAGCTACTGCTAAAGCTTTGATCAACTCTTTGCGAGGAATATTCAACTGTTTATAACAGTAATACATCACTGCCGGTAATACTCCGCTAGCTCCACAGGTTGGTGCTGTAACAATTTGATGACCACAAGCATTTTCTTCACTGACAGCATAAGCATAACTGCTTATCAAAAGTCGATCACGTTCTCCGCTTCGTCGGGTATTGATAGCCTGCTGATAGATCGATTTAGCGACTCTTTTTAATTGCAGTCTGCCAGGAATGATTCCTGTTGTTGAAAGACCTGACTCTACACATTTAAACATAGCATTAAGAATCTCATATAAATATGCTTTAAAATCATTGTTTTCAAACTTTAAAGTGTAGTCATAAAGATTAATTCCTTTTTTATCACAATAATCAAGTATTTCATTTAAATTATGATGGGGATAGATTTGTTTAGGCGGCTGTAATTCACTATTTTCATACATTAAAGCACCCCCACCAACTGAATAAACCGTTACTTTATCAAGCAGTTTATCTTTTTGGTAGATTTCAAAAACCATTCCATTAGGATGTTTAGGTAAAGCTTCACTAACAAAATGAACCTCAACATTTTCTTTTCCCAAAGTTTCTTCAATAATATGATCAGTTAAATGTCCCTTTCCTGTCAAAGCTAATGAACCATGTAAATATACTATAAAACGATCAGCATTTTTATATGTCTCTTTGATTTTTGAGGCAGCTCTTTGCGGTCCCATCGTATGTGATGAAGAAGGCCCAACTCCAATTTTATATAATTCTCTTAACGATTCCATATAATCTCCTATATTCTTATCATAAATAATTCTAATCCCATTTTTTTATCGATCTTACCTGTCTTTATCTCAACATCCAATTTAGATAAAGCATCTAAACACTTCAACAATTCATTTAAATCAAAGTCTTTCCCTTCTTGTCTAAGATATTTTAAACGATAAGGATTAATACCTAAAATTTTTCCAATTTCTTTATCAGTATACCCTTTTCGATCTAATAATTTCACTTGATAAATAAGTCGCATCTGCCCTGCAATCAAAACAATTAGTTTAATTGGTTCTTCATTTAAAATCATTAGATCTTTATAAATAGAAAACATTTTTTGGCGATCTCTTTGAAGAATTGCACTAGTCAAAGCAAAAACATTTTCATCCAGTGGTTTGCTTACTAATTTATCAACTGCCTCATAAGTGATATGTTTATCATACAAACATAGTTTCTCTACTTCCATAACGACATTATTTAAACTATCACCTAAACGACTTAATAATAACTCTAATGCATCATCATCGATAATGGCATTTCTACGCTTTACAGCCTGACGTGTACTATCTGATAATTTATAATGATTGACTTTATCGATTTCAAAAAACTTTGCTTCTTTACGTAATCTTTTAACGATTTTTTTACGTTCATCAAAATCTTTCCCTACATGATAAATAACAAAAATTACCTCTTTACTATCATTATCTAAACACTTTTCAAAATATTCGATCTCACTGTTATCTTTTTTTAGCTTTTTAGTAGTTAAAAAGTACAGATTTTTCAACACGATCATCTTTTTATCCGTAAAAAAAGGCGGTGTAATCAAATCTTCATATACTGACTCAATACTGTCTTCATCACCACGATAAGTAGAAAGATTCATCATTTCTTCACTACAATTATATTCTTTTTTTAATGCCTGAAGTTTTTGTTCCATTAAAAAACTTTCTTCACCATAAATTACAAATATCATCACATATCACTCCATCTGTATTATAAACTACTTTTATCATAAAGTCATGGATAAATATAATTATCATCGCCATAATACACGATTTTCACCATTCCCATTAAATCACTGCGATAAATCTTAATATCATAGTCTTCTAATCTCCTTAAAACAGCATCACTAGGATGACCATAACGATTATCTCTTCCACAACTGATCAACGCAATCTTTGGTCTAACAACTTCTAGAAACTCACTACATGTCCCCGTAGTACTACCATGATGGGAGACCTTTAAAACATCTACTTTTAAATCAGGATATTTTTTTATCAGATTCTTTTCAACTAAATTAGAAGCATCACCAGTAAATAAGTAAACAAGATCACTGATTGTCGCTTTAATGACTAATGATGTATCATTATTATCATTACTGCTAACATCACTTTTAAGCATTTCAATTTCAATATTTCCTATTTTCATTTTCTCTTGATATTTTTTTACAGTGTGCTTTATTTCTATTTGATTAGATAATGACTCATAGGCCCCACAATGATCAAAATCATCATGAGATATAAAGACATAGTCCAATTCAAAAATTCCCTGTGACCTTAAATATGGCACTAATGTAAGCGAAGCTAGATCTTTATTTCTTAATCCCCCTGTATCAATTAAAATATTTCCCTGATTAAATGGCTGTTGAATCAAAAAGCAATCACCCTGACCAACATCGATCATTACGACCTTTCCTTCAATACAATAATATGGTTTTAAATAAAACATCAGTAATAAACTAAACAGCAGCAAGACCTCTCTAGTTACATTTCGTTTAATATTAATTTTTAAAATTATTTTAAAATAAATAAAATAATAAACTAAAATAAAAAACAATGACGGTTTCGAAAAATTAAGAAATACTGAAAAATCATTACAAAAAGTAATAATATTATTCAAAAAATAAATAATTACCATTACCAAGCCCCTAACAACATCTCCAAAGATCATATATAACCAAATTATTTGATACAATAAGCTCACTAAAGGTACTAATACAATTCCTAGCAGCAATGATAATATATTGATTCGGTACTGAATCATTAAAATAATTGGTAAACTACCAAAATATACTAACAAATTAAAATATTTATTTTTATTGATCAACAAAATAACAAAATAAATGAAATAAGAAAAAATAAAAGATAAACTAAAAATAATATACGGATTAGTCCATAACATTATAATCGTTACAATTGATAAACAATCTAATTTATTTAAATATCTTTTAAACAAAACCGCTAATACCATGACCAAATAAGCTCGCACAAAAGAAATATTAAAAGGAATAAGATAAATATATATTCCAATCAAGACAATTCCAAAATAATCAATATATTTATCCGGCATAAAAAACCGCAATACCTTCTTTAACATATCTTTTAATAAATGAATATGCAAACCTGATAAAGCAAATAAATGAACTACTGATAAATCCGTTAACTGTTGATAATAATCTTCAATAACCTCATCTTTTATGCCTAAAACAAACATCGAAGCATAGCTGTCAATAAGATCATTACTAGATATTCTCTCCTGCAATTTCTGGAATAATGTTTCTTTAGTGTTTACATCTAATAAACGTTTAATCGAAGCATTATTAGTAATACCTTGACTATATAAATAATTTTTATAATTAAAAGCATTATCGTTAGTCGGCTCATTTATCTCAAAATACTCAACCTCCATCTCTAATTCATCATCAAGATGATAACCAATAAAATTCCCATATACTTTTACTTTTGTCTCATCAGTCTTAACAACGACACTTTTTTCATCAAGATCAACTATTTTACCTTTTATAACTGTATCATTAATTGGCTTAGGCCAATTAATAAAGAAAGAAAAAATAATCGTAAAAATAAAAATACTAATAAAATTAATCATTTTCAAACGATATATAACAAAAATCCCATACCCTATCATCAACACCCAAAATATTGGATGCACTAATAAACATACAATCAATAATAAACAGCTGATTCCATAAAAAACAAGATGATATCTTATAAACATAATAAACTCCTAATTCTTAAATACGTCTTTTCACCAATTCCTGATATATTAGTAATATCTTCAATTGTACAAAATGGCGTTTTTTGACGATATTCAATTATTTTATCAGCTGTTTTATCTCCAATTCCTTTAATTGTCATTAATTGTTCTTTAGTTGCATTATTTAAAGAAATTAAATTTGTTCCCTCAGGGATATAAAAAACTGTCCTTGTCATAAGTACAGTTTTTTCATCAAAGCCATAAATATTTTCTACATTAAGCTGTTTAAAAACAGCTTCAATAGTCGGTGCTTGATCAAAAGTAAGCGTTTGATTATACTTTCCTTCAATCACTATTTTAATTTTAGGATCACTTTTAATTTGTTTAACTTTGGTTTCTGGTAAAGCAAATGAATAAACTGTAGAAATGATTAACAATAGTAATAAAATAATAAGTTCATGCTTTTTCATTTCATTCCTCCAAATCAAAAAGAATCAGCACAACACTGATTCTTTATCTTATATATACTATAACAAAACTATTCCTTTATCTTTTTAAACAATAAACATTTAATAAAAAACAAAATCAATAATAGAAAAGCCCCTAAATACATAAAAATTATTGGCCAATTTCTAGATTCCTTAACAACTGCTTGTCTTACTATAAAAAATCTATCATATGATCCACCATATATTTTCTCATTTTTTTGTTTTTCTTCCAATTTACTATCAGCAATTATCATCAATGCCTGCGCTTCATCTTCTTCAAACAAATCAAATACCTGAGGAAGAGCTAAAACAGTTTCTAATACGATAAAATCAATCATAATATTAGATTCAACAGACTGTTCTTGATACTCTTCTACACTCAAAACTGGTGTATCTAAATAAATTTTCGCTAAATTAATTGCAAAATCTTTTCTTTTTAATAATTCTTTAGCAGCATCAAAATCAGCTATAAAAGTATCAAACCCCTGTTTATAATCATCATAAGAAATAACATTTGTACTCAATAAAGGATGATTTATAAATGAACGTATCAAAGCTTCCGTCGACATTGAGTCAACCAGTGAAGAAGGAATCTGACAAGCCATCATCATTTTATCCTTTGAATCCAATTGCTTCCATTCTGGGGTTCCAGGAATTATAGGATATACATACGGTTCATTTACTGCTTTTGACTTATCTGTTTTTGAATTTACACGTTCATTGATTAATTTTGCTGCTTCATCTAGACTCATCACATCAGAATCGTTTTCAAGCGTAAAAGCTGCTAGTTCCGACTTTTTTAAAAAAGCGATACATAAAACCATTATACAAAGTAAACATAATATTATTTTTCTATTCATTTTTTTGCCATCCCCACATTACTATAATTTATAATATCGTCCCTAAAATAAATGTCAAGTCAAATTCTTCATGATTTTACATAAAAAAGACTAGTTAATTAGTCTTCTTTTTCAATATTTAAATGTTTATATGCTTCATGAGTAGCAACTCTCCCTCTTGGCGTTCTTTTAATTAAACCAATTTGTAATAAATATGGTTCATATACATCTTCAAGCGTTTGCGGTTCTTCACCAATTGAAGCTGCCAACGATTCTAAACCAACTGGTCCACCTTTAAAACGATGAATAATTCCTAATAAATATTTATGATCAACATCATCTAAACCTAACTGATCAACCTTTAAACGATCAAGAGCTTCAATCGTTCTTTCTTTAGTAATCACACTTTCACCATTAAATTGAGCAAAATCTCGTACTCGTCTAAATAATCTATTTGCAATTCGCGGCGTTCCCCTAGAACGCATCGCTAAAGCGGTTTTAGCATCATCATCCATTGGCATTTGATAAACCCGACTAGTTCGATCAATAATCGTTTTTAAATCAGCTTCATCATAATATTCTAATTTAGAGACAATTCCAAAGCGGTCTCTTAACGGAGCAGATAAATCACCAGCTCTAGTTGTTGCCCCTACTAATGTAAAAGGTGGTAAATCAATTCGTACTGATCTTGTTGAAGCTTCCTTACCAATTACAACATCGACACAAAAATCTTCCATGGCGGGATAGAGAATCTCTTCAACCACTTTATTCAAACGATGAATTTCATCGATAAATAAAACATCACCCGGCTCAAGTGCTGTTAAAATAGCTACTAGATCACCAGTTTTTTCAATACTCGGTCCCGTCGTAATTTTAATGTTTGTTCCCATTTCATTGGCAATGATCATCGACATTGTCGTTTTCCCTAAACCTGGTGGTCCATATAATAATACATGATCAAGGGACTCATCACGCAATTTAGCGGCACCTACAAATACTTTTAAATTTTCTTTTAGATTTGTTTGTCCAACATATTCATCAAAAGACGAAGGTCTAAGACTACTTTCTTCATCCTCACATATATTGACATCAAGAATCTCATTTCTTGCCATATGCTCCTCCTTATTTTACCAATAAGCTAAGTGCTCTTTTTACATATCCATTCGTGTCTAATTTTTCATTTAATAATACAGCTAAAGCTTTATCAACTTCAGCTTTTTTATAACCTAACGCTACTAATACTTCAGCAGCTTCATCTAAATCATTATTATTAATAATTGTTGTCGTCGTATTTTTAAATTTACCTTGCAAATCTAAAATAATCTGTTGCGCTGCTTTTGGTCCGATCCCTGGTATCTTCTTTAAATAAGCAACATTACCAGTTTCAATTGCACTAATAATACTTGTAACATCACCAGTAGCTAGAATCCCAATTGCCGTTTTACAACCAATTCCTTTAACAAGAATCAATTTTAAAAACATTTCTTTTTCTTCACTAGTTTTAAAACCAAATAAAAGCAAATCATCTTCTTTAACATGCTGGTATAAATATATTTTAACTTCTTTACCTTTAGTAAACTCATAAGGATTACTTACATAAATCAAATAACCAATCCCATTATTCTCTACAACAAGATGATCTATATTTATTTCTACAACAGTCCCAATTAAATAACTATACATGGTAGACTCCTTTACATTATTATTATACTACAGATTAATCACTTTTTCGTCTCAAATTTGTATCAAAAGTTTCTCAACAATTATATCACTGAATATAAAAAAAACCAACCAAAATAAAGCTGTCCAATAATAAATTTATTATCTTTTATTTTTAGTTGATTTTATATATAAAATTTTAACTCTATAAAATACATGAAAGATCAGATCAACACACATATTTTTCTATCTTACATATATGTTTTTTACTATTTTTATCATAAGTAATACCAATCAACAGTAAATTATCTAAATACTTTTCTAATCCAAAATAATATTTCTTCTCTTTGATTTGATCTATTGCTGTCTCTACCTCCTGATCCCATTTTAATTCAACGATCAACGCCGGTTTATCCTCTTTGGGGATAAAGACCATATCCGCATACCCTTTTCCTCCAGGCATTTCTCTTATTATCGTATAATGATTCCTTGCTGCCATATATGCTATCGATATCGTATATGACAGCGCATTTTCATTATTATATGTTAATATCGCTGTATCTAAATGGGCTTCTTCTAGATACTTGGCTACCGCTTCTTCATCTTTTTGCCATGTTGCTTCTAATAATTCCTGACTGTTCAATAAGGCTCTTGTCGTCTCTTTCCAGTTGGAATCTTCGATTGAATTAATAAAAGCACTCGTTACTTCTTTATTGGGAATATAACATTTTTGATTCTCTCTATTATATCCTAGATATCCTAAATGGATCAGTAATGTCAAAACATCATCTTTTGATTTGAACGTCGTCATATCATTTTGAAATTTATCAGTATTGATCCTTACATCCTCTCCTGCTAAAAGTTTTACTACTTCATCTTTCAAGCCATCATAATTCATATCGATATATACCTGCAAGGCTTCGTATGTTTCGGTACTTGTCCAGTAATTTTCATATTTTTTGTCCATGATTGCATATACTACTGATCGATGATTATATATCGATATCCTTGGACTCATTCGATAACCATCATACCATTCTTTCATTTTTTCATATTCCATTTTATACTGGCAGCATAGATTTTCCACTTCTTTTTCTGTAAAGCCCATGAATTCTTCCAGTGGGGTTGGGTTGACCATCGAAATTTCTTTAAACATATTTAAGGCGCTATGGGTTCCATATTTCTTGATTGGCAGGATTCCCGTCATATATACCAGTTCGACATATGGCTGTTCTTTGAATAACAGTCTTAAATAATCCAGATATTTTTCCTGGGCTTCTTTATCCTCTTTATATTCTCTAAAGATACAGTCCCATTCATCAATGATAAAAATAAAACTTTCATTAGTGTAAGCAAATATTTGTGATAATACCCTTGATAAGACATCTTTTCTTATAAATTTAATATCTCCATATTCTTCAATTAGTTCAAATAAAATTGATTCATTTATATCTTTGATCATTTCCTGAATAGAATCATTAACACTTAAAAACTTTTGAATATCGAGATGAATCACATTATGTTTATTCAAATGCTTTTGATATAATTCTGTTTGACTTATTTTTAAACCGTTGAATATATCCAATGAATCACAGCCTTTAGAATAATAAGCCACTAACATATTAGCATCGGTGCTCTTTCCAAACCTTCTTGGTCTTGAAACACAGATATTTTTTTGTGGTGTTTTTATAACCTGATTTGTGTAATCTATCAACAAAGACTTATCAACAAAGACTTTGCCGTTTTTTGTTTCTGAATATCCATTATTAGCTGGATTTAAATATATTCCCATCCTGTCACCTCCTTTGATCACTGTCTATATTTTTCAATTTTACAACTGTGCTTCTTTGTCTCTTTATTATAACTGATCCCAATCAACAGTAAATTATCTAAATACTTTTCTAATCCAAAATAATATTTCTTCTCTTTGATTTGATCTATTGCTGTCTCTACCTCCTGATCCCATTT